>JBGTDA010000221.1:0-24428 GCA_041748555.1 Rhodonellum sp.
ATTCTGCAAGCTTGTGAAGCAGCCTTTCTGCCGCCCTTTGGGCCTCCGTCTTTATCCCGTTTGCCCCTTCCTCTTCAAAAATTTCCTCGAACATCCGGGACAGGGATATCCCTTTGTTTTTCGCCCTCCTTTTGGCAGACTCGATAACGCTCTTTTTTACGGTCAATGTTAATTTGGTTTTCATGAATATACGTGTTTTTGTAAATGTACGTATTTCGAAATAATTTTATAAAAATGTTTTAAAATAATCTGTCAAAAACGGATGAAAACACACGGGGGATTTATTAGCCAAGATGTGAGTGACCGGTGATTTAGCTATGAGGTGTTTTAGTGATCTCTGGGACGTCATTGGTAATAGATAAGCCTTATTGTTTAATACATGCAAATCTCATCATTGAATTTTCTGCGAAACCTGAAAAATCAACTCCTATCAAGTAGCTTTCTATTTCAATAACTGATTCCAGGATATGCTGAAGTCTTACTTTGTCCCCTAAGTTACCTCGCATATATCAACTTCTTTTCATTATCAATCAATGGTCTGATGTATTTTGATAATCCATTTGAAGAAACCAGGTCTACTTTTGCATTTAACAATCTCTCCAGGTCAATCTTCATTGCCCGTCATCGGACGTTTTTGACTGGTTTAGAGCAATTCTTTTTTAAAAAATAGCTCTTTATATGCTTCAATTACATTTTTTGAATGGCATGGAAATGGAAAGAAAGGCTTGAAGACAAAAGGCTGTAGAACTTTTAATCCTTAAAACGCCCAATGCATGCTAAGACACTACCTCAAAATAGCCTACCGCAACCTTTCCCGAAACAAAGTTTTTTCTTTGATCAACATCCTGGGGCTGGCCATTGGGATGGCGTCCAGCCTGTTGATTCTACAGTATGTAAGCCATGAGCTAAGCTATGACGATTTTCATGCCCATGCCGGGGACACTTATCGGATTACGCTGGATATTTATAAGAATGGAGAACGGGAGGTGCAAAGCGCCAAGGTTACTCCTGCCGTGGGGTCTTCTTTTCAAGAATTTTCGGAAGTAGAAACCTTCACCCGAATGGTCATACTGGGACCGGATGCGGTCCTTACTTACGAAGATCGCTATAAAGGTGAAGCAGGTATATACCTCGCTGACTCTGCTTTTTTTGATGTGTTTTCGTATAATTTGCTTCAGGGGAATGAATCGTCTGCCTTGAATGAACCCTTCTGTGTGGTCATTACCGAAAGTACAGCTCAGGCCCTTTTTAAGGGTAACAATCCGATAGGTAAGGATATCCTTATCAATACGGCTAATCTTGATGACACTTCGCTTACCTTTAAAGTTACAGGAGTCCTAAAAGATTTCCCTGAAAATTCTCATTTACAGCCAGGTGTGCTGATTTCTTACTCAACTTTGTATGAATTTTTCGGCAATGAGTTGGCTGATTCTTGGAATTGGAATGAAACCTATACGTATATTCGGATTAATTCCAATGCGGATCCAAAAGCTTTAGAAGCAAAGTTTCCCGAAGTAGTACAACGCTTCAATCAGGCACAAATGGAGGAACAACAGATGGATTGGCAATACAATCTTCAGCCCCTAACGGATATCCATCTCCACTCTAATCTCCAACATGAAGCATCGGTAAACGGAAATGGTTTTTATGTCTACTTTTTAGCCGTGGTAGGCATAATCATCCTGCTGATTGCTTATATCAATTTTGTCAATCTGTTAACTGTAAAAGCCTTGACCAGGGCAAAAGAAGTGGGTATCAGAAAAGTATCCGGTGCTTATCAGGGACAATTGATCTTTCAGTTTTTTCTTGAATCTTTGTTGGTCAATGTAATGGCTTTATTGCTTGCCATCTGCATTCTTTATTTGGGAACTCCTTATTTTTCCCACCTTTTTGATGTGGAGTTCTCTTGGTTCAACAATCTCCAACCTGCATTATGGGTAGGCCTAGGTGGATTTATTCTTCTTCTGGTCTTTGGCAGCGGATTTTATCCTGCCCTTATCCTTTCGCGATACAAGCCTGCAAAAGTACTTAAAGGGAATATGGGTGGTGACAGATCGGGAGCTACGTTCCGGAAAACCCTGGTAGCCGGACAGTTTGCCATTGCTTTGATGCTGATCGCTTTTACACTTGCGGCAGGCCTACAGATCAGATACATGCAACAGCAACCGCTGGGATTTAACCCTGAGCAAGTGGTGGTCATCAAAGGTCCTAAATCCCATGATTATGGATATGGAAATAATTTCTCCGCTTTTCAGAATAAACTCTCCTCCTTTACGCAGGTAAAAAGTGTTTCAGGATCCATTGTTGTCCCTGGGCAGGGAATTTACCACTACAATGATAATATTCTACTGAATGGTCAGGAGACATCCGGTGTCTTTTCGTTGAATTATGTGGCGCAGAATTATTTCGCCCATTTCAATATTCCGCTGCTCAGTGGCCGGATGTTCAGAGAGGAGGAGGTAAGACAGCGAAAATGGATGATCAACGAAACCGCTATGCGAATGCTGGGCTTTGATGATCCTGAAGATGCGTTGCTTCAAAAAATCAACAGGAACGGACAGGAAGGGGAGATTATCGGAGTGGTGCAGGATTTCCATCACCAAAGCCTGAAAGAGTCCATCAGCCCTACTTTTTTTTACTTTTCCGGAAGGGTTTAATTATACAGACATTTTGAAATGAAAGGAAGAATTTATATAAAACAATGGCTAAGTCTGAAACAGTATAGGAGCCAGACGGCAACGGATCTTTATTACCTGAGGATTTCAAACAGGATAAAAGAAACTTTTTCTTCAAAAAGCGATATCATTCTCTTCAGGTTTATTGAAGGTGAAGATATCGACATGCTTTGCTGTTTTTTGGCTTCCTATTTTGAGGATGTCATTTCCAACACCAATATCTGGGGAGCCTTCATCTCATTGCATCACAGGCACTATGGAAGAAAGCCGGGACAACCGTTCACACGGAATTTTTCAGAAACCTGAAAAAATTCAAATCGCTTTTGGGTGGTCTAAATTTTAAAGGATTTCTTATTGATGGAGGAGAGTACAGATATACATACAGGGATTTTCAGGTTTTGCCTTGGAAGGATTGTATTGATCCATTAATCCGGATGAGGAATAAACCACTGTTTCTCGTTGATATGAATTTTGCCCGTTCACGGACATTTTCGCTCGGTAAACTCACGTCGAAAATCATTAATTCCGCCTATCCTACTGTTGGTGCAGATTTTTATTGGCATGGAAGTCGTAAAAGTATCTGTTAAACAACGACCTATGTTCCGACACAACCTCCTCCTGATCTACCGAAACTTCAGACGTTTCAAAAGCACCTTTTTTATTAATCTGATTGGTCTGTTCACCGGGCTGGCATGTGCCATACTTATTTTTCTTTGGGTGAGGGATGAGCTTCAGATGGATAAATTTCACGAGAAAGATGGTCGTCTGTATCAGCTCATGGAGCATCGGATACTCGATGGTGAAATAGGGCTGTCTGCCCGGACTTCCGGCCTGACCGCACCAACCCTTGAAGAGGAGATGCCGGAAGTGGAATATGCCGTTGCCTGTTTTAATCTTGACCGTTATACGCTTTCAGTAGAAAACAAAGACATTCAGGCTACCGGCCAATATGTGGGGGAGGACTTTTTCAGGATGTTTTCCTTCCCCGTTATACAAGGAGATGCAAGCCGGGTACTTACCGATAGGAGTTCTATTGTGATATCCGAAACCCTGGCTAAGAATCTGTTTAACACTTCTGACGTGGTGGGTAAAACGATAGAATGGCAGCATGAGGAGCAATACCGGGTGACGGGTGTTTTTGAGGACGTGCCCCGAAATTCCTCCATGCAGTTTGATTTTGTCCTGCCGTTTAGGATTCATATGGAAGATTCCGGATGGGCTGCTCGCTGGCAAACTGCCTGGCCGTTTACGTATGCACTTCTCAAGCCGGGAGCCAATGTTAATCAATTGAATGAGAAGATTGCTGATCTTATAGAAAGGAAGACCAATGGTGAAACCACACACCGTATCTTATTTGCCTCTCCTTACTCAGATACCTACCTATACGGTAACTATGAAAACGGTCAGCAAGCCGGGGGAAGAATAGAATACGTCAGATTGTTTTCGGTAATTGCCATTTTCATACTCATTATTGCCTGCATCAATTTCATGAACCTATCGACTGCGAAAGCATCCAGAAGAATGAAAGAGGTTGGCCTTAAAAAGGCGGTAGGTGCCGGCAGAAAATCATTGATTGTTCAGTATCTTGGTGAATCGATACTTATGGCTTCCGTATCGATGTTTTTAGCGATCCTTCTTGTTGAAATTTTCATTCCGCAATTCAATACCATCACAGGAAAACAACTTGCACTTGCGTGGAACAACAACCTGATTCTGTCACTGCTCAGTGTAACGTTTATTACCGGACTGATAGCGGGTAGCTATCCTGCATTTTACCTTTCCGGCATTAGACCTTCCACTGTTTTAAAAGGGAAGCTCATTACCTCTTTGGGAGAACTATGGGTACGAAAAGGGTTGGTCATTTTTCAATTTACCCTATCTACCATTTTGATTGTCTCGGTGTTCGTCGTTTATAAACAAATAGAATTTGTACAGAATAAGCATCTGGGATACGAAAAAGATAATATTCTCTTCTTTAACAGGTTAGGACCGGAAGAGAATTTAGAAACATTTCTTTCCGAGGTCAGAGAACTACCAGGAGTATTGGGTGCATCCAGCATTGGTCATGATATGACCGGGCATATTGCTTCTACGCAAGGTGTGCAGTGGCCCGACAAAGCTCCCAATGATATAACTGAGTTTGAAATGATGCCGATCAATTACGACATGCTCGAACTGTTGGGAATAGAAATGAATGAAGGACGGACATTTTCCAAAGAGTTCAGTACAGATTCTGCCAAGGTCATCTTCAACGAAGCGGCTATTGAGCATATGGGGATTTCCGATCCAATAGGTAAAGTGGTCCAGTTGTGGGAAGAGGAGCGGGAGATTATAGGCGTAGTTAAGGATTTTAATTTTGAATCACTGCATGAAGAGGTTAAGCCGGTAGTGCTGTGGTTAGCTCCCGGGAGAACCTCGAACATTGTGGTCAAAGTGAAAGCGGGTAAAGAACCGGGAACTATTGATCAGCTTCAATCGCTTTCTCAGACGTTTTATCCGGGATTTCCGTTTGATTACCAATTTTTGGATCAGGAGTACCAACAGCAATACATAGCAGAACAAAGAGTTTCCACCTTATCCAAATACTTTGCCGGAATTGCCATCCTGATTTCATGTCTGGGCCTGTTTGGTCTGGCAGCCTTCACTGCCGAAAGAAGGATCAAGGAAATAGGGATCCGAAAAGTCCTGGGGGCCAGTGAGTGGAAGATTATGAAACTGTTGTCGGGAGATTTTGCTATAATGGTTTTGGCAGCCATTGTTGTTGCTTTGCCCCTGAGCTATTATCTCACCAAAAACTGGCTGGACGGCTTCGTCTATAAGATTGACCTGGAATGGTGGTATTTTATCGGGGCAGGCCTGTTGACGATGATCATTGCATTGCTGACGGTCAGCTTCCAATCCGTGAAGGCGGCGCTGATGAACCCGGTGGAGAGTTTGCGGAGTGAGTAAGAGGACGGGAGACCTTCCAGGTTTTCAAAACCTGGAAGGTCTTTACCGGGCAGAGATATCAGTGATCCGGTGATCGGAGCGAACATTGAAGTATTCACGTCCTGCGGGAAATTCGCTGAGGTATGAGTGACTGGTGATTGACTGAGATGGAAGATATTTTGCTTATATTTGTTATTGAAAAATATGCTTGAACTATGAAATATAAGTATATCTATAATGAGAAAGGGCAAAAAAAAGCTGTGATCATCCCTATAAACGAGTGGGAAAATCTTAACAAACATGAAAATAAAGCGGGTAAGAAACCTGACAAAAAACGTCTTACTGATATGATAGGTGTTGCCAAAGGAAGTTTTAATACCGTTGGAGAGATCGATGCCCATATCAATAAACTTCGGGATGAATGGGATTAACCTTGATGACATCGGCTTAAAGTGGTTTCAAGCTTAGTTTTTGATTTTGAAAGACTATATTCATTTATAAAACAGGGTGAAAAAGCTGAACCATGATTTCACGAGATGAATTTTTTCTATATTGGTTTTATCATTGACCTTTCAATCCTTTTAATTGGATTGTTATTTTAATAAGGCAAAAGTTAATTCCCCTATGTTTATCGGCAGATCCAATTTGCCCATCAGCGGACATTTTTGTCCGAAAAATCCTTGCCCGGAAACAGTAAACCTTACTTTTTTGCTTTTAGGAGCATTTTTTTATTGGCAAGGAACTCGTAGTTTAGATGAAGTACAGACTACTTTATCCCCAAAGCCATGCTCCGACACAACCTCCTTCTGATCTACCGAAATTTCAGACGTTTCAAAAGCACTTTCTTTATTAATCTGATTGGATTGTCTACTGGTCTTGCCTGCGCCTTATTGATATTCCTTTGGGTGAAGGATGAGTTAAGTGTAGATAGGTTTCATGAAAAAGATGCTCAACTTTTTCAAGTTATGGAAAACCTGAAATCGGTTGGGAAAATTAATACAACGGAATCAACACCTGGCCTCTTGGCCGAGTCACTGCTGGAAGAAATGCCCGAAGTTGAATATGCGTCCCCTGCTTCATGGGTCGATGAATACAGGATTTCTATAAACGATAAAAGTATCAAAACAACAGGACAGTATGTGGGAAAAGATTACTTCAATATTTTCTCCTATGATCTTATTTATGGAGATAAAGATCAGGTCTTGACGGATAAAAACGCTATTGCTATTTCCGAAAGTCTTGCAACCCGTCTCTTCAGTACTAAGGAAGATCTAATTGGAAAAGTTATAGCGTTTGAAAAGGAAAAACAATTTATGATTACCGGTGTCTTCAAAGATGTACCCGATAATTCATCCACAAAGTTTGATTTTCTGCTGTCTTATGAAGAATACAAAGATACATCCCCTTGGGTCTTGGATTGGAGGAACAACGCACATGCCACGTATCTTATTCTAAAAAGGGATACTGACATTAAAGAGTTCAATCAAAAAATCGCAGATTTTGTTGTAAGGAAAGGCGGAGAAGAACATGTTACACTATTTACCAAGCCCTATTCCGACCATTATCTATACGGAAAATACGAAAACGGTATACAAGCTGGCGGGCGAGTAGAATACGTGAAGATTTTTTCTGTTATTGCTCTTTTTATCCTTATCATCGCCTGCATTAATTTCATGAACTTATCTACGGCAAAAGCTTCACAAAGGATAAAGGAAGTTGCTATTAAAAAAGTAGTGGGCGCTGACAGGAAAACGTTGATTATGCAATATATGGGAGAATCAATGCTGATGGGTTTTCTATCCCTGTTTGTTGCTGTCATGATCGTTCAACTTTTTTCACCTGAATTTAATGAAATAACAGGAAAACAGCTCGAACTAAGTTTTGATAAAAACCTCATTTTATCATTTTTGGGCATCACGCTATTTACGGGCTTCATTGCAGGAAGTTATCCAGCCTTATATCTTTCTGGTTTCGGCCCAGTTACCATATTGAAAGGCAAGCTCGCAAGTTCTGGTAGTGAACTTTTGGTACGAAAAGGGTTAGTGGTATTTCAGTTTGCGGTTTCCCTTATTCTCATCGTATCTATATTGGTTATTTACCGTCAAATTCAATTTGTGCAAACACAACATCTGGGATATGATAAGGACAACATCCTTTATTTTGAAATGGAAGGAAAGGTGGAGTTAAATCCGGAGACTTTTCTTACAGAAGTGAAAAATATATCGGGAATAGTCAATGCATCCAGCATAGGTCATAGCCTAGTAGATGGTGGCTACAGGAGTAGCACAAGCACATTGCAATGGGAAGGAAAGATTCCTGAGGACATACTTGAAACCGAGTATGTAAGGGTGAATTATGAAATGATCGAAACACTTGGCATTGTGATTAAAGAAGGAAGAAGCTACTCTCCCGATTTTGGTTCAGAAGACACCAAGATCATTTTTAATGAGGCCGCAATTGAAACAATGAACATGAAAGATCCTATTGGAAAAACAGTTAACGTACTGGGCAATGATAGGCAGATTATAGGTGTGACGAAGAATTTTCATTTTCAATCACTTTACGAAGAGGTTAAACCTTTGTTTTTTATTTTAAGACCGGAACAAACATGGATTGTCATGGCCAAAATAGCAGCTGGCAAAGGCCGTGAGGCGATTAAAGAATTGGGGGAACTCTACCAATCTTACAATCTAGGTTATCCTTTAGAATATAAGTTTATGGATGAGGCCTATCAGGACCAATATGTTGCCGAACAGCGAATCTCTGTTCTCTCCCGCTATTTTGCCGGACTTGCCATCCTCATCTCCTGCTTAGGCCTGCTTGGTCTGGCAGCCTTTATGGCCGAAAAAAGAACCAAGGAAATCGGGATCAGGAAAACATTGGGTGCAAGTGAAGCGGGTATTGTGAGATTGTTGTCCGGAGAGTTTTTTCAATTGGTATTGATCGCCATTGTCGTTGCGCTGCCCCTCAGTTTCTATTTTGCCAAAAACTGGCTGAACGGTTTTGCCTACAAAATAGACTTGGAATGGTGGTATTTTATCGGGGCAGGCCTGATGACTATGCTGATCGCTTTGCTGACCGTAAGCTTTCAGTCCGTGAAGGCGGCGCTGATGAATCCGGTGGAGTCGTTGCGATCGGAGTGAAAAAATGACGGAATCCCCAGGGCGGGACGGAGAGTCTGAGCATACAGCCAATCCTTTCGGTGAAGGATATGACGGTTAGCAGGACTTTTACTCCAATTATTTTCGAATTGGTATCAGATATATCGGCCAAGGATGTTTAAGATCGATGGTACCACCTTCAAATTAAGCACCGAAAACGGATTTATACCTCAACTCGAATTCCTCGTATCGAAATGCATTGATGGTTGGGAATTCATTGTCTTTGATTTGATGGATATGGCGGTCGTTACTTACAATAAAATCGGATTGGCTGGCAATAAAACAATCGATAAACTTATTGTCATCTTTATCATTATCAATTAATTGCCATAAATAGGATGGATTATATAAATATACATTTGGAAGCATTAGCAGGAAGTCCAGGGTAGCATCGGTTTGTTTTATACCGTAGCGAAGGGAAATCTGTTCTTGATATTCCATTAATATCTCATTTGATATTGCCAGTTCAAAATCCCCTTGCAATAATGAGCGATATATCCAGTGATATTTGTAGTGAGGGGCAAGTGAAACCAAAAAGACATTGGTATCCAATACAACACGGGGCTTATTCATCAAGCCAACGATCGAGATCTTGTTCGGTAATTTGGCGTTCGGTTATAGCCTGGCCTACCTTATCAATCAATTTGTCGGAAAAATATTCTGCCAACAATTTCCTGATAGCTACCAAGTCTTTTTCATCAGGCTGAAATGAATACACATTCAGCAATTCCAGCTGCAAAGAACTTAATTTTTGACTTTTCATGGCTGTACAACTTTATGCAAAAATAACAAATTTTTGACGAAAATGCCACGTATTGTATGGCCTGGATTTCATTAATGTGCAATTGCGTATTAAATGTGGATGGTATCTCGCATGAGTATTTGGCAGGTTGGAAGCAGCAATTGATCAAAAGATTGTCTTTAAGTAGAATGGTATGTGATTTTGCAAGAATGGTATTGGCTGCCATTGTCGTTGCTTTGCCGCTGAGCTACTACCTCGCCAAAAACTGGCTGGACGGCTTCGCCTATAAGATTGACTTGGAATGGTGGTACTTTATCGAAGCAGGTCTGTTGACGATGATCATTGCATTGCTGACGGTCAGCTTCCAATCCGTGAAGGCGGCGCTGATGAATCCGGTGGAGTCGTTGCGGAGTGAGTAAGAGGCGGGAGACCTGCCAGGTTTTCAAAACCTGGCAGGTCTTTACCGGGAAGAGAGCGGATGAATGATCGGTGATTAGGTGATCGGGTGAATAAATCTGAGCAGATTCAAGAATCGGGAAACGGGTAGTATGAATCAGGAACCTGGAATCAGGAACGGGTACCAAAGAAAGAATAATCCAACTATTAAGTTAAATCCAGGTCTCCTGTCTAAAGTCTTAAATTTTATGCCTTAAACTTATATCCAGGGAGGGATCGGTGATTTAATAATAGGTGAAATAGGGTTACAGATAAATTGTGAAGTGGAACGTTCATTTTGCATTTTCAGGACTCCCGAGAAATGTTAATCTAAAATTTTCGTCCAAAAACCTTAATTAATCGGAAATTTTCTCCAATTTTGGAAAAAGGAGGTTGATTAATGGGAAAAATTCCACCTATTCGGTTACAGGAAATAATATTGGGTTCTTCTGACAAAGCAGCATCAAAACGGATAAAATCTTTTGAGAAGCAGCAACTGATCAAAAAGATAGCCCCCCGGATTTATACGTCCAATCTGGAAGAAGGGCCTGAAACCATCATCAGACGAAACTGGTTCAGGATTCTTGCCCATCAATATCCGGGAACACTGTTAAGCCATAGGAGTGCCCTTGAATTCAAACCCACACAGTCCGGACACATTTACCTCACCTATACGTATACCGGGAATGTTCGATGGCCCGGCCTGACCGTCCACTTTTTAAAAGGTCCGGGAAAGACCGAAGGTGATCATCCATTTTTTGAAAACCTGTATGTGTCGCAGGAATCACGTGCTTTTCTGGAGAATATGCAGGAGACAAGAAAAAAAGGCGAAGAATCAAAGATCTTGTCAAAAGTAGAAATGGAGGAAAGATTGGAGATGATTATCCGGGCCAGGGGTGAAAAGAGCCTGAATGCCATTCGTGATAGTGCCAGGGAACTTGCTCCAATTTTAAAAATGGATAGGGAGTTCAAAAAACTCAACCGGATAATAAGTGATCTTTTGTCCACGGGTGAATCCCAAAAACTCCAATCCGCTGCCGCAAAAGCAAGGGCCCTCGGCGAGCCGTTTGATCCCGACAGGGTTAATTTATTTCAACTGTTATATAACGGACTGGCAGGAACTGTTTTTCCCGATCATCCGGACAAGAACACGACCTTAAAAGCTTATCGGACATTTGCTTTCTTCGAAGGTTATTTTTCGAATTACATTGAAGGGACAGAATTTGCTGTCAGTGAGGCCAAAGAAATCATCGCAACGGAAACACCCATTCCGACAAGGAATGAAGATGTGCACGATATACTTGGAACACACCATATTGTTTCAGACAAAAAAGAGATGTCGATATGCTCGGATTCACCGGATGAATTTTTGGAAACACTGCGGAGGAGGCATGCTGTGCTCTTACGAGCCCGTATTTCCAAAAAACCAGGCGAATTCAAAGACAAAAACAACCGTGCCGGAAGCACGGAATTTGTGGATTGGCGATTGGTGGCAGGTACGTTAAAGAAAGGGTTTGAATGGTACACGCTGCTACAGCATCCGTTCGCCCGGGCAGCGTATATGATGTTCCTGATAAGTGAGGTCCATCCGTTCCTCGACGGCAATGGAAGGATTGCAAGGGTAATGATGAATGCGGAGTTATCATCCAAAGGCCTGTCCAAGATCATCATTCCGACCGTTTACCGGGAAGATTATCTGGGTGCAATAAAAAAGCTTAGCAGGCAAAGAGCCCCGGATGCGTATGTGCGCATGCTTCTGAGAGCTTACGAGTTCAGTGCAACGATATACGGAGATAATATCGACTCGATGGAACAGTTTTTGACCGAATGTGATGCCTTCAAAGAACCCAAAGAAGGGAAGCTTAAAATTTTACGGAAAAACGGATGAATCGGTGACACTCAGGTCAAGGTTTATTTGACCAATTTCAATGGGCTTTTGACCAGCTGGCTAAAGATATATGTTGCGCTGGGAGTGAAAATTGGCCAAATCCCACAGGGCGAGGTGGAGAGTTTCAGGAGTGAGTAGGGAATGATAGGGAGACTGGTAAATTAAGTGATGAAGAGGAATGGAGTGGTTAGATGTGGGAAAATGTAATAGCAGTTGATGAGATAATTCCAAGAGTTTTGTAGGAAAAATAAAAATTATCCAAGTCAGTTTCCACGGATTTTTTCAATTACTGTTTTTAATTGTGGAATATCTGTTTTAACCATATCCCAGATTATATCGGGATCTATACCAAAATAATCATGGATTATTTTATTTCTAATATAGCCCATCTCCCGCCAGGGGTCAGCTCGTTTCGACGGGAGTAAAGTGTTTTGATAATAGAATTTTTATCAAGTATTTGATCCATGACCAAAGATACAAAAAGTCATAAAAATTGATTATCACTTTTTGTTATAGTATGGGATTTTTAATGCTGAAAATGCCCGTGATCGGACGGTTTTGTCCGTTTAGAAGCGTTTTTTTTGGGAAAAGAGGCTTTTATAGCCTCCCATGAGGATTTTAATGGCACAGAAGTGGGAAGAGGAGACAAAGTAACTGGCAAACTGTGGAAATGAGTGACAGGGAAAGGGAAGTAAAACTCGTTTTCCCGTGGATATTGCAGATAGGCGCAGAAAAAGTCAGCGTCAATCAGCGATATCTGCGGTCGATAAAGGTAACAAAGAGGAAGGTGTGGCCATTTAAAATCGCCAATCCCAAAATCCAATAATCAATAGCCATGTAGAAAAACTACTTAAAAATCGCCTATCGGAATCTGCTGAAAAATAAGGTTTTCAGCCTGATCAACATCCTGGGACTGGCCATTGGGATAGCGGCCTGTTTGTTTATTCTACAGTATGTACGCTTCGAGTTGAGCTATGATCAGTTCCATGATAAAGGAGGCAATGTTTTTCGCATCAGCATGGACCGTTATGTCGATGGGGAATTTAAATTCAGTTCTGCCAAAACCTATCCGGCCATTGCCCCAAGATTACAACAAGATTTTCCTGAAGTTGCAGATTATGTACGACTAATGCCTGATCATGGTATCCTGGCAGCAGAAAGCTCCGACCAAAGACATTATGAGGATGATTTTTTTCTAGCGGATGCATCTTTCTTCAAAGTATTTTCCTATCGGCTGCACAAAGGCAATCCCGAGACAGTACTACAGGACCCAAACAGCATCGTTCTGTCTATCTCCACAGCCAGAAAATATTTTGGAGATCAGGAGCCGATGGGGAATTTACTGAATCTTTACAAAGATGATGGTACCCAGGAAATTTATAAGGTAACGGGAGTGGTTGAGGATGTGCCTCCTAATTCTCATCTGTATTTTGATTTTCTCCTATCTTACAATATCCTACAACAGCGATATGGCAGGAACGATCCTGATTGGAGGCCTTCGGAGGATAGTTGGGAGGTGGACGAATATTATACTTATGTCTTACTTGACAAAAATGTACTACCTAACAACCTGGAGGAAAAGCTACCTGATTTTTTCAACCGCTATAAAGGAGAATTGTTTCAAGCCAGAAATGTGAAGGAGGTATTGCATTTGCAACCGATTCAGGATATCCACCTTTATTCCGATCTTCAATCGGAGCTAGGGGTAACGGGAAATTTCCGCTTTGTGTATTATCTGGGAATGGTAGCCATTTTTATCATCGTCATTGCCTGGATCAATTATATCAATATCACTACTGCAAAAGCTACCGATAGGGCTAAAGAAGTGGGGATACGGAAGGTTTTTGGCTCTCAAAGGAGTCAATTGATAAACCAATTTTTATTTGAATCCACCATAGTTAATGCCTTGGCACTAGGTTTGGCATTTGTCCTTTATCAGATACTTTCACCTTTTTTTCAGACTTTTACAGGTGCGATATTACCTGGCTTTTTTGAAAACATCATTGTAGTGGGAGTACTCTTGGTTTTATCATTCATATGCATTGCTCTTTCTTCTTTTTATCCTGCTTTGGTACTTTCTGGTTTCAAGCCGATCACAATGCTGAAGGGAAAGATTACAGCTCAAAATGGTGGTATCAACCTGCGGAAGGGTTTAGTGATATTTCAGTTCGTTACTGCGATGCTCCTGATATCCGGATTACTAACCATGCGCGCACAGATCCACTATATGAAAACCCAAAACTTAGGTTTTGATACAGAGAACATGGTGATTTTAAAGGCAGCCAGTTATCTGAAAGAATGCAGTGAGGAGGCGTATAATAGCAGAGCTGCTTTTTTTAAAGAACAACTTTTGCAGCACCCGCAAATTAAAAATGTAACAGAGTCCGGGTTTATACCGGGACAGGAAATCGTCTGGAGGCAGGGTCTGGTCAGAAGAGTATTGAGCGAACCAAGTGACATCAATACCTACCATATTTTTGCTGTAGACGAGCGGTTTTTTACCACCTATGGCATGGAAACTGTCGCAGGAAGTGTTTTCTCCGAAACTTTTGCTCCTATCGATGCCGTCATTATTAACGAAGCTGCTGCTCACAAATTAGGTTTTGCAGAGCCTGAGGAGGCTATTGGGGAAGAAATATATATTGAGATGGATGGGCGGGACAAAGGCCGGATTGCAGGAGTGATAAAAAACTATCACCATTTATCCCTGAAAAGCGATTTTCAACCACAGATATTATTCTACCGACCAGCCACTTGGTCCTACTTTTCAGTAAGGGTTGCCGGGAAGAATGTACCGGAAGAAATCAATACCATCAGAAAAGAATTTGCAGCTGCATTTCCTGACAATCCTTTTGATTATTTTTTCTTGGATCAGTTCTTTGAAGCACAGTACCAAGCAGACCAGCGATTCGGGGACTTATTTGAGATTTTCACGCTACTTTCTATCCTGATCGCTTGTTTGGGATTGTTCGGTTTAGCTTTCCATACCACTGTACAAAGAACCAAAGAAATCGGCATACGCAAGGTATTGGGTGCTTCCGTTTCCAATATATTGACCTTGCTTACCCAAGACTTTGTAAAACTGGTAATTATTTCCAGCCTGATTGCTTTACCGCTTACTTACTTTATCATAAAAGCATGGTTAAAAAATTACGCTTTCGGAATAGATATGGGTTGGTGGTTATTTGCTGCACCTTTGGGTGGAGTAATATTGATTGTTCTACTGATCGTCTGTTTTCACTCCATTAAAACCGCCTTGATGAATCCGGTGGAGAGTTTGCGGAGTGAGTAGAGTGATCAGGTGATTGTGTGATCAGTGATTTGATGATTTTATGAGATGGATGAAGGTTGGAATGATAGTGTCCGGGCGTTAAAAACCTTGTTTGCAAATAAGGGAACTGAAAATGAATTTGAATAATCAATGAATAGTAGAAGTCTTAGATCTTCTGTCTTAAATCTCAAATCTAAAAAAGTATGTGGAAAAACTACTTTAAAATAGCCTGGAGAAACCTGATCCGTACCAAAGGTTTTTCTCTGCTGAATATCGGAGGATTGGCCATAGCCATGACAGGATCCATGTTGATCCTTCTCTGGATACAATTTGAAGTGTCTGTGGATGCTTTCCATTCCAAATCAGAGCGCATTTATGAAGTATGGAGGAATTCCAGGGAAGGTGGATCGATTACCTCCTGGAATTCGACTCCAAAACCCATGGGGCCCAAAGCACAGGAGATATACCCCGAGATTGAAAATTATGCACGTATTACAGAGTTTGGTAAATTCCTGATCACATCCGGAGAGAACAAGTTTTCCGAGGAAGCCACTTTTACTGATCCAGGCTTTTTTAAAATTTTTTCGTTTTCGAGTCTACAGGGCGAAAGTACAATTGCGCTGGAGGGTCCCAACTCCGTGGTGATTACCCGCTCCCTTGCCCGGAAACTGTTTGACAAGGCTGATGTGATGGGGGAATCAGTCACTATAGAGGGTAAGATCGATTTTATAATCGGAGCAGTCCTGGAAGATCTCCCGGAAAACACCAATTTTCCGTATCAGATTTTTCTTCCCTGGCGAAAGCTCGAACTTATGGGGTGGTCTGATGATTACTGGCTCAATAATTCTGTCCGCACCTTTATAGAACTAAAGGAAGGAACGGATTCAGATCTATTTGCCGGGAAATTCAAGCCACTCACCGCCAACTATTCTGAGGAAAAGCGAATTGAGGATTTTCTCCATCCCGTGAGGGATTCACACTTGTATAGCAAGTTTGAAAATGGATTGGCAACAGGAGGAAGATTCTGCCGGCTATGTACTGTTGACGGGAGTGTTAGCGGGTAGCTATCCGGCCTTACTGCTCAGTGCCTTTTCACCGGTAAGCGCTCTCAAGTCTAAACTGTTGCCGCAACGCTTTTGGTTTAAGCCCAGGGAAGTATTGTTCGTTTGTCAATTCACCATAGCCGCTGTATTGATTTCAAGTACACTGGTTATTCAGCATCAGCTCCGGTATGTTCAGAATAGGGATCTGGGTCTGGAGAAGTCCAACTTGATTTACCATGCTATTTCCTCTGATTTGAGTAAGAACTACGCTACTTTCAGAAATGAGCTTCTTAATCACAATGAAATTGAATCGGTTTCTGCGACTTTTTCACCGCTGACCGAAATCTGGAGCGGAACGGATGCCATGGAATGGCAAGGGAAAGATGAAAGCTTTCGGCCGGTTATTTCGAGAAGGTCCACAGATGCGGATTTGGTCCAAACGGCTGGAATGGAGCTTGTCGATGGGAGGGATATAGATGTTTACACTTATGCTTCGGACAGCACAGCGGCCTTGGTCAATTCTTCATTAGCTGGGATTCTGGGCTTCGATAACCCTATTGGAGAGGTTATCACGGATGTTACGCTCGACTTTACGATAGTCGGAGTGGTGAAAGACTTTGTGATGGATTCCCCTTTTGAGCCGGTTGGGCCTGTTTTGATTACCGGGCCGGCATATGGCAATTCGGTGGTACATATCAAATTGGCTGCCGGCGGTAATATAGCCCGTTCTTTAGACAAGCTGAAGGATGTGTTCGAAAAATTCAATCCCCTGTTTCCGTTTGATTATCAATTTGTAGAAGAAGTTCATGCCGGGAAGTTTCTAAGCCAGCAAAGGACAGCTACGCTCACAGCGATATTCTCAGGTTTGGCCATTTTCATTTCCTGCCTGGGCTTGTTTGGGTTGGCTGCATTTATCTCTGAGCAGCGCAGCAAGGAGATTTCTGTACGAAAGGTGCTTGGGGCATCTGCATTGGGGCTGATGTTTCTTCTGTCCAACCAATTTGTGCGTTTGGTTCTGATTTCAGTGATCTTGGCGATTCCGGTTTCCTGGTATTGGATGGAGGATTGGCTTACCGATTTTACGTAACGGATTTCAATTGATTGGAAGATTTATCTGCTTACCGGCATCGTGGCTTTGTCAATTGCTTTCCTGACCGTCAGCTCCCAGACAATCAGGGCAGCATTGATGAATCCTGCGAAGATTTTGAAAAGTGAATGATGGAACCAGCATCCATGCCCCTGTGAGCTTTCAGTCCATCAAAGCAGCACTGATGAACCCGGTGGATTCGCAGAGGAGCGAATGATGGAGGATAGATGATCAGTGATCGGATAAAGGAATTAGTAAAATAAAAGGTGAAGTTTAAAATGACCAATGATATAAATACAAAAAATCAATGTCCGGAAACCATGATACGAACCCGGTCTTACTCAACTGGGATGATGGCATGATGTTCCAAATCTGTAACATACTTCTCAAGAATATGGATACTGACTTGTCCGTGTTGGAGTGCGAAAAAATTCACAATTCGGATTATTCCCCGATGGGGTTTTTCCCCTGAATATGGCCAACTCACCGAAGTCCTTATCCAAGGTTATCAACACACGCCCTTCCAGAAAAGCCAATTCTATAACGGCTTCATTCCCTGGATCTTCAAAAAAATCACCGACCCACTTGACGTCATAAATTGGCACGGATAAGTTCCTGCTTTGCTCCGGACCAAATGCAACTGTCACGAAGTACTTTTGCTTGATCCATTATCCGGTAGGCAAAAGTTCGATGCGTTCATGACTGATCAACTTATATGCATATACCAAACAGGCCTGTATATCAGGCCTCTGTTTTGAACTCATTTGTGTCACCTTCCCATACATCAGGGAAAGGGATATTCCATTATTCTTTGCCCTCCTTTTGGCAGATTCAATAATGCTTTTAAGCCGGATTGTTCCCATGATCGTGTTATTTTTCTGCCATCATACTAAAAAGCCCTTACATCCTGCAAAACCTCCTGGAATTTTTCAGCGTGCGTAATGAGGTGTATGATTTTTTGAGCAGTTGCTTCGGGAGAACTTAAGCTATTGTTGGCTTTCATATCCTTGAATTTTTCAAGTGCCGAAAATCCATCCTTATTTGCCGATCGGATATTTCCCTGCATTTCTGTATCCACCACTCCGGGAGACAAGGCATAATATTGTATGTTAAGCCCTTCAATGTTTGCTTCTTCCTGAGCGGTTTTTGTCAACATATTCAATGCTGCCTTTGATGCGCTGTAGCCTGACCAACCGTCCATAGGTTTATTGGCTGCTCCCGAACTTATGTTTATGACAATTTTCTCAGCACTTGAAATTTTCCCATAGCATTTTACATATGCATTCATCAGGATGGCCGGAGCAATTGTATTGATGTCAAAGACTGATTTGATGTTTTGAGGAGAAAGTTTTCCCAGATGGTTGATTTCACCGATCCATCCCGCGTTGTTGATCAGCACGATCCTGTTAAAGTCCCCTTCGGGAAAAATCCTATCCAGCTTGTTTTCTATTTCAGAGATATTGCCCAGATTCAGTTTTACGCAATAATAATCGCCGTTGATACTTTTTTCAGCAGTCCTTGAAATTCCTATGACTGTATTGCTATCATTTTTTACAAGCACTTCAACAAGTGCTTTGCCGATGCCTTTACTGGATCCTGTGACTATATAAAGTGATTGGTTTTTCATAAAAGATGTTTAAGTATTAACCAGTATATCTGCTATTCTGCCGGTAGTTTCGTTGTAAAAGCTATGGCCAAAGCGCCTGATGTAGCAGTAAATGAAAGTTCATTGATTCCATCAACAAAAGAGGCAGAAAGCAGGAAACGGGTTTCCACATTCCTGCCTCAGATCATTAGAACAATAAATTGCCTTACAGAATATATTGAGATAAATCTCTGTTTTTGACTAAAGAGCTCAATTTCTCATCGACCATTTCTTTGGTGATCATGATCTTGGAATTGGCTTCGATGGTGTCAGGCACCTCAAAAAGGAAATCGTTCAGCAAGTGACTCATTACGGTGTGTAATCTTCTTGCGCCGATATTTTCCACTTCTTCATTGATCTTGAATGCCAGTTTGGCTATTTCCCTGGTGGCTTCATCACTGAATTCCAGATACACTTCTTCAGTTTCGAACAGGGCCTGATATTGTTTTGTCAAAGCATTTTTCGGCTCATTCAGGATTCTGTAAAAATCATCTTCAGTCAGACTGCTCAGCTCCACCCTGATCGGAAAACGTCCCTGTAACTCAGGAATAAGATCAGATGGTTTGCTTACGTGAAAAGCACCCGCAGCAATAAAAAGCACGTGGTCGGTGTTGAGAATACCATATTTGGTGGTGACTGCGGTTCCCTCTACAATCGGCAGCAAATCACGTTGCACACCTTCTCTGCTGACGTCCGGTCCACTTCCGCCTTTTCCGCTTTTGGAGGCGATTTTATCGATTTCATCAATGAAGATGATCCCGTTGTTTTCCGCCAACCTCAGCGCTTCTTCCTTGACCTCATCAAAATCTATAAGCTTGCTGGCCTCTTCTTCCATCAAAACCTTTCGGGCTTCTTTGATGCTCAGCTTACGTCTTTTGGTCTTTTTTGGCATCATGCCGCTGATCATATCCTGCAAACCGGCCATGCTGGCATCATCCATCATCCCGTTCCCGATCATACCGACCCCTACGTTTGAAGATTGTTTCACGTTGATTTCAATCTTGCGGTCTTCCAGCTCTCCGTTTTTCAGCTTTTCTCTGAACCGATCCCTTGTTCTTTCATTAAGTTCATCCTCGGAAGCATTGTCAGGATTGAAATCCCCTGTATTGGAAGAAATGGATCTGCTGAATCCTGCTGACTTGACAGGGGGAATCAAAATGTCCAGAATAATTTCCTCCACTGCCTGGGCAGCTTTTTCTTCAACTTCTTCGTTTTTGTTTTCTCTCACCAAGTGAATGGATTGTTCGGCAAGATCACGCACCATGCTTTCCACATCCCGACCAACATATCCAACTTCCGTAAATTTGGAGGCCTCAACTTTAGTAAATGGTGCATTTGCGATTTTAGCCAGTCTTCTGGCTATTTCTGTTTTACCTACACCGGTGGATCCGATCATAAGAATATTGTTGGGCACAATATCTTTTTGGATGTCGGATTTTACATTCATCCTTCTGATCCTGTTCCGCAAGGCAATGGCTACATTTCGCTTTGCATCATTTTGACCAATGATATATTTATCCAACTCAGCAACAATTTGCCTGGGAGTCAGATCTGTGATTTCATTTCTCATATCTTTTTTAACGTTAAAACGTTCTTTTATCTTTTATTAAAGTGGTGATTCCAAAGATGTTGGAGCCACCCGGTACATTGTAAAACATCCGGGAATAGGATAGTTCAAATTTCTTCACCTTAAAGGCAAATCCTCCTGAAAACCCTCCGGCTCCGGCACCTGATTCTGTTTCAAATTCCTTTCGGATCAAATGATTATATCCCAGCCTCAAATTAAAATTTTCACTCGGTAAAAGCTCAACCCCAAATACCATCCTTCTGAATATCCTATCAGCAATCGGCAGTTCTCCAGAATTTCCAAAAGGGTCGGGAATATAAAAATCCACCTCTCCTCTTTGCAGATTTCTCAGCGTGAGATGAAAACGAAAAGGCGCATATTCAGGCTTGAAACTTCCTCCAATCCTGAAATCAGCGGGTAGTTGAAGTGAGACCCCCTCCGTGTAGGCTCCCAATATAAATCCGATATTTCGGGCATTCATGGCCAAAACAAGATCATGCTCGGGATGTAGGAAGTTGACTCCAAAATCTACCACGAGGGCGTGGGCCTGATAACCTTCCAATACAGATCCCAGCATTTTGAGATTTGCTCCGTAGCTGAAGACTTTGTTCCTTATTGCATAACCGATGACCAGTGCATATTCATTGGCATTGAATTCACCGGTTGCTAGTCCTATATCATCAAAACCTTCGAATCTGCCGTAGTTGAAATATTGCAAACCCACTCCCATGGTTCCTTTACCCAATCCTTTGAAATTGTAGCCCAATGTTGCCACATTTATTCCTCCGGGGAAATTCAGATAGTTGAAGGAGGGCGTATGTATGCTGCCTGTGTCCAACAATGCCGGATTTGCCATGAACATCAGCGGGTCATTTCCTGCAGTAAGATTCACGCCTCCCAAAGCCGAAAGTTTGGAAAATGAAGGGTTTTCTATGAAATTAAATGCTGATCGTGAGGCTTGTCCCCATGAAAACTGATGGGTTGCAATAATGCAACCCGTTGTAATAAGAAGTAGGTATGGATAATAAGTCTTCAATTTTACATCTTTCTGTAATCCGCCCCTGCATCGGGATAGCTTTTTTACTCACTGTACTCAGAGACTTTGGGTTGTTTGTCAAAGTTGAACTTCATCGGTTCATCGACCTTGGTTTTCATAAGGGCAATTTCCAGCACTTCTTCAACCTTATCAACAAAATGAAAGGACACTCCTTTGGTATATTGTGCATCGATTTCTTCAATATCCCGATGGTTTTTTTGGCAAAGGATGATTTCTTTTAAACCTGCCCTTCTTGCCGCCAAAATCTTCTCTTTGATTCCGCCAACCGGCATGACTTTACCCCTAAGCGTGATTTCGCCGGTCATAGCAATCTTGGACTTCACTTTTCTTTGGGAATATATGGAAGCCATGGCCGTCAAAATGGTAATACCCGCAGAAGGACCGTCTTTTGGTACAGCTCCGGCCGGGACATGTATATGTAGATCATATTGATCAAATACACGGTAGTCAATCCCGAATTTTTCTGCTTTGGATTTAAGGTATGAAAGTGCCGTCATTGCTGATTCTTTCATGACATCACCCAGCTGACCTGATAGCGTCAACTTTCCTTTCCCTTTACTCAGCGCTGTTTCGATAAAGAGTATTTCTCCCCCAACCGGTGTCCAGGCAAGCCCTGTTACTACTCCGGCTACGGAATTGTCCTGATAAATTTCTTTGTCAAAAATTTCTCCTCCAAGGATTTTCCGCACCATAGCCGGTGTGATTTTCTTGGTATATTCCTCTTCCATGGCAATGGATTTGGCAACATTACGGATTACTTTTCCGATGGCTCTTTCCAGACTTCTAACCCCGGATTCACGGGTATAGTCTTCTACTAGTTTTACAATTGCCTGATTTTCAAAAGAGATATCTTTTCCCTTCAGCCCATGTTCCTTACGTTGCTTGGGAATCAGATGCTTTTTGGCTATCTGTACTTTTTCGTCTAAGGTGTACCCTGTCACCTCAATGACTTCCATCCTGTCTCTCAAAGCAGGTTGGATAGTGTCCAATGAATTGGCCGTAGCGATAAAGAGCACTTTGGAGAGGTCGTATTCAACTTCTAAATAGTTGTCGGTAAAAGTGCTGTTTTGCTCAGGATCCAGTACTTCCAAAAATGCAGAAGAAGGATCACCTCTGAAATCCGAACTTAATTTATCAATCTCATCCAACACATAAACTGGGTTGGAGAATTTGATTTTTTTCATGTTCTGAATGATCTTGCCAGGCATGGCACCGACATATGTTTTTCTGTGCCCTCTTATTTCGGCTTCATCATGTAATCCGCCTAGGGACATCCTGATATATTTTCTTCCGAGCGCTGAAGCAATGGATTTTCCCAAAGAGGTTTTACCCACACCGGGAGGTCCATAAAGACAAAGGATGGGACCTTTCAGGTCGTTTTTAAGTTTTAGAACGGCCAAATACTCAATAATTCTTTCTTTGACTTTTTCAAGTCCATGGTGGTCTCTATCCAGAATTGTCTTGGCTCTTTTAAGGTCAAAATTATCGGTGGTAAATTCATTCCACGGCAGTTCAACAAGTGTCTCGGCATAATTGAGTGCAATGGGATACTCTGCTGCGGAAGGATTGATACGAAGGATTTTATCCACCTCTTTTGCAAAGTGTAAGGCCACTTCTTTCGGCCATTTCTTTGTCAAACCTTTTATCCGAAGCTCGTCAACCTCTTTTTCGGGTCCCTCTTCACCTAGCTCGGTTTGGAGTACTTTCATCTGCTGACGCAGAAAATAGTCCCTTTGCTGCTGGTCAATATCTGTATGGACTTTTTTATGAATTTCGCTTTTCAGCTCAAGCATCTGGATATCCTTCATCATAAACTCAAGCAAAAGCGTGGCTCTTTCGACACCGTCATTTATTTCCAGTAGCCGTTGTTTAGCATCTACAGATGCGTTGATGTTTGAAGAAAGGAAATGGGTCAGGAAAGGCGTATTGTCAATGTTGTCAAGTGCAACCTGAGCTTCGCGCGGAATTTCGGGATTGAGAATCAGAATCTTGGCTGCAGCTTCTTTTATGGACTCTTCCAGTGCCTGGATTTTCTTGCTGTTCTTGGGAAAATTTTCCTCCAGATAATCCACTTTGGCAATAAAATAAGGATCATCGGTAATGGTTTCCTTTATCTGAAAACGTTTCTTTCCCTGGATAATAATTGTGGTATTGCCGTCCGGCAATACAATCATTTTAATGATTTTCGCTACCGTTCCCACCTGATAGATATCTTCCCAAGAAGGATCTTCATGATTAGGATTGATCTGGGCACATACGCCAATCATTTTGTCCCCTCTTTGTGCTTTTTTGACCAGTTTGATGGACCGTTGCCTACCAACAGTAATGGGGATAACCACTCCCGGAAAAAGCACTGTGTTCCGGACAGATAAAATCGGTATTTCTTCTTGGTATTTTTCAGCATATTGAGCGCCTGATTCATCCTCATCTTCAGTGATGAGCTGTATCAATTCACCTTCGCCTGCATACTCTCCGACCATTAATGATTGATATAATTGATTTTCGAAATTATTCATATTTATTAAGACAATATGACAGCAAAAGTGCCATGTATATTTTAATGTAAAGTTGAATCTTCAATATAAGATTCTTCAGCCATTAAAGTCAATGTATATGCCAATGTCTTTACTGGAACAAAATGGCAGAACTAATATTTAAAAAACCCGAATCCTTATCCAGGGATAATACTTATGCATTTGAAGAGGTGAATTTCGCTGATACAAGATTTCATGTGAATCGTAACCGATGTTTTTCTTGCTTTATCTAAAAGGTTTTCTATACGAAATAGAAGATGTGGTTGGAAAAAAGGTTTTTAGATGAATGATTTTATGAATATACGGAATTCTGCCAGTAGCCAAATTTTATTTTGAAAAGCACCTCGGCAAGCTCGGTGTCCGGTTGACAATAGATTGAAGGAGTTGGGGGCAGA
>JBGTDA010000222.1:0-23114 GCA_041748555.1 Rhodonellum sp.
AAAAGCTCATCGTCTTTGACTTCATTGTTGTCCAAAAGAGATTTGATCTCCTGATCAATACCGCTCTGTTCGGATTGGGATTTTTCTATCCTGGTCTTGCTGCTTTCAAAGGCACTTACTTTGAATTCAATTTCCTGATCAAGGCTATTGACTCTGTTCAGCTGTTGATGGAATAAAATATTTTCCTGATTGTAGGCATTTGATTTTTGACTGAGGCTTTCGGATTCTGACTGAAGCTGGATGTTGATCTGCTCCAAATCATTTTCCATTTCAGAAAAAGCGGATTTTTCATTTACAAGATCCGGTACAATTACAGCAAGACTATCCTGTAGTTGATCAACTCTTTCCAGAATATCCTCCCGTTTGTTGGCATTGGAAGAAAGCATTTCACTCAGCTGTTCTTTTTTTGTTCTGATGGACACATATTCCTGATTGGTCTCACTTATTTGCTGTTGCAGGTTTTCTATTTCTGACTTATAGCTGACTTCTTTGAGTTTCATCAGGTCGCTGACGTTCTTGTCAAGATTAGAGCGGGTTCCGCTTACTTTCCTGTTGAGCTCCTTAATTTCTCTTTCCAGCTTTTCCAGATTTTTTGCACGTCCGATTCTTTTCCCTTCAAACAAGCCAACTGATCCACCTGAAATGCTGAATTTCCGCTTGGTAAACTTTCCGCTTTCGGTAATGAAAACGGCATTCTTTTCTTCAGGAAAATCCTTGTATTCCCCTCTGACAATATAGACTTCGTCCAAAATAAACGCGATCAGCTTGGCATATTTTTCGTCATATTCAATGATTTCAGTTGCAGCAATAGCATTGGCAAAAATTTTATTGTGTGCAGGCCGGAACCTGTCGAAGTGCTCCAAAACGAAAAAATTGGCTTTACCTTTTGCCGAATCGCTCAGCATATTCACAGCTGCGATGGCTTGTTGCTCTCTTTCCACCACATAATAATTCATGTAGTTTTCAAGAAAGTTTTCAATTGTCACCCTGTACTTTTCTTCGGTTGTAAGGATATCGGAAAGGAGAGGGGTGTCTTTTCCCCAATTTGAATTTTTCTTCAGGAATTTGATCGCTTCAGGAAATCCCTCCAGATTATCCACCATGGATTTGGTGAGGTTATATTCATTCTGACGGGCATCGAGTTTGCGCGAAATCTGGGTTACCTCTTCACGGATCATTTCAATAATCTTATTGGTATCCTCTATTTTTTGATTCTGATCCTCTTCCTTTCCTTTGATAATTGCCAAAGTTTTGGTTTGAGAATCCAATTCTTCTTTGATCAAAACCAGCCTGTCTTCAAAATCAGCAAGATTTGCTTCCTGATTGCTGTCGTCTGAGGCGGTTTTATCCAGCTCCTGCTTCAGCGTAGAAAGCTGGATCTGCTTTATTTCCTGATCCTTGGATAAATGATATACCCTATCTTTTTTCGCAGAAAAGGCGATGTTTAGGGCCTTTTGCTTTTCCTGAACATCAATCTGATTTTTTTTCTGCTGCTCATATTCCAGCTTCAATTGGTCGACGATAAATTCCTTTTCTGAAAGCATCTTTCCGGCACTCTCCTTTTCCTGTTCCAGAGACCTTATAGCGAACCCTGCCCTGTCGTTTGACTTGCGGTCAGCATCAATTTGTTCACGTAGCTTTTGAGCCCGGTCTTCCAAATATCTCAGTCTTTCATTCTTTATTTTTTTGTCGCTTTCAAACTGTCGGATTTTGTTTACATGGTCATTCAGGGTTTTTTGTCTGGAAGAAAGAAGTTTTTCTTTTTGAATCAAATCGGCTTTGCTGCGCTCCAAAAACGCTTCCTTTTCCGAGATCTGAGTGTTGACATTCAATTTTCTGTCCTGCTCAGCATGGATTTTTTGGTGCATGGAAATCTGGGATTCGCTGTGTTTTTTGACGGATTTTTTTGCGAGGTTTATACTGGCTTCCTTATATTCCTTTTTAATTTCAAAATATCTTGCGGTCTGTTTGGCCTGTTTTTCCAGACTTTTTAGGTTCTTCTCGATTTCGAACAGGACGTCCTGAACTCTTTCCAAATCAGAATCCGTATCCTCAAGTTTCCTCAGCGTTTCTTTTTTGCGGGTTTTGAATTTGGAAATCCCTGCGGCTTCTTCAAAAAGTTCTCTTCTTGAATTGTTCTTATCATTGAGAAGCTCATCGATCATTTTCAGTTCAATGATAGCATAGCTGTTGGAGTTGATCCCCGTATCCATAAATAGGTTGGTGATGTCCTTCAGTCTGCAGGTGATGCCATTGAGCAGGTATTCGCTGTCTCCACTTCTATAATAGCGCCTTGTGATGGTAACATGGGTATATTCGGTTGGCAGTAGGTTTTTCGTGTTTTCGAATGTCAGCGATACTTCTGCGAGGTTGGTAGGTTTTCTGGTTTTGGTACCGTTAAAAATTATATTCTCCATCTTGTCGGAGCGGAGCATTCTGGATTTTTGTTCCCCGAGTACCCATCGGATCGCATCTACTACATTTGATTTTCCGCAGCCGTTTGGTCCGACCACGCCGGTAATTCCTTTATCAAAATGAATCACAACTTTATCACCAAAACTTTTGAATCCTTTTATCTCAAGCTTACTCAGCAGCATCCGACGATTGTTTAACTTTGAATATGAAACAAATTTAATTTATTCCAAAGATTTAGCAAGAAATGTGGGAGCCTCCCCTATAAATCTTTTAAGCAAGAGAGACGTAAGTTCAAACAGTATTCATTCCCTTTGGAATTTATTTATAACTTAGATTAATCAAATTTTATCAAAAGTGGATTCAGGAAATATTGTATACTTAATAGCTGTCATCATTTATTTTATATATACAGCACTCAAGAGGGGTAAAAGTGACCAACTTCCGGATCAAGAAGCGGGTAGAGATCAGGAAAACCCTCAAGAACAGCAGCGGCCTGTATCCTTCGATGATTTGCTAAGAGAAATCAGGTCAGGGCAGCAGGACCGTGAGAAAGATCTGAAACAATCGGGTCAGGGTGATAAAGTACAGCCCCCCGGGCCAACGAAACCGGACATCTTCAATAGACCCGATCCAAGGTCCTATGAACAGGAAGTTCCCGCTCCGGAAATGGAAGATGCCACTTTCGGAAAATATGAAGGATTTGTTTCCGAAAAAGAAAGACCGAAGTTAAAAACGCTCGACGAGCAGGTAAGCATACCGTCTGCTTTAACAGGCCTTGGTGTATCTGAAGAAGGTGTGACTTATTCCAAAATCAAAGCAAGTCCAACTAACCGGTATGCGGATTTATTGAAAAACCCGGAAACTGTAAAAGATGCTATTATTCTGAGTGAAATTTTAAACAGGAAAGAATATTGATTTTTTTAATTATTGATTGTTACCCAAAACTTTAAGATGAAAAACGTGTTCAACTCTTTTATTATTGGAATGCTGTTGTTTTCCTGTAATAGTCCTGTTAAAACATTTGAAATTGAATCAGGAGATTATGATAGGTCCAATCTGCCTTTGAATATCAAAACAACTTATAAGCTGGATGCAGGTAAATCCTATTACCTGCAGAATATTGACAATGGGAATATGTTTCCTGTTCAGGTGATGGCAGAAGATAGCTTGTTGGTGATGGTAGATGAACTTTCAGCGGGATCAAGTTTCACCTATGAGTTGATTCAGGGCACAGTTTCTGAAAGCCCTTTTCCCAAGGTTTCCATTCAGGAAGATCAGGAAGGAGTACAGTTCAGGGTAAATGAGAGTCCTGTATTGTTTTATCAAACCGCTACTGCATATCCGGGTGACAGTTTACCTGATTATTATAAAAGAAGTGGCTTTATTCATCCGCTTCATAGCCCCAAAGGAGAAATTCTTACCGATGACTTTCCTGTGGGGCACGTCCACCAACATGCAATTTTCAACGCTTGGACCAATACAACTTACAAAGGTGAAAAAGTTGATTTCTGGAATCAACAAGAGGAACTAGGGACTGTTGAGCATGTAGAAATATTAGAGAAGAATGAAGGTCCACTTGTGTCAACGCTAAAGAGTAAACTGAACCATATCAGTCGGGCAGATGGTCCTGTGTTGGAGGAGGAATGGGTGATCACAGTTTATCCTGTTTCGGATTATTTCATGTTTGATTTGTTTTCTGAGCAGACCAACATCAGTCAGGATACACTTTTTATCAATGATTATCATTATGGTGGGATGGCTTTTCGCGGAAGCAGAGAGTGGAATGATGTTGATTCCCTCCATTATACAAATCAATGGAAGATACTGACCAGTGAAGGGAGAACCCTCGAAGATGCAAATCATACAAAAGCCAAATGGGTTGATGCCACAGGAGAAATCAATGGCAATCCTACAGGCCTTACCGTATTTGGTTATCCGGATAATTTCCGATATCCCCAAAGCATGAGAGTACATCCGGATATGCCTTATTGGGTTTTTTCTCCAATGGTGGAAGGAGCGTTTTATATTGCTCCGGGAGAAAAACACATTAGCAAACACAGATTTTTTGTGCATGATGGTATCCCTGATCAAAATATCCTGGAAAAAATCCAGAACGATTTGGAAAATCCTGTAACCGTCAAGGAATTATAGGATTTTAAGAATCTGTTTTTTTGATTTTTTTCAGGAGATGTTGTAATATCAATACAATAATATTCTTATTATGCCTGGCATAGATGGCAAAAGTCTAATTGTTGATTTTTCCTGTTTCTTTCCTATTGCTGCCAAATACCGTTGATTAGTTCTGGCCTGTCAAGGTTGGGTTTTATAAAATCATCGTTTTTTGGTGCGATTTGAAGATGAAATTTTTTAGATTTGTCCAACATCTATTTTTCAATGGATGATATTTCAAACAAATTGACAATATATTTTCTTTTAAATCAATGAAACTTAAATCATTTGCCTGTTAATCCATTTCTAATTACCATTCGTAAATAAGGCCATGGAAAATCCCCTTAAAATCAAGTCAGGTAATCTTTCTTCTCAACGAAGGGATTTTTTGAAAAAATCAGGATCATTGACAGTAATGTCAATGTTTGGAATAGGCTTTTTTACAGCCTGTACAAGCGATGATGATGCAATGCCCGGTCCGGGAGGAAGTGTCAATGACCCACCTGCCGGCAGTGGGTCCGGAATTATCGTAGATGGTAAAATTACTTCAGTGGATTTGGATAAAAACACAGTTCTAAAAGCCACAGGAGGATGGTTGTTGATTACGGATTCCCAGCTCCTGATTGTAAATCTTGGAAGTGATTCCTTTAATGCATTGACTTCAATATGTACTCATTCTCAATGTGACAGAAATTGGTCATTCGCCAGTAATGTTTTTATATGTTCCTGCCATGGTTCCCGCTTTGGCACGGATGGGTCGGTGGTAACAGGTCCTGCGACTCAACCTTTGAAAAACTATCCTATTGAAAAAAAGGACAATATTTTGACGATTACCAAAGATTGATGAAAAAGCTGATCTACCGGTTTCTTATTGCAGCAACTACAACTTTTCCTTTCGATTTATCAGCCCAGGAATTTAAAACCACTAATGGAAATGTGGAATTTTTGTCGAAAGCATCCTTTAATGAATTTACAGGTACTTCAGATCATCTCAATGGGTTGATGGATCTTACAAAAAAAACATTTGACTTTTACCTTGATCTCAATACATTAAAAACAGGTATAGGACTTAGGGACAGGCATATGAGGGAAAATTACCTAGAAACAAAAAAGTATCCTTTTGCAGAATTTTCCGGAATGATCCAAGAACCGTTTACGCTGCAAATAGGAGAAAGCAGAGAAGTGACAGCAAAAGGAAAATTCAAAATCCATGGCGTGGAGAAAAACATTTCCGTTCCCGGCAAACTTACAGCTGTTTCGGATTCGGAATTAAGACTGGAAGCTGAATTCAAACTAATGTTGACCGATTTTAACATTTCCATCCCAAGTGTGATGTTCTATGAGCTTTCCGAAGAACAAGTTGTTACCATCAATTCTTTACTAAAAAAAAAATAAAGATTATCAGCAATATAATCACTGACAGCTACATATGAAACTTAAGCTAATCATACTGTTACTTTTGATCTCACATCCGATCTATGCACAACTTGAAAGAAAGCTAGTCAATGAATCACAGACAGTGGATCTGATTTTTCATGCGCCCCGACAGATCAATCTTTTCACTGTTGAACCCCTTGAAAAAAAGGATTTGCATTTTGCCATTATGCATACTTTTGGAACTTTGGATGGAGGAGTCCAGAATTTGTTTGGACTGGATAACGGTGCAAATATTCAATTCAGCTTTGAATATGGAGTCAGCCGTAAATTCTCTCTTGGGATTGCCAGATCAAGTCGAGATAAAGTATATAACATCTACGGTAGATATCATTTTTTTCAGCAGACCCGGGATAATAAAGTGCCTTTTTCATTTTCCATGATGGGCGCTGCAGGAGTAAATACTTCTGATTACAGCTTTCTCGGAGACGATAATCCGACATTTGAAGAAAGATCCAGTTTTGCAGCTCAGCTGATGTTTGCCCGTAAATTCAATGATAAATTCAGTTTTCAGGTAAGTCCGCTTGCTGCCTATTTTGTGGATCCACGTCCGGATTATCTGATAGAAGGAAACAGCAATTTATATTTTGCACTTGGTTTCAGCGGCAAGTACAAAATCACAGGTAAATCATCTCTGACATTACAATGGATTCCAAACCTGCATTCAGAATTGAAGAACAATGTTGGTGTTGGAATTGACATAGAAGCCGGAGGTCATGTATTTCAGATGTATTTTGTAACCACCCAGGCATTGAATGAGCAATACTTGCTGGCTGGAGGAAACGGAGTTCCGGGTGAGGATTTTAGAATTGGATTCAATGTGAACAGGATATTTGCTACAGGTGTAAAAAGAAAGAGTTAATTCTCTTTTCGTGTATGTTCTTTTGATTCTCCTCAATTATACCATTAAATGTTAAAAGTTGGTAGATCCTTTACCTGACCTTAGATAGCCGGATAATTTCTTATTCGTCCGATATTCTAAAACAAGCCCACAAAGTAATTTTCCGGAGATTCCTGACTTCACACAATCTGATTTTTTCTTTTGCTGTCTTCGTGTTTTCACAAGAGTCCTATTTTCAGTCATTATGTGTCAATAGATTTTCAAAACATGTATTAATGGTTATCTTTTGGCTTAATTTTGATCCATGGCACAATCAAGTCAAATAGAACAGCAAAAAATACTCAGGATTTTTAAACTCATCAATCTGCTTAGGAGCAACATAGGTAAACCGGTCCATCGGTTAGCCGAATCTTTGGGAACAGATCCCAGAACTGTTTATCGCTATTTTAAGCTCCTGGAAGCATTGGGTTTTCAGGTTCAAAAAGAACATTCCAAATTCAAAATTGTAGACCTTGTAGAGCACCCGAATGAATATGCTTTCGGTACTTTTTCTGATGATGAATCGGAATTTCTGAGTGAATTGATCAACAAAAGCAGTAAGAAGAATCTTTTGAAAGATTCGATTCTACAAAAAATCAATATCCGATCTGATTTCAAACAAAGCGTCGATCAGCTTTTTAATGCCAATCTCGGGATTTATGTGGATTTGATTTCTCAGGCCATCAAAGAAAAAAAACAGGTGGTTCTAAGGGATTATTACTCCGTTAGCAGCGATTCGGTTGTGGACAGGGTGGTTGAACCAGTGGTGTTTACCAAAAATTATGATTCGATATATGCTTTTGAAATTGAAAGCAAAATCATGAAAATCTTTAAAATCGAAAGGGTGGGAGAGGTCCTTGTCACCTCTAAAGCTTTTGGATTTGAATCTCTCCATCAGCCACTTGAACAGGGATTATTCGGATTTGCCGGCAAAAATCAGTTTTTGGTTCATCTGAAAATGTCCAAGCGAGCTTATCAGCTGATGATCGAAGAACATCCGGATACCAAACCCTTTACCTATATCAAAAACAGAAACCAATACTTTTTCAAGGCAGAACTTCCGCATTTACCTGGAATTGCCAGATTTATTATGGGGTTGCCGGGGGAGATTAAAGTCTTAGAAGGAGAGGAGCTTAAGATCTACCTAGAAGAACAATTGAAAAAAATAAGTTATTGAAGCAATTTTTGGAAATAATTTTTTTGAAATAGATGGAATGAGCTTTTGGATTAAGCAATGCCACAGATATGAAAACCTGTAATTCATGTAACTTTTATATAAATTTCTATAACATCCCGTAGTTTTAAAATAGGACATTTGACGTCTGTTAAAAACCATTTCTTTAACAGAAAGTGGTCAGCAAATGTTAACAATAAAAATTAAAAAATTATGAAATTTTATCTCATTGCAGTGGTGTCTTTGTTTTTATTGACAGGCACTGTAAATGCCCAACACACGAATATCGGTATTAAAGGCGGGCTTAATGTCTTCAATATTGAAGGGGCCAATTTTAATGGCTATGATTCGAAAATTGGCTTGAATCTCGGTTTGCTTGGACACTTTCACCTGAACGAACAATTTGCCTTACAACCCGAACTGGTTTACTCCGGTCAAGGAGCTAAATTTATGAGTGGAGGCACGGAAACCAACCTCAATCTTGATTATATCAATGTTCCGGTTTTGTTACAGTATATGTTTGACAACGGATTCCGAATTCAGGCAGGTCCTCAAGTTGGATTTTTAGTCAGTGCAAAGCAGAAAAATTCAGCAACAACAGATGTCATTGACAATTTTAAAACTGTGGATTTTGGAATTGGGTTAGGTGTCAGCTACATTCATGTCCCTACTGGATTTGGTGTTGATGCGAGATATAATCATGGTCTGAGCAACATATTGGAAGTTTCTTCCAATGAAGCCTATAATAGGGGATTCCAGTTGGGCGTTTTTTACCTCTTAGGACATAAATAAAAAATATTCAATTTGATTTAATAGAATCAAAAATCATAAAAAAAGGGACATCATTTGATGTCCCCTTTTCTATTGGTGCTCATCCCGCAACAGGTCATTGACTGTTTTTACCGGATTGAAAGTGATCAGGGGCACTTCCACAAAAACCGTATTCCATCCTGCCATAGCCCCGTTCCAGAGACCCGGCAGCTCCTGAGCTTTGAGTTTTTGGCCATTCTTGGATTTTTCTGTTATAAACCCTGTTTTCAAATCTCTGAATTTGAGTAGATCAAATTTGTTTCCATTGTAATCTCTTGTTGCACAGACAAGATCAACAGGGTTGAAATGGGTAGAGGATAACAGAATTTCCTTTTGGTTTGGGTTATCCGTGTCAACTTGGGCGGTTTCGGCAATTTGAAGAGAAAGAGATCCATCAGACTCCTTGACCCAGAAAGGTCCTCCTCCGGGTTCCCCGGTATTCTTGACCATACCACAGACCCTGAGGGGCCTATTGAGTTTTTCTTTTAGATAGGCGGCTTTTTCATCCTGATTTTTTTCCTTATAGAATTCAGGGAGCTTGCCTTCCAAAGTCTCTGTAATTACATTTTCTGCATTTTGGATAGCCTCCTGATTTTTTTCCTGCTCCAAAAGTCTCAATGCCTTGAATACCTTTTCCTGAATTTCCATCAACAAGCTTCCTATCGCTATTTTGTATTGTTTGGTAGTATCCTTTAACCTGTCGGGTACGACATTGTCAATATTTTTTATAAAAATCAGGTCTCCCTGTATCTCATTCAGATTTTCCAATAAAGCTCCATGACCTGCGGGTCGAAAAAGTATGGATCCGTCGTCTTCCATAAAAGGAGTATTATCCATATTCACTGCAATGGTGTCGGTTGATTTCTTCTGTTGTGAATAAGAAACATCAAATTGAACACCATATTCTTTTTCCAAACCGGGTTGTATCGTAGCAACCTCCTCCTTGAATTTTTCTGCGTGCTCCGGAGAAACCGTAAAATGTAAACGGACTGTATTGTCCTTTCCCAAAGCATACATTATCCCTTCAATAAAATGCTCATATGTGGGGGTTCGGTTCTGATTTTCGTATTGATGGAACTTCAGTAGCCCTTTTGGCAAATTTCCATAACCCGATCCTTCATCGTTCAAAAGTTGGCTGATGATCAGTTTATAATTATCCTGTGCGATTGCTTTTTCAATACTTGACCCTCCCTCTTCAAGTTTCTTGTTGAGGTCATCATAAAATGCAAAGTTCAGGATGGAGGAAATGAATTTTTGGACAAAAGGACTTTTGGAAATACCTCCGTCACCTTCTATAAATGCATATAAATCTTTAAACATCCGGGATGCTGCACCACTGGCCGGAACAAATTTAATGATTTCTTTTTGGGCGGATTTGATTGGGTATGTTTCCTGAAAATGTTTAAGATCGCTTTCCGAAAAAACCTTGATGCCATTTTCAATAGTGGCCGCTGCCTCAATAGGCAAAAAAGGAAAACCTTCCTGAAAATTTTGAATCTGTTCACTTACTTTTGCAGTGGACATTCCTTGGCTGGTAATCTGTTGTTCTAGTTCTGGATTCATGTCAATAGGTTAACTTTAGATTATGCTTCAATATAAAAATGGATTGTGGAGTAATAAAATGAAAATACCAATAATTTTAGTTTTAAGCAATATTTAAGAAAGTAAATTAAAGGCACTTTTAAGGATTTGATATCATCCGAAATTTAATTTTTTGATAGGGTTTTTTTTGGGATAAAATATTTAGGTCTTCTTCAGTGACATTCAGGATACGGGGATATCCTCCGGTCACTTGGGCATCCCGCATCAAAATGATTATTTTTCCTGAAGGGGTGAGTTGTACCGTCCCAGGATAAACCGGTGCGGTGAGAATTTCTTCCATTTGGTTTTCAAATGTTTCCAGTAACTGGATTCCCATCCTGTTTTGTATTTCAGAAACCGTAAAAAGCTGACTAAATAGGGCTGATTGGTGCTTTTCAGCAAATAAATCCCATTCTGGTCCTGCATAAACGCCAATTTCATTTGTTTCAAACCAAGCGGTATCAATTCGGACATGGGCATGTTGAGGTTCAAAAGTAATTTCATCGCTGAGGTAAACCAATCTATCGTATTTCTTGATTTTCGTTTGAGGTGTGATTCCCTGATACCAGCTTCTGCTATCCAGAATCTTTGCTGATTCTATTCCTCCTCTGACGCCCATATAACACCATTGTCCCTTTATAAATGCACCGATCTTTATGCTGTCACCACTTTTGACGTTCAGGATTTTTCCCATTGGAACTTCCAGACGATTGTGATAAACCTTACATAATGCGCCCGTAACAACAACCTGGGTGGCAGATTCAAATTCTACTTCAGGTCCTATCAATGACATTTCCAGACATGCAGCTTCCTTTGGATTCAGGAGTAATTGATTTGCTTTATTATAAGAAAGCTGATCCATTGCACCTGAATAAGGGATTCCATATCCTGCCATTGCTTTCCTTCCACCGTCCTGAACGCTGGTCAAAAAACCCGGTTTGATGAATTTTAGATACGCAGGTTCTTTAATCATTTATCCATTTATAATTATCACGTTCCTTTTCCAATTCAAAAAACTCTGCAGATGATATGGAATTGAACATTATTTTATCACCAACCTGGGGGACGACTGGCGGGATGTTGTTGACATTGAAAAACCCGACTGGACTTCTTCCGATAACATGCCAACCACCGGGACTTTCACCAGGATAAATTCCTGTTTGTTTTCCTCCAATGGCTACCGAACCCGCTTTGATTAGTCTATCAGGAGATTTTTTTCGGGAAGTATGTAATTTTTGATCCAACCCTCCCAAATACATAAATCCAGGTAAAAAGCCATAGAAATGGAGTAAATACGTTGGGGAGGTGTGCAGGGTAACGACTTCGCTTTCTGATAGCCGATGGGCTTCCGCTACAAAGGACAGATCGCATCCCATTTCCGGATCATAACAAACAGGAATTTTCCAGCAATTCGATTCCGGGAATGAAATATCAGGTTCTGTAAGTAACAATTGTTCAAACACATCATCCCATTCCCGGATCATAACAGGATGTTTGAAGGAAATGGAAAGTGTGTGAAAACCCAACCGGATCTGTTCTATTTTTCCACCCATCATTTCTTCAAGCCGGTGTTTCCATGACAGTTGTTCCCATAGAATGGATTCGGAGATTTCGGGAGGCCAGGAAATTTCCAGAAGTCCGGCGTGAATTAAAAAATAACTTTTTTTCATCCTTCAAAATTTATATTCCCGGGTGATGGCTTCTAAAATACTTACTGCATTGGGATTGTCTCCATGGACGCAAAGAGTGTCTGCTTCCAAAGGGAGCATTTTTCCCGAAATTGTCTTCACCCGCTGGTGTCGGATGATAGGATGAATGTGGGCAATCACCGAGCCCGGATCAACCAATAAAGCTTTAGGATGAGTTCTTGGCAAAAGAGATAGATCATCCTGATATCCACGATCCGCAAATGCTTCCAGTTTATGGTTAATACCTCTTCCCTTAGCCATTATCTCGAATATAGATTGAGGCGGGCAGTATAGAAAAGAATCGGGAAAATATTTACTCATAAGATCCAGAATTAGGCGGGCAGTTTTCGCATCGTTTGCAGCATGGTTGTAAAGTGCACCGTGTGGTTTGATGTGGTGCATAGGATAATCTAAATCCTTACAATGTTTTTGAAAACATTGAATCTGATTCAGAAGCGAGTCGGTCAGCTTTTCTTCACTGATGTCCATCTTTCTCCTGCCAAAATTGATGGTATCGGGATAGGAGGGATGGGCTCCGGTTTTTACTCCGAATTTTTTTGCCAGATTAATTGCCTTGATGATCGAATCATCATTACCATAATGGCCTCCGCAGGCAATATTACAGCTTCCCAGATACGGCATCAATTTAGCATCGATGTCCAAACCTTCACCGAGGTCACAGTTCAAATCCATGGGAAGTCCAATTATTGGCATGCTACCAATGTAACGGCAAATGCGATAATTTGCAAATTCTTCGATTGCGGAAAATGAGCTTTTATTGGTCTAAAAATTATTTTTCTAAATCAGGAATTTCATTTTTAGAAAATATAAAATTTTCCCAATGTTTTTACAGGATTTTATGGGGGAGTTCATTATCATTTGTACCTTAGATGTATGGAAAATTTATTCTCACTGATCATGTTAACGGTGATATATGGCCTTTTGATTTTATCTGTTTTTCCTGAAAAATACCTGAGAAAAATAAGTCATTTCAACCATCACAAAAACGTTCCCGAATATCTTAAGTTTTCCCTGGCCGTACCGATTTTCTTTTCTTTCCTCGGTGGATATAGTGCTGCCTCAGCTATGCTGTATTTTTTTGTAGTCTGAACCTTGTCTCCCATACTATTCTTTCTAAATTAGGGCACACTAAATGATTTTTTGTGAACCCAATAAACAAATTACCCATAGTTATAGATGAACCTTGGTTAGCCGGATTTTCCGGTGAAATAGAATCACGCTACCAAAGGTATTTGTCCTCCCTCAAAGAAATTGAACTGGAATTCGGAAGCATTCTTGAGTTCGCAGGCATTCATGAATATTACGGAATTCATTTTGAACCCATACGCAAAGGATGGATTTATAGAGAGTGGGCGCCAATGGCCCATGAACTTTTCCTTTTAGGGGATTTCAATCAGTGGGATCGATACAGCCACCGGATGAAGAAAAATCACAAAGGAGACTGGGAAATATTTTTACCCTATGAAAAATATAAGGATACATTTGTCCATGAATCCAGAGTCAAAGTCCATGTTATAGGTGAAAAAGGAGCCTTTGACAGAATCCCTGTGTATATCCGGAGAGTTGTTCAGGATGGTTATACCCATGATTTTTCCGGACAACTCTGGTTTCCACAAGATTCCTTTCATTGGACTGATCAGGATTTCAGTCCCGAAAGTTATCTCAGGCAACCCTTAATCTACGAGTGCCATGTAGGCATGGCACAGGAAAAGGAAGGCGTCGGAACCTATCTGGAATTTGCGGATCATATTTTACCTCGTATCCAGAAAGCCGGATACAATACCATTCAGATGATGGCGGTAATGGAACATCCTTACTATGGTTCCTTCGGCTATCATGTTTCCAACTTTTTTGCACCCTCATCCAGGTTTGGTACCCCGGAGGAGTTAAAATTTCTGATCAACAAGGCACATCAAATGGGTATTTCGGTGGTCATGGACATTGTACATTCCCATGCGGTGAAAAACATAAATGAAGGTCTTAATGAATTTGATGGATCCGATCACCAATATTTCCATCCCGGTGGTCGTGGCTATCACGAAGGCTGGGATTCAAAATTGTTTGATTATGGTAAAAAGGAAGTAAAACAGTTTTTGCTTTCCAATCTTCGCTACTGGAGGGAAGAATTTCATTTTGATGGTTTCCGTTTTGACGGAACGACTTCCATCATTTATTTCCATCATGGTAATACGGAGTTTGATAATCCTGATAAGTATTTCAAAGATGGCGTGGATTGGGATTCGGTCCTTTACCTGCAACTTGCGAATACTCTTATTCATGCTTTTAAACCCAACATGATTTCTATTGCAGAGGAGGTAAGCGGAATGCCCGGCCTATGCCGGACGCCTGAAGAGGGTGGTTTTGGCTTTGATTTCCGGTTGGCTATGGGAATTCCTGATTTTTGGATCAAGACGCTCAAAAAGCCTGATGAGCATTGGGATATTTTTGAGATGTGGCATGAGATGACCAACAGGCCAAAGAAGGAAAAAACGATCGCTTATGCCGAATCCCACGATCAGGCGCTGGTAGGGGACAAGACGATTGCTTTTTGGTTGATGGATAAAGAAATGTACTATGCCATGTCCAAATCCCAGCAAAGTCTGGTGGTGGATCGAGGTATGGCTTTACACAAAATGATCAGGTTGATGACGATAAGTCTCGGGGGCGAAGGATATCTCAATTTCATTGGAAATGAATTCGGACATCCGGAGTGGGTGGATTTTCCCCGGGAAGGAAACGGTTGGAGCTATTGGCATGCCAGAAGGCAGTGGTCTTTGGCTGATTCAGAGGATCTGAGGTACCAAGATTTAAATCTATGGGACAAAGAAATGATCCGTTTGGTAAATGAATTCCAGGTCTGTGCGGCTTCTCCTGCAAATCAACTTCATTTGGACCCCGCAAACAAAATCATGGTCTACGAAAGAGCAGGGCTGATATTTGTGTTTAGCTTCAATATCCATGAATCCTTTTATGGATATGAATTTAATGTTGGCCAAACAGGTGATTTCCGGATAATTTTGAATTCGGATAATCACATATTCGGTGGATTTGAAAGAATTGCTGAAACCATAGATTATCCAACAAATCATGATTTGACAATTAAGCTCTATATTCCAAACCGAACTGCTTTGGTCTTGAAAAAAGTGAATTAGAAATTTTATAGGGTAGGTTTCATTAATTCATTTTTAATGTTGATCTGGAAGACCGGACGTTTGAACTAAAAGAGAGGCTATCCCAAAAGATTTGACAGCCTCTCTATTACTTGGATAGAATAGGAAGGGACATCCTAAAAAAATCATCCTTATTTCTTCAGGAATTTATCCAACTCCGAATAAAACCACTCGGGCTCATCATAAAACACAAAATGGTATGCCTCATCAGCAACTAAAAGTTCTAAATGCTCAATATCCTTAAGTTGATTCTTATATCCATTAATGACAGATTCCTTAGTTGCTCCAAAACTCTTGTATGCAGCCCAAGCGCCAAATACCAGAACAGGAACTTTAATCTTAGACATGTAGGGACGGATATCGGTGGTAAACATTTCACCATACGCCTGTCCCACAACTTTTGGATTACTGCTTATGCCCATTTCCACCACCTTAGCTCTCTTTTCTTCAGTGGCGATCATTGTGGAAACAATCATTTTCTGGTTGTTTAGCGCAGTTTCTTTGTCCATATTGACAAGCGAATTCTTCATACCTTCTATCATCGGTTTTGCTGTTTCCGGAGTGAGACCCGGCATTTGGAGTACAGGAAAATAAGGAACGCCATCAACGGAAACAATTTTACCGAATAAATCCGGTTCATCAGCCGAAGCCCAAAGACCAAGAAAACCCCCCATACTATGGCCAATGATAATTGGTTGTTTAAGTTTGTTGGTCTTTACGTAAGCAATTAATTCATCCTTGGCTTGGCCTAATATATGATCGGAATTAATGCTTTCCATATTACCAAATCCTTTAAAGCTCACCAGATGGATTTCATAGTCTATTTGGTATTTTGACACTAACTCATCCCATACTTCAGGGCTGCAGGACATTCCGTGAATCAATATTAGTGGCTGTCCTTTACCTGTTACCTGAACGGATATCAATTCAGGATCGCAGAAAGCGTTGATGGAGTTGAATATGGCAAGCAGCATGGTTACCAATATCCATTTGATTTTTTGTGTTTTCATAAAAATTGAAAGTGTTTAGTTTATCCAAAATTGGGAGGGAAATAGCCGGAAAAATAATTTAATTGATCAATGGACAAATCGAGCTGACAAAGTATCAAATTGGTTTTGTAGCCTTATATGGGTACGTTTGAATCGGATTTTCAATATTGAATCTCCCGAATCTCAATCAACTCCAGTCTTTGATTCATTTCATCAGGAAAAATGATCCTTTTGTCAATGATTTTCTTTTACATGTTGATATCGTTTTACATTTAATAATGAAAAATATTAAATAATCTTCAATATGATTTGGTGGACATTATTTACAGTAGCCATTGTATTCTTGACTTTGATTCTCGCAGGAGTATTTAAGGACAAATCTTGAATTTTTTGATTCTTAATTATGAAAAACAATATTTTGAATTCCGGAGATAATTCAGGTCCGGCGCAAACGCCGTGGGTTTACAATATATATCATATCATCTTTTGGCTGGTGTATTATTCTTTTTGGATCCTGGTGTATCAGGATTCCTATAAAATTTTTTCGCAACTACTTTTGATTACGGCAGTTTTCACAATTTCGCATGCCTCTATTTATTATTTTTCTCAGTATATTCTGATACCGAGATTTCAAAGGTCAAAGTGGATGATTGTATTCGTCCCTGCCTACCTTGGGACGGCGGTTTTGGGTACAGTTTTTATGTATTTATGTATTTCCTGGGTTTACAATCAAGATTTGGAGAGTGCTATACCCGCATCGACTTTTCAGATTCTATTATATTATTTCACATCCAACCTCTTTACACCTGCAATTTTATTGGCGATTAAGGGATTTATGGACAGCAGGAAGAATCTAAGACAAAATGAGCTTAAAGAAAAGGAACGGTTGGAAAGTGAATTGAATTTTTTGAGATCACAAGTAAATCCCCATTTTTTGTTCAATGCCATCAATAGTGTTTATGTATTGATAAAGATTGACCCGGAAAAAGCAGCTGATACACTCATCAAATTATCGAATTTGTTGCGCTCGCAGCTATACGAGTTTTCTTCCGATAAAATAGAAATCCAACAAGAACTAGAATATCTTGAAAACTATATTGAACTGGAAAAAATCAGGAAAGGCCAAAGACTCTCAATGACTTGGGAGAAAGGAGATGGTCTGGAAAATTTCTCAATTTCTCCTTTGATTCTTATCCCTTTTTTAGAAAACTGTTTCAAACATCTGTCTTCATTCACAAAGAATCCGAATGAAATTATGGTTAAAATTGAAAGGGAAAACGGATTTCTTTCCGCTTGGTTTTACAATACTACTGACTTTAAAGTTAGAGATAATAAGGAAGTTATGGGCGGTATTGGATTAAAAAACATTAAAAGAAGACTGGCACTTTTATATCCGAAAAGGCATAGCTTAGAAATCAAGGAACTTGAACATGCTTTTGAAGTAACACTTCGAATTAAACTGGATCTATATGAAAATTAAAGTCATTATTGTAGAAGACGAAGCCCTGGCAAGGGAAGGTCTTATGAGTTATGTAAGGGAAATTGAGTCCCTTGAGCTCTGTGCGATCTGTGAAAATGCCTTGGAAGCCATTGAATCAATTGCCACTTTTCAACCTAATTTGATGTTTTTGGATATCCAAATGCCGAAAGTGTCGGGTTTGGATTTTCTAAAATCATTATCAAATCCACCTCTGGTGATTTTCACAACAGCCTACCCAAATTATGCACTACAGGGATTTGAACTTGATGTTATAGATTATTTAGTCAAACCATACTCTTTCGATAGATTTTTAAAAGCAGTGAACAAAGTGAGGGATTTATTGAAATTAAAGCATAAGCCCCAAATGGAAATAATAATGCAGGACCATTTTTTTGTTAAGGTCGATTCTATATTAATGAGGGTAAATTTTGAGAATATCATTTTTATAGAGGGTATGGAAAATTATGTGGCCATTCATACAATAGGGAGAAGGCTGATTACATTAATGACCATGAAAAGCATGGAGGAAGCGCTACCTGCAGGCCTTTTTATCAGGGTTCATAAAACATATATTATTTCAAAATCAAAGGTTATTGGAATAATCGGGAATGAAATTGATATGGGGATTGCCAAAGTTCCGCTTTCAAGGATCAGAAGAAATGAAATAATTTCGGAATTGACAGGAAAATAAATCATGAAAAAATACAAAAAACTGATCCCAAAGATCCACTTTTTAAACAATGACTTCGTCACCTAAACTAAAGAAAAGCCTTACGCTCCTTATGAGCAACAGGAAGTTTTCCTGTCATTGTTCTATATTTAATTACGGTTCATTATTGGAGGGTTTGTTAAAGGATGTGAAGGTGAAGGATTGTTTGGGTTAACTGGATCCGGGCGAAAACATAAACCTTTTCATGTTTACATTATATCCTGTGGGATTCCATTTTTTTTCTCTTACTAAAGGGAAAAGCACTAAAAAAAACAGGCCCCGTAGGACCTGCTTATGCCAATGACATCGTCAACTAAACTAAATGAGAAAGCTTTACTCTCCGTATGAGCAGTAATTCTTAAACACCATCATTGGGAATTCAGATGAAGGACAAGAAAACCCGAATATTTTTGAAAACTCCGGAAATTTTCATTAATCCTTGTTTCGAACTCTTCACTTGAAGAAACAAAAAACCAACCAAAATGCTAGTGTCCAAATAATCAGCTATTTACGAAGTTGTTTCGTTTATTGAGCGTACGCATATGAACAAAAGCGTCCAGAATAGTCCAATTCCGCTAAATTGTTTTTGCCGAATTAAATAGCAATCCTGCTTCCACACCCCTTAATTCTGCCAATCCTTTTAACCTGCCAATGCCTGAATATCCCGGATTGGTGATTTTTTTCAGATCATCCAACATCTGATGACCATGATCGGGTCGCATAGGAAGTGATTTTTGTCTTTTTTGCTGGATTTTAATCAGTTCTTCTATTAACTCGACCATCGGTACATCTCCGTCCAGATGGTTGTCTTCGTGGAAATTTCCCGCCTGATCCCGTTTTGTGCTTCGTAAATGGATAAAATGGATATAATCACCAAATTCACGAACCATGGCGGGTAGATCATTATCAGCCCGTACTCCAAATGATCCTGTACAAAAGGTGAGCCCGTTATAAGGATTGTTATTGTCTTCGATCAACCTCTTCACGTCTTCTGCTGTACTCATTACCCGAGGCAATCCAAAAATATCAAAAGGAGGATCATCCGGGTGGATTGCCATAAAAACCCTGGTTTTTTCGGCAACAGGTATTATTTCATTCAAAAAAAGTTTAAGGTTCTCTGCTAATTTCAGCCTGTCAATACCTTTGTAAGTATCCAAAGCTTGCTGAAATTGCTCCACGGTATAACCTCCTTCAGAACCCGGTAATCCCTTTATGACATTAGTTATGATCAGATCTCTTTCTTCTTCACTCAGCCGGTCCAAATAATTCTTGGCATTTTGAGTCTCATCTTCGGAATAATCCTTTTCGGCGCCGGGTCTTTTGAGAATAAACATATCAAAAGCAACAATGGCATTTTTCTCAAATCGCAAAGCCTTTGCACCATTGGGTAACTCATACGCCAGATTGGTCCTGGTCCAATCCAGAATCGGCATAAAGTTATAGCAAACCGTAAAAATGCCTTCTGCTGCAAGGTTTTCAAGAGTGGTTTTATAGCTTTGGATGTGATGCTTAAAATCTCCCGATCTGGTTTTGATCTCCTCATGAACAGGTACTGATTCTACCACAGACCAAGTCAATCCGGAAGCTTCAATCAGGGATTTTCTTTTTTTGATTTCTTCCCTTGTCCAGGTTTCACCGTTGGGAATATGATGCAAAGCATTGACTATACCGGTTGCTCCAGCCTGCCGGATATCCTGCAAACTCACCGGGTCGTTTGGACCATACCACCGCATAGTCTGTTCCATTTTGTAGGGCATATTTTTTTTATTTGGTTATTAAAAGGATATAAAGTTGAAAAAAAGTAGAAATAGGTAGAGACAAAATTGATGTAAGGTTGAAATGAAATTATAAGGTTGAATATTTAACATTATTTCGCCGACGGCCTATTTCTATTTACTCCACTTATATCTTTTTTTTCTAAACCCCACTATAAGCACTAAATCCCCCATCTATCGGAACAATCGTACCTGTTACGAATTTAGAAGCGTCGCTGCAAAGCCATTGAAGTACACCAAGCAAGTCTTCGGGTTTACCAAAACGTGCCATTGGGGTATGGGATATAATCTGATTGCCTCGCTGGGTGAGGCTGCCATCGGTTTCGGTAAGCAAAGTTCTGTTTTGTTCAGTCAGGAAAAAACCGGGTGCGATGGCATTAATCCTGAAGCCTTCGCCATGTTTTTGGTTAAGCTCTACAGCCATCCATTTGGTGAGGTTATCTATGGCAGCTTTGGCCGAAGCATATCCCATCACCCGTGTCATAGGCCGACTTGCCGCCATGGATGATATGTTGATGATGTTCCCTTTTTCATTGGGAAGCATCAGTGGGATAAATGCTTTGATAGGTAAGAAAGTACCCAGATAATTCAGCTCCATCACCCTTTTTACATCCTCCGAAGAAAGATCCTGAAGTGTCTGATCAGGTTTGACGACCGCTCCGGGCATGTTTCCGCCGGCAACATTGATCAGAATATCTATTGTTGAGAAGGCAGATTCGATTTGGGATGCGGCATTTTGAATATCTGCTTCGTCGGTTACATCTGCTGTAAATCCACGGGCGTTTCCACCCGATTTTTCTATCTCACGGACCAGGTCGTCCACTTTTTGGGGAGTTCTTCCCAAGATGATGACTTGGGCACCTTCTGCAGCCAGGTGTAAAGTCATTGCTGTTCCGAGTACTCCGGTGGCGCCTGTTATGACGATTTTTTTGTTCTTTAAGGAAAAAAGATTCATTTATTAATTAGATTTTTTATCGGGAAAATTAAAGTATGATTTTGCATTGTTATAACATATATCGGAAATGATCTGACCCAGCCATTTTTCATCGGCGGGTAATTCTCCGTTCTCAACATCTTTTCCAAATAAATTGCAGAGAATCCTTCTGAAATATTCATGCCTGGGAAAAGAAAGAAAGCTTCTGGAATCCGTTAACATGCCCACAAAGCAGCTGATCAATCCCATATTGGAAAGGGTGTTCATTTGTTTTTCCATTCCGTCTTTTTGATCCAGATACCACCAGCCGGAACCAAACTGGATTTTGCCTTTGGCTGAACTTTCGTTGAAATTTCCGGCCATGGTAGCAATAATTTCATTGTCTTTTGGATTCAGATTATAAAGTACTGTTTTGGCCAATTGATCAGTTTTATTCAATTCATTCAGAAAATTCGCCAAAGGAAGCGCCTGATTAAAATCCCCAATGGAATCAAATCCTGTATCAGGGCCTAATTTATTCAGCATCCTGGTATTGGTGTTTCTCAAAGCACCGAGGTGAAACTGTTGGGTCCAGCCTTTGGAATGGTACATCTTTGACAAAGCCAATATTGTTTTAAACTTGAAAAATGCAGTTTCTTCATTCGAGAGTGATTTTCTCAACTTTAATTTTTTAAAAAGTTGATCTATGTCATGGGCATTTTGATCAAAATGGTATAAATTTTCCAACCCATGATCTGCCAACCTTCCGTCATTGGCGTGAAAATATTCCACCCGTTGTTCCAGAGCCGCTAACAGGTCATCGTAATTTTGGATGTCAACATTTGAAACCTCTGAAAGTTTCTCCAAATAAAGCAGGTATTGGTCGGGATTTTCTACAGCATAGGCTTTATCCGGTCTGAATGCCGGAAACATTTGCGTGAAACTGCCTGTGTTTTTGAATTTTCGGTGGGCATCCAGATTATCTGTTGGATCATCCGTAGTACAAACTACTTCCACGTTCATTTTTTCCAATAACTTTTGGGAGCTGAATTCGGGAGTGGAAACCATTGCGGAAGTTGCCTGATAGATTTCTTTGGCATTCTCAGTATTGAGTACATCTTCTATTCCAAAATATCTTTTGAGCTCCAGGTGCGTCCAATGATATAAAGGATTTCTCATGGTATAAGGTACTGTTTCGGCCCATTTAAGAAATTTTTCTTCATCGGAGGCCGTACCGGTTATATATTTTTCCTCAATGCCCAACGTACGCATAGCCCGCCATTTATAATGATCGCCTGCCAGCCAGATCATTGAGATATTTTCATATACCTTATTTTCTACAATATCAGTTGGAGGTAAATGATTGTGATAATCTATGATGGGTTGATGCTTTGCAAACTCATGGTAAAGAATTTTGGAAAATTCACCCTCCAGTAAGAAATCTTCATCCATAAATCCTTTCATAGATTGAATATTAGATAATTTCATAGGTCTGATCAGGTTTGTTAAAAGTATAATTTTAACAAAATTTGGCCGTTTTTCCAGTCTTTTTGAATTATTTTATCATGCAACCGATTCCGTAAATAAAGCGGGAGCAGGTTTAAAACTCAACAGATGCTTCGCCTCAATCAAGATTGCCGGTGACTAAAGTCTTCCGGTCATTTTCCTATGCAAACAGATGGTACTTGCAGAATAGCCGATATACATATGGCCAATTATGCTAAATTCAGGATTCAGAAAATTTTAAATAAGTGAAAAGGTTTGGAAATGGTTCTTTCCTGTTCTTATTTTAACCTTCAAGATGGGTGATATCAACATTAAGTATCTGGCTGAAAAATTAAAGTTGGCGCCTTCGACGGTTTCTAGGGCCCTCAATGATAGCTATGAGATCAGTGAAGCCACAAAG
>JBGTDA010000223.1:0-2051 GCA_041748555.1 Rhodonellum sp.
CATTCGTAATCCAAATGCAAAGAAAAGTTGGGAAAAAGTTTCCTGTGTGAAAGGGCTTTCATAAGTTATAGCAAATCCATTTGCGTACTTGCTATTAAAAATATGGATTTCAGGATGACTGTTCATCCCTGAAGTTTTGAAATGGTAATTTTTTTTGACCAAGTTAAAAAAGGAACGACCTTCATCAGATTTAGCCCAGCTCTCCACAGTTTCTTCCTCCAATTCTGTCTGTGAAAAATTCTCTTTCACATTAATTGGAGGATTCTTTTTGGAAAATAATTTACCAAATATGTCGTCTATAAATGAAGCCATTATTTTATCAATTTGTAAATACCCATTTCATCTGCCACAATCAAACCCTCTTCTTCCAGGTTTCTGAGTGCCCCTATGGTATATTTATCCGGTTTTAATCCCGATATTTCCTGTACAGTCTGTAAGGAAAACCGTGCTCCCTCCTTTAAAGTTTGAATAATTTTAATTTTAAGCTTCTCCTGATGCTGATTCTTTGCTTTTTTTTTATCAAAACAGACATCACAAATGCCACAGTCATCCCCTAGTTCTTCTCCAAAATAATTCGTAATCTGAACCGTCCGACACAGGGACGAATTGTTAATATACCGAACCATTTCCTCTGCTTTGAAAATGGAATTTTGTCTTCTTTCTTCTATTCTTTTGCCATTCAAGGGCAGCTTACCTGCATCATGCCTTTCTGTCAAAAATGTCAGTTGGGGCTTGTCCTTTCGTTTGGAATAAGCGACGATTCCCACCTGATCGAGATAATCCAATTGTTTGACAGTTTCATTTTCAGTGATATTTAAGGTCTGCGCCAGTTTACCTTCTTGGATTTTCAAAAATTCATTGAATAGCTCTCCCCCATAGGTACGCAAAAGCACCTTTATTAAGATGTCCAGCTTTGCATTGGCGATTTGAAACTCATACAATTTCTTTTGGGATACTGCAAACTTGAGCGTGGATGGTTTGTAAAAACTTTCATTTAACTCAATAAAGCCTTCTTCTTGCAATACTTTGATGGCGTTGTAGGTAATGAGCACCTCCAAATTGTATGTATCGCAGAAATCGGAAAGATCAAAATCATAGCTTACCATCAGCCCACTACCTACCGCCATCCTAAAATAGTTTGCAAGGCTTTGGTAAATTTTTTTGAGATAATCCACCGGAGGATAGGCTAGCGCTGCCCGCTCCATTAAAGTCTCAACATCCTGCTCATTGGACAGCAAGATAGCGTAAGCCTTCTGTTCATCTCTCCCTGCCCTTCCGGCCTCCTGATAGTAATTTTCCAGATTTTCAGGAATGTCCAAATGGATAACAGTTCGTACATCCGCCTTGTCTATACCCATTCCAAATGCGTTAGTAGCTACCACTACGCGGGTTTTGTTGGTCTTCCATTCATTTTGCCTTTTCTCGCGAACCGTATTGTCCAATCCAGCGTGATAGAATGTCGCCGAAATGCCAACCTTGTTCAAAACGGCCGCCATGTCTTTTGTTCCCTTTCTGTTTCGGGTATAGACAATTGCAGTCCCAGGCACTTTCTGTAGTATCTCTATCGCTTTTTCAATTTTATTCTCGGCAAGTCGAACGGTATAACTCAAGTTCTTTCTTGCAAAGGATCTCGTAAAAGTCTTGGACTCCTTCAGTTCTAACTTGGATATAATATCTTCCCTGACTTTAGGCGTCGCTGAAGCTGTCAGTGCTAGGCAGGCTACCTTGGGGTGATGCTCGCGGATAGCGGCTATTTCTAAATAGGGCGGTCTAAAATCATACCCCCACTGTGAAATGCAATGCGCTTCATCCACGGCAATAAGGTTGATGTTCATTTTTTTGAAACGCTCAATAAAAATCTCGGTTTTTAAGCGCTCAGGAGAAACATACAAAAATTTATAATTGCCATAAATACAATTGTCCAAAATTGTATCAATCTCCCTTTTGCCCATTCCAGAGTAGATTGCAGCGGACAAAATTCCCCGCCGTTTTAGGTTGTCTACCTGATCCTTCATAAGGGCAATCAATGGACTTACGACAAGACAAATTCC
>JBGTDA010000224.1:0-7183 GCA_041748555.1 Rhodonellum sp.
TTCCGTTGCCAAAAGTCAGGGGTGTATTAATATTGATTTGGGCCAGGACTTCTTGTAAAAAGGAGATGGAAATATCCTGCCTATAAAAATTATCTTGTAGTGATGCAAAATAAAGAACAGTAGCAGCTTTTCCATCCAAAAGCCCGAGTTTGTCTGAAAAGGAAGAGTTTAAATGGAGATATTTATTTATAAAATCTTTTGTCATAAAGAATTTTTGTACTTAAGTGCTTGATTTTTGGGTTCGAGTGCTTCTTTTAGCCCCTTTTTTCGCCTTGTGGACACTTGATATTTTTTACGGTTTTTCATAGATACCGAAAGATTTTTAAAATGGAATGAGGACATCTGATTTAAATTGATGATTGTGGTCCTGTTGATTTGGAAAAAGTTATCCGGAAGCTGGCGTTTGATGGTTGATAAACCGCAGTGACACAGGGTGATTTCCCCTCCCTGCTTTTCAAAGACGGTCAGTCCTTCTTCGGTTTTTATAACGATAATTTCTGCTAAAGGAATTATGAGGATTCGTGTTCCTTCTCTTAAAAAAAATGCCTGATTGGTTTTCATTAAACAGTGGGTTATGACGAATGATGATTTAAAAAACAGAACTAAGATAATAAAATTCTGACTAATACTATAATAATATTATATTTATTGAAATGCCTGTTTCTTTTGAAAGAAAGTGTTTATTTAACGATAATGAGCATCAGCCTTTGTATGGCTGGTTATTTTTATTAATATTATGAATCAATCTTTTTTCGGTTTAAACTTGATTTATGGAAACAAAAGGATACCAACCCGGGGAAAATTTTGACGAAATGTTTGCTCAGGAGGGGGTTTGCCGACCCCACTATCAGGGATTTTTGAACATGCTTGACAAAATTTCCGCTAAAAAAATGAATCAGCTCCAGTTTTCCGCTGATAAGACGCAGCTGGCAATGGGCATGACTTTCAATGTTTATCACGATAATCAGGGAGTGGAAAAAATACTCCACCTCGACATCATCCCCAGAATTATTCCCCATGCAGAATGGCAAAAACTGGAGGCGGGTCTGAAACAACGAATTCATGCGCTCAACCTTTTCCTGCAGGATATCTATAATGACAGAAAAATTCTTAAGGATAAAGTAGTGCCCGAGGAGCTCATCTTGAAAAGCAAAGATTATCTCGAGCCCTGCATTGGCCTCACCCCTCCAAAAGGAATCTGGTGCCACATCACCGGTACAGATTTGGTAAAGGACAAAAGCGGAGAATATTTTATTCTGGAGGATAATCTCAGATGTCCGTCCGGAGTTTCCTATATGTTGGAAAGTCGGGAGATCATCAAGAAAGCCTACCCGGATTTATTCAGTTCTCTGGGTGTGATGCCTGTTTCTGATTATCCTGTAAAACTATTGAAAATGCTTCAGCATCTTTCAGACAAAGAAAACCCTGTTGTAGGCGTGCTCACTCCCGGCATCTATAATTCTGCTTATTATGAGCATTCCTATCTGGCGTTGCAAATGGGAGTTGAGCTTGTTTCCGGAGAAGATTTGATCTGTAAAAATAAAAAGGTCTATATGCAGACCACCAAAGGGTTACAACAGATAGATGTGCTTTACCGCAGGCTTGACGATACTTTTATGGATCCCCTTGCCTTCAATCCGGATTCTTTGCTCGGTATTCCGGGGATTTTCGAAGCTTATAAAGCCGGAAATATTGCCTTTGCCAATGCTCCCGGAACAGGTGTGGCAGATGACAAGGCAGTGTATGCCTACGTTCCAAAGATTATAAAATACTATCTCGGTGAAGAGCCGATTTTAAACAATGTACCGACTTATCTGTGTAGAGAGGAGGAGGATCGGAAGTATGTGCTGGAAAACATTGAACAATTGGTAGTAAAGGAAACCAACGCTGCGGGTGGTTACGGCATGTTGATAGGACCGAAGGCAGATAAGGAGGAACATGCAAAGTTCCGCAAGCTGGTGAGCGGAAATCCCACCAATTATATAGCCCAACCCACGCTTTCACTTTCTACTGTACCGACACTGACAGAAAACGGATTGGAAGGCAGGCATGTGGATCTAAGGCCTTATATTTTATATGGTGAAGAAATAGAAGTTATTCCGGGAGCTTTGACCCGGGTGGCCCTGAAAAAAGGATCACTGGTCGTCAACAGTTCGCAGGGTGGAGGAAGTAAAGATACATGGGTTTTATACAGTTGAGATATGTTAAGTAGAGTTGCGAGTTCCATTTACTGGCTGGGCCGGTATCTGGAGAGGGCTGAAAACTATGCCCGTTTTATAGATGTCAATTTCAATCTGATGCTGGATCTTCCCAAAGATCTCAAAGAACAATGGGAACCCTTGGTCATCACCACCGGAGACAAGGATATTTTTACAGCCAAACATCAGGGATTTGATCGTACTGATGTAGTTCATTTTCTGGCATTTGACAAGGACAACCCAAATTCGATAGTTTCCTCCGTTACTTTTGCGAGGGAAAATGCAAGAATAATCAGGGAAAACCTTACAAAAGAAACCTGGGAGAAACTCAACGAACTGTATCATTTTGTCCAGAAAAGAGATGAAAAGAAAGACTGGAGAAAAGAAGATCCCCGGTCATTTTTCGAAAGTGTAAAAAACCAGATCCAACTGCTTTACGGACTGGCTGACAGTACTGTTGCCAGAACTGAAGGCTGGTATTTTCGGCAGTTGGGCATGTATCTGGAGCGGGCCGATAAGACCAGTAGAATGCTGGATGTAAAATACCATATTCTGTTGCCCTCCGCAAATATGGTCGGATCACCACTGGATTTTCTCCATTGGACCGCCTTGCTGAAATCCGTAACGGCTTTCAATACTTATAGAAGACTCTATGGAAATATTGAGCCTGCAAAAGTGGTGGAGTTCCTTGTGCTGAACAAATACTTTCCCAGGTCGGTGTTCTTTTGTATAAGAGAGGCGGAAAACTGCCTTTACAAAATTTCAGGTGGACATGATACCGGTTTTCGCAACAGTGCGGAAAAGGCTATGGGTGAGATGAGGTCCAAGCTTGAATTTGCGGATGTCAATGATGTCATCAATGAAGGACTCCATGAATACCTGGATGATCTGCAGGCGAAAATAAACCGGATTTCCAATAAAGTGGATGAGAATTTCTTTCAAATAAAAGATACCTTTGCCAGCCAAACACAATCACAGGAATGACCTTTTGCTTAGGAATCAAAACCAAATACGGGCTTATCGGACTCTCCGATACCCGGATTACCTCAGGTAATGAAACAACCACTTCAAAGAAAGTTTTTACGGTAAACCGAGACAAACATTCTTTCTTTATCATGACCTCAGGACTGCGCTCTATCAGGGACAAAGCCATCACCTATTTTACCGAAGTGATCGAGGAACAGGATCAGAATTTTGATAAACTTTATAAGGCTGTCAATGAATTCGGTAACCAGATCAAAAGGGTGGATAATGAGGATAAAGAAAATATCGAAAAATCAGGGTTGTCTTTCAATTTATATACTATTATAGGAGGTCAGCTGGAAGAGGATAAAGAACCGAAGCTTTACTTGTTATATCCACAGGGAAATTGGATAGAAATCAGGAAAGGGACTCCTTTTGTCATTATCGGAAACACGGGAGCCGGAAATCCGGTCCTCAGAAGATCCTTGACTTATGATGAAACTTTGGATTATGCCCTGAAATGCGCCTTTTTGGCTTTTGATGCTACCCGGATTTCCACCAATGATGTTGATTATCCGGTGGATACAGTCATGTTGGAGAACAATCAATACCACATTACAGAGAATAGATTTGAACAAAAAGAGCTGGAACATATATCAGCCTTTTGGAACAGCCGCATTCGTGAAGCCATCAGCGAACTACCTGCTGATATTTTAAAAAAAGCATTCGGCGAGCATGGATTGGTCCCTGAGCAACATTTATGAAATTACAAATAGAACATCTGACAAAGTACGAATATGGGGAATATGTCCAGCTGAATACCCATGAAATTTATTTAACACCACTTCAACGGGATAATTTTACAATTCTCAGCGCTTCCATGGAAATTTCTCCGAATCCCGATGGAATCTATAAACGAATCAATGCTGAAGGGAATCCTTTCCATCAGGTTTGGTTCAATGCCGAGACGGATCAGCTCCAAATCAAGTCAACCGTAGAAGTTAAAATCGGCGGATTCAATCCATTTGGTTTTATCCTTCAACCCGGGCTTCCTTTCCCTTTCCAATATTTTGAATATCCCCGAAAGTATCACATCCCCTTGTATTCTTATCTGAAAACTGAATCCAACCGGGATTTTCCCCTCTATGTAGCCTCGGTGATGGCGCAATCTGACAACCTGATTTCTTTTTTGGTAGATCTGGTAGCTTCCGTTCACGCCAAATGGGATCACATCATCCGGCTGGAAGAAGGGTTGATGGAATCAATGGATACTTATCTTTGCAAAAAAGGATCCTGTAGGGATTTGTCGTGGATGTTGATTGAAATGCTGAGAAGCGTAGGTCTTGCATCAAGATTTGTCAGTGGCTATGCATACAATCCGGAACTGAATGAAGGACATGAACTGCATGGTTGGGTTGAGGTATTTCTGCCGGGTGCCGGCTGGATTGGTCTGGATCCAAGTTTGGGATTGATGACCGACCAATATTACATTCCATTGGCAACGAGTTATCATCCTTCTTATACACTCCCGATCATGGGCACTTATGGAGGATTGGCCGAGGCCAGATTATTTTCTGAGGTTCTGATTAAGGAACTCTAATTGAAACAAAAGAAAATCCATTAATTATTCACTTGCATACTTGCCGAAATCCAGGATTTTATTGTGGAATCTTAAAATCATTTTTATGTGAACAAGGATTAATGGGTTGATACAATCATATCCTTGTAAACCCCAAAAACCAGTCAGCAGCCCCAATGAGTGACATAATTTTATGAAACATTCAAAAATAACCAGGGACCTACAGAAACATCGACCAAAACCATTTCACCCTATTCCAAGTATAACACTGAAATAAATGCGTTACCCACTTTATGAATCAGCTTGGCTCAATCCTCTTTCTTCTTGCGGTATTTCTTTTTTCAACATTTCTCAACTGGTATGTTTTTCAGGCGGTCAAAACCATCACTTTCGGACTTGACGGAGAGCGGCTCAAACAACTTGTAAGCATTCTATACTGGGTTCTTTTTGGAGGAATTTCCATTTTCTTTGTTTTCACTTTCCTGCATATTTTTAGGACAGGTCACATCACACAGTCCACTCAGTTGATGCTCAATCTTTACCTCACAGTAATAGTTACCCAGCTTGTTTGTGTGGTATTTCTTTTTGGAGAGGATATTTTCAGAAATGTTCAAGCGGGACTTTCTTATGTGTTTAATGGATCCGATGGATTTCATTTTCCTTCCCGCATGAAATGGGTCAGTATGGTGGCCCTCGGAGTTGCCACTATTCCGTTTTTTGGATTTGTGTATGGTATTGCATATGGCAAATACAATTTTAAACTTCACAGGGAAATTATTTATTTTGAAGAATTACCGGAGGCATTTGATGGATTTACCATTACCCAGATTTCGGATATCCATTCGGGAAGCTTCACTAATTATGATGCCATCCAAAAGGGAATCGACATGGCCATTGCCCAAAAGTCTGATCTTTTTGTTTTTACAGGAGATCTGGTCAATCACAAAGCCGACGAAATAGACCCAATGTTAAACAGGTTTTCTCAAATAAAAGCCACGCACGGACAATTCTCCATCCTGGGAAACCATGATTACGGCGATTATGTAAGTTGGCCAAATCCGAAGGCGAAGGAAAACAACTTTCAAAATTTAAAAAATAAGCATGAAGTGCTAGGTTACAAGCTTTTGTTGGATGAAGTTGTGACCATCAAAAAGGATGAACAGCAAATCAAATTACTTGGAGTAGAAAATTGGGGAGTTGGATTTAATAAAAAAGGTGATATGCAAAAAGCATTACAGGGAACTTCGAAAAATGATTTTAAGATTTTACTTTCCCATGATCCTTCTCATTGGGAAAGTGAAGTAAAATCCGAACCGAACAAAATCCATCTTACACTTTCGGGACATACCCACGGCATGCAGATGGGGATAGAAACTCCCCTTTTCCGCTGGAGTCCGAGTCAGTACAGATACCCAAATTGGGCCGGGATAGCCTCCGATAATGGAAGGTATCTTTATGTAAACAGGGGATTCGGGTTTCACGCTTTTTCGGGTAGAGTTGGGATCTGGCCGGAGATAACTGTAATAGAGCTTAGAAAGGGACCTTCAAATAACAAATTGAAATAATATAGTAAGAGCTTTTCAGCATTCCGGAAATCTCTTTGAGATAAAACTTCATATAAGCTTAACCTGAAATCCTGAACCGTACAAAACTTATTTGGCATTGTAGGGGTTGTTTAAATATGAAAACGATATTCTTAATCTTTTTTTCAGCCTTTATTATAATTCAGGATACAACCATGACATTGGAGGATTTAAAATGGGAAAACAGAATTGTTCTTTATTTCCCATCAGAAAACGCAGAATTATTTCAACTTACGGATAGTTTAAAAAAGGAAATAGAAGAGCGAAAACTTGTTTATTTTATTCTGAATGAAGAGACTGTTTCTAATAAGTCAGGGTCCATGCCGCAGGCGTATACTGAAGAGTTAAAAAGCAAATATCAGCTGGGTTCCAAAAAAGACAGCTGGGTTCTGATTGGGTTGGATGGAGGTGTGAAGTTGAAAAAGGAAGAAAAGCTTGACTGGGAATTGATTTTCAACACCATCGATGCCATGCCAATGAGGCGCTCGGAAATTAGAAAGGATAATTAGTAGGAAGATAAATCTGATTGTTGAAGAAAATTACAAAAAATACCCAATTCCGGGAATTTTTTAGTGTTTCAGGATTCATTACTTTTAGAAATATTTTAAACAAAATCAGATGAAATTCTTTTACCTCTCAACCAATTGTAATAATCAGTACAATTTTGAAATTCACCAACGTGAATGTCCAAATATACCGGATATTCTTCACCGTGATTATTTGGGACCTTTTAATAATGGACAGGAAGCTCTGCGAAAAGCAATGGAAATAAACAGTAAAGCCTTTCTTTGCCAGAACTGCTGCACAATTGTTCACAGAACTTTGACCCTGGAGACCGAAAAAACTTAAAGCAGTTATAC
>JBGTDA010000225.1:0-18996 GCA_041748555.1 Rhodonellum sp.
AAGGGCAAAGGCATTCTTCACAGAATATCAGGACCGGATTCTTTTTGGAAAGGATGCATACCATAAAGAAGAATTCTACACCTACTTCAGGGTTTTGGAAACTGAAGATGAGTATTTCCCATACTATAAAAAATACCATGCATTCTGGAGTATGTATGGTTTGGGACTTCCTGATGAAGTGCTGAAAAAGGTTTACTACAAAAACGCATTGAATATCATTCCGAATATCGATCAATCCAGGTTTCCGGATTGATCAAAAAATCAGATTGTTTTTCCGTTTATAAAATAAGAGTGATTTAAGGCAAAAGTCTTTAGGAATGGAAAGCCTAAGCCAATCATTTTATCCGTCAATTTCCATTTCCAATCTCTTTATCCCCGGTTTCGGACTGCGAACCCACAGCCCATTCGTTTCCTGCAAAATCCCGAAACTGACCGCGGATGTCTTGATCCCCTTCTTCCTGAACAGGCTCCTTAATACCGATACATCCTGCTTCAATGGCTTTTTGATAGGTGATTTTGGCATCCGTAACATATACATGCATCAAAAACTTATTTGCAGGATATTGTTCGCTTGCCTCAGAAAACATGATGATCGAATCATCGATTCTCAGTTCACCATGCATCAGACTTCCATCAGGATTATCAAATTTTCTGACCGATTCAGCATCAAAAACTTTGGACAATAGATTCATCCACCTAGAGCTGTCTTCCACAATAAAATAAGGGGAAACTGAACTGTATCCCTCAGGTTTGAAATTGTTTTCCATGATACTACATTTTATAAGTTCACCAATCAATGCTTATATTCTAAATTCAGAGTTTATAAAGTGATATACCCGGTTTCTTCGGCTGCCTTATGATATCTATTATAAAATTCATCAATAATTCCGCACAAATACTTCACAGAAACAAAAACATCCACTTCAGCCTTTGCCCAATCTTGACTTCTATCATCATAAACTTCAAAATCTGCCAGATAAGCCCGTTCCAGATCAGCGGCCCAAATATGTTTCCAGGCTTCGGCTATGCAGTCAGGCATCAGACCTTTTGCTGTAACCTTTTCGAAACTACCCTCCGGAACGATCAATAATTTCATTCCATCAGCCACGACAGCACACTCTTCTACCTGGCAACCTATGAAATATGAAAACTGCCCGGTATGATCATTCTCGTAATCATGATATACAGCCATGATTTCATCGCTCAGTTTATTTGGTATTTTCTCAAAATATTTACCTCGTTCAAATTCCTGCCAAAGCCTGCCACAATCAATTGCCGATTTTCCTCCTTCATTTGTGGTTTTGGATTCCAACTCAATTCCCACAAAAGTCATTTTCATTTTTGATTCTTTAGCCATTGAGAAATTTGATTTTAAAATTTCAAGTTTTGATTACAACTTTTGTTTCAACAATTACCACCCCATTTCCTATACAACCTTATACTGCCTCAGAAAATCAGCTACACCTATCAACTAGGACTCACATATCGATTTTAATTTTTCCAGCGCCTTTGGCCAGATTTCTTCCATTTCTTTCTTGTATTCCTGATCGATATCCATATCCACTTGGACAGTTGTCGTACCTTCTTCTTCTTCAAATGTATAATTTTCCAGAAAGCCTTGCCAAGGACCAACTTCAGGCCCACTGGTTATTTCATCTGTATTTTTGTAAATTCCGATATGCTCGATTGAAATATATTTACCGGGAATATTTTTTTTGATCTTGCTGACCATCCCACCCATTTCTCCATTTTTGTCAGGAGCCAAAAACAATATTTTAGAGCCTTCGTCCCAAGATCCTTTGTAATGGGAACCCGGAGAAAAATAAGAGGTCCATTCCGTATAGTGCACTTTATCCAGCATTGCATCATAGACTTGTTTTGCAGGCGCATCAATTGTGATTTCAAAATGAAGGGTTTCATGCCCGGTATTGGATTCAACATATTTTTTGAAGTTATCTAAAATTGATTGCCATCCGGATTGTTGCATTTCCAATGAAAAAGTGTCTTCAGGATCAAAGATTTCTCTGACATGTGTATTTTCTCCCTTTTCCGAAAAAGTAATTTCAACCTGCCTTTCGTCAGCAAGTTTATAGATAATCGATTCAGTAGACTTTATTTCCTGATAAACCCCTTCAAAATCAAATCCGGAGCTACCATCTTTGGCCTCCATCCTGAAGTTGAATTTACCGTCAGTCCGTAAATCATTTTCAGCGGATGGAGTATGCCAATCATCAGAGGCATTGTTCCAGTTTACAATGTGGACAGGCTCCACCCAAAAATGCCAGACTTTTTCTATAGGTGCTTTAATATCCACTTCAACAGTTATCTTTTTTTTATTCTTTTCAGTCATGGCTTTATTGATTTTTAAAATGAAATATGAGTTTGACAATCGATACCCCAAACCTTTGATTACCGGAAGGTAATTTTTAAAATAATTAAAATGCCAACTTCGCCAGTTCCTCCTTCATCAAATCTTTATATTAAAAGAAGAAAACAACCTTCATAAACTTGATCTCCAAACATTTATAAAAATACAACTTTTGAAAAAGAATTACTATTCCGCACCCGGAGAGAATGAGGCTATTTTTACCAAATAATTCTAAGTGAAAAAAGAGTACGATTCTTGATAAAGTTTCTTCTTCCAACTACAAGCATCCTAATATTAATTATTATGGATTTTCATTTAAATCAACACCTTATCATTTAAAATTTGGATATTAAATACAAATTACATTATTTTAAATTCATTTTAATTATTAAAAACATGTTTAAAAACATTTTGTCTTTGATTTTTTTTGTTAGTATTTACCAATTATCTATGGCTCAGGGGGATTTCGTTTCAATCGGAGTAGGTCCAGGAATGTTATATGCTGATAATTCCGGAGAATACAGAGCCTTTAAATTCAAAATTCAGCCTGCTGCCACAATTAGCATAAATAAACAAATCTCGGATTTTTTAAGTGTCAGAGCCAATATCGGTGCTCAAATGCTTAATAGCGGGGGATATGATCCTCTCAATCACAGAAGGGTTGTGAACTGGGGGAATCAGGATCAGGCTTTCGATTTTACAGGAATAGCCTATTTTTTGGATGTCACGCCGATCCTCATTACCAATCCTAATTCTCAAGGGATGGTAGCTTCACCTTTTCATTTTTATGCGGGATTGGGGTTTGGGGCGATGTATGTCGAAAGGGAACAAAAGGTTTTGAAAAACGGCTTGATCATCGACGGCGAATTGGTTCAGGGAGATATCATAACCACAAATGAGAATAATATTGTCCCCTACATTCCTTTGAAAATCGGTGTAAGCACAAATTTGGAATATGAGTGGGATTATGCTGTTGAATTTTCTTTGATGACCGGGCTGAATTCTGAAATAGATGGGAACAATATGAAAACAAAGACTCTTCAACCTGACATGATCGGACAGATTCTGTTTACTGTAAGAAGATACATTGGACGACCTTGGTAAAAGATAGAATATATAATATTTTTTACATTACAGATTTAATAATTTGTTTAAACATTAAGGTAGATAACAATTAAGAGGATTATTTCTTTGTTATTGAAATAATTCATCCCCCATTCTTATATATCCAATGCTCCTAAAAGGTTTTTTATTTTCAACTGTTCTAAGTCTCTTTTTATATTCTCAGTTCCTGAATCAAGTTACACTAAAGGAAGACGTCTTTCTGAAAGTGGAAAAAGTGGTGGATGGAGACACTTTTTGGATAATCAATCAAAACGGCGAAAGAGAAAAAATCCGATTGATCGGTGTAGATACTCCTGAGGCAAGAAGAACCAGAAACAAAGAAATGGGCTATTATGGAAAAGAAGCTTCTGACTATAGCAAAGAACTTCTAACAGGGACCAAAATCCGACTGGAATATGACGTTTCCAAACGTGACCGCTATAAAAGGACTTTGGCTTATGTTTATCTTGAAGATGGCACTTTTTTAAATGCTCATTTGATTGCAGAGGGATATGCAACCTTACTGACAGTACCTCCGAATGTAAAGTATGTGGACTTGTTTCGGAATCTTCAAAGAGAAGCAAGGAAAAATGAAAAAGGTCTATGGGGAGAAAAAGAATAAATGGTTCACAGATGTTTGAAGCTAAGTTTTAATAAGCGTAGCCACCTGTGAACCATAATTGTTATTTTAGAATTACATCATTTTTAGCTACAACTGACCTTCAGCATCCATATTCAGCTGATCCCGCTCTCCTAAGAACTCTTCCCATTTTTGCAGATCATCCTCTTTCATCACCCTCGGGAATTTGACCTGACCGCCTTTCTTTTTTTGTTTTTCCGTAAAATCATAGAATGAATTCACCGGAACAAGATTTACTTTAATTCCCTTAAGTGCTTTCGAACGGGCCACCTTGTAGTTTTTATTGTTTTCCTGAAGGTAATCATCCAAAAAATCCGTGATTTCATTCTCCTGTTCATAATCTCCTTTTTCTATTCCCAAATACCACTGATGAATATATTCACCGTCTCTGCGCACCGCACCTACTGTAAATTCAGGAATAGTAATATCAAATTTCTGCTGAATTGCTTCCATGCCTTTATCCATCTGATGAACGCTTAACTGGGAACCTACAACGTTTAAAAAGAATTTTGTTCTTCCCGTTATTTTTATGGAAGCGGTTTTTGCATTTGTAAATTTGACGGTGTCCCCTATCATATATCTCCAAGCTCCGGCTACCGTCGAGATCACCAATATATAATCCTGCTCTTCCGTGACTTCGTCAATTCTTAAGGCTTTTGCATCCGGATTTACAGAACCGTTTTCTGTCATGTTTTCGGGTAAAAAGGGCACGAATTCAAAATATATCCCACTATCCAAAACAAGCTCCATACTATTGGAATTTGGTTCACTTTGAAAAGCCAGAAATCCTTCTGAAGCCAAATAAGTATCAATATAAATCAGGGGATGATCCAGAAATCGCTCAAAGCTTTTTCGGTGTGGTTCAAAAGCCACACCTCCCGGGGTATAAACGGAAAGATTTGGCCAAATATCATGAATGTTGTTAACCTGATGATATTCAATCACCTTTTTCATCATCAATTCAATCCAAGATGGAATTCCTGAAATGCTTCCGATATCCCATTCTTTTGCATGTTTTGCAATTTCAAGTATCCTTTCATCCCAATCTTCAATGGAAGATATCTTTTCACCCGGTTTATAAAAATTTTTAAACCAAAACGGAATCTGACTGGCAGTGATACCACTTATTTCACCTTCCAAAAACCCATTGTTTTTCTTTAAATCTGTAGAACTTCCCAACATCATTATCTGCCTTTCGAAAAAATCGGCCGGCATATCATATTTGGATAATGTCATCACCTGCTTAAGACCGGTTCTGCGGATGGAATCCAACATGTCTTCGGTAACAGGTATGTATTTACTGTTGCTTGTGGTACCGGAACTTACAGCAAAGTATTCATTGATGCCGGTCCATGTTATGTCAGAGTGACCTTCCCTGATTTTACTCCACCATTTTTCAAAGATCTGATCATAATTGTGATAGGGAATCTTTTCAGAAAACAATTCGGAAGGATTACCTGAATCAAGGATTTTATCAAACCCATAATATTTTCCGAAAGCGGTCCCTTTTGCTTTATCCAATAGCTGGTCCAACACTTCAAGCTGCATCTCCAGAGGAGATTTGTTACTATTGATTTTTTCTCCTAAATCAATGGCCTTTTTAATAATTTCGCCGATTACCGCCATAAATAATACATGAATTGAATATATAAAAGTATCTTGATTTTATAAAAAAATTAACAATTATTAGACCATTTCTCAGGATAATCAATATATCTTTACCCGCTCAAGGATTCTGATCATTCGTTTTATCCCTTCAAATTATAAACCCCTGAAACCCGGCTTAATTATTAAAACCCGAAATTCTGATATCTATTAGCTGGCACCCATTAGTTGATTTCTTATAAAAAAGATAATCATCTCATTTTACCGATTTAATTCACTACTACTTAAATTATCATGTTAAAAATTTTGTTATCAATGCTGTTGGTTGTCAGTTTCTGGAGTATTACAGCAGCACAACAATCAAGGGATAATATTTCTTTGGGTGTGGGTCCAGGAGTAATTTATGGAGAGAATACCGGTGATTTTGGCTCTTTAAAATTCAATGTGTCACCGGCTTTAACATTTTCACATAACAAGCAACTTTCACGAAAATATGATTTAAGGTCTACTTTAGGCGGACAGTTGTTGAATGGCGGTGGATATATTTCCTCAGATGATCCGATCGTACCCTATTGGTCGAACCAGGGACAGGCATTTGATTTTACAGGTATAGCTTATTTTGCTGATATCATGCCGGTGATTCTATTTAATCCGAATGTACCCCAGCGTACCGGAGATGTGGTTCATTTCTATGCCGGACTGGGATTGGGAATCATGCATGTCTCCCGTAAACAGGATATGTTGGTAAACAGCTTATCAGATAGAGCAATAGTAGAAACCACAAATGCTGCCACTACTGCTGCTTATATTCCTTTAAGAATCGGAATAAGCTCCAATTTTGACTTCAACTGGGATTATGCTTTTGAACTTGCGGCATTAACAGCCACAAGCTCTGATATAGATGGAAACAATCTCCGGAATAAATCAATCAAGCCAGATATTCTTTTTCAGATGCAATTTAAAGTGAAGAAATATATCTCCAGGTAAGGCCGGAAGGTCAATTCAGGTATTTCCTACTTCCCTTCTTCCAATTCATATTTTAGAGTTCTACCTTTTTCAATTGCCGGAAGACCTTCAGTCATCCAAAGTGGTGCAGGTGCACCTTTCAGGTAGTGGTCGAAAAACTGGGACAGTCGGATAGAGAGGTCTTTCCGGTTTTTTCTTAGTTTCAAATTGTGATCCTCACCATTATATTGTAAGAGCCAAGCTGGTTGACCCAACCTCTTGAGTGCCATAAACATCTCAATACCCTGATACCAAGGCACTGAACCATCGTCATCATTGTGCATGATCAATACGGGTGTTTCCACACGATCCATATAAAACAATGGGGAGTTTTGAAGATAATACATGGGCTTTTCCCAAAGCGTTCCTCCAATTCGGGATTGGGTTTGTTCGTATTGAAACATTCTGCTCATACCGGTTCCCCAACGGATTCCTCCATAAGCAGACGTCATGTTGACTACAGGAGCACCTGCTCCGGCCGCTTTGAACATATTCGTTCTGGTGATCAGATGCGCTACCTGATATCCACCCCAGCTTTGTCCCTGAATAGCCATGTTCTCAGCATCGACATACCCTTTGGCTATGATTGATTGTACTCCGGGTATGATACAGTTATATGCACTGGGTCCGGGAAGACCTAAATCATATTTGATATCAGGCACAAAAACCAGATAGTCATTGCTGACAAAGTAAGGAATGTTGATCGTGGACGCACTCGGTGCAGGAGCCCGGTAGGCATGTAAGTTGTCTGAATTACGCTCGTAGAAATACACCATCAGCGGGTATTTCTTCTGTGGGTCAAAATTTTCGGGCTTATATAACAAACCTTGTAGTGGAACCCCATCATTAGCGAGATATTCCACCAATTCCACACTCCCCCATTTCACATTCTCCTGCTGAGAATTCGAAAAAGAGAGTTGGCTGGGATCAGCAAAAGTCAGATCAGAGGCATATACTTCAGGGGATTCCTGATAGGTGGATCTTCTAAAAATCGTTTTGTCCGAATGCTCCGCTTTTGCCAAACCATAATATCGGTGGTCAGAAAAAACCAATGATTCAGGTGCTTTTTTACCGAAAATATCACCTTGGAAAAATCCGCTTTTCTTATTTAATTCGTGAAAGGCAGACAATATCAAAGGTTTTTTTGGATCAATATATTCTTCGTCCTCGTCCAGATTTTCCCTTCTGAAGCTTATCTTCGATTTTCTCCCTTCTCCCAAGGTAATATTGAGGGGACTTTGCTTTCCGGTTGGGTCAATTTTCCAGATGTCATATTGATCATTAACAAGAAAAGCTTTGTCATCTTCCATCCATCCGGCGTTTCCATAACTTCCGGGAAGCGATGGGGAGTCGTGTTGCTCATTATAAAAATTGACGGCCATGGATTTTGTCAGACTACTGATTTTCTTTGCCGCGACATCATATACAACCCAGGAACTATCCCGGTTATCATACCAGTAGGCATACTTGGCTTCAGGTGAAAGCTGGGGATTTCCCGAAAGATTTTCACCAATCAAAGTTTTATCTCCTGTCACCAAATTCACAAGGTAAAGATCCCTACCGATCTGTATATCCCAGCTATAGTTGCGGCGATAAGGACTGTCATCGGTTGCCAATACTACGGGATGTTTCACCTCTTTCCCCAAGTTAATATCGTTGAGCTTTTCATCTCCGATCTGAATAACCTTCTTATCCTTAATGTTGTAGGCATTCAAAATGGACTTTCTTTCTTCCCTTGATTTATTTTTCAGTTGCATGGGTTGAATCTCTGCATCCTGCCATCCCCAAATATCAAGACTTACCCTCTCTTCTTCTAGAATGGTGGTATCATCCTCATATGCGAATTGTTGAAAATCAGCGTTGGTTCCAAAGAAAAGGCGACTCTCGTCATTAGAAAATATCAGCCGTGAGTTTTTGCTGATCATACCGTCAGCCAGAATTCCAGGAGTGTTTTTATCGGCTATTTTTTGGTTTACTTCCTTTTTTATCTCAAAAAGATACAAATCAAAATAGGGTTCTTTTGCTTTGAGTGAATCCTCCGTGGCCATAAAAGCCAAATAATTATTCTCTTTTGAGAAACTTGGAGAAAGATAATCGGTTTTACCTACATCAATGATTTTGGAAACCCCGGTAGCCAATTCCAAAAGAAATATTCCGGAATTGTCTGAGGAATCCTCAGTTGCCTGGACATAAAACAGATATTCTCCGTTTTCGGAAAAACTGTAAGATTTTACTTTGTCATACTCATAAGATTGCTGACCATCGAGACTACGCACAATCAGAAGTGTGCCATCAATTTTCTTAGGTTTTTCTTTTGGCTTCTCAACCTGGGTTGTATCCCCTTCTGATTTTTTCGGCGGCTTTTCAGCTAAATCTTTTTCAAAATGAACAGCCAACCAGTTTCCTTCTTTTTTGGGAAGGGAAAAAGATTTTATTCTCGCTAGTTTTTCAATATTTCCGGAATTAAGATTCAGAATAAAAAGGCTATCCATTGGCATGTCGTCTTTCTCCGTCTCTTTCAGTTTCATCATTTTTACTGAATCTTTTTGAGGTACAATTATACCGGCAGCAAATCCGCTTTCATTTGAAAATAACCAGTTTTCACCCCTGTTTATCACATATCTTTTTTTGCGATCAGGGTGGGTTACTATTTCCAACCGGCCATCCCCATCCTGCGGATTGATTTCAAATCCGGCCCATGCACCGTTTTTGGAGATTTTATTGGAAGAAACAGATTCCCATCCATCATAGTCATCATGGGTTAAGGATCTTTTGTCCTGACTATATCCCTCAAGGGCGATGAAAAGAAATAAAAAGATGTAAATCGGTTTAATCGTATTCATTATTATGATTTTTTTCCCAATTACGGTAAGATATTGATGTTACGCCCGTTATTTTTGATTAATGGAAAATATCCATTTTAAAAGTAAAAGGGCTGCTGCATAACGCAACAGCCTATTTTTATTTATAAAAAGCCTATTTTCTACAATAAATCGGGTCTTAAATAAAGAAATCCTTATTTTCATTTACCAATTGTAATTTCTCTTTCGAGATATCCTCCCCTAGTTGAAAGTAGTTTCAACTTCGCTTTAACAGGTTCATTTTGGTTGAGTTGCACTCTGAAGGTGGCTGTCTTTGTCTCACCCACTCCTGTATATCCTGTATAGAGGGTTTTGTCATACAATTCCGGGGAAGTTATCTGAACTTTGGCATTTTCGAATCCTTTGGTCAGCGCTTTATCAAATTCGAGCATCAACCTGTCTTCTTCAACAATTTTGACACGTTTTGCCTGCTCCAAAGCCACCGGAAGATTTCCTGAATTGGTCCAGGTTACTTTTACCTCGTGCATGTTTCCTGATAATTCAGAAACCTGCAAATCCGTGATTTCGATTTGCGGCAGTTCCATTGCCATGGCAAGGTTGAACAGAGATTGTTTTTTGATCCATCTTTCAAGTTGCCAGGGCGGGCCGTTTTGGGAGAAGAATTTAGGATGAAAACCTCCGATTTCAACTTCACCCAATTGTGGATGCTCAAATTTTTCCCAAACTTTAAATCCTCGGGATTCATTCTCCTCATCATCCCATCTTAAAGCATCATAATCATCATAAATCCCATCTCCGTCATAATCTTTCATGGCGCCGTTGTTCCACAGTTCGTCACCATACCAAATAGAACCATAATAGAAATAACCGAAATCAGGTCCATGACCGAAGAGCGGACCCGGTTTTAAAGGATCACCAGTAACCCTGTTTGTTTTATATCGGGTGCTGTAGGTTTCATATACATCACCGGCCCATGGATATCCGGTTATGCCCAGGCCAATACTGTCCAATCTTTCATACAGTGCAAGATCCTCAGGAAACATACTTTCGGCACCTGCCGAGGTGGATGGAGGTCTCAAGTGCATCGGAACTCTTGTATCCAAAGAATTCACTACTGTGATATTGGGATGGGACAATAAAAACAAAACTGTCGATCTGGTTTCAATTTCACTTAAAGGATATTCCCCTGCACCTCTTTGGGTATAACCCCGGCCTGTTTTATCCCCGCCGGTATCAGGGCGCCAGTTTTCGGGATAATTCCGATGGAGATCAAGGCCACCTATCCCATCTTCATTGTATTTGTCGTCTCCGTCATTGTCAATGCCTTCGGTGTACACCAACCACTCTCCTTTTCCTTCCAAAACCCGCTTCATCAACCTTCCTTTTGGGTCTTTGGGATCAATGATATAATCGGCTTCTTCTTTTTCTTCTTCAGTTACAGCCTTTTTCCTCATGTTGTGAATCACGCCGTCACCGTTCAAATCTTCTTCAGGATCCTCATCCAGTAGACCATCGTTATCATCATCGTGCGGTCTGACTGTACTTCTGTTCCTTTGTTCTGTAAAAAGATACATGGTACTTCCGTCAGGATTGTTCTGAGGACGGACATATATAGTCTTGGTATCAATCAGCTTGGTGATTTCAGGATCTTTTCCATAGTTCTCCAATAAATGCTGGGTCAGCCAGAGGATCGATTCGCTACTGGTAACTTCACCACCGTGTCTGCCTCCTTCAAAATATGCCGCAGGCTTATCGGTATCCTTTCCTGTTTTCTTATTGGTGATCGTCATTTGAAGAATAGGTCTTCCTTCAAAAGATTTATCCACCTCATACAATTCGGTGATATCAGGATATTTCTCCGCCCATTGTGTGTACCAATGGTACATCACATCAGGTGTATGATAGATGTCGAAAGTCAAACTGTCTTTTGGAGCATACTCCACTTCAGGAAATTTGTGTTTTTCAAAAAAGGATTTTCCATGCCTTTCGCCTGAAACGGTGTAAAATGACGAATTTTCATCTTGGTCAGGCCACATCTTTGCCGGCGCCAAACTATAATTCTGTCCAATAGCCAACTGACCGGAAAACAGAAAACAGGTAAATAGAAGTAGTTTTCGATTCATTTTATGAAGGTTGTTTTTTCTAAAAATAAGTTTAATCCATTTACCCACAAAACCACTCAAAAAAATCAAAGGAAGTAATAACCCGAAAACCTCCGGTTTTTTTTTGGTTACCGAACTGGAAAAAAAGCAAACCATGTCATAACCAATTCCTTTTCAGAACAGATCAATAGGACATAACGCAAAAAAGTCTTGCTAAAAGCAAGACCCTTTTCAGAATATAAACCCAAATATAACTTTAGAGATTAAAAGTTTTCAAACTATTAGGGACCTAAATCAAAGATAAAGGCCCAAAAATCAGTCATTTGTTTGAAGATAAATAATTATCACCAAATAAAATTTACTTTTTAATCCTAGGCACCAAAGTAAATGCATTTTTATCGAAATTACAAATTGAAAAATAAATTTTGCATTATTTTAAGTATTTCATAATTTACAGCCATATTCATTAACATACAGCTAATTTAACCTCAGAATAATGGACAAAATTTTAGATATTGATAATGTGGATTTAAAAATTATCTCCTTACTGAACGATGATGCCAAAACTCCATATACAGAAATTGCCAAAAAAGTGTTCGTTTCATCGGGAACTGTGCACGTCCGGATGAGAAAATTGGAAGATATGGGTATTGTCAAAAGTGCTACCCTAAATATTGATTTTGCAAAACTCGGATATGATATCTCCGCCTTTTTAGGAATCTATCTGGAAAAGAGTTCTCTGTATGACAATGTCATTGAAAGCTTAAAACAAATTCCCGAAGTTATCAATGCCTATTATACCACCGGTAACTATAGCATTTTTGCTAAAATTATCTGTAAAGACACCAACCATCTTAGAACAGTTTTGGATAATATTCAAAAGGTGGAAGGGATAGACCGTACCGAAACCCTTATAGTTTTAGAAGAGAGTATCAATAGGCCAATTCAGTTCTTCGAGAAGGACAAAAAATAATTATATGGATTAAATCTAAATAAACCGATTGTTAGACTATTTCCATAAAATATTAGAATTAACTGGTAGAGCCGAAATGTGAAATTTCGGCTTTTATTTTCAAAATACCTCATTCTAACCCTCTGTATGAAGATTAGAATCAATCCATCGGATAATTGAAAATTGTTTGAACATAATAAATTAGATAAATGTTGTATCTTCGCACAACAAACCATAATTAGTCTAAATAACTCAATCTCATGAGCAAAGACAATCAAATATTAGAAGAATTGACTTCAAAAGAATATCAACATGGCTGGTCAGTTAACCTGGAAGCGGATGAGGCTCCAATAGGTTTGAATGAGGGCACCATCCGTTGGATTTCTGCCAAAAAAGAGGAGCCTCAATGGTTGCTGGATTGGAGGCTGAAAGCTTTCAATTTTTGGTTGGGCATGACAGAACCAAAATGGGCAAATGTCAAATATCCGGGAATCGATCTGCAAAGTTTAAAATATTACTCTGCTCCCAAGCAAAAAAAACAACCCAAGAATCTTGATGAAATAGATCCAGAATTACTTCAGATTTATGAAAGACTTGGTATTTCGCTTAATGAACAGAAGAAACTTCAGGGAATTGCAGTAGATGCAGTTTTGGATTCAGTTTCTGTCGGAACCACTTTTAAAGCAACCCTTTCCAAATTAGGTATCATCTTCTGCTCCTTCAGTGAGGCTGTAAAAGAACATGGCGAGCTGGTTCAGCAATATTTGGGTTCTGTGGTGCCGATGACTGATAATTATTATGCAGCATTGAATGCGGCTGTATTCTCAGACGGTTCTTTTTGCTACATTCCAAAAGGGGTGAGATGTCCAATGGAATTGTCCACTTATTTCAGGATCAATGCAGCCAATACAGGTCAATTCGAAAGAACTTTGATTATTGCCGAAGATGATTCATATGTTTCTTATCTTGAAGGTTGCACAGCACCCCAAAGAGATGAAAATCAACTTCATGCAGCAGTGGTAGAAATCTACGCTTCCAAAAATGCTGAGGTAAAATATTCTACCGTTCAAAACTGGTATCCCGGAGACAAGAGCGGAAAAGGCGGAATTTATAATTTTGTCACCAAAAGAGGAATCTGTGCCGGTGATCATTCCAAGATTTCCTGGACACAGGTAGAAACCGGTTCAGCCATCACGTGGAAATATCCAAGCTGTATTCTGAAAGGTGATTATTCTATCGGAGAATTTTATTCTGTCGCTGTAACCAATAATTACCAACAGGCGGATACCGGAACCAAAATGATCCATATCGGGAAAAACACCAAATCAAGAATTGTTTCGAAAGGTATTTCCGCAGGAAAATCTCAAAATTCGTATAGAGGCCAGGTTCAGGTGATGAAAAGAGCCGCCAATGCCCGGAATTTCTCACAATGCGATTCATTGTTGATGGGTGATAAATGTGGTGCACATACCTTTCCTTACATCGATATTAACAATCCAACTGCCCAGGTTGAGCATGAAGCCACTACTTCGAAAATCGGTGAAGACCAATTGTTCTATTGCAACCAAAGAGGGATTGCCACAGAGGATGCAGTAGCCTTGATTGTCAACGGTTATGCCAAAGAAGTTTTGAACCAGTTACCAATGGAATTTGCGGTGGAAGCCCAAAAACTGTTAGCCCTAACATTAGAGGGAAGTGTCGGGTAATTGAACATCAAGTTTTAAATATAAAATCAATAGAATGCTTTCTATAAAAAATTTACATGCCTCTATTGAGGGCACTCCCATATTAAGAGGAATAAACTTAGAAATAAAAGCAGGCGAAGTGCATGCGATCATGGGACCTAACGGTTCAGGAAAGTCTACTTTGGCTTCGGTTTTGGCCGGACGGGAAGAATTTGATGTCACTGAGGGTGAAGTGATTTTCAAAGGTAAAAACCTTCTGGAATTAAGCCCGGAAGATAGAGCCAGAGAAGGTGTTTTCCTTGCATTTCAATATCCGGTAGAAATACCGGGAGTGAGTTCTACCAACTTCCTGAGAACAGCCGTGAACCAGGTAAGGGAATATCGTGGATTGGTACCCCTGGATGCTGTGAAGTTTCTTTCCATCATGAAGGAAAAAATCAAATTGGTGGAAATCGATCAAAAACTTCTGAGCAGGTCACTCAATGAAGGTTTTTCAGGTGGCGAAAAGAAACGAAATGAAATTTTTCAGATGGCAATGTTAGAGCCGACGCTTTCTATTCTTGATGAAACAGATTCCGGTTTGGATATCGATGCATTAAGAATAGTTTCCAATGGGGTAAATCACCTTAAGTCAACCGACAATGCTACAATAGTTATTACCCATTATCAAAGACTTTTGGATTATATCATTCCTGACCATGTTCATGTTCTATTTGAAGGTCGGATTGTTAAATCCGGAGCAAAAGAACTGGCAATGGAATTGGAAGAAAAAGGATATGACTGGATCAAAGAAGAGGCAGGTCAATCTGCTGTCTAAAATCTTCTTTAACATAATCCACTACAAATGACTACAGTAAAAACACATAAAACAACCGATTTATTCATCAGCCAATTAAATCCTTTCAATTCTTTTCTTGCACTTCGAGAAAACAGTCTTGATTTGATAAAGGAATTTGGATTGCCGTCGGCAAAAGATGAGGAATATAAATTCACACCAATCAGTAAAAAGCTTGAACAGAGTATCGCTGTTTTTGCACAGGCAGAAGAAACAGCTCTTACACCTTCTGATGTAAAGACGCATATATTTGCCGGCTTTGAAGGTGATTTGGTTGTCTTCAACAATGGAAATTATGCACCGGATTTATCATCAGTTTCCAATGAAGGGTACACACTTCAATCACTGAAGGAAGCCGATCCTTCACTTCTTGGTCAAATCGCAAAAGCCAAAAAAGATCCGTTTGTGGCCCTGAACAATGTTTCTTTTGAAGATGGGGTTTATATTAGGGTAAATAGAAACAGTAATCTTAAAAAGCCAATATTATTCCTTCATTTTAATCAATCAAATAAGGGGCAGGTAATCAGTCCAAGGATATTGATAGAAGTGGAAGATAATGCTTCCGCTACTTTTATAGAGGACACAGTTTCTCTTAATGAAGATGTTTATTTTGCCAACACCGTAACGGAAGTTCAAGTCGGAGCTAATTCCCATGTGGATTATTATAGACTTCAAAATCAAAGCAAAAGTGCTATAACAGTCAATAATTTTGAAGCGGACGTGGCGAGAGATGCTGTATTCACTTCTGCGGTTGTTTCACTAAGGGGAGATATGGTCAGAAATAATTTAAGTCTGAACTTATTGGATAAAGGTTGTGAAGGAAATATGTATGGATTGTATTTGCTGAATGGCAAGACCCATCTGGACAATCATACAAATGTGGACCATACCAAACCTCACGAAGAGTCCAACGAACATTATAAAGGCATCCTGACGGATCAATCCAAAGGAGTTTTCAACGGTAAGATATTTGTTAGACAGGACGCACAAAAAACCAATGCTTTTCAGCAAAATAACAACATCCTAATGTCTGAAGATGCGGTCATCCATACCAAGCCGCAACTGGAAATCTGGGCAGATGATGTGAAATGCTCCCACGGTTGCACCACAGGTCAGCTAGATGAGGAAGCCTTGTTTTATATCCAATCCAGAGGAATCGGAAAGGAAAATGCAAAAGGTCTTTTGTTATACGCTTTTGCAGGAGAGGTTTTGGAAAAGATAAAAGATCAGGCTTTCAGAGAGTATTGTGTGACATTGGTAGCAGAAAGACTTGGAAATTATTAAGACCCAAATTATGCACATCAATATAGAAGAGGTAAGAAGTTTGTTTCCTGTACTTCATCAGGAAGTAAATGGGAAACCTCTGATTTATTTGGATAATGCAGCCACCACCCAAAAACCCCAATCGGTGATGGATGCACTAACCGAGTATTACAGTAAAGACAACTCCAACATTCATAGAGGTGCCCATACGCTTGCCGATAGAGCCACCCGATATTATGAAAGAACCAGGCTTCTTATAAAGGAATTCATTAATTCAAAAGAAGAAGCTGAAATAATATTCACAAAAGGCACTACCGAGGGTATAAATCTGGTAGCATCAACCTACGGAAGAAAATACATCAATAAAGGAGATGAGGTCATTATTTCAGCCATGGAACACCACTCCAACATTGTTCCCTGGCAAATGCTATGCGAAGAAAAGGGGGCTTTTCTGCGGATCATCCCTATTAATGAAAAAGGTGAGATTTTGATGGATGCCTTTGATGCTTTGTTGAATGAAAGAACCAAGCTTGTCAGCATTGTACATGCATCCAATGCATTGGGAACTGTAAATCCGGTAAAAGAGATTATCAGGAAAGCCCATGAAAAAGGTGCTAAAATTCTTTTGGATGGAGCGCAGTCTTCCAGCCACCTGGATATTGATGTGCAGGCGTTGGATTGCGATTTCTTTGTATTTTCCTCTCATAAACTTTATGGACCCACAGGTCTGGGGGTATTGTATGGCAAAAGAGAAGTACTTGATAATATGCCACCCTATCAAGGAGGTGGAGAAATGATCAAGGAAGTGACTTTTGCCAAAACCACCTACAATGAACTTCCTTTTAAATTTGAAGCCGGAACACCCAACATTGCTGATGTAATTGCTTTTCAAAAGGCTTTGGAATTCATTTCAGGACTGGGAAAGGGTAATACAAAAGCTTACGAGGATAATCTTTTGGCCTATGCAGCCGGTAAGTTGAATCAAATTAAAGGTTTTGTTCCAATCGGAACAGCTGCTGATAAAATCGGGGTGATATCTTTCAATATCAACGGTATGCATCCCTTTGATGTAGGAATGATGTTGGACGCAAGAGGTATCGCTGTGAGAACCGGTCATCACTGCACACAACCTTTGATGCACCGATTGGGAATAGAGGGAACTGTTCGCGCCTCCTTCTCTGTTTACAATACCGAATCCGAAATAGACCAACTTGTAGAAAGTGTGGCCCGAATTGCCCAAATAAAAAACAAATGAGCAGTATTCAGGACGTCCAAAATGAAATTATCGAAGAATTTGAAATCCTTGGTGATGACAGGGAATCCACCATATATTATATAATGGAATTGGGCGGAAATCTCCCCACCTTTCCTGAGGAGGAAAAAGTAGAAGAAAACATTATTAAAGGTTGCCAGTCAAAAGTCTGGCTGACCACCCGAACAGAGGGAAACAAAGTAATATATCTTGCAGATTCAAACACTGATATCACAAAAGGTTTGATCAGTCTGCTGATCAGGGTTTTATCAGGCAGAAAACCTGAGGAAGTCGTCAATGCCGATTTGAATTTTATTGATCAGATTGGTATGGGTAATATCATTGGCTCTCAAAGATCCAATGGATTGGCCGCAATGATCAAACAAATGAAATTATACGCTTTTGCCTACCAGGCTAAATTAAATGCTTGACTCAAATATGTCGGAGACTACAGAAAATGTGCAGGAGATACCTGCTTCAGAGCTTAAGGAAAAGGTCATCACTGCCATCAAACAGGTATATGATCCAGAGATTCCTGTGGATGTCTATGAATTGGGCCTTATTTATGAAATAAGTGTATATCCGGTAAACAATGTTTATGTGCTGATGACCCTTACTTCTCCCAATTGCCCATCTGCGGAATATATTCCTTCTGAGGTGAAAGATAAAATTTCTCAGATCCAAGGACTGAATCATGTAGAGCTGGAGCTGACCTTTGATCCTCCTTATTCCCAGGACATGATGTCAGAAGCAGCAAAATTAGAATTAGGTTTTCTTTAAATATAAATAACTAAAAAAATGTATCCAGAGGAATTAATAGCACCTATGCGTGCAGAATTGACCCAAGTGGGTTTTCAGGAATTCAGAACAGCTGAAGAAGTCAGCAATCATCTGAAAGAGCATAAAGGCACTACCTTTGTTGTCGTAAATTCGGTATGTGGCTGTGCAGCGGGTGCAGCTCGACCGGGGATCCGAATCGCTTTGGATAAAAGTAAAACAAAGCCTGACACGCTTGCTACTGTTTTCGCAGGGAACGATTCCGATGCAGTGGCAAAGTTCAGGGAACTTGTACTTCCTTATCCTCCCTCCTCACCTGCCATGGCTTTGTTCAAAGACGGCGAACTGGTTCACTTCATTGAGCGGCACCATATCGAAGGAAGAAATGCCCAGATGATAGGCGATCATTTATTAGAAGTTTTCGAGCATTTCTGCAATTAATAAAAGCCCTTCTATGTTGCTTTCCTAATTTCGGGAAATATTTTTTTGTGAAAGAGATATTTTTTATCTTCAATGTATGAACCTGAAGAGGAAATGGGCTCTGCTGGAGAGCAACCCACCAGCAATAGGGTTCATGACGGAGAAT
>JBGTDA010000226.1:0-10472 GCA_041748555.1 Rhodonellum sp.
TTCAGGAACCACAGTTTGAGGGTCAGACCAAGACAAAATTAGGCAACTCTGATGTTGTAGGAGCTGTTGACAGTTCTGTGTCTGAGGCACTTCAGGTATGGCTTGAGGAGCATCCAAAAGAGGCCAAAATAATTGTTGGAAAAGTAATCCTTGCTGCACAGGCACGACATGCTGCCAAGAAAGCCAGGGAAATGGTCCAAAGAAAAAACGTACTTGGAGGCGGTGGCTTGCCCGGAAAACTGGCTGATTGTGCCAATTCCGATCCCAGTATCTGCGAACTGTATCTCGTGGAAGGGGACTCTGCGGGAGGTTCTGCAAAACAAGGCAGAGACAGGGAATTTCAGGCGATACTTCCGCTGAAAGGTAAAATACTCAATGTTGAGAAGGCCCATGAGCATAAGATCTATGACAATGAAGAAATAAAAAACATCCTGACAGCACTGGGTGTTAAATTCGGGACGGTGGATGATGATAAAGAGCTGGATATTTCGCACCTCAGATATCATAAGATTGTGATCATGACGGATGCGGACATTGACGGATCCCATATCAGGACACTGATACTTACCCTCTTTTTTAGGTATATGAGGAATCTTATAGAAAACGGTTACGTATACATTGCACAGCCACCTCTTTATCTTTTGAAGAAGGGAAAAGACGAGCGTTACTGCTGGACCGAAGATGAAAGAAAAATTCTGATGAGGGAAATGGCAGGAGAGGGGAAAGAGGACAGCATCAATATTCAGCGATACAAAGGTCTTGGTGAGATGAACCCTGAGCAGCTTTGGACCACAACTATGGACCCTAATTCCCGGACTTTAAAACAGGTAAATATTGATTCCGCAGCGGAGGCTGATCATTTGTTCAGCATGTTGATGGGGGATGAAGTTGCTCCCCGGAGAGATTTTATTGAGAAAAATGCCAAGTATGCCAAAATCGATACCTGATCAATCGGAATTATCTTAAAGGAAGGGGCGATCAGCCCCTTTTTTTATTAGAATTTTTATTGATTATTTTAATGCGTATTAAAGTGATACCTGTAAAACATTATAAAAATTAAGATGAGAACTGACACTCAAGACAGATTTGAAAGTATTATTGATAGGAGTGAGCTAATCAGTAGGGATCTGAGCTGGATCAAATTCAATGACAGAGTTTTGGATCAATCAAAAAAGGAATCCAGGACCATATTTGAAAAAATGAAATTTCTGGCGATCACGGCTATGAACCTGGATGAGTTCTTTATGATCAGGGTGGGTTCACTGTATAATTATCTTGATTACGACAAAGAGCGGGTCGACTATTCCGGATTGCGGGAAGAGCCTTTTAAGAAAAAACTGATGCTGGAGTGCCAACAATTCCATCAGCGGCAGCAGGACCATTTTTTGAATACCATATTGCCCGAAAGCTCCAAATTCGGTTTTACGCTCAGCAATGTCAGAAACCTTGAGGTAGAAGAACAGGATTATATAAAAGCCTATTTTATGAAGGCTGTTTATCCCATGCTTACGCCGATGGTTTTTGATGGATACAGAACTTTCCCGATTTTGATGAACAAACTTCTGGTTTTTGGGGTGGTCACTTTAGCCCCCGGGGAAAAAAAGGAGAACCGTAAATTGTCATTCGTGCAGGTTCCGGCCAATATCCCGAGGTTTTTTGAGGTGGAGAGAGAGGATAATGTTATTTATGTTCCCATTGAAGAAGTAATTAGGGAAAACATTCTTTCTCTTTTCAGAAACGTGGATATAGAATCCGTGAATCTTTTCAGAATCACCAGAAACGGAGATTTTACGCTGGAGGAAAGTGAGGACATGGATGCAAATTTTCTCGAAGAGGTAAAAAGAAAACTCAACGAGCGGAAAACAGGAAGGGTGGTACGTATTGAAATAGAGGAAGGCTGCAGCAAATGGATGATTAACCTTCTGAAAGAAAGATGGAATATCCTGGACGACAGTGTTTTCAAAGTTCAAAGATCAAGTATGTTGGATTTTTCAGGATTGGTGCAGGTCGCTTCCAACAGAAGATTTAAAGAGAAGTTGCCCCATAAGCATGCTCCGGTTCATCCATTATCTTATCCGGAAGAAGGAACAGAGGATATTTTTCAGGTTTTAAAAAGTAAAGATATTTTGCTCCATCATCCTTATAACAACATTGATCCTATCCTTGATCTGATTGAAAAGGCTGCTGATGATCCAAATGTGATGGCTATCAAGATGACCATTTACAGGTTGGCCAAAGACTCGAGAATTACAAAAGCACTGCTAAGGGCGGCCGAAAATGGTTTGCACGTTTCGGTTTTGTTTGAGGTCAAAGCCCGGTTTGATGAAGAAAACAATATCCGGGAAGCGAAAAAACTTCAAAAAGCAGGCTGCTTTGTCATATATGGAATCAGTAATGTAAAGACGCATACCAAACTGCTTCTCGTAGTTAAAAAGGATGAGAACAAAGTTACAAGGTATGTCCATCTTGGTTCGGGGAATTATAATGAGGATACTTCCCGGCTTTATACTGACATTGGACTGTTGACCACTAATGAGGTGTTGGCAAATGATGTATCGGAATTTTTCAATGTTATCACAGGTCATTCCATGCCGACAACTTATCAGAACCTGATCACTGCCCCCAGGGACATGAGAAATCAGCTGATAGAATATATAGAAACTGAGGCAGAGAATGCCCGAAACGGATTGCCAAGTGGAATTTTCATTAAGGTGAATTCCCTGGAGGACTCGGAAATCATCTTTGCTCTATACAGGGCTTCCCAGTCAAATGTTCCTATAAAATTAATTATCAGAGGGATTTGTTGCCTAAGACCTGGCAGAAGCGGGCTTAGCGAAAATATTGAAGTATTTTCGATTGTTGGAGATTTTCTGGAACATTCGCGGATATATCACTTCCATAATAACGGCAATACAAGAACTTTCGCAGGAAGTGCTGATATGATGGTCAGAAGTTTTGACAAGCGTCTCGAATCACTTTTTAGGATTGAGGATGATCTTCTGGAGAAACAGCTGATGAACATCCTAGCCTTTAACCTGCGGGACAATGTGAATACCTATATTATGCTGGAGGATGGAACGTACGTCCCCAAAATTAAAAGTCCGGGGGAGGAAGATTTCAATATTCACAAAGAATTTTTCCATCTGGATCCTGAAAAAGTGAAACAAGTAAAACTGGTTTAAAACAAAAAAGTTCTGATTCAGAGCTTTTTTGCTTTGTTTCTTTCATAAAGAACATTCATCAATCCATCTTTTAGACCAACATCAGGAACAATCATTTTTTTGGATTCCGCAGCATCCATCGCGGCGAGATAGATTCTGGCAGCGGGTACAATTACATCCGCCCGATCCGGATTCAGGTTCAGTTTATTGATCCTGTCCTCATAGGAAAAAGATTCCAAATAGGTTTTGATTTCAATAATCTTGGTTTTGTCAAGATATCTTTTGCTTTTACTCGGTTTGGAAAGTTCAAAGATTTTGTTGATGTTTCCTCCGGTACCGATACAGGTGATTTTATCTTTTTTACTCACATTTTCCTCAATAAACCTGCTCATGGATTTCCAGACTGAAACAGGTATATTATAATCCAAAGCCCTAACAGAACCTATTCTAAATGATTTTGAGGCTATTTTTTGCTTGTTGATGTAGATGTTCAGTTCTGTACTTCCGCCACCCACATCTATATGTAAATAGGATTTATCATCTATATAACTCCAAAGAGCCAGATTAATCAGTTCACCTTCCCGATTGCCATCGATTACCTGGATTTTCAATCCTACATCCTGCTTTACCTCATCCACAATTTCTTTGCCGTTGGTTGCTTCTCTCATGGCAGAGGTGGCACAAACCATGTAATCATCCACTTCGTAAAGGTCTATGAGGAGCTTGAAGGCTTTCATCAGTTTCACAAATTTTCTGCGGTTCTTTTCGCTGATGGTTTGGGCATGAAAAACATCCTGTCCAAGGCGAAGGGGAAAACGGAGATATTCAAGTTTTTTAAAAGTGGTATTGCCCTCATAATGGGTAACATTTGTAATCTGTAATCTAATGGCATTGGACCCGATGTCAACTGCAGCTAATTTCAATACTTATTGTTTTAGATTTTCATTTAATTACTAATAAGAGCATTCTTTTAAACTGCCTTATTTTATTTTCACCTCCACATCCTTATATCCTTCTATCGGTGAAATCAACGAAAAAGGATAATTGGTTTTGAAAGTAAATTCGGGATACAAGATAGCGGAAAAAAGAGGAAATCGGGCGGGATAGATCTTTTAAAGGGACAAAAAATGGCAGCAATGTACGTTTATTATGTTTTGACTTGGTTCAATAAAAATATGATAAGAGAATTCTAAATTAATCAACCAAAACGAGTTTGATTACCCAAAAACGAGAATCACATTTTTTGGTAATAACCTTTGCTGAGCTTTTTTTTGATTTTAAAAAAATTAAAAAAACCTAAGACTAAAAGAAAAAGACTCAATGCAAAACCGAGATATCCCAAATCCCTTACATGATCAAGAACTTTGACCTCCATCAAAGCTGTGCCACTGACCAAAAAGTATAGCGAGGTCCTGATATAAGAAAGAAGTGTCCTTTCATTTGCCAAGGTTGTCCTTTGACGGGCCAGATAATCCCTTACAATCAAATCATCCTCTAGGTTTTTTTCTCTTTCCATGGTGATTGAATAAAGACAAAATTACGAATTCAGAGGCCAAATCATAATATCTGAAGTCGGGTAAATTCCGAATTTTGCTTATAGAAATACATGTCTGCGGGCTGGGTTAGAAAAACCAAGCCTCCCGACAGATTAGCGGTTATTCATATTTATCATTTTTAATTTATTTGGATGCCGATTTAGTTTAGCCGTTTTATTACTTTTGAAATCTTAAAATCAATTTCTGATTGTCATTTGTGGAAATCAGCTATATACCCCTTTAGCTTTCGGATTCATGAAAAACAAATTGGCTTTCATTATAAAATCACTGATTATCCATGACCAAACCCAATTTTGACGACATTTTTATGGAGCTGGCTGTTAATTTGGCCAAAAGGTCCCATTGTATCAAAAAACACGTCGGGGCAGTCCTGACAAAAGAAACCCGGATTATTTCCATTGGATATAACGGACCTCCATCCGGAACACATAACTGTGATGAAGAATTTCCCGAAACAGGTTGTGCGCGTGACAGTAAAGGGAGCTGCTCACTTGCCCTGCATGCCGAGCAGAATGCAATTCTTTATGCCGTCAAAAACAATTCTTCTGTAGAGGGATCTACGCTTTATGTCACTTTGGCTCCGTGTCTCGCCTGTGCCCGAATCATATTTTCCATAGGCATCGTCAAAGTCATTTATCTTTTTTCTTATGCCGAATACAAAGGCCTTCCATTTGATGAAGGTTTGGAGTTTTTAAAAAAATTCGGTGTGGAAGTAGCACATTATAAGCAGGAAATCAAGTTTGAGGATAATTTGATCTAAAGAAAATTCACTTCCGGGAGAAGCTGTATTTGGAATTTTTCCCAAACAGAAGACTGAATTTTTTCACTCAGTTTCTTGATTTCTTCACCTTCTCCACCGCCATAGTTCACCAGAACCAATGGTTGAAACCGGTGAACACCAATATTCCCGAAGGTTTTGCCCTTCCAGCCTGTGTGTTCGATCAGCCAGGCTGCAGGAATTTTTACTCCTTCTTCATTCGGAAAACCGGGTATTTCAGGATGTTCACTTTTAAGTTTATCAAAAAGTCCGGTATCTACGGTTGGATTCTTAAAGAAACTTCCTGAGTTGCCAATTTTTTTAGGATCCGGTAATTTGCTTTGACGGATATGGATGACCGCTTGGCTGATGGCATCAATGGATAAATCAGTTATACCCAGTTCAGCCAAGGTTTGCGAAATTGCTCCATAGCTCACATTAAAGGTTGGCTTTTTGTTTAATTTAAAAATAACGCGAGTAATAATATATTGTCCCTTCAGGTCATTCTTGAATACACTTTCCCTATAACCAAACTGACATTGATCAAAGTCAAATACTTTTTCCTCCAAGGTTTCACGGTGAATGGCAGACAGCTGATGAAATACCTCCTTCAGTTCAACACCATAAGCTCCGATGTTCTGCATAGGAGATGCACCTACCGTTCCCGGAATCAGGGACAGGTTTTCCACCCCGGCCCAACCTTTTGCTATACAATGAAGGACTAGCTCATGCCAGTTTTCACCTGCACCGACTTTTATCCTTACTTCATCCTCGTTTTCATCAAGTACTTCTATTCCCGTGATTTCTATTTTGATAACCATTGCATCCAGGTCTTTGGTAAGTAAAATATTACTTCCTCCACCCAGAATCACCGCAGGAATTTTTAATTCCCCGGCTTTTTGGATTGCTGATTTTATTTCCTTTTCATTTTGCGCAGCAACAAAATATCTGGCTTTTTTGTCGATTCCAAAAGTGTTGAAGGGCTTTAAAGAAATGTTTTCTTGTATATTCATGGTCTCAAATATAGTAGCGAATTAAGCAAAATTTTACCCTATTAGAAAGCTTAACAAGAAATAGCGTCCGTATTTTCAATAGAATTTTATGAAAGAAATGGTTATCAACGGGATCCGAATCAGACCTGGCCAGACCCTCAACATAGCCATTGCCATTGCCCGCCTTCCCACCCATACACTGATTGACTTGCCTGTTTTTATTAAAAGGGCAAAAAAAGAAGGACCTGTTGTGTTGATTTCGGGAGGAGTACATGGTGACGAGATCAACGGAATAATGGCGGTAAAAAGGATGCTGGAAGAAAATCAGTTAAACCCTACCAAAGGGACCATCATCTTTATTCCATTGGTGAATGTTTATGGGTTTTTGAGCTATACCAGGACTTTTCCCGATGGAAGGGATTTGAACAGAAGTTTTCCAGGAAGCAAAAAAGGATCACTGGCTTCGCAGATTGCATTTATCCTCAGCAATGAAATCATTCCCCAGATTGATTATGGAATTGATATTCATACCGGTGGAAGAATGTTATCAAATTATCCACAGATAAGAGTTGATTTTAAGGATACTAAAGCCTATGATTTGGCCAAGGCTTTTGGCACCCATTTCATATTGGATTCTCCTCATATCGATAAATCCTTCCGAAAAGAAGCTTTTAAAAGGATGAAACACATTCTTGTATATGAAGGAGGCGAATCCATGAGGTTAGATGATTATGTGGTAGAGGAGGCAATTGCCGGTACGCGGAGGCTTTTGGTACACTTGGGAATGATGGATGCAGAAGGCCAAGCCGATCCAAAACAAACCATCATCATAAAAGAAAGTGCCTGGACAAGGGCCAAGGTTTCAGGGATTTTTTCTTCTTCTGTTCAACTGGGAGATCCTGTCAGGAAAGGGCAGATGCTTGCCAAAATCTCAGATCCATACGGTCAAGTCAAAGTTCCTGTAAAAAGTCCAAGCAATGGCTTTGTTGTCGGGTTGAATAATAATCCTGTCGTGAATGCAGGAGACGCACTTGTCCACATCGGAAAAGACTGACAAGATAATCCTCGCTTATCTGAGCGTTATTTTGGCAGATTATAATTGGGATGCAAAGTTGGGCAGGAAAAATTCACCGTCAGTGATCAAAACAGCTTCTCTATCGGCAAGGTCTCCTGAAGCCTCCATATCAAATATGACTGCACTGAATTCTCCGTAACTCCCCTCTGTAGTAATTTGAGTAAAAATCAATGTGGCATTGTCTCGTGCTCCCGGATTGTTGTCCCGTAATAAAGTTGCCCCAAAAGATTCTGCATTTTCATCAAAATATAGAAACGAAATTCTGGGAACCAAGGCATTGTTAACTGTGAGCGGTTCCTGCATTCTGTATTCTGTACCCGATTGCACACTTTCTGTGGTTCTAAGGGAAATGACAAGGGAATTTTTATTGGGATCTGTTTCACTCACCATAGTGAAAAACATGATTCGGTTAGTGCTGTTGGGCTCATCCAAAAACACAATTCCCGCATCTTTTGTGGCTTTGAATTCTTTCTGAACACCATCTACTTTGAATCTGTAGTAATAATCCGGTCGGGGATCTTCTTCCTTGCAGGATGCCATTACCAGGATCAGTAAGGCAAAAACAAGCAGCTGTTTTATCTTATCCATTTGTATTCATTTATTTTTTTCGCAAGATGAGTATTTGCAGGAATTAATTTGGGGAAAGTCTTGCGAAAATAAAGTTAAATATAATCCAATGAAATGGTCAATATGCTTTTTCTCACTAATTTTCCTTGACAAAAAAAAACTATCCAATCCAGAGGATGAGATAGGTTTTTTATTTTATTATAAAATTGAAGACTATGCAAAGAAAGATTTAAGACCATCAAGTTTTTGGTTCAAGGAAGCTTCAACAGCCCGGTAGGCATCCCTGTTGGGAAGTGGTTCATGAACTGACATGTAATATTTGATTTTTGGTTCTGTCCCTGAAGGTCTGACCGAAATTTTACTTCCATCCTCGAGGTAAAACTGGATGACGTTGGATTTAGGTAAATCCAATGTAGTGTCTGTATTGTTTACCATATCATAAACCTTCCCCTCACTCACATCTACTATCTTGACAACTTTGATTCCATTGATAGATGAAGGACGGTTGGAGCGGAAGCCCGTCATGAGTTTTTGGATCTGTTCTGCACCGTCTTTTCCTTTTTTGGTAACAGAAATCAGGTTTTCTTTATAGAAACCATATTGCATGTAGATTTCGGCAAGTACATCGAATACTGTTTTACCTTTGGTTTTGTAATAGGCTACCAGTTCTGCAACCATGGCGCAGGCAGAATTTCCGTCTTTGTCCCTTACAAAATCCCCGATGAGATATCCATAGCTTTCTTCACCACCACCGATAAATTCCTCTTTTCCTTCAAGTTTTCTGATTACCTCCGCGATGTTTTTGAATCCGGTAAGAACGGAATAACATTTTACGTCAAATCCTTTACAGATTTCATCTATGAGCTCGGTGGTTACAATCGTGTTGACCATAAATTGATTTCCTGTCAATCTTCCGTATTCACGCCACTTATTCAAAAGATAATACGTGAGCAGGGCTCCGGTTTGGTTGCCGTTCAACAATTCAAAATCGCCATTTTCATTGGGCACACAGGCTGCATATCTGTCTCCATCAGGATCACAGGCCAATACCAACTCGGCTTTGACTTTTCTTCCCAATTCCAAGGACAAGTCTAATGCTTCCGCTTCTTCAGGGTTGGGATAGATCACTGTCGGAAAATTCCCGTCAGGTTCGGCCTGTTCCTTTACGATATGAATGTTTTCAAATCCGAATACCTTAAGGGAAGCAGGAACCATTTTTGCCGATGCGCCATGTATGGGAGAAAAGACGATTGTCATGTCCTTATGCACCATCACCTCATTGGGAGAAAGGCTCAGTTTCTTGATTTCATTTAGATAAATCAAATCAAAGTCCTCCTCGATATATTCTATCAAAGAATCATCCTTATTCCAGTTGACATCATCGACAGAGGTGATTTTCACAACCTCTTTGATAATATTGGCATCATGAGGCGGTACTACCTGACCGCCATCATCCCAATAGGCCTTATATCCGTTGTACTCTTTCGGATTGTGGGATGCTGTGACCATTACACCACTTTTGCATCCATAATATCTGATAGCAAATGATAACATAGGAGTAGGTCTTAACTCTCTGAAATACTTAACTTTAATACCATTGGCTGTAAGTACATTTGCTGTGGTATCGGCAAAAAGAGTATTGTTGATTCTGCAATCGTGGGTAATTGCTACTATGATTTCCTCATTGGGAAAACATTGTAAAAGATAGTTAGCAAGTCCTTGGGTTGCCATTCCGATGGTATATACATTTATTCGGTTAGAACCGACACCCATGACACCTCGGAGTCCGCCGGTACCGAATTCGAGATCCCGATAGAAGGAATCTATCAGTTCGGTTTTGTCCGGAGAATCGAGCAATAGCCTGATTTCGGTTTTACTTTGTTCATCAATATTACTGTTATACCAGCCTTCGGCTTTGGCTACAATTATCGGATCTACTGTTATCATGTTGTAAAAAGATTGAATGAGTTTCTAAGTTAAAGAATAAGTAATATATAGCCCCATCAAAATGTGAAAAATAAGGAATTGGAGTTACAAATAGGGAAAACTTCTATAAAAACCGGTTGAGGCAACAGGACAGTCATAGGAAAATTCAACCACGAATCTCCAATTTATATGAGATCAAAAAAACACAGAATCAGTTTTCCAATCCTGTTTCTATTTCTTGCAATTGATTCTTTTATCTTGGCTCTTGTCTCTTTGTTCTTGGCTCTTACTTCTTGTCTCTTTCCTTATAGATTCCCCCTTAGTTCCTGCTCTCTTTCAATGGCTTCAAACAAGGCTTTAAAATTTCCTTTTCCAAAGGATTTGGCACCTTTGCGTTGGATAATTTCGAAGAATAGCGTGGGACGGTCCTGTACAGGT
>JBGTDA010000227.1:0-6531 GCA_041748555.1 Rhodonellum sp.
GGTTGTAGGTATATCCAACCTGGTATTTGTAATAGATCCCGTTGATAAGCCGGATTTCGGTACGTGGTTCTTTGAAAGGCATAACCCATTGCGGCAGAGACATAGACAACCTATTTAGGTTGTCTAATATCCGATAAAAAACCGACAAAACAAACATTTTGTCGGTTTTTTGGCATTTTTTCAATTAGACGGGGTAAAAGGTAGCGGAGTTAGGGTTTAATAGTACAATATCTCACAATTTGGATTTGACCTTTTAAATAAGTCCACGGCTCTTTTTCCAAGCCTTGTATTATAACAAACAAGTTTTTGCAGATTAGACAGACTTTTGATATGTCTAAGTGTCCTCACATTGGTGCTTGCAATATCCAATTCTTTAAGTGAATAAGAGCTCTCCAATCCCCTTAGGATTTTGACGTTGGTTCCTGACACGTTCAGGTATTCAAGTTCTTCCAATGGTGACAGAGGTCGAAGATCATCAATTCCTGTATTGGAAAGATCAAGTACTTTCAGTTTAACAAGCGGGGTTATGAAAGCAACATCATTTATCGGTGCCTGTGAAATTTTCAGTTCTTCCAACAAGGTCAATTCACTTACATCGGATATATCGGTGAGCCGTACATCGGAAACGGAAAGCTTCCTCAGATTCACAAAGGCTTGAAGAGGTCTCAGATTTGAAATAGAGGCTTTTTCCACTTTGATTTCGGGACTCGAAGTCCACTTGTGAAGTGCTTCAGTATCCGGTTCTTCCTCTTTTCCAAATTGGGCTTTAAAGATATTTTTCCAGGTGTCATCCAATAAACCCCACCAGTTCTCCAGTTCTTCGGTTCTGTAAATGATGTTTACATCAGGATTTTTAAGGAGAAAATCCGGGACATCTGATTCTTCCAGGGAAGTTCCGTCAACATTCAAATAGTTGAGCTTTTTCAAATTAACCAAAGGCAAAATCGCCTGTATTGGACTGCCTGCAAAATCAACATTTTCCAGGTCCACAAGATTAGCCAAAGGTTTTAATGTATTGACTTTTGTATTTTCTCCCGAAATGGAAATCAATGTTTTGATATCAGTCAAAGGTGATAAATCCTGCACCTCGGTATTATCAAAAGCCAGATGATTTATTTTAGTGAACTTCAAAACAGGTCCCAATGAATTGATTTCACTTCCTGAAAGATCCAAAGAATCAACACTGACCATGGAAGACAGAATTTCTACACTTGGTGCATTACCATCAAGTGCAAGGGTAATTCTATTTAATACAGCTTTCCAGTTTTCGGGAAGTTCGTCCCACCAGGTTTGTAGATTTTCTACATGATGGATAAGAAGGACCCTTCTGTTTTTTCTGGCATATTCATTAGCATTAGCCTCCGAAATCCTTGTGCGATCCGCATAAATCCTTTGCAGGGAGGGTTTCGAATCCAGTTTTGAAAGATCACTCACCTCCGTGAGGTTAATGTTTACCTGTTTAAGATTCTCCAAATCCGCCAAAGGAGTCAAGTCAACAATGTTCGTTTCCCGGAGATTGATTTCCTGCAACTCTTTTAGATTGGAGAGCAGTTCAAAATTAATAAGGTAATTGCCGCTGATGTCAAGGTTTTGCAGATTGACCAGCTCCTGGATATTTTCAATGTTGTTGAAACCGCTGGAGGTTAAATTCAATGACCGTAAAGCTTCAAAGGAATTGAGAACAGCAAAGCTTGATATAGGTGTTTTTACTGCCAGGAGTGTGTTCAAAAGCTTGAGATTTCCAAGTTCACTGATATCTTCAATTTCTGTTCCCGATATATCCAGATGATTCAGCCTATCCGAGTATTTGATAAATTGTATATCCTGGGTGGGCGTATTGGCAATATTCAGATAGGTCAGGAAAGTGACATTGCTGATTGGATTCAGCTCTTCAATGTTTGTATCACTTATATTCACATATTTGAGGTCTCTGAGTGCCTCTATTGGTGCCAGACTTTGGATGATTTTGTTTCCAGATAAATCAATGGAATCAACACTGCTGATTTTATAAAGCTGATCGATAGACAACGAATCATCACCGAAATTAAACTTATCCCTGAAGAAGGTTTCCCATTCATAGGACAGCGTATTCCACCATTCGGCCAATTCCTCATCACGGCTCAACTTGGTAGTATACATGCTGGCAATTTTCAACTCATTTGTTTTCTTGTCAACATTGACCTCCACAAATCGGGGTTTTGTATTGGAAATTTTTTCATTGTTAAGATCCATGGCTGTCAGAGTCCTGTCCATGGATACCATGAAGGACAATTCACCATTGTCCCTCAGGAATGGTTTTACTTCCCTTACTTTGAATTTGAATCCTGCATCGTTAAAGAAAAACTCGATATCCTTAAGATATGCTGTAACATCTTTGTTTGTGATAACTTTCCTGTCTAGCAAAAGATCATCTTCTACCTGGACTTTTTCATCGCGGAAAATCTTTTTGTAGCTTTCCATGATGACTACATCTTTATCCCGAGTAGGAGTATCTTTGTTTCCAACGGTATTCAGAAAGAACTCCAAAAACTGAATCTGATCTTCTACTTTTTGAGAAAGATCCTTGACTTCCTGCTTTGAATAATCTCCCATTTCTTGAGCTGAAAGATTAAGGACAGCACCAAGAAAAAACAAAGTGAAGAGAAATGACTTTTTATTTTTGATCATAGATATATTTCATGATAACTTCTTTATCACCGGGCTTTAACTTCACCAGGTTTCCAATCAACCAACCTGTATTAAATCCGGGACGGTTGAATTGATTCAATTCAAAATACCAATTATTGATCTGAAAGAAGTGAAATTTCACCTCTGTCACTGATTCGTATTTGATATTTCCCTTTTTCATTTCATATAGAAACAGCGTCAGATAATCAGGCTCGTATTCCTTATGCGTGTAGGATTCGGGTGTCTTGGAATCCTGAAAAGCCCTTCTCAAGTTCATGAAACCCAGTTCGTGGCTTAATGGATGTAAAAAGCCTTTGTCATTTCCAGTGGGTTTCTTGAATATGTTTTTGAATGGCTCGAAATGAACTCTGTCAATAACCCATTCGAAACCCAAACCCTCAGGCTGAAGCTTCAGAAAGAGGGTGGCATTTTCCCGTTTACCATTATAGGTAAAATCTGATGACACTTCTGCGAACCAGTCGCCTTTATGGAAATTCAGGTATTGTGGGTAATTTTCAGAGAGAATTTCTTTTGCAAACTCACTTTTTATCTCTTTGCTGATCCCCGAGGTTTCATTATCAAAGAGAATGCTAATAAATTGACTTCTTAACTGCCTGTCTCTATACAGTTGGTCTCCCGGGTTATATCTTTTGGATCCGTCTATACTCTCTTCGGCGTTGAATCTTCTAAAAAATTGGTTGACTTGTTTGGTAGAAGCGGCTAACCTTCCATCATCCTTGGCTTGGTCGGGGCCGTATAAACCTTGCCCCGATACCAAATCCATTGATGTAACAATAAATACCAGTACTAAAATGATTTTTCTCATGCGGATGTTTCAGTCACACGGATATCTCCAAGCATGACATCCCAAAACTCGATCGTTCTTCCTGCGATCTGTGTCTGTTTTTTCTCCACGTAAATGGTGATGTCTTTTTTGGTGGTATCCTTGTAGTTTAAGCCACTCTCAAGCGAAGTACCTTCAAATCTTTGGTAAACGGTCACAACACCAACGTATCTTCCATCAGGCTGTCTTTCCAAATCACTGATATAGTGGATGTCGTACCAGGTGATGTTAACGCGGTCATAGTTCAGGGCCATTAATCTTTCAAAGTATCTTCTTACTTTATAGTAGGCAATTTCATTTCTGTTGATGGAGGAAACCCCCATTTCTGCATCAGGAGCAAACAGCTCTTCGGCTCTGTCCATAACGCGGTTAGCTTCGGAGAATTGCGTTTCCTTACTACCGATGATGCTGATATATTTACTTAAATCTTTTACTTTCTCCAATGCCAGAGAATCAATTGCCTGCTTTCTTGCAGGGCTTATGTTATCGGATTGTGCTACTGATACTGTGGCTGAGGCCAAAAACAGAAGCAGGAAAAGCTGAATATTTCTCATGATATCTTATATTTTCTTTATTTTGATTATTTACGACGTAGCTCTAATTCTGAAACTCTTCCGTTTCCGTCTAATCTGATGTCGCTGATGAAGTTCAGATTCTGTTTGGTGTCTTTCAGATATTCCAGGTATTTACTGATGGTAGTAGGCTCATCATAATCTTTGATACCGCTTTCCTCATGAATTACAATCAACACGGGTGTTTCCTGATTCGAAAACATACTCAATGTCTCTTGAATTGTACTGTTTGCAGATTGAAGGTTGTTCGCATTGGCAACGCTGTTGAAATAATTCTCAAGTTTACCTACAGCAACCTCTTCAGCAGTAGCAACGGGCTCGGCAGGTTTTGCAGGTTCTACTCTTTCTACAGGAGCAGGAGCCGGAGGAGCTGCAACTGCTTTCTTTTTACTTTTACATGCGCCCATGGCTAGTAGCCCGAATAAAGCGATGGTAAGCAACCTTGTGAAAGGTGATTGGAGGGTTCTTTTTTTCATGTTTTGATTATATAGATTTATGTTGATTTGAGGTTGATTTTCGGAATACTCAAAAAGCATTCCATAGAATAAAATTCCTGATATTTATTGTTTTGGAATCAGCTTTGGAGTGATGTATCCCGCATTTTTGAATCGCGCAAATGTAAAGGAATAATTAAGAAGTGGGTAAAGATATGATGGGAAATTATAAAATTATTTTTGATAATAAAAGACTAATGTCAAAGAAACGGAATTTAAACCTACAGGAATTGCTCCGATCAATTAAACAGCTCCTTCAATTTATTTTCCAAACTAGGTCCCCTAAGATCTTTTGCAATGATTTTTCCTTCCGGATCCACCATATAAGTTGCAGGAATGGCATTGATCTGATAAGTGGCTGCAGCCTCTGAATTAAAATATTTGAGGTCAGAAACATGTGTCCAAGTTAACGCATCGTCTTCTATGGCTTTCACCCAGGCTTCCTTGGTGCGATCCAGCGAAACACCAAAAACTTCAAACCCTTTATCATTATATTCATTATATAATCTGACCACGTTAGGGTTCTCTTCCCGACATGGTTTACACCATGCTGCCCAAAAATCAATCAATACATATTTACCACGGAGATCAGAAAGATTAACTACAGTTCCATCGGGATTGGGCAGGGAAATTTCGGGAGCCATCTGACCGATTGATAAAACTCTCATATCATCAAGCTGCTGCATCAAAGTAGAAATCATCTTATTGTTCGGATATTTTCCATTGAGCTTTTCTATGAGGCTGTCCATAAATTGAAAGTCATTTTTAGGATTCAACATCCCTATAGCGGCCAAAGAGGCAAAACTATCATCCATCTCTTTTATCACCTCTTTAACCTTTTCGCCATGATCGGCTTCAAGGTTTATCGCCTTATTCTGAATGTCCGTTACAGCATCCTGATCTTTTCTTGTCATGGCTTCATAATAAGAAGTGTTGAGTTCATTGATCTTGGCTTGATAATCCTCCACCAATTCCCCAACTTTCAGCATGTTTTTTGAATCCTCGGATCCTTCTATTACAAGACTGTTTTCATCCTGAAAATCATAAGCAATATTGACGTCTTCCTCGTGAAGTGCCAACCGAACTGCTTTCTTATCCATCAGATTCAGGTCATAAAAATTAGCACCTTCATTTGGAAAAGGGTATTGAAATTCACCGCTGCCATCAACTTTGATAGTATCTATCACCTCAGATCTGTCATCGACAAACTTGGATAGCAACACCATACCAGAAGGAGCATTCTTCAGATTTCCACTGATCGTAACTGATCCGTCAAATTCTTTCTCTTTTTCTTCTGCCTGTTGACATGAGAAAGCGGTAAGAGCCAATAAGTATAAAAACATATTTCCGGGGATTCTTATCATGATTAATTTTCCAATAATGCTGTCAATAGTTTAGTAGCGACTTTGGGATCAGCCTTGCCATGCGACTTTTTCATCACCTGACCCATAAACATTCCCATAAGACCCTTTTTTCCGGAACGGTATTCTTCAACTTTGGATGCGTTTTCCGCCAGAATAGTTTCAATGATCGGCAAAAGTGAACCTTCATTGCTATCCTGGATCATATTCATTTCCTGCGCAATTTCCAAAGGACTTTTGGATGGATTAGCCAGCATTTCCGGATATATCTTTTGCGAAGCTACGGAAAAATTGACTTTTCTTTCATCCACCAGAGCAATTAGGGTAGCCAGCTGTTTAGGAGAAATCGGAAAATCAGAAATATGAAGTGTCAGCTCGTTCAAATAAGATTTTACCGGCCCCATCATCCAGTTTGAAGCAGCTTTATAATTATTTGTTTGATTGCACAATTCGTCAAAATATAGGGCAATCTCCTTCGAGTCCGTCAAAACTCCGGCATCATATTCAGGAAGTCCGAATTCATTTACAAACCTAGAATGAAGTTCTCTTGGCAAGGCAGGCATGGCTTCACGGATTCCGGCCAACCATTCTTC
>JBGTDA010000228.1:0-5787 GCA_041748555.1 Rhodonellum sp.
CAGCCCTAATATTTGTTGATCAAAACAAAAATTATTTAACACCATTCCTTTACCTATCCGCCAATTCCTGCACTCCTGTATTTAGCCCTTTTTTTCATAAGTACTTTTTAAATATTTGATCATCAAAATCAAATTTAAATCAATATGAAGAAATTGGTATTAAGTCTCGCTGTGTTGTTCATCGGAATTGTAACCGCATTCAGTCAAAAACAAAAAATCACTTCGGCAGATCAGTTGCCAAGAAGAACAGTCGCCTTGGAAGGCAAGGTCTCAGATATTTTTAATGATGATAAAAAGCTCGATCAGTTGGCTCAGGAAATCTATCAAAATCTCCTCTCTGATCTTGAGCAATTCGAAATCGAGGATAAATCCACCTTGATTAGTTATGAAAGCTACCTGCTACAGTTTGAGTTTTACTTTGGGAATTATCAAAACATCCCTGCTCGGCTTGAAAAAATCAGAGAATTGGAAGAGCGAGAAGAAGACAAATTGGTCACGGGCCTGACCGCCCAGTCTCAGCTTGAAGCATTGAAATACCATTCCCTCAACAGTGAAGCCTATTTCAAGGCTTTCGGTGAAAGCTACACGCAAGCAATCAATCAGCTTCCCTACGACAAAATCGAGCAATTTGTCACCAATACCATCAACAGATACAACATGCTCAATACGGATATTATTTTGCCGACTCTGGAAACACAGTTGCAGCCATACATTGACAATGGCAATGGGCAGGTTTTGGAACAAATTGCTGCTGCCATCATCCTAAACAAAGCGGCAATGAAATACAATTTTGTATTAAAAGAACCCATCCTTCAAGCACTTGAATCTTACAAAGCCTCCAATACTGAGGGTAAGGCTAAAAAGGAAAAAGCGAATATATGGTTGGAAAGAGATCTTGAATTAAATCCAGGAAATGGTAGTCCAGTTGTTATCGCCATTTGGGACACGGGATTTGATACCAGTTTATTCCCAGGTCAACTTTGGACCAATGAAAAGGAAAAAATCAATGGTCAGGATGATGATAAAAATGGCTATGTCGATGACCTTCACGGAATTGCTTTCGACACAGAAAACCGTAGAACCACAGGTGATTTGATCCCTCCTCAAAACCTTAGCCACAGTCAAGAACAGTTGCTAGCGTGGACCAAGGGCAGCATGGATTTGCAGCATGGCATTTTGTCCGAAGAAGCACTGGAATTCCAGAAAAAGGCAGCTACGCTGAAACCTGAAGAGGCAAAGGCTTTTCAGGAAGATTTAGGATGGTTTGGTGTGTATTCCCATGGAACTCACGTTGCAGGCATTGCTTCCGCAGGCAACCCTATGGCGAAATTGCTATACACTCGGATAAGTTATGAGACCACTACGGTTCCTTCGGCACCTACCGAAGAGCACCATGAAAACAATAAAAAGATGTATGCTGATATGGTGGACTATTGGAAGCAAGCCGGTGTGAGGGTGGTCAATATTTCATTGAGATTCACACCGGGAATGTTTGAAGCCTTACTAAATATGCATGGTATCGGAACTGATCAGGAAGAGAGAAAAGCCACTACCATGCGCTGGTTCAACGCGGAGAAAAAAGTCCTAGAAACGGCTATGGCCAACGCTCCTGAGATTCTCTTTATCTGTGCGGCAGGCAACGAGGCCAATGATGCTGATTTTGCCAATTACTATCCTGCAAGTTTGGTATTACCAAATCTTCTGACCATTGGTGCGGTAGATGCCGAAGGGAAAAAAACCAGCTTTACCACAGAAGGGAAAAATATCAAGCTTTTTGCCAACGGCTATGAAGTCGAAAGCTATGTACCGGGAGGTGCTAGGGTCAACTTCAACGGTACAAGTATGGCTTCGCCTCAGGTTGCAAATCTAGCAGCTAAAATGTTGGTGGTTAATCCAAATTTAAGCCCTGAGCAAATCAAGCAAGTGATATTTGAAACATCAACGGTATCAGAGGAAGACAACAAAATCAGGTTGATCCATCCAAAAAATGCAGTAGAGGCAGCAACAAAGACCAAAGGACTTTTAAGCTCAAACTAATCCTACTCTGTTATGTAAATTAAGAAGTTAAACCTGACAGGTATAATGACCAAAAAATATTAATAACTCAACTGAGCTGGAAAAAACCTGTCAGGTTTCGTTCCAAAAACTTTAACTAGACAAAACAGGACTAATTACAATCATTAATTCAAGACTATGGCAATCACCATTGGTATCAAATGGACAAAAGAAAAGGACACTTGGCAGCTATCCAATGGCGAAGAAGTAATGCTAAGTTTGGGCACTAAACATAAAGGTGCCCGCCCTTTATTTTTGGAAGAAAGGTCATTTCAAATCCTTGAAAAAGGTACTTGGAATCCAATATGGTACATAGAGAACTCTAGGAAAGAAAGTATCCTTCAAATGAAATTTGGCTTTTGGTCCTCGAAAGGGAAGATACAATTTCAAGATGGTGCCCTTTATGAATGTTATTTTAAAAATTCTCCCTGCCTTAAACTTATCATTCGCGACTTAAGGTACAAAGAGGATCTGATCAGCTTTCAGGTTGACAAGGGAAAAGATGGTAAACTCCTACCCAAGATGTTCTTACATCAAAAGGAAATGTTCACCGATAAGCTGTTGTTTTTACTGGCTTTGGGAATGGGACTCTTTCTACAATACCATGAAAATGAAATGGATTTTGCCACCTTAATTCTTTTGCTAACCGCTTGATAAGCTTCTTATCAAAACTTAATAATGAATTAACATGAAATAGTATGAAACTACCAAACGTTATATTGATTTTGCTTGTTGTTTCTCTAGTTTTTAACTGCAAAAGTCTCCAGTGGATACCTATTGAAAACACAAATCAATATCAATTGGAAAAAGGCAAAAATCAAATGGTCAAGATGGATGCTGAAAAGGTCACGGGTACTATGCAGTGGAACAAACAGGATGAAGCATGTTCAGCAAACTATTCTTCGCAGGGAAAGAGTTACTGTCTCAAATATCTAGGTAGACCAGATTACCTAGTAGAAATCACTGAAGATGAGAATAGTATTGGCAACATCAAGGGTATCAAAAAGCATGTAAGTATTCTAGAATGGGATGGAGAAGAATATACCCTCCGTCCCATCAAAGGGAAAATCGTTGCGCTGTACCAAGATGAAGCCATTGCTAGGATTTACAATTCAAAAAGAGATTGGTTTTTAGAAATCACTCCTGAACACGAGGATAATCAATTACTGATTGCTTCACTTATTTATAAAGATTGGGAATGGCAAAAAAGCAATAATTACGCTGAAGATTGGTGGATTTGGATCGCACTGCTTCCTGCATTAATGTAAAATGAAAAACAAGCTTCAACTCTCAAAAAGACAAACCTACTGGCTCTGTCAGATCTTTGGTTGGTTCTCCATCGTCCTGGTGGAGACCATCAACTATACCTTTGTATTGGTAGGGACTTTTCAATGGGAGTATGTAACAGGATTTAGCATTCAATCCATATATGGAATCATGGTATCCCATTTTTATAAAATATTTTTCATCAGAAAATCAACTTTTGAAATTCCTTTGAAGCGATTGTGGATAAAGGGATTGCTTGACACATTTAGTATCAGCTTTATCATCACCTTATTACTCCTAGGTCCTACGATCATTCAGGAATGGGCAACTATCGCACAACAAATCCCTGAAAGCATCATCGAAATAGCTGGAAGAATCCTCAATCAAGCACGATACATTGTAGTATGGGTTATCATATACTACATGTACAAAATCCTTAAGCAAAATCGTGTCATCATAGAGGAAAAACTGCAAACAGAAAATCTGTTGACCACTACCGAATTAGAGTTACTCAAAACCCAACTGAATCCACATTTCCTATTCAATGCCCTTAACAGCATAAAAGCTTTGGTCTTGATAGATGGTGAAAAAGCAAAAGAAGCTATTGTAAAGTTAAGTGAGTTGCTTCAGTTTTCGCTTAGCTATGAAAGAATCCCTCTGATTACGATAAAGGAAGAAATTTACAAAGTAGAGAAATACCTTGAACTGGAGAAAATTAGGTTTGGAAGCCGATTAAATTATCATTTTGAAGTTAGCGAAACTGCATTGGTTGGACAAGTCCCACCCGCACTGATTCTTACCTTGACAGAAAATGCCATCAAACATGGCATCACTCAGCTTCCTGATGGAGGCAATATTGTTGTCTTTTGCGAAATTGAGGAAGGAAAAATGATAATCAAAGTCCGAAACACTGGTATGCTGAAAGGAGAAAATCTAAAAGGTATCGGCCTGAAAAATGTAAGGGGAAGGTTGAAGCATTTTTTTGGTGAAGAGGGAGAACTCAAACTTGAGCACCAAGATGAACATACTGTTTTGACCACAATCACTTACCCAATCAAACATGCTTCTTAAGATGGAAAATAGCGGCAAGAAAAAGGAAGGTTTGAAGGACAAACGAAAACTCTATTGGCTGATGCAGTTGGTGGGCTGGTTCTCATTGATGTTTATTGAAGTTTTCAATATGACCTTTTTTATTCGCGGAGAATTCCATTGGAATTACCTGCATCTCTTTGGAATTTTTTCAATAATTGGGATCATTACTACCCATTTCTACAAGACTTATTTCATTGATCCTTCTACTTTTACCAAAAGGCTTGGAAAAGTGTGGGGAAAAGCCTTTTTGGATATACTTCTGATCAGTTTGGCGATTATTTTTATAGGAAGATTACTTTCGATTGCAGGACCCCACTCTGTTTTGAAAATGAACTTAACGGATTTGCTTGCCAGTCTCGGGCCTCAAATTTTAAATATTTCAAGATATGTAATAGTTTGGATTATCATTTACTACCTCTATCATATTCTTCAGCTTAACAATGAGATGTTGGAAGAAAAACTTGCTGCGGAAATCAAAACAAAAACCACGGAATTGGAGCTTTTGAAAATTCAACTTAACCCTTCCTTCCTTTTTCAGTCACTTAGCAATATCAAGTCTCTGGTTTTGCAAGACAAGGAAAAAGCTAGAGACAGCATCCTTAAGCTCAGTGAACTGCTCCGCTACTCTTTGAATTATGACAAAAACACCCTTGTGAAAGTACTGGATGAATTGACAGAATTATACAAATATGTTGATTTGGAAAAAACCCGTTTGAGAGATGATCTTAATGTTTATTTTGATTTAGAAGAAGCTGTACTTGATCAAGAAATCCCAACAGCCTCCTTACTCAACTTGATGGAAAATGCCATCAGGTATGGAATTGAAAAATTGGAAAAAGGTGGAAACGCAACGTTAACTGGGAGGTTACAAGGAGAGTCGATACATTTTCAATTAGACTATGACTCAGAAAAGCTTTTTGATAACATAAAGAATGATGGGATGGAAAATTTACGTCTTCGCCTGCATAAAATATTTGGAACAAAAGCACAGTTGACTTTCCATTCGGACTACCCTCAACAAATAACCTGCATATTGACTTTACCTAAAAAACAATGATATGATCATCAAAGCCCTGATCATTGATGATGAAGCTTTGGCAATAGCGGAATTGGAAGTATTGCTTCGTGCATTCCCACAGATTGAGGTGGTTGGCAGGAGCGAAAAAGCCAGCGAATCGCTAACGCTAGTCAATGAAATCAAGCCAGACCTGATTTTCCTGGACATCAATATGCCAGGCATGAATGGCTTCGAATTGCTAGAAAACCTCGAAGAAGTACCAGAAGTGATATTTGTGACAGCATATGATGAATTTGCTATCAAAGCTTTTGAGGTCAACGCACTAGATTACATTCTCAAACCAGTCAACCCCAATC
>JBGTDA010000229.1:0-2429 GCA_041748555.1 Rhodonellum sp.
ATCAGGAACAATTCAAAACCACCTTCTTTTTGTAATTCTATTGCTTTTTCTAAACCCATGACCATAATTGCTGTAGCCAATGCATCTGCTTTCATACATGTGGGAGCCAAAACAGTTGCACTGAGTAGGCTGTGTCTTACAGGTCTTCCTGTCCGGGGATCGATTGTATGTGAAATTTTTATGCTATCTGCTACATAGTAATTTCTATAATTTCCTGAAGTAGCCATTCCTTGATTATCCAAAGCAATGATGCTGAAAATTTCACTGGCACTGCCAAGTTCCTCCGGCCTGTTGATGCCCACCTTCCATAGTTCCCCGCGCTCATTTACTCCTCTTGCCACCAGCTCTCCTCCGATTTCTACCAACATGTCCTCTATACCTTTCCCGCTTAAATATGCTGCGATTACATCAACACCATAACCTTTGGCCACAGCACTGAAGTCCAGGTAGATCCCGGGTTTTCGCTTTATCACGTGAACAGAATCAAAAACAACAGCTTTAAAATCCACCAGCTCAAGGAGGGACTTGATGTTGACACTGTCCTTAAGCTGTGGACCTTCCGGACCAAATCCCCAAAGATTTACCAAAGGTCCTACTGTGGGGTCAAAAGCCCCACCGGTCTGCTCATACACTTTTTTGCTTTCTTTTAAAACCGGGAGAAAAAACGGCAGCTCAAATTGTAGAGAGTCTCCTCTATTGAAGCGGCTGATTTCCGATTCAGGAATATAGGTTGACAAAGATTCATTGAAGACAACCAAAAGAGAATCAACTTCCTTTTTGAAATCCCGCTCCCGGTCATCCAGGTAAACGACTCTGTAAGAAGTGCCCATCGTGCTACCCGAAATACTTACTTTCCCGGAGGTTGGCTCTATTATTTCCTCCACAGGCTGTTGCTGGTTTTGGCGGTACAGATAGACCAATGCCACCAACAAAAGAAGAATTATGGAATAAATGATATTCTTGTTTGCGTTACTTCGCATGGAATGGGTAATTTTTCCGAAAGTTAATTTTATTTTTTCAAAATCTGATCTTAAACCACATTGAAATGCAATAGAATTGCAAAAAGTTCGGCAGGCAGGATTATTTTCATCCTTATGCCTTGGATGAAATTTCTATATTTGCAAATGCTGACGTTCAAGTTATGAGAGAAGATTATCTAAGTGGAGAAAATGAAAATCTGAGTGCATCAGACAAAGAGATTGAAAAAGCTTTGCGGCCCTTAAGTTTTGATGACTTTACAGGGCAGTTTAAAATTGTGGAAAACCTTAAAATTTTTGTTCAGGCAGCCAAACGAAGAAAGGAACCTTTGGATCATGTACTCCTTCACGGCCCTCCGGGATTGGGCAAAACTACTTTAAGTTACATCATTGCAAACGAATTGGAAGCGGGGATAAAGGTAACTTCAGGACCGGTGCTGGACAAACCTTCTGATCTAGCAGGGCTGTTGACCAATTTGGACGAAGGAGATGTACTCTTTATTGATGAAATCCATAGATTGAATCCGATTGTGGAAGAATATCTGTACTCAGCCATGGAGGATTTCAGGATCGACATCATGTTGGACTCGGGACCGAATGCGAGATCAGTTCAGATTTCCCTGAGCCCTTTTACGCTGATCGGTGCCACTACCCGCTCAGGACTGCTCACATCACCGCTAAGATCCAGATTTGGCATCAATTCAAGATTGGAATATTATGATGCCAAGTTGCTCACAGACATAGTTTCACGGTCTGCAGGGATTTTAAAAACCCCAATCGATGATATTGCCGCTTATGAAATTGCCCGACGGAGCAGGGGAACACCCCGGATTTCCAATATGTTGCTCAGAAGAACGCGGGACTTTGCCGAGATCAAGGGAAACGGCAGCATCACGCTGGATATTTCCAAAATTGCCTTGGAAGCATTGGATGTGGATGAAAACGGACTTGACGAGATGGACAACAGAATCCTGCTGACCATCATCGAAAAATTCAGCGGAGGACCTGTTGGTCTCACAACGATTGCCACTGCTTGCAGTGAGGAGGCAGAAACGATTGAGGAAGTTTATGAACCTTTTTTGATACAGGAGGGCTATTTAAAAAGAACAGCCAGGGGAAGGATGGCAACTGAACTGGCCTACAAACACCTGAAGCTGAAACCAAAACCCGGAGGAACAGGAAGTCTCTTTGGTGGGGAAGTTGGATGAAGGATGACCGATACCGAATGACCGTGACTGGGAAGTTTGAAGTTGAAAGATGACGATGAGGGAAATAAAAAGTCCGATGACCGGTGCCGGATGTAAAGAAAGACGTGAAAGTAAAGATGACGAATGTCAAAATTTTTAATTCTCATCTCTTTTCTAAATCCTGCTTATTTCTCGATTCTCAACTCTTGTTTCTTGACTCTTGGCTCTTGATTATAGGCATCGTCACCTTGATACTTTGTTCTTG
>JBGTDA010000230.1:0-77852 GCA_041748555.1 Rhodonellum sp.
TTCTGGCCAGATATATGCAGATTTTGAGTGCGGGTTTTATCCAGCACTACCCCAACAAAATCATCAATATCCACCATTCTTTCCTCCCTGCCTTTGTGGGTGCAAAACCTTATCATGCCGCGCATGAAAGAGGCGTGAAAATCATAGGAGCAACGGCACATTACGTCAGCGAGATCCTGGATGCCGGACCGATAATAGAACAGGAAGTAGCCCGGGTCAGGCACCATAATACCATTTCCGATCTTGTACAAATGGGTCAGGATGTGGAAAAAGTAGTCCTTTCAAAAGCAATAAAATTCCACCTTCAGCGGAAAATATTGGCTGTAGGGAACAAAACCATCATTTTTTATTAAAGCTATCGGAAGGTAGATTAGGCTTTTACTCCATCAGAACATTCAAAACAATAAATCCCAGTTCATCCTCAATGTTTTCATATATGTAGATCTTGCCATCTTTGGTAAAATGACTTTCTGGGGGCTTTTGATACCCCTCCACTTTTGTTTCTCCCAACATGTTCAGCTGATCATCAAAAACGGTTAAGAATACATGCGTTTTGGAATTGGCTTCATCTTCTCCGGGGTCCTTATAATGTGAAAACCGGTAAAACTGCTGGGTACTTTCATCCCAGTTCCATTTATTGAAGGAAATCTCCTTTCTCATAATGGAGCTTTCTGCACGGTATTCTTCTCTGGAGCTGACCTTTGTCCTATAATTCCCTTTTTTTCCGTTTTCAGTAAATTGGCTTTGATATTTTTTATGGCTTACGCTATCACCATCGGGGTGATATATACTGATTTCGTTGAACCCTGAATTGGAAATAAGGACATTTTCACCCCATTTTTCCAGATAAACGGATTGATCCTGAAGGGACATTCCACCGCCTTCTTCAAATAAAATCCTGAATTGGTCAAGTTTCTTAAGCTCAGGAACAGGTATCTTTTTAAGAGAATCTGAACCTATATTTATTTTGGCTATTGAGGAAGACTGGGATTTAAAATTGCTGACAAAGGTGTAAAAATTCTGATTATCATTAAATAAATAACGGGGATTTAGGCTTTCTTCATCATTCAATTCATCCCCCTGGAAAGATTTTTCACCGAATGATGTTTCCCAACTTTTTTCTCCCTGCCAATTGAAAATTGAGCTATTCATAAAGCTGGTAAAAGCAACTTTTTGGTCAGGTAGACAAATCACATAATTCACATAGCCTCCTATGCCATTGGGGCCTTCCTTTTCCATTGTTACCTTCCTCAACAAGACCAGATTATCAAGATCGACAATTTCCAATTGAAGGTTCTTTTGGTCTAGATTGATAAGGTACTTTTTATCCGGGGAAATATCAGCTGCAAACATGCTACTGCCGGCTGCCAGGATATCCTCACCCGGATCTACCACAACTGTATCCATTGTAATGCTGATCTGCATAGAATCAATTTTATCTGAAGAAGTTTTGCGGCCGTCACAGGCCCAAAAAATCAAAAGTAATAAAAGTATAGGCACTGCTCTCATAATATATCCTGCTTTTTTCTAAATTAAATAAATATTAGTTGAGAAACCAACCGATCCTTAAATAAATCAGGAATCCCAATCCTTCAGCATGCTATAGGAAGTTGGAGATGCATTAATTGAATTTAATTTTAAAAAATTTCAGGGAAATAATTTTTAGGCTTCTATGCTGAACAATTCTTTCAATTTTTCTACCGTATAATCCACTTCCTCGATGGTCGTGAATCTGCTAAAGGAAAATCTGACAGAATGCCTTTCAGGATCATGATTTAGAGCTCTTAATACATGTGATCCTACCGCGGCACCACTACTGCAAGCAGAACCGCCGGAAGCAGAAATACCCTGAAGGTCAAGGTTAAAAAGCAACATTCCCCTGTTTTCCTCCGAAGGAGGAAGACTTACATTCAAAACGGTATACAAACTTTTATCAATCTCTCCCGATAGTCCATTGAACAAAACCCCGGGAATTTTCATTAGCTGCCCGATAAAGTGTTTCTTGATTTTTTCTATGTGAAAGCGATGCTCTGACATATCTTCATAGGCCAGTTCCAATGCTTTAGCAATACCGATGATCCCAATTACATTCTCGGTTCCGCCGCGCATGTTCCTTTCCTGGGCACCTCCATAGATAAAAGGATGGATTTTTTTGTCTTTCCTTACATATAAAAATCCTGAGCCCTTCGGTCCATGAAATTTATGCCCACCGGCAACAACGGAATCTACCGGAAGGTTTTTAAGGTCATGCGGATAATGCCCCATAGTCTGCACAGTATCAGAATGAAAAAAGGCATCATATTCCCTGGCAAGATTTCCAATGGCATTCAAATCATGGAAGTTACCGATTTCATTATTGGCTTGCATCAGTGATAACAAGCTTTGGGGATTGTTCCTAAGCAGGTCCTGCAAATGATCCATGTTGATTTCGCCTCTTTCATTCAGTTCCACCAGACTGAGTTTTACATGCCCTCTTTTTTCGCATTCTCTCAAAGTGTGCAAAACAGCATGGTGCTCTGTGGCGGCAGTAATTGCGTGTGTGATTCCATGTGTCTCTATTCCACAGACGATTGCTGTGTTGTCAGCTTCTGTTCCTCCTGATGTAAAAAAAATCTCCGAAGGCGACGCATTCAGTAACTCTGCTACTTTTTTTCTTGCTTTTTCTATGGCTGAACGTACCTCCCGACCATGGCTATGGACGGAAGAAGGATTGCCATAATGGTTTTTCATATAAGGCAACATTGCCTCAATTACCCGATCATCCATTGCTGTTGTAGCAGCGTTATCTAAATATACTTTCATCTCCTTCAGCTTAATTGGGTTTTATTAATCTTTTCAGGGACCCGGAGGTTTTTTGAAGAAATTTCTGATCAGAAGTATCATTTCAGATGGATAAATTACCTAACACATTCATTTTTTCTACAATGAAATGGGTTCAGGATGTTGTGCAAGAATGGGAATACCGGATCTAATGTACCTTTGAATTGACCACTTCTTTTATATCCAACATGATCTTTTTTGCCAAATGCTCCGCGGTGGCCTGGGATTCTGATTCGGAATAAATTCTGATAATCGGTTCAGTATTGGATTTTCTCAAGTGAACCCATTCTTTATCAAATTCTATCTTGACACCATCGATATCATTGATGGGTTGTTTTTGATACTTCTTTTTTATTGCTTCCAAAACCAAATCCACGTCAATATCCGGAGTCAGCTCGATCTTGTTTTTGGAAATAAAGGAATTTGGAAACGTAGCACGAAGTCTGGAGACAGTTTTTCCAAAGTTGGCCAAATACGTCAAAAACAAGCCGATTCCAACCAATGCGTCTCTGCCATAATGAGACTCGGGATAGATTACGCCACCGTTACCTTCACCACCTATGATGGCATTGGTTTCTTTCATCTTGGCCACTACATTCACTTCTCCCACTGCTGCAGCTTCATATTTTCCGCCTCTTTTCTCTGTTACATCCCGAAGCGCTCTTGTGGAACTTAGATTGGATACAGTATTCCCAATGTTTTTGGAAAGCACATAGTCTGCCACTGCTACCAGAGTATATTCTTCTCCAAACGGCGATCCGTCTTCATTTATAAAACAAAGTCTGTCAACATCGGGATCGACAACGATTCCGAGATCATACTTACCTTTTTTTAGCTTGTCGCAGATGTCTCTGAGGTTTTCAGGAAGTGGTTCAGGATTGTGGGGAAAATGTCCATCCGGAGTACAATACATTTCTTCCACCTCTTCCACACCCAAAGCCTTCAATAACTTTGGCAGGGCTATACCTCCCGTGGAATTGACACAATCAATAACAATTTTGAATTTTCGTGCTGCAATGGCTTCCCTATCAACCAAATCCAGGTTGAGTACATGCTCAACATGCCTGTCTATATAATCATCTATGACAGTATAGGACCCTAATTTCTTTACTTCGGCAAACTGAAAATCATCATTGTCAGCTTTATCCAGAATGGTTTTTCCTTCTTCATCAGAAATGAATTCTCCCAGATCATTGAGTAGTTTCAGTGCGTTCCATTGAGCCGGATTATGACTTGCAGTAAGAATAATACCACCTCCGGCTTTTTCCAGAGGAACAGCCAGTTCCACTGTCGGGGTAGTGCTTAGCCCAAGATCAATAACATCGATTCCAAGTCCCTGAAGTGTTGCGGCCACCAGTTTGGAAACCAATTCCCCGGATATTCGGGCATCCCGACCGATAACAACTTTGGGGTTATGCGTTTTTTCGATCAACCAAGATCCATAAGCTGCTGTGAATTTTACGATATCAACAGGAGTAAGTCCTTCACCAGGTTTACCACCAATGGTACCCCTGATACCTGAAATAGATTTAATTAATGCCACTTTGAAGATGATTAAGGTTATATAAAAAGAAAAAATCGGAAATTAACTGAAGATGAAAAGATAGTGATTATTTGAATTTTGCCAACACTTTATCTACCTCATTGTCGGGATTTCCGCAACTGCTGTCAGCATCTACGGATTTCCCGCAATAACCGCAGGTGTCACCATTTTTGTTGAGATAAGGATTCTGTGAAGCGCAGGTGCCTTTGAATTGCCCGTTTTTTAGAAATATCAGCCTAACTGACATCAAAACGAAAAACAAAGCCAAAAAGCCCAAAGTCAAATACAAAGTTGCCATATCAATTTTATTTGTACAAATTTACTTATTACTTTGACAACGTCCTTGTTTTCCGAATAGTTTCCCTCGAAATATGTCTGAATTATCCACAAGAAAATCCCAATTGGAAGCCTTTGACCGAATCCTGACCATCATGGATGAGCTCCGGGAAAAGTGTCCCTGGGACCAAAAGCAAACCCTTGAAAGTTTAAGACACCTAACCATTGAGGAGACTTTTGAGCTGTCGGATGCTATCATAGCGAATGACCGGGAAGAAATCAAAAAGGAATTGGGAGACATTTTATTGCACATTGTTTTTTATGCAAAGATCGGCTCCGAAAAAAAAGCTTTTGATATTACCTCTGTTATCAACAGCCTCTGCGAAAAGCTCATCAGAAGACATCCGCATATTTATAGTGATACAATAGCGAATGATGAGGAAGCCGTAAAGCAAAACTGGGAAAAAATCAAATTGAAGGAGAAAGGAAATGTTTCCGTTTTGGGAGGTGTGCCAAAATCGCTCCCGGCGATGATCAAATCCATGCGGATACAGGAAAAGGCAAGGGGCGTAGGATTCGACTGGGAAGAAAAGCATCAGGTCTGGGAAAAGGTGGAGGAGGAAATGCAGGAATTCAAAGAAGAATTCAATGTATCAAACGGATCCGAAATAGACAAAGAAAAAGCCAGTGGAGAATTTGGAGACTTGTTGTTTTCTTTGATCAATTACGCAAGGTTCATCGATATCAACCCGGAAGAGGCGCTGGAAAGAACAAATCTTAAGTTTATCAAACGCTTTCAATACCTGGAAAACGCAGCAAAATCCTCAGGGAAAAAAATCGAAGATATGACTTTGGCGGAAATGGATGTGTTTTGGAAGGAAGCGAAAAACGTATAGTTAATTACTGAACCGGCAGTACAAAATTTCTTGCATATTTGATTTTTTGTGGGATAAAAATTAATCCTGATTAAACTTTATCTTTCCCGCAATGTCTAAAGAGCCGATTGTAATCCTTTAAAATCCAAACAAATAATCTTTTCAAACCTTCATTTAAAAAATCATGAAACTATTAACCTCACTACTATTATTACTCGCAACTGCATATTCAACTACACTGTTGGAAAATCCCGCTGCATTGATTGTTAACAAATCCGAAAGCACTGTCACCTGGAAAGCCAAGAAGGTAACCGGAGAACATTTTGGAAAAGTCCCTTTTACCAATGCCAACATGGATTATAATGACGGGAAAATAACAGGTGGCTCATTTGAAATCGATATGACCGCTCTGACGGTTGAAGACATTACTGATCCGGGATCCAACAAAAAATTAACCGACCACCTTAAATCAGATGATTTTTTCTCAGTTGAGAAGCATGGGAGATCCAAGTTCCAAATCACCGATGCAAAGACTTCAAACGGAACGGATTATGAAATCACCGGTGATCTTACAATTAAGGACGTTACCAATCAGGTGACCTTTCCCGCAAAAGTGGAAACGAATGGAAATAATGTTACTGCTTTGGCAAAAATAATTTTTGATAGAACCAAGTATGACATCAAGTTCCGTTCAGGAAATTATTTTGAAAATCTGGCCGACAAACTGATTTATGATGAAGTAGAATTGGACGTAAAACTTGTAGCTACAAATCCATAACCTGCCAAGAGGACAAATTATGCATCCCCAACATTCTTATAAGAACGTTGGGGATTTTTCGTTATATCCGAAATGGATATTAAAATATGATAACAGATTTGACAAAAAGGTACCATTCTTTAGTAATTTAGCCCGATGGACTATAATTGGAAGATCAGAGAAAAGGCAGACCTTGATATAGTCAATTCCTTAAGCAGCGAAATAAATGTAAATCAATCTCTGGCCAATATGTTGGTCAACAGAGGAGTGGATTCATTTCAGAAAGCCAAAGATTTTTTTAGACCTGATCTGGACAAACTTCACGATCCTTTTCTGATGAAAGACATGGATAAGGCTGTTAATCGCTTGCTTGAAGCCATAGAACGTGAAGAAAAAATTCTTGTTTATGGAGATTATGATGTGGATGGCACCACATCGGTTGCGTTATTTTATGGATATATAATTCAGTTTTATCCAAAAGTTGACTTCTATATCCCCGACAGATATAAGGAAGGTTATGGAATTTCTGAAAACGGGGTTCATTTTGCAGCAGAAAACGGCTACAAGCTTATTGTTTCTTTGGACTGTGGGATCAAAGCACTGGAGAAAGTAGCACTTGCCAACAGTTTGGGTGTGGATTTTATTATTTGCGATCACCATACTCCCGGTAATATTCTACCTGATGCTGTTGCGGTTTTGGACCCAAAAAGACAGGATTGTCCTTATCCTTATAAAGAATTGAGTGGCTGCGGAGTTGGTTTCAAATTGATCCAGGCGTTTTCCCAGTTCACAGGAAAGGAAGCTTCACGATTAGTTGGATTTCTGGACCTACTTGCAATAAGTATTGCCGCCGACATTGTCCCCATTACAGGAGAAAACAGAATTCTTACTTTTTATGGTCTGGAACGGATCAACAACAATCCCAGACCCGGCATTAAAGCATTGATCCTAAAAAGCAAAATTGAAAAAGAGATTGAAATATCCGATATCGTTTTTAAAATCGGCCCCAGAATCAACGCTTCGGGAAGATTGGAACATGCCAAAGCCTCTGTAGAACTTCTTATATCCAAGGATCTTAACGATGCCGTCAAAAGGGCGGAATTGGTGGAAGATGTCAATGCAGCGCGAAAAAACTTTGATGAAAACATCACCAAAGAGGCCCTTTCCATGATCCGGAAGAGCGAGGAAACCAGACAGCTGAAAAGTACCGTACTTTATAAAGAAGATTGGCACAAAGGTGTGATCGGAATCGTAGCCTCCAGATGTATAGAAGCTTTCTATCGCCCCACCATTATCCTGACCGAATCCAACAGCAAAGCGACAGGCAGCGCCAGGTCGGTTTTTGATTTTGATATTTATGAGGCCATCAGTGAATGTAGCGACCTCTTGGAGCAGTTTGGTGGACATAAATATGCCGCAGGACTTACCATGTCTGTCAATAATGTGGTTGCCTTTCAGGAAAAATTCGAACAGGTCGTCACAGACCGGATCAATGAGATTCATCTAAAGCCTGTATTGGAAATAGACGATGAGATCCTATTGGACCAGGTCAATTATAAATTTTACAATATATTAAAACAAATGGCACCCTTTGGGCCGGGAAATCCTGAACCGATATTCTGCGCAAAAGATGTGTATGCGGAAAATGTGAGAATATTAAAAGATAAACATCTCCGGTTTAACATCGTGCAGGATGGGCAGCAAACCCGCCCCATCTGTATTGGATTCGGTTTGGCAGACCGGGAGAAATATCAGGATGAAACCTATTTCAAAATGTTAAACGGGAAGATGCGTTTCAATCTTGCTTTCGAGATACGGGAAAATACATTTAGGAACAACAGCTGCCTTCAACTGTACGTGAAAGATATAAAATTCGATTGATATGATATTAAGGGCTGAGAACCTGGTCAAGATTTATAAAGGAAGAAAAGTAGTCAATAACCTCTCCGTTCAAGTAGAACAGGGAGAAATTGTGGGATTATTAGGTCCAAATGGTGCAGGAAAAACCACTTGTTTTTATATGATTGTTGGGTTAGTCCAACCCAATAATGGTCAAATTTTTTTGGAACAACAAAATATCACCTCTCTACCCATGTATAAGCGGGCCAAGCTCGGAATAGGTTATCTTGCTCAGGAAGCGTCGGTATTCAGAAAACTCACGGTTGAGGAAAATATTATGGCTGTACTGGAAATGACCAAAATGGGCAAAGTGGAAAGGAAAGAAAAAGTGGAAAGTCTTTTGGAAGAATTCAGTCTTACCCATGTCAGGAAAAACCCGGGAATGGTACTGTCCGGTGGAGAACGCAGAAGAACAGAAATTGCAAGAGCTTTGGCCGTGGATCCAAAATTTGTACTTTTGGATGAACCATTTGCCGGTGTGGACCCAATAGCAGTGGAAGAAATACAGACCATCGTGGCAAAACTTAAAACCAAAAACATTGGCATTCTCATCACCGACCATAACGTGAACGAAACCCTCTCGATCACTGATAGAGCATATCTCATGTTTGAAGGCCAGTTACTAAAAGCCGGAACTGCCGAAGAACTCGCTGTTGACGAACAGGTAAGAAGAGTTTATCTGGGTCAGCATTTTGTATTGAAACGTAAAATATTTAACTGATGGAGGTGGTCAATACTTTTATGACCTGGATATTCAAAAACAGGATAGGTCAGATCGAAAATTTCAAGAAAAATCCCATTGAAGTCCAGCAAGAAATCTTTGAAGATCTGATAGAAACCGCCAAAAGGACAGAATTCGGTAAAAAGTACGATTTTAAGAATATACAAAGCTATAAGGATTTTGCCATGAAGGTCCCTGTTCATGATTATGAACAGATGAAACCTTATATTGAGAAAACGATGAAGGGGGTTCAGAATGTGATCTGGCCTACAGAAATATATTGGTTTTCCAAATCATCAGGAACCACCTCCAGCAGAAGCAAGTATATTCCCGTTTCACAGGAATCATTGGAAGAATGCCATTTTAAGGGCGGCAAAGACATGCTTTCCCTATATGTGAACAACTATCCGGAGAGCAAATTATTTTCAGGAAAAAGCCTTGGTATCGGAGGTAGTTTGTCGGCTAATCCCTTGTTGCCGGATGGTGAAAGTAGGGTTGGGGACATTTCAGCCGTGATTATGCAGAATCTGCCTATTTGGGTGAGGTTTGCCAGAACCCCAGGTCTGGAAGTGGCTCTGATGAATGATTGGGAAGCTAAAATCGAAAAAATGGCCTATGAAATCAAGGATGAAAATGTGGTGAACATTTCAGGAGTACCTACCTGGACTATCGTTCTGCTACAACGTGTGCTGGAATTGAAAAAAGCCAAACATATCCTTGAGGTTTGGCCAAATCTTGAAGTTTTTTTTCATGGCGCGGTAGCATTCGGACCTTATAAAAATTTGTTCAAGGAGCTGATTCCCTCAGATAAAATGAGGTATATGGAAACTTATAATGCTTCTGAGGGATTTTTTGGTATTCAGGATCAAAAGGATTCGGAGGAACTTCTGCTGATGCTCGATTATGGAATTTTTTATGAATTTATCCCCATGGAAGAATGGGATAACGAAGATCCAAAAGTAATTCCTTTGGGAGAAGTGGAAGTCGGTAAAAATTATGCAATTGTGATCACTACCAACGGAGGCCTTTGGAGATATAAAATTGGCGATACGGTAAAATTCACTGATATCAAACCTTATAGAATCAAAATATCCGGAAGGACCAAACACTTCATCAATGCATTCGGTGAGGAAGTGATTGTTGAAAATGCCGAAAAAGCGATTCAGGTTGCCGCTGAAGAAACAGGATCCACCATTACCAATTTCACTGCGGCCCCGGTTTATTTTGAAGGATCCAAGAGCAAAGGAGCTCATGAATGGATAATCGAATTTAAAAACCTTCCGGCCGATAAAGAAAAGTTTGCTCATCTTCTGGATCAAACTCTCAGAGAGGTCAACTCGGATTATGATGCCAAAAGATTCCGGGATCTGGCTTTGAATGCTCCAAAAATCCATTTTGTTTCTGAAGGTATTTTTGCAGCCTGGATGAAATCCAGAGGAAAACTAGGTGGTCAGAACAAAGTGCCCCGTCTGTCCAATACGAGAGAATATATTGATGATATTCTCAAGCTGATCTGATTATATTCCGAATCCAACAGGCTTCAGGTTGTTCATCTGTCTCAATATCCAAGACTGTCTACCTTGAATATATCCCGTAGGTCTCGCAGGTGACCATCTTCTCGGGTTGGGTAAAACCGCAGCAATCAAAGCTGCTTCCTGCCTGTTGAGCTTGGCAGCCGATTTATTAAAGAAAGCTTGCGAAGCAGCTTCAATCCCGTAAATCCCCTCTCCCATTTCGATGACGTTCAGATAGACTTCCATAATTCTCTCTTTACTCCAGAATATTTCGATCAAAAAAGTAAAATAAGCTTCAAGCCCCTTTCGAACAATATTTCTTCCCGGCCATAAAAAAACATTTTTTGCTGTTTGCTGGGTGATGGTACTCGCTCCCCGGATTCTTTTTCCTTTTTTATTGGCCTCCCAGGCATCTTTCATAGCTTCCATGTCAAAACCGTTGTGATCCAAAAATTTCTGATCCTCAGAAGCTACCACAGCCTGGGGCATATTTTTAGAAATGTTGTCGATACTTACCCAGTCCTTGCTGAGCTTCATTTCCATTTCCTTGTCGGTAGCCTGCTCAAAAAGCCTGATAACCATCAAAGGGGTAAGCGGTACCGGTACAAACCGATAAACCACTGTGACCCCGATCGAAATAATAAAGAACCATAAAATCAGTTTTGCCAAAAGCCAAAGTAACTTCTTTACTATTTTCATCTTTCTTGGTTATATCAGGCAAATGCTGTGGCCTGAATAAATCTATAATAAAACACCGAATCAGGCAAAGACGACAGTTCGTCCATTGCATCCTGCATTGCCTTCAACTGTACTTCAGTAATCAGCCCATCTTCAAGAAGCGCCGGGGAACCGCTGCTCATCAGGTTTTTCCAGTAGGTAAATACAACTTCTTTTTCATTTGCCTGCCGGCTATCCAGATGAAAACCTCCCGATCGTAACTGAATATCCTGAAAACCCGCTTCTTGAAGAAGGTCTCCAAGCTTGACACCAACTTGTGGATCACCACCTATTGCTTTTTGGTAATCATTGTAAACTTGCCAGTATTCCATCACCTCGAGCTTTACCGGATAGGTATAAAAAGTAGCATTAAACACCTCTGTAATGACCACTTTGGCCCCAGAAACCAAAAAGGGCTTCATACTACGCAATACCTCAACAGGATTATGGATATGTTCCAATACCCAGCAGATGAATACACTATCGAATGTTTGGTCAAGCTTGAGGTTTTTGGCATCCTGCTGAATAAATTTCACTTGATCCTGATTGATCCCCAGATTGGACATATTTGCTTGAGCTTTCCTGATTTGGGCCGCTTCGTATTCCACACCTGTTATTTTTAAATGTGGAAATCTTCGCAGAAGGATTTCGGTTTGGGCACCGACCCCGCTTCCAATTTCCAATAAATTTTGGTTTTCGGATAAGTCAATAAAATCATAAATGGGCTTTTCTATAACAGCCGCCTGTTCGCGGAGCCTTTTCTGCTCTGTTTCCAGATAACCATGAATATATTTTGAAGGAGATAACACTGAATTCATATGCTTAAATCAAGGGGTTAAGTTCGACCAATTTTACGGGATTTTAAAATGTGGAATTATTGATTCCGATATTAAGGTCGACTTGTTTTTTTCAGCACAACAGGTTCCTTCAATTTGCCGGTAACAATTTCCATGAGGTATTTAAGCTCAGGATAAGCAACGGATTCTATGAGATTGTTTTTGAGATCAATGCTGGAGTTGACTTTCACCATTCCATGCAAAACTGCAATCTTGTAGGTAAAAGATATTGCTCCACCCGGAATTGAAATTTCCGCTTCTTCAGGAAAATCATCCAATTCAAATCCTTCAGGGATCTGGATCATGGCAGAAAAATGATCCGTAAAAGTGTAATTAAAATCAATGGGAAAAACCCTTGATTCTGCGACGAAGGGATTTTCATTCCACCTTGTATATTTAAAGGGATTTATAAAAAGAAGCTCCTCACCCATATCGGCTGCAACTGATTTGACTTTTATATCCGCAACTTTCCTAGGCTCATCTTTTTCCGAAAAAGAATAATCCAAAAAATCCTCTACGTTTTCAAAAATTTCTTTTTTAAAATCCTTCGAATTTTTGTCTTCATTTAGGCCGCAAACCTGTACTGCATCATAGTCCAGATACCGGATGGTTGTTTCGGAAATCAATTTTCCTTCAGCATCGGGACTGATACTAATGATTTGGGTGATCCCTGACCGATGAAACAATTTGATGGGAATAAGTCTGCTTTCCTCTTTCAAAAGAATTAATCCCGAACCGGTATGATTGTCTAGAGGCAGGTGTCCAAATGGCATTTGAGGATCCGTGGCATCCAGAAAATATTCTTTCCCTTCTATCTTCGCCATCAGGACCAAATGATTGAACTGACCTGCAAAAGGGGCTTCTATAAGCTGCGACCTCCCGTTTCCTTTACTGCTGATCAAAACCGGAGAAGAAGGGATGTCATGTGCCGCAAGATGTGCCAGTAGATTGAGATTGATGTCAGCTTTTGAACCTTTACCGATTTCAAGAGTTGTTTTCAGCGTCTGTAAAGGGATGTCTCCATTGATATCATTAAATTTATAATGGGCAATCACATGTTTGTAAATTTTCTTTGCCCTTTCCAGTTCTGAATCCGCTACAATCTCAAGGTTTTTTAACCTTAAGGTTGCCGCTTTATCAGGATTCAAATAGGAATCAAAGGTGGCAATCCCGCGGATGTTTCCTGCAAGTTCCTGCCAAGAACTGAGAACTTCTTTATAGCCAAATACCCCGTTTCCATAACCCTCACTGTCTCTATAAGTATATCCTGCGAGCTGAAACTCAACTCTTTCCAAATAATCGGCAAAATGATTCATATAGGGCTCACCTTTTATTGACCTCAGGTTCGTAAGACTCCATTGATACACGCCATCTTTTTGTGTTCTAAAATCAGTCCTCAGGGTTTTGTTTCCCTGCATCAATGTTCTATAATTTAGGTAGGAAGGAATATCAATCCAATAAGAAGATCTGATTGTGGGAATATCATTCTGAAAAACATAACTGTTCAAAAACGTAATGTTCTTATCAACTTTCAGATATTCATATTCCAAAATCGAACCTTCTTTAACATTGGGAAAGGTAAACCTGATCTCTTTATATCCATTGCCTGCATCTACTTCAAACAAGTCCTTTTTTGATAATTTGATAATTTCTTCTTTTCCATTAACAATGTTCATAATCTGAGCATTGATTTTTGAAACATTCTCGACACCATCATTCCCAAAATAGTAACTGATACTTACATCACCAATGGATTTTCCGCTTTCCTTCAGCACCTTGATTCTTCTGTGAAAAGTGGTGTGCAGAATTCCTCCCATAAATTGATTTTTAGCATATTCTTCCAAAACAACGGAATTTGCCTCAGGCTCAAAATTCACCTCTGTCAGGGCTAATTCAACAGCTGTATATTTGCCGAACTTCATTTTCTGTGCATGAGTATTATCCCAGGAAAAGAGCAAAATTGCAGTGATTAGAGAAAGTCGTTCAAAATGATTCATTTTCAGTTTAATTTTTTCAAAATGAGGGTTTTATTGAGTTGGGAATTGATTTTTTTGATTGCTTCAGATTTCGCTTCCTTAGTTAGGTCTTCAGGAATTTTGATTTCAAGCTCCTTTTGGATGGAAATCAACCCGTTGTTTTCTGTTACATGAATATTGAGGACGTAATAATCTTCAACAGTTGATTTAGGGGGAAGCAATTCAATTTCCAGATTTTCACCTGTGCTGATTGAATAATTTTCCTTAAGAAACAAAAAGTTGTTGGCCAACATATCCTCATCGATTTTCTTCCATAAAAGAGGGATAATTGTTCGTTTTGATGTGTTTTGAGAAAATCGCTGTACCGTACCATTAAAAGAAACATCAGCTGTGGCAACTTCTCTGTTGTGACCTAGAACCAGATCATAATCCTGAACCAACAATCCGTTGCCACCTAACTTTTGGTTCAAGAAACTCCTTTTTTCCCTTTCACTCAGATGATACTGTACTGCGGCAAAATCAATTGCCTGGTTACCAAAAAAAGTTGATTTTCCGGATATCGCTGCATTTCCGTTTTCTTTCAGTTCCACCTCAAAATCCGAGTGGATAGTATTGAAAGAACTCCCTTCATAATTCGGTGTTTCATCAATAAATCCTCCTTCATCTGAAATTACCAACACATTTCTGTTTTTTGTAAAGGCACCCAAATACCCAGCGGGTAAAGTATTGGAGGTGCATTCCAGCCAAAGTGGATTTTCTTCGTTTTCCATTGGAACCCTAAGAATGACATGGTTGAATTGGTTGGATGGAAAATCTACATCGATGTTATCCACATCTGTTCCTGCTCTCACTAAGGTGTATTGAGCAGATATCCCTGCCTCTTTCAACATGGCCTTCATCAACATACTGAGGCCTTTGCAATCACCATATTTGGCCTTGACTACCTCATCTGCAGGCATTGACATCCATCCGCCGATTCCGAGCTGAATGCTCACATATCTATAATTTTTCTGCAAATGTTGATACAAGATCCTGATCCTTTCTAACGGATCCTCAACCCCTTCAACCATGGCCTGAACTTCTGCCTTAAAAGCAGGAGGAATGTCATCCTTGTTTTCATTCAATAGGTTCATCCATTTTGCCAATCCCTCCCAGGAATCCATTGAAGCGGAGTAGCCCTCCATGGAAAATTTCACAGGGGCAATTTCCAAATAGGGATCATCCACTTTTTTTTCCTTCACCTGAGGCTTCAAATCCTCTTTCTCCCACTTCAGGGATTTGTTTTCTCCTGAAGATGAAATGATAGGCTCCGAAAAGGCGTGATGGGTTTTATATCTTATTCCAAGAACTTCAGGATATGTGAGTTCGAAGCTCGTTTTGACGACTTTTTGATTGTAGCGGGGTACAGGATACCAATCCGGAAAATAATAATTTCCCTTACTCCTGATTTCCATAGTGACTTCTACTTTCAGCGGGAGTTTCTCCGAACCCAAAACATAATATTTCTGACGGGCATCCTGGTAGATGGTATTATCACTGATGGAGGAAACATCATGAAGGTCTTTTAATTTTATTTTTCTGATGGTTTTACCAGAAGCCGGATCTATCAGCAAGGCTTCAAAACTCTCGATTTTGGAAAGTTTATCATAATAGATGGAGATGTTTCCATGCTCCCTTCCTTTTGGATCCACGATAAGTGTGGTTTGTATTATTTTATTGGAAACAGAATAGTCAGGGTTTAGGGTGATTGCTTGGAGCCTATTCAAAGTGGAATAAACAGCAACTTCAGTATCCTGAAAAGTAGCCAAACCCCGAGCAGATATCACAAAAATGAAAAATAATAAACCTAAAATTCTGCTCATCAACCTTCCTTATTTGCTATAAATTTATTTACATCCTTCTTATAAAAAAGGAATTTGTTAAATATAATTTTGTGCGATAAAATGTACACACTTTAAATTTTTTCGTAGGGAATTTTTTGCTGTAAACCTTAAGATTATAAAATGATTTTAATCCGGTTAATAAATTTGATATCTTTAAATTTTTTAAATTATAAATCATATGAGTCAGATTATCATAGGAAGTTTTGAAGACTTCGAAAAATATTCAGGTCAAACATTGGGCGCTTCACCCTATCATAAAATCACACAGGAACAGATCAATCAGTTTGCGACCGCCACCTTGGACCACCAATGGATCCATACAGATCCTGAACGTGCTAAAAACGAAGGGGCTTTCGGAGATACCATTGCACACGGCTACCTGACGTTGTCCATTGTTCCTTATTTGTGGGAGCAGATCGTGGAGGTAAAAAACTTAAAGATGATGGTCAATTACGGAATCGAGAATCTGCGGTTTGCCCAAGCAGTGATGGTCAATCATGAGGTACGGCTAAATGCCACCTTGAAAAACATAGTCAACCTGAGAGGGACTATCAAGGCAGAAGTAAGTGTAAAGCTGGAAATTAAAAATCAAAAGAAACCTGCTTTCTCCGGAGTGCTTATTTTTCTTTATCACTTTAATGAATAGCTAAAACCCATTAAATGGACGGATAGTGAAAAAATGGGTGAAAGCGAAACTGTTATTTTATTGACAAATAGACTAAAAAGAAAAAGCCGGAGGTCTTCCGGCTTTTGATTAAATATAAAAACCCAATCAATATTACTTGGCAGCAGCGTATCTTTTACTTACTTCATCCCAATTGACAAGATTCCAAAAGGCAGCTGCATAGTCAGCTCTTTTGTTTTGATATTGCAAATAGTAAGCATGTTCCCATACATCAAGCCCTAAAATCGGAGTTCCTTGTTTCTCAGCGACATCCATCACGGGATTATCCTGATTTGGGGTGGAGCTTACAAAAAGTTCTTTACTATCGTCAACTCCAAGCCATGCCCAACCTGAGCCAAATTGGGAAGTACCTGCTTTATTGAATTCTTCTTTAAAGGCATCAAAGGAACCAAATTTTGCATCGATGGCAGAAGCCAGTTCACCGGAAGGATTTCCACCGCCATTGGGAGATAAAACCTGCCAGAATAAACTGTGGTTGTAGTGTCCTCCGCCATTGTTCCGAATAGCAGTGTCTGACCCGGCAACTTTCATCAATTCTTCAATACTTTTATTTTCATGTTCGGTGCCCTCAATTGCTTTATTCAAATTGGTGACATATCCGTTATGGTGTTTTCCATGATGGATTTCCATCGTTTTTGCATCAATATGCGGCTCGAGCGCATTAAAATCATAGGGTAGTTTTGGAAGTTCAAAAGCCATTGTTTATAAAATTTAAAGGTAAAACATAAAATGAAAATGTGTAACGGAGTTACAGTTATCCAACCAAATCAAAGAAAAAATGGTTCTAAAAGCATTGAAATTGAATTAATTTCTCAGTTTTTTAAAAAAGTCGTCAATCAATTTTTTGGACTCGCCCTGCATAAGTCCTTCTGTTACCTTTGTTTTTGGATGAAGTAAGTTGGGTGAAACTTGCCTATATCCTCTAAAAGAATCTGAAGCACCAAAATATAATTCTCCAAGCTGCGCCCAGGAACAAGCACCGGCACACATCACACAGGGTTCCAATGTGATGTACATTTGACACTCTGGAAGATACTTGGATCCCAGGGCATTTGCAGCCGCAGTGATGGCAAGCATTTCTGCATGGGCTGTAACATCAGTTAGTTTTTCGGTCTGATTATAAGCTCTTGCAATGATTTTTTTCCGACAAACCATAACTGCTCCAACCGGAATTTCTCCTTCCTCAAAAGCAATCCGAGCAAGTTTGAGGGCTTCATTCATGTAATATTCCGGTGTAAAAAGTTCCATTCAGTAGTTATAAAAACTAAGTAGTAAAAAAACAAACTTTAAATTCTGATACTGATTTTGTGATTTGAAATTAATGAAATCTATCTAAAATACCATGTCGATAATTTCTTTTCTCACCCCTTCATTGATGATCAATGCCAACACCAAAGATACTAAAAGTCCAATTGTGGCTTTGACAACATCATTTCTTGCCATTCTATAAGCTAGAACAAATCTGGCTCTTCTTTTCTTTAATTTTCTGGATTTGGCAAGGGCTATGGCAAGTTCACGACCACCGAGGAGGCCTATAAAAACCCAGGTCGTACTCATGGGGATATTGTTTGCCATTTTAAAATAAAACAAGATAATGGCATATACGAAATCCACCAATGTGGCTGCTCTTACATCGGTAATCCGCGTTTTTTCAGTTACAATGCCTTGGATTTTATCACCTTTTAGATAAAAAAGAACCCCTAAACCCATGAAAATAAATCCTGCAAAAGCGATGAATTCATAAATATTCAGAGAACGGGGAAGAAACACTGCAATGTTGGCAGCATCCTGCATTATCCATACGGCCCACAGGGTTCCTGAAGTGACCCACTGCAAAATATACCAGTATGGTTTGGCCTCCCCCTTTAAATATGTCGTAACAAATTTCTCCATAACAAACCAAACCACAATAGCGATAAAAAATGCCAAAAGGTAGCCTAAAAAACTTTTTTGCATAACATCAACTATGGTTCCTGCTTTGTAAGTAAATACATTGAGCAAAAGAAAAGTTGTTGATACCGGCATTCTCAGGCGAGTCATGATCAATAACACTATCGGTGCTGCCAACTGTAAAAACACGAGATTTTGGGGAGCTTGGTCCAATCCGGGAACCATTAATCTTTGATTACTGACATCTCCATCAAATACCACCCAACTATAGGTAACAACGGCTAAAAAAATTATCCCCATAAACATCCACAACCAATACCATTTTCTGGAATTATTGGAGGCAATGAAGGTCCCTATTGTTTGAATACTGTCGTTTGCTATCGCTGAATAAGCCGCAAGCCCAAATCCAAACCACATTGCAGCATAAGTGTAGGGAGTAATCATCCCTGCTATGGAAACAAGAACACATATAATAATAAGGAAAGTCTTTTCCTTTTTGGTAAAATCAAACAGAGAATAAGCCGCTTTCGAAAGTGCGTCTTGATTTATATTTTGATCTTTAAGCTTAGCCATAGGGGAGAGAGGGGCTAGTGATTAAGTTCGCCGCCGCAAATTTAAAGAAGATTATTTGGGTTCAATGTTAATAAATCGTTAAGGCCTTGCTATCATTTTATAATTTCAACAGGTTTTTAGCCGAATTCTAATGAAAATTACCCTAAAATTCAGCTCCAAAAATGCTAAAAACACTAATGTCCTCCTTCTTATTCATCAAATGCCAATTCCAGTCTTGTTCTTCAATATTAACAAAAGCTTCATATCATATTCCCAATAAATACCGACATCTCCGTTTACTTTGTATTCTGATTATAAAGCATGACCACCCCCTTCAGGGGGTTTTTATATATAAATGACAGAACTCATCCATGTAATTCCGCAAAAGCAAAAGGTTTTCTCATTTTTACAGCTGCTTTTTGCATTGGTACTGTTTATACTTTCCATTGATCTGCTAACTGCTTCTATGGTGGAGGTCAATAGTGAATTGGCCAAAGACATTATTCAGGCAACAAACAACCCCTTTGTGGGACTTTTTGTTGGGTTATTGATGACGGCACTTATACAAAGCAGTTCGACGGTAACGGCTATGATTGTGGCTGTAGTAGCCTCCGGAAATCTTACGCTGATACAGGCAGTTCCTTTGGTCATGGGTGCAAATATCGGAACCACGATCACAAGTACCTTGGTTTCTTTCTCCTTTATTCTAAAAAAAGGGGAATTCAAAAAAGCAATTTCTGCCGGGGTAGTACATGATATTTTCAACATCATAACGGTCATAATCCTTCTTCCTCTTGAATATTATTTTGGTTTCTTGAGTAATACAGCCATTTTTCTCACCAATGCATTTTTTGATACCGGCAAGAATTATCCGGGAGAATATACTTACAATGTAATTTTTACCCGGCCATTTTCCATATGGTTCCTGAGTTTGATTAATATTACCTGGCTGGGTTTGCTAATCAGCGTTTTGATGGTATTTGCAACTATAAGGTTACTCTCAACCACCGTATTTCGGTCTTTTGTCTCCTACAACTTTAAAAAAGTAAGTAAGCACATTTTCAAATCGCCCTTCGTGGCCTTTATGTATGGAATTTTTTTTACAGCTGCAGTTCAGTCAAGTACCGTGACCACCTGCTTGATTGTACCCGCTGTCGCAAGTAGAAAGGTTTCTCTGGCAAAAGTATTTCCTTTTATAATCGGTGCCAATATCGGAACTACAATTACTGCTACCATCGCCGCAATCTATAAAACCGAGGCAGCCATCAGTATTGCCATTGTCCACATCCTTTTTAATTTGATCGGGGCACTGATTTTCCTCCCTTTCCCGGCTATCCGGAACATCCCTGTCAAACTAGCCACTTTTCTTGGAAGAGAATCCGTGAGAGTGCGGATGGTTGGATTTGCATACATCCTACTGACCTTTTTTATCATACCGTTTCTTCTGATTTATTTCAACAACAACAATGATGTCAGAAAAACGGAAATCCGACCTGAAAAGGATCTCAAGGAAATTATCAGAAAAAATTAGATTTTAAATCGTCAATTTTCAAGTTCATTCATTATCTGAACCCCGGAACTGGTTCCGATCCGATCCGCCCCCGCTTTTATCAATGCGGTAACCTGGTCCAGCGTCTTAATGCCTCCACTAGCTTTGATCCCAACATTGCTTGGCAGTAGTGACCGCATCAGCCGGATATGGTCCTCTTTGGCACCTTCGGGAGCAAAACCCGTTGAAGTCTTTACAAAATCCACTCCGGCATCCCTGCATAGTTCACAAGCCAGTTGAATTTCGGAATCATTCAGATAGGCCGTTTCTATTATCACCTTCAATAATTTTTCCTGATCATGACACACATTGGAGAGCTTGGCCAATTCTATTTTCGGCCAGTTCATTCCTGTTTTAAAAGCAGTAAGTGACCATACCACATCAATTTCGTCTGCTCCGTTTCTGATGGCTTGTTCGGTTTCAAATACCTTGGTTTCGGTCATGTTGTACCCCAAAGGGAAACCGACTACTGTAACCAACTGGACAGGTGAATCGCCTAATTCTCTTTTGGCTTTTTTCACCCAAAAAGGAGGCACACAGATTCCTACAAAATTATATTTCAAGGCTTCTGCGACAACTTTTTCTATATCCGCATCAACAGTCAACGGTTTTAATACTGTCTGTTCAATATATCTCTGTATGTTTTTCATATATCTTCTCCGTTTTGCGGATTACCCTGCACATATTCTTTAAGATAAATAAATTCTACAGTCAGGTCCCCTTCCTTTGCGATTGTTCCCCGGTCCAGTACAGAAGAGCGTTCCTGTAGTAATTCCGGTAATACGTGTTCTATTAACTGAAAGCCAAAATCTTCTGATGCATCTCTGGGAAGCTGCGTAGGTAGATTGTCAATTGCCATTACTGAAATACTGTTTTGTTTTCCAAAGGCAGGCAAGGATTGAAAAGTGTCCCGATCCACGTCATAAACAGGTTCTGATATCGTACTTGATTTTAAGGTCGTGGGAACAGAACCCATGATATCACAGGTGATGTCGGCAATAACTGAAATATTGAAATCATCTGATTTGATATCCTCAGGTTTAAAAAGGTATGGTGCACGTCGATCCCAATAAGCTGCTGCAATAAAAATGTCACTTACTTCGGCATATTTAAGAAAGTGACTTTCATATTTTTCGGGATTTTGGTAAAATTCTTTTTTATCATAACCCCCATCCGTTTTTCGCCTGTTATAATCCCCGGAAGCCAAACAGGCAAATACAGGTTCATCATAATAATTATGAATCAGATCGTGGGGAGAAACCCCTTTGATTCCAATTGCAGACAAAACTGTCACAACTCCACCACCAACCCTTCCGGACCCTGTCACCACAATTTTGATTGGCGGTAGCTGTACGTTTTCAAGCTCTTTATCCAACTCCTTTTTATCAAAGCATTGTTCAGCCCCTTTCAGCTCGTACAATCCTGTTTTTTTGCCGTAAGCCATTAGACCATTGTAAGCCCCAATAATTCCGGCCCATTTTCCAAAACCTACAACCCTTTCTCCGTTTTTGTTTTTCAGGGCTTCATAATCTATTAAAATTATGTTTTTGTTTAAAATGCTTTGCAGCAACGCTCTGTTTTGGTTTTGTTTTTTAATCGTATGAGAAAAGAAAAAATAGGTTTTATTTGCTATAAGTTGTTCAATAGGTACTTCTTTTATTCCCATCAAAACATCGCAGCCAGAAACGTCTTCTTCCACCGGGACTCCGGATTGGAGATATTCTGCATCATCAAAGCACCTGATTTTACTGGATTGAACAATAAATTCAAAATCTCCTTTATATGTCCCGAGTAATTGTTTTAATTGATTAGGTGTAAAAGGTACCCTGCTATCAGTTTTGATTTTTCCTTCTTTGATGATTCCTATTTTCATTTTTGGGTAATTGAAGTAAAAGTATGTCACAAAAAAAAAGGTAACTGTTTCTATCAAAATTATCAAAAAAAAAGGCCGCTGCTAACGGCCTTTAATAATTTTTTTAATCCATCCCGAGGAAATCAACTTCAAAAACCAAGACTGAATTGGCAGGAATACCGTCTATTGTTTCTGAATCCCTGTATCCATAGGGTGAAGGAATAATTAAAGTTGCTTTTGAACCACTCCTGAGCCTTTGAAATCCGATGTTGAAACCTTGAATAGCTGATGTAGAACCAACGGAAAACTGAAATATCCGATAGTTTCTTGTTTCAACGTAAAGATCATTTTCCTTGGCAACAGCCTCAATGTTGGTATCAAAAACAGTTCCGTCAAGAAGGGAGCCTATGAAATTTGTATAGACAACATTATTGGCTCTAGGTCTGGATCCTGTTCCTTCCTCCTGAACGATGATAACCACTCCACTGGGATCGTGTATTCTATAAAGACTGTCTATAGGAGCAGTTGCAAGAAATTCATCTATTTTAACTTTATCCTTTGCAAGATTTCCCTCAACGTCATAAACCGGGCCACCAAAGGGGTTTGGGGAATCACAGGATATGTTCATCAACAATAAAACACTCAAAACAGCTACTATACTTAACTTTTTCATTTATGCTTTTTATAAACTTATTGACTGTTGATTTCCACTAAGTCTAATTCAAAAACCAATGCCGAATTCCTTGGAATACCGGGAATATCTTCAGATCCATAAGCATAAAGGGAAGGCATCAGCACTGTTGCCTTGTCTCCCATCTCCATTCTCGAAAGACCGAACTCGAATCCGGGAATTACCTGACCATAGCCATATCGAATTTCAAGCGGGTTGTATTCCCGATTGGCATTGTAGATGTTGTTGTCCCTTGCGACAGCTTCTAGGGAAGTATCGAAAACCGTTTTGTTCAAGAAGCTGCCTGTGTAATCTACCTTGAGTGTATCTCCGTTTTCCGGAAGAATTCCACTTCCGGACAGTTCCTGCCATATAATGACAATCCCTGTACCTGGATCCCTGAATTCTTTTACGGAGTCCAAGTCGTTTTCCTCCAGATATTTTTCAATTGCCTTCAAATCATTCTCATGAATAATCTGAGTGTTTTCTTCATCAGAAACACATCCGGCAAATAACCCCAAGAATGCTAAAACAACCAGACTAAGCTTATTCATATGTCTTATTTTTGAACATCTGTGACTTCTATGTCGAAGATCAAAACAGAATTAGGTGGAATCAACGGACCGGATTGTCTTTCTCCATATCCTAATGGTGAAGGAATCAAAAATTTGGCTTTAGAACCGTTTTTCAATAAAGCGAGACCTTCATCCCAACCCTGAATAACTCCTCCCTCACCTACAACAACCTCAATTGGACCATAACCGCCCGATTGGTCTCTCTGCTCGTTATACATGTTATTTTCTGTGGCCAATTCTTTATTACTGGTATCAAACAAAGTCCCGTCCACAAGATAACCTGCATAGTGGATAAAAGCCAAATCTCCGTTGTCGATTTCCTCTCCTGTGCCTTCTTCTTCAATGACGTAATACAGACCCGATTCTGTCCTGGTTGCATCCAGATTATTTTTGTCTACGTAATCCTGAATAATCTGCGAATCAGTTTCCAACTGCTTTACAGATCCCTCAGCCTGTTTTTTCATTTGAGCCTCCTGGAGAGCGGTAAAGTAAGCCTGTACACCCTGCTCATCCAAAACATCAATGACTCCGATTCTGATTTTAACATCTTCCTCTTGGGTCAGGAAAGGGGGCATATTCGACTCACCGAAAACCTTTGCCGCATTGGCTTCAAAAGCAATACTGTCACCCTTTTTGAGCCCCAAGAAAATCTCGTCCATGCCGTTTTGCTTTGGAGTTGAATCATTGTACATCAGGTAACCGGGCATCATTTGGTCATAGGTGGAAACAAATGTGGAATCATCCGCATTCTTTACCACTAGATGATATAGAATGAACTCACCGTTTTTGGGGGAATCTTTGCCCTGTTTGATGTAGGTATATTCGATTCCATCTGTTGTGGTTTTGGTCTCATTACAAGAAACCAAGCCTGTTACTGCCGCAAGCGTTGCGGCTGATAATATGATACTTTTAATTTTTTTCATTGACAAGTTCTAATTGATTGAATATTGCGTGATGGTTTTCTTTAAGAAGTTTTTCAAATTTTTCTGTTGTTTCACTTAAGCTCAGCTGTGACTTTCCGCCGGCGGCATTTTTATGGCCTCCTCCTTCAAAGAACATCTCAGCAAATTTATTTATTGGCACTTCTTCCGTTGACCTGAAGGAAATCTTTACCCCATCTTCTCTTTCAGTGAAAAGGGCTGCGATTTTAATTCTGTCCAAAGAAAGTGCGTAATTCACCAAGCCTTCTGTATCTCCGGTTTGGGATTGGTATTTTCTAAGATCCTTTTTACTGATTGAAAAATAGGCAGTTTGTAGATCCTCCAGGATAGTAAGTCTTCTGGTAATGGCAAAACCAATAAACTTCAACCTGTTGATGCTATTGGTATCATAAATCAATCTTGATATTTTGGCATTGTCTGCTCCGAGTTCTATTAGTTCAGCCGTGACCAAATGAACATTTTTCGATGTATTTGGATGTTTGAATCCACCTGTATCTGTCATTATACCGGCATAAAGACATTCGGCTATGTCAGCGTCTATGAGATTTTTGTCGCCCAATGCCACAATCAATTCATAAACCAATTCGCAGGTTGCAGCCGCCTGACAACTCAAATATTTGAAATCAGCAAAATCTTTTGGATCTTGATGATGGTCAATATTCACCTTATAAGCCTTGGAGTTGCTCACTGTTTCCTCCATATCTGCCAACCTGGTAAGGCTGGAAAAATCCAGACAAAAGATTATATCCGCATCATTGATTTTCTCCAAAGCTACAGGCTGCGTGGATTTTTTCTCAAAGTTTATCACTTCACTGTTACCTTTCATCCAATGAAGGAATGGTGGGTAATCGGATGGAGTAATCACATTAACTTCATGTCCCTTCTTTTTTAAGTAATTTGCCAATCCCAAGGACGAGCCCAATGCATCAGCATCAGGCTTGTGATGAGTTGTTATTACGATTTTTTGGGGAGAGGAAATTTTATTTTTGAATGACTTCAATACTTGCATTTTACCGCTTTAAGGTATTCACTAAGAATAACACAGTTTGCAAAGGTCAGGATAATTTTTTTAAATTCCCAATTATGCACGGATGGTAAACATTTAACCTAACGTGGAGAATTTAAGTGCATTATTCGGAACTTGATTTATTTGACGTAATTTTGAATTTTAATTCAAACTTGATATAAACCTTTAAGTAATGGCAGGTAAAAGAACATTCACTATGATAAAACCGGACGCTTTCAGTGCCGGCAATTCCGGAGCAATCCTTAAAATGATTGAGGAAGCCGGGTTTTTAGTTGTAGCGATGAAAGCAACAATATTAACAACCGAGTTGGCAGGTAAATTTTATGAAGTGCATAAGGAAAGGCCCTTTTATGCAGATCTTTGCAAATATATGTCCTCCGGGCCCATTTTTGCGGCAATTCTAGAAAAGGAAAATGCAGTGGAGGATTTCAGGACGCTGATAGGGGCAACCAATCCGGAAAATGCGGCTGAGGGAACTATCAGAAAGATTTTTGCTACTTCCATCGAGGCAAATGCTGTCCATGGATCAGATTCGGATGAAAATGCTGAAATTGAAGGAAGCTTCTTTTTTAACCAATACGAAAGAGTCAGATAACGAAAATGTGGAAATCTTCTGAATACATAAAGTCATTAAGTAGATTTTGAAAAATAGGCGGGTCGATATTAGTCGATCCGCTTTTTTTTACAACTTTTTTCAAACTACATTTTCGCACTGTAATTGGGTGCTTCCCTTGTTATGCTGATATCATGTGGATGTGACTCTTTGGCGCCGGCAGCGGTGATCTTCACAAACTTGCCGTTTCGCTGCAAGTCTAGGATGGACTTGGTGCCGCAATATCCCATTCCTGCCTGAAGACCGCCCACCAATTGATACAATACCTCAGAAACCAACCCCTTAAAAGCTACTCTGCCTACAATTCCCTCCGGAACCAATTTCTTGATATTATCTTCCGCATCCTGAAAATAGCGATCTTTTGAGCCTGATTCCATGGCTTCCAAAGATCCCATTCCTCTATAGGATTTGAATTTTCTTCCCTCAAAAATTATCATTTCCCCGGGTGCTTCTTCGGTACCTGCCAATAAGGAGCCTATCATTATCGAACTTCCTCCCGCTGCTATTGCTTTTACCACATCACCTGAATATCTGATTCCTCCATCTGCAATTACAGGTACATTCATTCCTTTCAAAGCTTCTGCACATTCATAGACAGCAGAAAGTTGAGGTACTCCCACTCCTGCTATTACTCTGGTAGTACAGATACTTCCCGGCCCAACTCCCACCTTCACAGCGTCGGCACCTGCTTCGGCCAGAGCGATCGCTGCTTCAGGAGTAGCAATGTTTCCAACTATTACCTCCAGTTCCGGAAATGCCGCTTTTATTTTTTTGCAGGCTTCTATCACTCCTTTTGAATGACCGTGTGCAGTATCAATAGAAACGACATCCACGCCTGCGTTTTTCAATGCTTCTACTCTTTCCACAATATCGGGCGTGACACCCACTGCTGCTCCTACTCTCAATCTGCCGAATTCATCCTTACACGCATGGGGCTTATCCCTCCTTTTCAAAATATCTTTATAGGTAATCAAACCGATCAGTTTACTCTCATCATCGACAATCGGCAACTTTTCGATCTTGAACTCCTGAAGGATTTCTTCCGCCTGTTCCAAGGTAATTCCTGCCTTTGCGGTTATCAGGTTTTCCTTGGTCATTATCTCTTTGATATCACGGTTGGGATTTTTGATGAACCTTAGATCCCGATTGGTGATGATGCCCAAAAGGAGGCGGTTTTCATCCACTACCGGTATTCCCCCAATACGAAATTCATTCATAATGGATTGGGCGTCTTTTACCTTGGAATCAATGTGAAGCGTGATGGGATCCAGAATCATCCCCGATTGGGATCTTTTTACCTTTTTGACCTGAGCGGCTTGCTTCTCAATGGACATGTTTTTGTGAATAAAACCGAGTCCACCTTCCAGAGCTATGGCAATTGCCAATTCCGCTTCGGTAACAGTATCCATCGCTGCAGAAACCAAAGGAATATTGAGCCTGATTTTTTTTGTAAGTTGGGTGGAGGTGTTGGTGTCTCGGGGAAGTACTTCCGAGTATCCCGGAACTAAAAGCACGTCATCGTAAGTGAGTGCTTCAAAGAGGAATTTATCTGAGTTTCGATTCATAGCAAATATTGGTTAGGTAACCCTATTTGCCCGTCAAAGATACAAACATTTTCAAATGGGAATCAACCCGATTCCAAAATAAATCAAAGGGTAAGAGAGAAAAAAGCAACAAAATGGAATTTTCTTTCGCCAATAATATTGAAAATAAAATTTCAGATGAAAACCTGAACAATGGATAGGTAGCTTTTTAAAAATCAAACAGTCCTTTTCCGGCCAATGCATTCCATAGGGTTCCCGCTGAAAGCAATAGGTAAACCAAGGCAAATGCTGTGACAGGACCTGTGCCGGTTTTTGAAAACAAATATGCGAACAGTGGAACAGCCTGAAGTGCATGCAGACCAAAAAAGTGGAAAATCCTAAGGTCTCCGTAGGATTTGGCCCAGTTGAAAAAAAAGAGACCTTCCTGACCATCGGGAGCGCCAATAGTATGTCCCATATTTCCTACCATGAGGAAACCTTCCAGACTTGCGATTATAAAAATTATCATTCCCAGTCTGATCCCCCGCTTATAGCCAACCGGTAAATGATGAACCTTGGAGAACAATAAAAATGCCCAAAAAACCATCAGTGTATTGATCACAATGGCTAAACCCATGATATTGAAAAGTGCCTCGTTCATACCGGAGCTGGTATTGAAATGGGATAATTCTCCCCTTGCGGCCTGACCGATGATGATTATTAATTCTATTCCCATCACCAAAATAATCACCCTATAAATAATCCGAACTTTTTCTTTTTGAGGCAATTCAAAAAGAAACCAAGCCATAGTCCAGCTGAAGATGCCAATGGAAAGAAGAAATTTCAATGGTTTAATCCAAATATTGATGCCAAGAAGCATCCTGCCATCAAAAAAAGAAAATAATAAAAGAATCAAAACCCCAAAAAATTTAGCAGACCAAACCAAGCCAGATATTTGTTTCTTCGGAATATTTCATTCACCAATTCCATAAACTAGATGCTTTGAACCGGCGTTTTTGTTTTTACAGATCTCAAAATAAAATAAATGAGAAAACCGATCGGTCCCAGCATGAACGTAAACAGCAAACAAGCCAACAATAACCATCGGTTGACTTTTATTAGCCAGGCATCCCTGCTGGTCCACATTCCTACAAATAGATCAAAAGCTAAATAATGAATCCAACCCGCTAAAAGGGCTTCATCTTTTTCAAACAAAATTCTGACCTCTGCCAAACTTCCAAACCCTCCGTTCCCCCCACTATAAAGTCCGACAGAGATAAAATAAAGATATATTAAAGCCAATATTATCAGAATACCGGAGAATAATAGCCTATATATCCATTCTTGGGAGTAAAAAATGAATAGTGCTATCCAGCTGAATAAAGCCAAAGTACTAACAAAGCTAAAAACCGATTCTAAATTCATGCCCCGTTTTTTCACCTAAAATAGTAAATAAACGACGTTGTTTTTACGCCAAGAAGAAATTAGTAGTGTTTTTGGTCAAGCTTTTGACTTTATTTTTTCTTAAGCTTGGCAATATAAAAACCGTCAAATCCACTTTCCTGAGCAAGCACCTTCTGATCTTCCATTAATTCAAACCCTTTGCCGTTTTCGCTGGACAGGAATTTTTCCACCTGATTTTGATTTTCAGAAGGCAAAATGCTGCAGGTGGCATAGATCAAAATCCCACCGGGTTTCAACATTGAAGGATACTGCTGTAGGATTTCCTCCTGGATAAGATTTATTTTTTCAATTGATTCAGGACTGAGTTTCCATTTGGTATCAGGATTTCTTCTCAGTACTCCAATACCCGAACAAGGAACATCCAACAATAGCCTTTCGGAGGATTCCTTCAGTCTTTTGATGGTTTTGCTGCCTTCGATTGTTTTGGGTTCAATGATAGAAATACCGTTTCTTCTTGCTCGAAGCTTGGCATTTTGCAATTTCCACGCTTCTGTATCCATAGCCAGGATCCGGCCTTTGTTTTCCATTAAAGCTGCCAGATGAAGGGATTTTCCTCCCGCTCCTGCACAGGCATCGATTACCCGCATTCCCGGCTCAACATCCAATGCCGCTGCGACCAATTGGGAAGAAGCATCCTGAATTTCAAAAAGCCCTTCTTTAAATGCCGGGTTTTTAAAAATATTCTGCCTTCTAGCTAAAACCAACGCGTCTTTGTAGCCTTTGGGTGCGTAGGATTCCACACCTTCAGCAGCAAGTCTGTTCATCAGATTTTCCCTGGTGATCTTCAGGGTATTTACCCGGATGACCACATCTGCCATCTGATTCAAGGTCTCGATTTCTGCCTCCCATTTTTCGCCTAACTGCTCTTGGCCCATAGTATCCATCCAATCCGGAATGGATTGCAAAACGGCACGATCTGTAATCCGCTTATATTTTTCTTCAATCTTTTCTAAATCCATTCCTTTGAACTCCCTCCATTCCGGAAGTTCATTTCCCTGCATCACCCAATAGGTTCCAAAAAGATGGTAAAGGTCTTCAGAAGGACTTACTTCATTGATCAGTCTCCACCATCTTACCATTTCATAAATCGATTCGGCAATAAATCCGCGATCCCGCGCGCCCCATTTGGGATTGGAACGGAGGGTTCTCTCGATTACTTTATCGGCATATTTGTTCTGGTGGAATATTTGATCAATTGCGGTGATAACGCCGTGGACGGTATTAGTGTGAAGCTTCATGAATTTGATTTTTGCAGGTGCAAAGATAGTGATAAATTAAGAAGTCCTCTTTGGAAGATCTATATCTCAAACAGATTGTATCTCCATCCTCAAAAATTCAGCTTTGAGTGACCTTATTTATAATTTGATCGTTAATAATAGATTATTTCCCGGATGTGGCCGGAAAAGACTTATAATCTGAACCTTCATCCTTATAGCTTTATTATTTTATTATGGGAGAAAAGAAATGTCCTTATTGTGGAAAGTGGTCAAAATGGACTACCGATTTACATGACGTCTGCGAACATTGTGGAATGCCTCTGGGTGGAAGGGATCTTGAATACAAAGAAATTCGCGAACAGGATAAAAAATCGAATGAGGAGCAATGGATTTTTTACATTAGAGAAGAAGACAGTGATTTTGTGAAAAGCCTAAAAAAAATCGGTAATTTCTTTTATACCCTTTATTTGGCAATTATTACTTTTTTGGCTTGGGTGGTGGCTGCACTTCCGGGATGATGTCGGTATTTAAAAATCCTGTTTTCATCATTTCTTGCGTTCTGTTTTGGGTTAATCAATTACTGGAAAAGATTTTCAACATTTTTATTCCATTTGCACATGCATACCTTGACGACCTCCTATCAATCCCGGTGATTTTAGGGATTACGCTACAGATCTTCAGATGGATTCACTCCCAAAAGGAGCATTTTGAATTTTCAAAAACACAACTTATTGTCGGAGTAGCATACATCACCTTTTTATTTGAGATCCTTTTGCCGATGTGGTCCCCGGTCTATACAGCCGATATATGGGATGTTTTATGCTATATGATCGGGGCTGTCATATTCTATAAATACATCAATTCCGGTTATAAATAAAGACAGAATATTTTTGAGGTTTAGTTAAAGTATCGCAGTATTTAAAAAGCAAAAAGTTTTTTAGGATTTGGAAGGAAACAATCAAAAAGAACGGAAAAGCAGCTGTCCATCCCTTATATTGTTGATGACTATGTTTATTCACAATTCAGGTGAACCTTATGAACACATTTCCGAAAAAAAGACTCGGAATTTATTATTTACAATCCAGAAATTTGGAACAAAATAGAAAGAACATACGATGAAAAACAATAAACAGAATTTGAGCGATAGAACTCAAAGAATCTTATAAGGTTTAGAACAATCGTATCAAAAATTAGTGGAATCTAAACGATACAAAAAAAGCCCATCAATAGTAGCAAAAGATGGATTGATTGTAGAAATCGAACCAGAAAAAATTCAGCCCACCACCTTATATAAGCGAAATGCTGGCTAATCAAATAATATTAGTATTATGGCTGCTATTAAGGTTTGGTGCTTGCTGATAATGATTTTCTTAGAGTCCGAAAGCCATCGGGACTGCACTAAGCTTCGTTTATTTCCTTTTGTCAGAATCCACCATGAATAAAATCAACTTTCTAATACTAATAATAGCAACTCTTGTGAACCATGCGTTAATTGCTCAGGAGAGATATTTGAAACTGGATTCACTTCTAACTACCCGATATCAAAATCAACAGTTTTCAGGTGTTGTCATAGTTGCTGAAGCAGAAGAAATTACTTACGCAAATGCATTTGGTTATGCAGATTACGAACAAAGAATTCCGTTGAACCTTACTACCCAATTTGAATTATCATCCGGATCAAAACTATTTACGGCAGTCGCTATAGCTCAACTTGTTGAACAGCACAAGTTATCTTTTCAGACAAAAGTCAAAGAATATTTTTCCGAACTGACTTTTGCTGCTGATGTGGATGTACATCAATTAATGACTCATTCTTCCGGATTAGGAAACTTTCAAACACTAGAGGGCTTCAGCTATCAAAACGTCAACTCATGTATTGACGTCCTGCCATTTATAAAAGACCAACCTCTAATTTATGAACCTGGGGATAGTGTCTTTTATGCCACTTCCAACCTGCTGGTTTTGGGGGCAATGGTTGAGAAAATTTCAGGACTTACATTTCCGGAATATGTCAAGGAGAACATCTTAGAAAAACTCAGCCTTAACCGTACGACCTTTGACACTTACTTTTATATTCAAGATTATGAAGGACGCGATGGGCGGTATGCGAGGGGATATATTAAAAATGAGGAGGGGCAAATAGTCCAAAAGAACAGGTACAAAGATGAAAGGGTTCATGTGACTCTATCAGCCGGTGGAATGTGGGCCAGCGCAATAGATTTACTCAAGTTTGACAGAGCTGTTTTTTCAGGCAACTTATTTAACAAAGAACTTCTCAAACCGATGATTGCCCATCATGTTTTTACCGGATGGGAAGGCACATATTTCGGTTACGTTTTTAACATCATTAATGTGAGTACTCACAAAGAAGGTGCTGGCCATGCCGGAAATAGTTCGGGACACCACAGTTTTAACTTTCACTACGAAAACAGGGATACCACGGTCGTAATTTTGACCAACTATGGATTTATTGATATTTTTGAATTAGCACATGGCCAGATCGAACCCATTCTATTTGACGAATAACGCTGCCGACAAAATTTGAAAGAAAATATTTGTGAATCTTGAAACAACTGAAACGTTCAGAGAACATTACGCTGTGTATGCGGTTCTGAGAGTATTTACTTCAAAATTAATAATGACGTTGTTGAAATAATGACAATTGTGGGAAGACAAGATTTGAAAAATATTTTTAATCTTCTTTGATAAAGAAATACTTAAAGTTGACCCGAAGAAACCGTTAGTCAGAAAAGGAAAACAATTGGTAAAATAAGTTATAAAAACACCAATTTGGACTCCATCCTGCAAAAAATTTCACATTTTTACTTTTCATTTCTAATTTTCCACAATGACCCTCAGAGAACTCTTTGCCAACTACCGAAATGGACTTCTTGATATTTATACTCAGCAGGAAGCTGAAAATCTGGTTTTTTGGCTATTTGAGGAATTTCTGAAGGTTAAAAGAAGTGATATTCTTAAAAATCAAAAGATGGAAAAGTTGCCTGAAGCTATGCAAGAGGCAATGGATAAATTAAAGACCGGCATTCCGATTCAGTATGTGCTTGGAAAAGCTCCGTTCTATGGCCGGGAATTCATGGTTTCTCCTGCTGTTTTGATTCCAAGAAATGTAACAGAAGAATTGGTTTATCTTATTATAAATGAAAACCCTGCTCCTGCTTTAAGAATTTTGGATATCGGGACTGGATCGGGATGTATTCCCATTACTTTGGCTTTGGAAATGCCTGTTACATCAGTTTATGGATGTGATATCAGCACGGCAGCATTAGTTATTGCAACAGAAAATGCCGATAAACTAGCTGCAAAAGTTGATTTTTTTTACCTGGATATTTTAGAAGAGGATATCCCGATTCGGGAGTTGGACATTATAGTAAGCAATCCTCCTTACATTAAATCATCCGAGAAAAAGCTGATGCATCAAAATGTTTTGGAAAACGAACCCCATCTGGCCCTTTTTGTTCCCGAGGACAATCCATTGGTCTTTTATAGAAAAATCGCATCCCAGGGGTTGAGGTCATTAAAAAAGGGCGGAAAAATCTATTTTGAAATCAACGAGGCTTTGGGAGAAGAGACGAAACTGTTGTTGGAAAACACCGGTTACAAAGAGATCCGCATTAGAAAAGACCTGAATGATAAGGATAGGATGATTTCAGCAATTTTTCCTTATTCCTGATCCTGAGGTTGAGTGAATTCTCCGATCCAAAAAATTTCCGCGGCCTTAAAAGTGGTTTGACCTTCCTTCAGCTCAACAAAAGTGGCATTTCTTATTTGTATCAAACTATTCCCGGATTTGTTGTGCATTTCAACAAACATATTTTCAGGGCCATGTAATTGGATGGAACATTCAGGATACCATTTTTTGAATTCTCCTTTTTCAACAGGAAAACACCTTAAAAAAGGACCATCCCATACCACTATATCAACATGATCCATTTTAGAATGGAGTCCAAACACCTTCTGCTTATCCATGCCCAATATGTTCACAGCAGCATGTTGGGTTTTTTGAAGAAACAAAAGCGCTTCATCCAAAGAATCCTTGATTTTAAAAACCTGACAGGATATTGTTCCTGAAGAAGGTTTTGATTTGCGACAAAAAAGATTCCGATGATAAAATCACATCAACTTTGACGCCCCAGGAAATGACTGTTTCCACTACATTTTGGCTAACCAGAACTGTAGGAACCCACTCCAGCAGCGGTGAAATCCTGTCGACGTCAAAACCCTCTGTCTCAAGAATCAATAGCGCCGGTTCTTGCTGTTCTTTTACAAAATGATGGGAAGACATGTGGGATGAATTATTATGTATATAAGGTCAACTCCAAAGTTTGGTGAAAAACCTCTGCGCATTTTTATAGGCTAAATTTTCCAGCTGTGAGATAGAGACCGTTTCGGAAAGTTTATCAAGGACGGATGGATATTTTCCTGCGTTTTCAACCAAGGGAAAGTAAAAAGGAACCCGGGACTTATCGGGAAAATTATGGGTATAAAAGAAGTCGGCACCGAAACAGATTTGATTTGCTGCTCCCGATTCCAAACCATAAAGAATATGTTCGAAGATTCTTTCCGGATGATCATTATCAAGGAAAGCCCTGAGAAAATTGATCCCGATAATCCCCTCTCTACGGACAATTTCCTGGACAAATTCATCGGTAATGTTGCGTTTATGGTCCCAAACACTTCTGAAATTAGAATGGCTGGCCATTACGGGTATTTCCAAATTTGTCATATCAATATGGTCAAGAATGCCTTTGGCCAATAGATCGGAAGTATGGGAAAGATCAATCGGTATTTTTCTGCCTGAAATGTAATCCAAAAGCCTTTTCCCATCATCTTTCAAACCGACTCCCTCTATATAATTGCCTCCACCAAATCGGTTTTCCGTATGATGGGTCAAACTGATGTAAGCCATTCTTCCTGTCAAGGAAATCAGCCGCTCAAGTTGATCAAAGGCTTTTTCAATGGGTATGGTTTCATTGGCAATTCCTGCGGCATTTTCGATTGCCGTGACCAAAGCAATTTTGTTTTGGTTTTCCAATGTAGAAATATGGTGACCATCCGGAGCATATAATTCTTCAGAAAAATCCCGGAGCAATTCCCCATATTTTCTTGCCTGAATTTCAGCAAACTCCATACTGTCCGGAACCACATTGGTATAAATTGCCAAAATCTGCAATTTGACATTTCCTTGTTTTAGATAAGGAACCGCACAGGCAATGTCCTCAGTTTTATCAGCTTTGGCTCCGGGAATGGCCGTCAGATAAGACAACAGATCACAATGGGTATCGATTATAGGGAGTTTCATTCGTACATTTTTGATCAAGAAAACAAAGAAACTCAAAAAATCACTGTTTTTTTATACTTTTAGCCTTAGAAATTGTTATCATGAATTATGATGTATAACTCCCTTTCTCATAAACCTATTGAATATGCCAATCTCAAAACCTATTAATTTTACAAATTGGATTGAAGAAAACCGCCACCTGTTAAAACCACCCATCGGAAATCAACAGATTTACAAAGACAACGAAGATTTTATTGTCATGGTGGTGGGAGGACCAAATTCCAGAAAAGATTTTCATTATAATGAAGGAGAAGAATTCTTTTTTCAAATAGAAGGTGATATTACCTTAAAAGTGGTTGAGGAAGACCTTCCAAAAGATATTGTCATTAAAGTAGGGGAACTATTTTTACTTCCTGCCAGAACCCCGCACAGTCCACGAAGGCCTGCCAATACAATCGGACTGGTATTTGAGCGATATCGTATGTCCGGTGAAAAAGACGGGTTTATCTGGCATTGTGAAAACTGCGGAAATAAACTTTACGAAGAATATCACGAAATTACAGATATTGTCAATCAGCTTCCTCCCATCATGGAGAATTTTTGGGGGAACCCCGATCATACAAAATGCAAAAAATGCGGAACCGTCATGACCAAATAATTCAGGTAAGAAAATAACTCTTCTTTCACCAACAAATAATCCTACAATCCTGACGGCCTATCCTTGCTCAACAATATATTATGCAGCCAATCAATTATAAATATTCGGAAAGCTTCGCAAAGGAAATGGATGAAAAAGATCCATTGAAAATGTTTCGGGAGGAATTTTATTTTCCGAAAGTTGACGGAAATGCTTCAATTTATTTTTGTGGCAATTCATTGGGTCTTCAGCCAAAATCCACTAAGGAATATTTACTGAAAGAACTGGATAATTGGGCTAATATGGCTGTTGACGGTCATTTTCATGGAGAAGATGCCTGGTACCACATCCGCAAAAAGTCCAAGCCTGCATTGGCAGAAATTTTGGGAGCCCACGAGCATGAGGTGGTGGCTATGAACAACCTCAGCTCCAATCTTCATTTTCTGATGGTTTCTTTTTATCAGCCAAACAAAAAAAGATTTAAGATTATTACTGAAGAGGGAGCTTTCCCATCCGATATGTACATCCTGGAATCGCAAGTGAAATTTCATGGATTTGATCCCAAAGAAGCAATAGTTGAGCTTAAGCCAAAGCTAGGTGAATATACGCTTCGGACCGAAGATATTGTACAGGCTATTCATGAACATGGCGATGATTTGGCCTTGGTCATGATGGCAGGATTACAATATTATACAGGTCAGCTTTTTGACATGAAGACCATTTCAAAAGCTGCAAGAGATGTTGAGGCTAGAGTTGGTTTCGATTTGGCGCATGCAGTGGGAAATGTGGTTTTACAACTTCATGAATGGGATGTGGATTTCGCAACCTGGTGTACCTATAAATATCTGAATTCAGGACCCGGAAATATTTCGGGAATATTCGTGCACGAACGGCATTCCGAGAATGCCGGACTACCCAGATTTGCCGGTTGGTGGGGTCATGATGAAGCCGAGCGGTTTAAAATGGAAAAGGGCTTCAAACCCATGTACGGCGCTGACGGCTGGCAATTAGCAAATTCCAACGTATTGGCTTTAGCAGCCCATCAGGCTTCTTTGGATATATTTCGAAAAGCGGGTATGTCCAACTTAAGATCCAAAAGTGAACTATTAACAGGGTATTTGGAGTTCTTGATCGGAGAAATAAATAAGGATGGCGGAGTGGAAATAATTACACCTTCCAACCCAAACGAAAGGGGCAGTCAGTTATCTTTACTGATTCATAAAGGAGGTAAATCCATGTTTGATGCTTTATATGAAAACGCAATAGTTGGAGATTGGCGGCATCCAAACGTCATTAGAATAGCCCCAACTCCCTTGTACAACAGTTTCATGGACGTGTTGAGATTTGCCGGAGTGCTGGAAAAGGCACTTCATGATTTCGCCTCAAAAAGTAAGAAGCTTTAAAATCAAAATGAAAAAAAACGAAATCAGTATTTTAGGGGCAGGATTAATCGGGTCACTATTAAGTATATATTTAAGAAAAAAAGGATTGGATGTAACAGTTTATGAAAAAAGAGCTGATTACCGAAAATCCGGATATAAAGAAGAAGGCAGGTCAATAAACATGGCCCTAAGCGACAGAGGCTGGAAGGCTTTGGAGAAAATAGGCCTGAAAGACAAGGTTCTGCCACTTGCAATACCCATGTATGGAAGAAAAATCCACGATGAACATGGTAAGACTTCTTTTATTCCTTATGGCAGGGAGGACCAAGCAATTTATTCTATCTCAAGAGGCAGATTCAATCAACTTTTATTGAATCATGCAGAAAAAGAAGGTGTAAAAGTAAATTTTGAACATTATTGTGAAAATGTTGATCTATCAACTAATGAGCTTCATTTTAGTTTTCCGGAGGATATAAAGGTCAATTCTAAAGTGATTATAGGGGCAGATGGGGCGTTTTCTGTAATCAGATCAGCAATGCAAAAGCAGATACGATTTGATTATCGCCAAGAATATATTTCTCATGGATATAAGGAATTGACTATCCCAGCAACAACATCTGGAGAATTTGCCATGGATCCAAATGCGCTGCATATCTGGCCCAGAGGAAAGTTTATGTTGATTGCATTGCCAAACCCTGACAAATCCTTCACTTGTACCCTATTTCTTCCATTTAAAAGTTCCAAAGTTTGTTTTGACAAAATCAATGATGGGAAAGATCTTGAAGGAATCTTTAAAACTTATTTTGACGATGCTTATCAGGTGATGCCGGATTTGGCACAAGAGTTTTTCACCAATCCAACATCGGCATTGATCAACATAGAATGTTTTCCATGGGTACAAAAACAGACGCTAATAATCGGAGATGCTTCACATGCCATGGTTCCGTTCTACGGTCAGGGAATGAACTGCGGTTTTGAAGATTGTTTTATCTTGGACGGTTTGATTGATAAATTCGGAACAAATGCCTGGGAGCTTGTATTTGCCAAATTTCAAAAAGTAAGAAAACCGGATACCGATGCAATAAGTCAGCTCGCATTGGAAAATTTTGTGGAAATGAGGGACAGTGTTGCCGATCCCAGATTCTTGCTTCGTAAAAAAATTGAAGCCAGACTACATGCCTTATATCCAAAAGACTGGATCCCTTTATATACGATGGTCACTTTCTCCGACATCCCTTATTCTGAAGCATATGCGCAGGGACAATTGCAGGATGTAATCATGAAACGAGTGATGACAGATCCCTTGATCACCCAAAACTGGGATAAACTTGATTATGAGGACATTATAAATCAAATGGATGCTGCAAAAGCTGTGTAAATTTCCGAAATAAAATGTTTAAGATTTAAAATCCTGAAGCTGAGATAGGAGTATATCCCGGTTTCAGGATTTTTTTTTGTTGAGATACTTTTAACCAGAATTTATTCCCCGCCCCTAAAAACGGGACCTTGTTTTTAGTTCTTCCATATTTCATGTTTTTCATATGAATGTGAATGTCAGGGGTAAGAAACAATATTTAAAACCGTATCTTCATCCTAAAGTATGACACATCACAAATTATTTTATATACAGTTATTTGACGTATATGTGAGGTATATATATAATATTACTAAAATAAATTGAATTATTTTAATAAAAAAATAGATATTACGATTTGCATTTATGCGCTTTCGTTCATTTGGAGATCCAACTAAAATTGTCAGCAAACCAAATTCAAAATTTTCTTTTATTTAGAATTATTTTTTTAATGAATTTCAGGTAAAATAAACTGATAAATCAAATCAAACCGGATAGTAAAATCCTATAAATTTGAATCCTAAATAGGATATTAAAAAGCAAGGATTATTTATCCACATTTGATGAAAGTTATCCACACCACTTTATTAGAAATTATTATTATGCTGATTTACAGCAAGTTACAGTCATTATGATTTACCGATTTTTGTGGATAATCCGCTGTGAATGAGATTATTAAAATCATATTTTACAAAGGTTCGGTGGATAAATTCAAGAACAGAATATTATTTTTTCTTCGGCTTAATCTTGATTTTGTCTTATCAACCGTTTTCTATAAGCATTAAAAATTCTGGATTTTGAAATGAAGCCGAGATACCTCCCATTCTGTACAACAGGAAGATTCCATGCTCCTGAAATTTCAAATTTTTGCATTACGTTTTGCATATTTTCGTCAGGAAATATAATTTCCGGGGGACTATGCATCAACTGGCTGATAGAGGTTGTCCTTTGCTTGTTTGGGTCAAACATTATGTTCCTAATATCATCTAGAGTAATGATGCCGTTAAGGACTCCCTCTTCATCTACAACAGGAAAAATATTCCTTTTGGAAAGTTTCACCAAATCGCAAAGATCGCCAAGCTTAGAATCGGGATGAATGGCCAATAAATCCCTTTCCATTATTTTTCTGATATCAATTAAGTCAAGTACCTGCTCATCTTTGGTTTCCGGAAGGAACCTTCCTGCATCATTCAATAGTTTGATATAGAGAGAATCTTTATCGAAGTAGGTTGTAGTCACAAAAGAGATCGCAGAAACCAACATCAGGGGGACAAAAAGCTCATACCCGCCTGTTATTTCTGCGATAAGAAATATTGCTGAAAGCGGTGAATGCTGTACTCCGCTCATCACCCCACACATTCCTACCAAGGCAAAATGAGCTACCGGCAGCGGCACCGGAAAACCCAATAAATTTGCAGAATAGGCAAATAAAAACCCTGTTATTCCCCCCACAAAAAGAGAAGGGGCAAATATTCCTCCACTGCCCCCGATACCTATTGTAATCGAAGATGCTATAGGTTTGATAAATATAATAAGGCATAGGAAGATGATTATAAAATAAGGTTTATCGAATTCAGAAAAGAAAGGGCTGTTTTCCAGAATTTTTCCGGGGTCATCATCTATAAGTGCATTCAGGACATCATATCCCTCACCATAAATCGGTGGAAAAAAGAATACTATTAGTCCAAGAAATGCGCCTCCAAATAATAATTTAAGAAAAGGCCTATCATATTGATGCAAAAGCCGCTCAACATTGAGGACTGTCCTGCTGAAGTAGAGGGAAATCATTCCGGTAAATATTGCCAGCATCAAATAATATGGCATGTGGGCAGCCAAAAAAACATCTGATAGGTTAAAAGAAAACATTACATCTTCTTTCAGAAGAAGCATGGAAGTGATGGACCCTGTGACTGAAGCGATCAGCAAAGGAATAAAACTTCCAACACTCACTTCCATCAGAATCACCTCAATTGCGAAAATGACACCTCCGATAGGAGCACCGAAAATTGCTGAAATCGCTCCGGCAGCTCCGCATCCAATCAATAAGGTCCTTTTCTTTGCGTTCAGATGCATTAGGTTTCCAAAGTTGGAACCTATGGCAGATCCGGTCACTAAAATGGGTGCTTCCAAACCAACCGAACCTCCAAAACCTACTGTGATAGCGGACATGATCACTTTGCTGTACATTTTTACTTTGGGCAACAGGCTGCTTTTTTTGGAAATGTTATATAACAAATCTGAAATCCCGTGGCCTCCAACATCCTTCAAAATATACCGTCCAATTAAATATGCCAGTGAAATCCCTATCAATGGGTAGATGATGTAGAAAAAGTTAGCGTATTGCTGGTTGAAATCCGCTGTTAAAAATCTCTGGATGGCATGAACCGACGCTTTTAATATGACAGCTGCCAATCCGGCAAAAATCCCTATCAAACCACTTAAAATGAGCACAAAATTCTTTGTGCTCAAATGCCGGAGTCTCCAGATTAATAAACGGGTGATAATATCTGTTTTCGCCAATACTACTAAAAGATTTTTTAAATTAAGTGGACAATTTAATAAAATTGAAGGATCTTGGGACTATCGATTTGATTTAATATCCTAATCTACAAGTTCCCATTGCTGATCAAGAGCAATCAAAACCTCTAAAATCAGCTGTACCGCCCCGGTATAAAATTCCTGATCAATATTTGAAAAAGTATCTGTCGGTTTATGGTAATCATTATGGTCTTCAACACCAAAATATATAAAAGGAATGCCTTGTATATGAAATTCCGCATGATCTGATGCCATTGTCCAGTCCTGAGACCCAGTACCGGGATTATCATGTCCAAATTTAAGCTGAGGGGATTTTCCGCTTGACGCCTGTTCAACAATAGGCTTGAGCAAAGGATAATGATGGATGCCCACTGCATACAATTCATTTTGGTTATCCCGGCTTATCATGTCCATATTGATATTCAAAATTACTTGTTCCAAAGGAAAAGGAAAGTCATTTACCAATGCCTGGGCCCCCTGAAGCCCCATCTCCTCGGCATCCAATGCGACAAACATCATGGAATGATAGGGGCCGTTATTAGCAAAATATTCAGCCAATGCCAATAAACCCGCAGTTCCGGAAGCATTGTCATCTGCTCCGTTAAAAATCAAATCTCCCTGTGCTCCGATATGATCATAATGGGCCATTACTACAATGATCTTCCCGGATTCCATACCGGGCACGAAACCTACAATGTTTGCTGCATTTGCATAGGTTTTTCCCTCACTTTTGTTTTCAAAATCAAAAAACTGCGTAAAATCTTCATACTGGGAAGAAAGTCCTAGCTCCTTAAAACGATTTTTGATGTATTCCCTTGCTTTTAGACTACCTTCTGACAGGGGTTTTCTTCCTTTCAAGTCATCCGAAGCCAAATATTCGATATCCTGAAGCAATTTTTTACTGTCGATTTGTTGAGCAGAGACAATTGCAGGTATAAAATATACTAAGAAGAGGAAGATTTTAAAGGGGTAGTTCATGTTTTTGCTCCTTTAGGTGAAGAAATCATTTCGAAATATAGTGAAAGGATTAAATCTTATAGATATCCTTTTGTATGAAAATAGAATTCGTTTTTTTAGGGGCGACAGAAGCTAAAAAGAATCTAACTTGAAGAATCTGATAAATCTTTTGATCCAATCTCTTTATTACTTGTATGGATGGAATATTTATTTTTAACTTTATAAATAGTTTGTTCCTGTACATATTGATATAATTAATCGCTCGTTATGTATATTCGTAAAATTAGTAATGTTTCATTGCTCCAATTCCCCAACACATGAAATATTTTGCAGCTTTATGGCTGTTATGTATTTGTTCCATTGAGACTTTTAGCCAAAACCAGTTGCCGGTGGCATTCTTAGATGGGAAGGCTGTGGTTTTGATTTCCAATGCCCCGCAGGCAAGCCCTGTTATGAACTGGAAGACCTTGGCTGAAGAGATCCACCTCCCTTTGATTAAGGCAGGAGGTGATCCTGTTTCCTATTTTGAACTTGAGGATGTTATTTTGTCAGATGAGGCACAGGCTTCTTATGCATCCGGATTTTCAAATCGTCTGATCAAGAATATTGTTATACTTACAAGGAAACCAAACGGTGAATTTGTTCTACATATTGCGCCGTTCACAGGAGATAAAAATATTGTACCAGGTCCTAATGTTTGGTCAATTGAGAGCGATTCACTTTCGATATTGCAGCAACGGTTAGAAAACCTCGGAAATAATCAATCCAGTAAAAATCTACTTGTATTGGAGGTTCCTGAATTTCCCTATGAAATAGATGATTTACCCGCGTCAAATAAGTTTATCGCAAAGAATCCCTTAAACCTAAATGTCTTTAAATTGGGTATTCCTCTATCGGGCGCAGCCGGTGAAGGCGGGTTTTTGAGTGCGTTTAGATATGATTTATTGGGAAAATCACCTGAGGCTATATCAGCTGAACAAAATGCCGAAAAAGAGGGAATCGAAGGTATTTTTAATCAATACTACCCTCACCAAGTTGAATATCTCAGAAAATCCAGCACAACAGCAGAACTTCTTGCAGACAGAATCCAGTTCGTTTTAATGCGGTTAGAAGCTAGAGAAGGGGATTTGATGAAAAACATGGGGGTACCGGTGGATAATCCTGAGGATAAAAACCGAATCGTGGTCAAATATTATATCAAGTTCTTGGTTAGGGATGAACTATACATCGGAACTGTATGGGATGCTGATCCAAATTGGCGGGTAGCGCTCAGTCAATTTCTGAAAAACCTAAAATGAAAAAAGGACTCCACTAAGAGAGTCCTGAAATAATCAGTTGTTCAATATTCTGGATGACCAAACAACTTCCGCTTACTTATTACTTATCTATAGAGCCTGTTACTCGCTTCATAAAGGAATTCATAGCATCTTTTTTACTCGTTCCATCCTTAATCATCTTATTCACTTCTAAGGAACCATAAAGATTGGATAATAATTCACCAATAACCTCTAGTTCTTCGTCTTTTAACGTTGGAATTTCAGTGATATTCTCTAAAAGCTCAATTGTCTCCTGAACCCAGTCTTCATCATTGGCGTCAATAAATCCCAAAACTTGTTTAATTATTGGCAATCTCATTAATCAATGTTTTAAGTACCTCTTCTTTATTCGTTTGTGCCTGATTTATCAAGACTCCCCCTTTGAATGTCGCAAAAGTCGGTAAATTGGTTACCTGAGCCAATTTTCTGGAACCAACAAATTTTTCTGCATCTACATACAAAAACTTAATGTCTCCGTACACTCCTGATAATCTTTTCATCTTTGGTTTCATAATACGGCAATTACCACACCAACTTGCACTATATTGGACTACTACACGGTCGTTTCCCTTCACAATTTCCTGTAGCGTATCTGTATCTAATTCTTGTAACATTTTTATTGTATTTTTTCGAAGCACAAAGGTAAGTTCCATAGGTTGAAAATTCCAATTGATTTTATCTATTCCTTATGTCAGTTTGGATAAAGTTCTTCATTCATGAAAGGAATCAGAGCCAAAACAACGGCCTGCTTATAATACCCTTTTCTATCCACTGCTCCATCTGTAAGTAAACCCACAGCACCACTCCCCTGCTTTGAATTTTCTGTATTGAATATCCGATCATCTGCAGCACCTAATTCTGCCCCTCCACGGATCAATTCTGTAAGAACTTCCGGAAGAAAGAAAGTTGCGGTTTTGGATTTTCCTGTCTTTCCACTTTTGTCAAACACGACCACCCAGGCAAACGCAAACATCTCTCCATCCAATTCGTCTACACCTCCTTCAATCCCAACCCAAAAATCAGCCTCCGGAAAAGAAAGTCGTGCATTTATTGCCCTGTTTTTTGCTCCCAATAAAGTTTTTTCATCTCCAAAGGGTTGATCATCAACACCCGAGCTAACATTAATTCCATTGACAATAAAAGCAGACTCAAATGCCAAATGAAAACCTGCATCCGTACAGCTGATTTTAATCGGATTTTTGCTTCCTACAATGACAAGCTGTTGCCTGACTTCTTCCTTTAAATTTTTTCGTTTGGGATAATCCATTTTATTATAAAATACCTGTATTGTTTATGAGTAATTCAGACTCAGGCCACATTAGTATAAACCTGGTTTATGTCATCATCCTCCTCAAGTTTTTCGATCATTTTGTTGATCTCCTCTTCTTGTTCCTCCGTCAATTCCACGGTAGTGGTGGGAAACCATTGAAAATCTGCATTGATGATCTCAATGTTTCTTTCCTCAAGGGCCTTTTGCATATTGCCAAAATCCTCAAAAGAGGTGTATGCAAAAATCTCGCCTTCATTTTCATCTATTTCCTCAAGACCTGCATCAATCAGTTCCAGTTCCAATTCCTCTATATCGAGATCATCCTGTGAAAATCGAAAAACTGCTTTTCTGTCAAACATAAAACTCACGGATCCCGAGGTGCCCAATGAACCTCCTGCTTTGGTAAAATAATGACGGATATTGGCTACCGTTCTATTGATATTATCTGTGGAAGTATCGAGTATAACTGCTATACCATAAGGACCATAACCTTCATAAACTATTTCTTCATAATCCTTTTCATCTTTATTGGAGGCTCTTTTTATGGCGGCCTCTATTCTGTCTTTCGGCATAGATGCCCCTTTGGCATTTTGGATAATGGTCCTTAGCCTGGAGTTGTTGTCAGGATCAGGCCCACCGGCTTTTACAGCCATGACAATCTCTTTTCCAAGGCGGGTGAAAACCTTTGACATTTTATTCCACCTCTTGAATTTTCGCTCTTTTCTAAACTCAAATGCTCTTCCCATGTTTGACTGTTATTATCAGAAGTAAAATTAATAAATCTTTTCAAATGCCATACTTCCCAAAGGTCCTATACTTGGAAAAGAAAGTGAATATGTAATTTATAGGCTATTTGTTCTACTTAGGCCCAAAATTTTCGTAATATCGGGATAAACCAAAAACCACTGATCATTATGAATTTTTCGCAGGATGTGCCCATTCCAAATCTGCCATCAGGAAATTTAAAGAAAATCGTGATTATCGGAGGAGGTTTTGCAGGTCTCAAAGTCGCAACAAAAATGGATGGTACTGACTATCAGATTATTTTGCTTGACAAAAACAACTATCATCAGTTCCAGCCCCTATTTTATCAGGTTGCAACATCGGGTCTTGAACCGAGTGCCATCGCTTTTCCCCTCAGAAAAATATTTCATAAGTCCAAAAATGTCCACTTTAGAATGGCTGAGGCAAAAGGAATTGATCAGGAGCTGAAAAGGGTCTACACCGATGTAGGATATATGGACTATGAATACCTGGTTTTAGCCCTTGGAGCAGATACAAATTATTTTGGCATGAAAAATCTCGAGACCTTCAGTACACCCATGAAGTCTGTTTCAGAGGCCTTGTTCATTAGAAACAAAATAATTTCCAATTATGAGCAGGCAATCAATTATGCTGAGGAGGAGAAAAGAAAACCTATTATGAATGTGGTGATCGTAGGAGGAGGGCCGACAGGTGTGGAACTGGCCGGTGCGATGGCCGAATTGAGGAACAATGTTTTTCCAAAAGATTATCCCCAGTTAAGCTTTAAAAACATGAAGGTGGTTTTGATAGAAGCAGGTGGAAGCCTTTTATCGAGCATGTCGGATATTGCAAGAAAAAAGTCACTGGATTATCTTCACCTATTGGGTGTTGAAGTACTGCTGAACACCCAGGTTGAGGATTATGACGGACTTTCGGTCAAATTAAAGGACCAGCCTTCTATCCAAACCAAAACTTTGCTTTGGGCTGCAGGAATCAAACCAAATTGGCTTTATGGTATAAAGGACCATCAAAAAGCTCCAAACGGTAGATTTAAAGTGGATTCTTTTAATAAACTTTATGAATCGGACTTCATATTTGCATTGGGTGATCTGTGTTATATGGAGGAAGAAAAATTTCCTCAAGGACATCCACAGGTAGCCCAGGTGGCGCTCCAACAAGCCGAAAATCTAGCAAAAAACCTGAAAAGAATTGGAAAGGATAATCCGTGGAAACCTTTTCAATACAAAAATTTGGGCGCTATGGCAACTATAGGAAAAAAATTGGCAGTTGTGGATTTGCCATTTATCAAGTTTCAAGGTACTTTGGCTTGGCTAACATGGTTGTTTGTCCATCTGATGTCAATCCTAGGTGTTAAAAACAAACTTTTCATATTCTTTGATTGGGCTTGGAATTATATGTCCTTTGATTCCAGCCTTAGGCTTTTGATAAGGCATAAACAACCTAAAGCAAAGGATAACACGGATTGATCTTTTTATGCTAATCTTCCGGCCCTGTTCATGATACCGGCAAGATATCCTTTGGGAATACCATTTTCCCCTCCTCCGTGAAGGATAGTATCCAAATATTCCTTCTTTGGAAAAATTTTTTCTGCAACTGTCGGCGAGATAAAAGTGAACGCTGAAATCTCTCCCTGAGGTGTTAAGATTTTCTTTTCCACGAAATCATATCCCGGTTCGGAAGTCAAAAAGAAATCAAAATCTCTTTTATCGATTTGGAAGAGAAGCCCATAGACAGATTCATTTTCACTCTCAATGAGATTTGCTCTGGCCGAACCGTCAGGATTGGGGAAATTAAATCTGAAACCATGTGCGGTAAGGGCTCCAATACCTTTTAAAACAGGAGGTGTTTTTAATCTACCCTCAAGCGTTGTAATATCCAGATTACTTGCATAACCAAAGTAAAAGAATGTTTCCATGTCCTCCAAGTTAAATCATTGATGCTTGTCTCCAAAATCATTGTATTGATGTCTTAAGACTTATTAAGGTTTATTAACATTTTCTAAAAGGAAAGCAGTTAAACTTCTGTTTGATGCTTTGGTCTAAGTTATGAATTCAAAATTAAAAAAGGAAAAATTGGCTAAGCCCGGGGATGTCAAGTTCAATTATAATTAGAAATTTAGACAAAAAGACCATGAAAAAGCTATTGTTGATTGCCATAATATTCTCAATTGGTAGACTAAGTGTTTCGGCTCAAAGTGGTGCCCGAAAAGAAACTATGACTCCTGAAAAACGAGCAGAAGTTGTGACCAATAAAATGTCCGAGCAACTGGATTTGAGCGAAGCGCAAAAAAAGCAGGTTTACGAAATCAATTTGGAAAATGCCAATAAAAGACAATCAGAAATGGAAGCCAGAAGAGCAGAAAAGAAAGCTCAAAGGGAGGAGATGCGAATCCAAAATCAAGCTCAAAAAGATAAAGTAGCCGCAATCTTAAATGCAGAACAAAAGGAAAAGTTCTTGGAATTAACTGATCAGAGGAGGGAAAGAATGGATAATTTACGTGATGTCAGGCAAAATCCGGATTCAAAAAAGATAAGGGATAGGAGAAAGATCCGTCCGGATCGTGAGAATTTTCAAAAATAAAGGTTGGTTTTTTATATGCCCTATCTAGAGGGTTGGAAAAGGAGAAGGTCAATGACCTTCTCTTTTTTTCTTCGAAATCCCAAATGAGAAGGATTTCCATCTCAATAAACTAAACTCACTACTAAGCATACTCTGTTATTTTTAAGCTATTTATTAAAGAAAGATTCTGCGATAACAAGCTCTTCGACAACCTGATAATGACTTTCATCCTTTCTTGGAAGATCGGATTTTCCCTGTAAGAATTCATCTACTGCAACAGCAGCTTCTCTACCTTCGGAAATTGCCCATACCACCAGAGATTGCCCTCTGCGCATATCACCGGCGAGAAAAACATTCTTTTTGGTACTTTGATAATTTTTGGACTTAGGAAGAGAGTTTTGCAGTGTCTCAACTCCAAATGATTGTAAGAGTCCGTTTTGGACAGGTCCTGTATATCCTATTGCTATCAGCGCCAGATCGCAAGGAACGGTTTTTTCTGTCCCTTGTATCTCCACAAACTGCATTCTTCCTTTCTCTTCTTTCCATTCCAAATCCACCAAAACAAGTCCTGTGACTTCCCCTTTTTCATTTCCTACAAATTCTTTTGTCAAAATAGAAAATACTCTTTCGGCTCCTTCTTCATGGGAGCTTGAGGATCTAAGGGTCATCGGCCATTCCGGCCAAGGATTTAGTATAGTTCTTTGAGAAGGGGGCTTAGGCAGCAATTCCAACTGCATAATAGAAGATGCTCCGTGTCGTCGAGAGGTACCAATGCAGTCACTTCCTGTATCTCCACCACCTATCACGATCACATGTTTACCTTTGGCAGAAATGAGGTTTTCCTTGATTTCTGATCCCACAACCTGATTTTGCTTTGCCAACATTGCCATTGCAAAATGAACTCCTTTCAGTTCACTTCCTTTTATTTTCAGTTCACGGGGCTGGGCGGCACCCGTGGACAACACTACAGCATCAAAATTTCGGAGAATATTATCAGCCTTAACATTAAACCCTACTTCTGTTTCGGTGGAAAGAATCACACCTTCTTTTTTCATGATCTCTACCCGCCGATCAATAACCCATTTCTCCAACTTAAAATCAGGAATACCATAGCGGAGTAATCCTCCCACTTTGGCATCTTTTTCAAAGACGGTCACTTCATGACCTGCTTGGTTCAGTTGATCAGCGGCAGCTAGTCCTGCAGGCCCGGATCCTATGACAGCGACTTTTTTGCCTGTCCTTTTTTGGGGAATTCTTGGCTTGATGATACCAAGTTCATAGGCTTTTTCTGCGATGTTTTTTTCAATCAGCTCAATTGCAACAGGATCCTTATTAATGCCCAATACACAAGATGCCTCACACGGTGCCGGACAGATCCTGCCGGTAAATTCCGGAAAGTTATTGGTGCTCTTCAGAATATTGAAAGCCTCTTCCCATTCATCTTGATAAACAGCTTCATTGAATTCAGGAATAACATTTCCAAGCGGACAGCCTTGGTGGCAGAATGGTATACCGCAATCCATACATCTTGCTGCCTGCTGATTCAGCTTCTGAGCATCAAATGGTTTATAAATCTCTTGATAATCGCCAACCCTTATATGTGGAGCCCGGGTTTCCGGAAGCTCCCTTTTATATAATATAAATCCTTCTTTGTTTACCATTTTATACTAATGTTTTTGCTGTTTCCAAAGCATGAACCCTCAGGACTTCTTTATAATCCCGTGGTATCACTTTGACAAAACTCTCCCTGCTTTCATTCCAATTTTCAAGAAATTTGGTTGCTAACTGGCTTTTGGTATATCTTTCATGATTTATGAGATGACTTTTTATGGTGACAAAGTCATCTTCATTCAGAGGGTCCATATCCACCATTTCAGGATTTATCAAATGCAGATAATCCTTTAGGATGTAGGCAATTCCTCCACTCATACCGGCCGCAAAATTTCTTCCTATCTCCCCTAGATTGATCACCAATCCTCCTGTCATATACTCACAGCCGTGGTCTCCGATGCCTTCCACTACAGCTTGGACACCTGAATTTCTTACCCCGAATCTTTCACCACCTTTTCCGTTGATGTAGGCTTCTCCCGAAGTAGCTCCATAGAAGGCCACATTACCGATGATGATATTTTCTTCTGCTGGAAAATGGGAATTTCTACTGGGGTATATAATCAGCTTTCCTCCTGAAAGACCTTTTCCAAAATAATCATTAGCTTCCCCTTCCAGCTCAAAACTCACCCCTTTTGCAAGAAAACCGCCGAAGGTTTGGCCCGCTGAACCAATAAATTTAAATTTGATGGTATCTTCAGGTAAACCCGGGCTTCCATATATTTTAGATATTTCGTTGGAAAGCATTGCCCCCACAGTTCTGTCCGTGTTTTTAATCTGAAAGTTTCCTGTGACGGGATTTGCCTGTTCCAAGGCGGGCAGCGCTTCTTTAATAAGACTCCTATCCAGAACATTTTTAAGTCCAAAACTTTGGTCAATTTGCTTGTAAATACCTACATGATCCGGTACCTCCACTTTGTGGAAGATCGGGCTCAAATCTAATTTATCCCATTTCCAATGGTTCATATGAGCTGTGGCTTTCAGTACATCACTCTGTCCCACCATTTCATTGATCGTGCGGAAACCGAGAGACGCCATTATTTCCCTTAAATCCTCCACCAGAAACTGGAAGAAATTAACCACATGATCAGGTTGTCCGGTAAACAGTTTTCTTAGCTCGGGATTCTGGGTAGCAACTCCGACAGGGCACGTATTCAAATGGCATTTCCGCATCATGATACATCCTTCTACCACCAATGCACCTGTGGATATTCCCCATTCTTCAGCTCCCAATAAAGTAGCAATGGCTATGTCCCTTCCTGTTCGGAGCTGTCCATCGGTCTGTAGAACAACTCTGCTTCGAAGGTTGTTTTTCACCAAAGTCTGATGTGCCTCCGAAAGTCCAAGTTCCCATGGAAGTCCGGCATGTCTGATAGAGCTCAAAGGTGATGCTCCCGTGCCTCCATCGGCCCCTGAAATCAGTATAACATCTGCCTGTGCTTTGGCAACTCCTGCGGCTACAGTACCGACGCCTGCCTGGGAAACCAGTTTTACATTGATGCGAGCCTTGCGGTTAGCATTTTTTAAGTCGTAAATAAGCTGTGCAAGGTCTTCGATAGAATAAATATCATGATGAGGTGGCGGAGAAATGAGACCCACTCCGGGAGTTGAATGTCTAACTCTTCCGATCCAATCGTCCACTTTATGCCCGGGCAACTGACCTCCTTCACCGGGTTTGGCTCCCTGGGCCATTTTAATCTGAAGCTCTGCAGCGTTAGTAAGATAATTGCTGGTGACCCCGAATCTTCCTGAAGCGACTTGTTTGATTGCGGACCGTTCCCAGTCCCCGTTTTCCTTTATTTGAAAACGCACCTCATCTTCTCCACCTTCACCGCTGTTGCTTTTTGCACCGATTCGGTTCATTGCTATTGCCAAGGTGCTGTGTGCTTCATGGGAAATGGATCCGAAAGACATTGCCCCGGTTGCAAATCTTTTCAAGATGGTTTCCATTGGTTCTACTTCTTCTATAGGAATGGAAATCCTCTTCTTGAATTCAAACAGACCCCTTAGAGTAAAGGCGTCTTTCGTCTGGATATTAATTTTTTCAGCAAACTTCTTGTATAAAGCGTAATCGTTCAGCCTTGTGGATTTTTGCAATAGATGGATGGTTTCAGGATTGAAAAGGTGTTTTTCGCCTCTTCTTTTCCATTGGTAAACCCCACCTGTTTCCAAAATGGGGCTTTCTGTATGATATGCCGCATGATGCCGGATCAAAACCTCCTCGGCCAACTCATCGAAAGATATTCCACTGATTCTGCTGACAGTTCCATTGAAACACCTGTCAATAACCTCAGGCCCAAGACCAATTGCCTCGAAAATCTGAGATCCCTGATAAGATTGTAAGGTACTTATACCCATTTTGGAAAGAACTTTTAAAAGTCCTTTGCCTATGGCTGACTGATAGTTTTGGAAAAGCTGCTTTTGTGGAATTTCTTCAGAAAGAAATCCTTTTTCATTCAGGTTCAACAACGATTCAAGAGCCAGATAAGGATTGATAGCCGAAGCTCCATATCCAATAACTGTTGCAAAATGATGGGTCTCACGAATATCTCCACCTTCCACGACCAAGCCTGCCCTGGTTCTGAGCTTTTTCTTGATCAAGTGATGGTGTACTGCACCTATGGCCAGGAGAGAAGGAATGGGGGCCTTCTCTGCCGTGCTGTTTCTGTCAGAAATAATGAGAATGTTTTTTCCTGCATAGATCGCCCCTTCTGCCTGACGGCAAAGTTGATTCAATGCTTCCAGTAATCTGCCGGGCTGATGGTCTGTATCAAAATGTGCGCAAAGCGTCACTGACCGATAACCCTGATCTTCTAGGTGTTTTATTTTTTCGAGATCCTCATTTAATAATACAGGTTGGGAAATATGAATCTGACGGGTATGGCGAGGACTTTGCTCTAATATATTATGGCTTTCCCCAATCCTGGTAAACAGTGACATCACCAACCTTTCTCTTATAGGATCGATTGGGGGATTACTTACCTGGGCAAAAAGTTGCTTAAAGTAATTGGATATATGTTGGCTTTGTTTGGACAATACCGCCAAGGGAGTATCAGCACCCATTGAACCGATAGGTTCATATGCTGTATCCCCCATAGGAGATAAGATCATCTTCAATTCTTCAGATGTATAGCCGAAAATTGTCTGCCTTATTTTGATCCCTTCTGTTGTATACGGTTGATTCAAAATCTGTGGATCGGGCATTATCCTTAGTTTTAGTCGCTCTTTTCTGACCCAATCAAAATAGGGTTTATTATCACATACCGTGGCCTTCACTTCATCATCAAAAGAGATTTTGCCTTTTTCCAGATCCACCCAAAGCATCCTTCCGGGACTGATTCTTCCCTTTTCTTTTATCGTTGCTTCTCTTACAGGAAGTGACCCTGCCTCAGAAGTCAAAATGAGCCTGTCATCTGTGGTGGTACAATATCTCAAAGGCCTTAAACCGTTTCTATCCAAAGTTGCCCCTATTGATCTGCCATCAGTAAATAAAAGAGCGGCAGGTCCGTCCCATGGCTCCATTAAAGCTGCATGAAATTTATAAAAGGCTTTTCGATCCTTGTCCATCATCTGATTATCTTGCCAGGCTTCCGGTACGAGCATCATCATCACATGTGGCAAAGTTCTACCGCTCAACGTTAACAGCTCAACCAATGCATCAAGATTTGCGGAATCAGAATGATGTTTATTTGTGATCGGCATCAGTTTTTGAAGCTCATCATCTGTAAAGTGAATGGATCTCATAAGAGATTCCTTCGACTTCATTTTATTGACGTTTCCCCGGATGGTATTGATTTCGCCGTTGTGTGATAAATACCTGAAAGGTTGTGCCAGCCTCCAATTTGGAAAGGTATTGGTAGAAAACCGGGAATGAACAATCGCCAGAGCTGATGTAATCTTATTGTTCTGAAGATCTTTATAAAACGGCAAAACCTGATCTGTCCTCAACTGACCTTTGTAGATCATGGTAAATGAACTCAAACTGGCAAAGTAAAATGCATTGTTTACCCCGGGAATGTTTTGATTGATCACATGCGTGGCATAATTGCGCAACACGTAAAGCTTGCGCTCCAGATCTATTCCTTTTATGTTGTCTTTATGGTTTACAAATACCTGTTCTATAACAGGCATTACTTCCAAAGCACCGGATCCGGGGACAGTTTCATCCACAGGAACTTCCCGGTAGCCGATCAGAATAAAGCCTAGTTCTTTTATTATCTGATTTAATTCAGTTTTTGATTTTTTATATAGTTGCTTGTTTTTTGGAAAAAATGTCATGCCTACTCCATAACTCCCTGCTTCCGGAAGAATAAAGCCCGACCTTGATGTTACTTCCTTAAGAAAAGGATGAGGAAGCTGGATCAATATTCCCGCTCCGTCTCCCGTCTTTGGATCACTTCCTCTTCCCCCACGATGCTCCATATTGCCCAGCATAAACAAGGCATCATTGATAGTATCATGGGTTTTGTTTCCCTTCACGTTTATAACCGCTCCTATACCGCAGGAATCATGTTCAAATTCTGCCCGATATAATCCTTCGTTCATTATATTTAGATTTAATGGGTTTAATATTTAAGATGCAAAATTTACAAAAAAAAATCTTTCTATTAAAATTCGTGCAACAAATGAGCCGAAAAAATAAATAGTTAGCACACAATTAAGCCAATATTTACCATTAATTAAAAATATATGTTGATTCCTTTTTTGTTTGAAAACAATGATATTTTAGATAAATATTCCCCACCGGGTTAAAAAACCAATTGAATAACTTTGATATTTGGAAGAATTTGAAAATTTCGGTTGGAATTTGAAAAGATGAATTTTTTTTGAAATTATTTTTTATAAAAAGTATTTTTTTGAGTTTAGAACCTCCTCTAAAAAACTTGCAGCAAATTTTATTTTGTTATTCAATGATTTGATTGTTTTTATTAGGTATAAAAAATTCCATCAATCCACATTATGGCCGATGTTACCCTTATCGTCATTGGTAAGATGAACCTTCACCTTTTTGATCTTTCTGGTATCCACAGAAAGGACGGTAAATTCGATGTTTTCGAACAAAATCTTTGTCCCGTTTTTAGGAAAACTCGAGTTGATCTCCAATAGAAGTCCTCCCAAGGATTCACTTTCTCCTTTTACTTCTTCAAAGGCCTGAGAGTCAAGTTCCAGTTTTTTACAAAAATCATTCAAAGAAATTTTTCCTTCAAACACATATGTCTGCGGGTCAAGCTTTTTATAATAGAAATCTTCGGCATCATCAAACTCATCGTTTATTTCTCCGATAATTTCCTCAATCAGATCTTCTAATGTTACAAGCCCCGAGGTGCCTCCATATTCGTCAACAACTATTGCCATATGGACTCTTCTGTTCTGAAAGTCCTTTAGAAGAGAGTCGACTTTTTTATTCTCAGGAACAAAAAACCCTTTTCTTACAAGCTTCTGCCATTCAAAATCTTCCTGATTTTCTATGTATGGCAAGAGGTCTTTGATATAGAGAATACCCTCGATATTATCGATAGTTTCGGTGTAAACAGGAATCCTGGAATATCCGCTTTTATTGATTTTATCCATCAGTTCATGAAAATCCATTTCAGTATCCACAGCTGTGATATCCATCCGGGATTTCATAACCTGCTTTACGGTAAGGGTCCCAAAATTAACAATTCCTTTCAAAATGTCCTTCTCCTCCTCAGTAGCATCATCAGCAGTCATTTCTAGAGCCTGATGCAATTCATCCACAGATAAAGTATACCCCTTTTTTTGAATCCTTCTTTCAATAACATTACTGATTGACATAAGAAATAATGACAGCGGTTTTAAAAGAATCGAGAAAAAGAAAATATAAGGTGCCATCATCAATGAAAAGGTCAATTTGGCATTAGTGGCATATACTTTAGGGACGATTTCCCCAAAGAAAACAATAGCAAAAGTCACCACAACAGTCTGTATTGCTATTATCAACACCCCGGTGGCATCCAACCCAAAAAGAGTCCAGAATACAAATGTGGTCAAAGTGACTATTCCTACATTTATGAGGTTATTAAGAATTAAGATGGTGCTTAAAAGCTGCTGAGGAGACTCTACCAGCTGGATTACTTTTGAAACCCTTTTGTCTGCCTGTTGATCCATTCCTGCTATATCACCTGAATCAAGTGAAAAATATGCAACTTCCGACCCGGATACAAGCCCTGAACAGATCAACAGTAAAATAAAAATCAATCCATTAATCAATAAATAGCTGGCAGAAACTGAATTCATTTCTGCCAGTAATAGTAAACCGGGATAGGGGTCGTCCATCAATATTTTAAAATATAATCACAAAATTAATCAATTCTTGACCACAATATCAAAAATTCCCTATCAGAATGGTAAATCATCGTCTTCAGAGCTGCTTTCCACAGGCTGCTGATTTGTCTTGGCATTGGACGCTGAATTTGAATAATTACCCCCTCCCTGCTGATCAGACGAATTATTGGAACCTTCTGGTCTTCCTCCAAGCATGGTAAAACTCAACACCCTTATCTTTACTTTTTTTCTGTTGTTACCTTGATCATCCTGCCAGGTATCAGTTTTAATCTTTCCCTCTACGAAAAGTTGCATACCTTTTTTAAGATATTGTTCTGCAATTCTGGCCTGTGCATCCCACATTTCCAGATCATGCCATTCGGTATTTTCTACCCTGTTCCCGCTTCGGTCTTTATAGACCTCAGTTGTAGCCAATCCTACATTTGCCACTACCTTATCTCCCTCAAGGTGTTTCACCTCAGGATCTGCACCCAAATTACCAACTAAAATCACTTTATTTACTCCTGCCATTTTCTTAAATTATTTAAAGGGTTAAAAAAAATTCAATTTTCAATTTAGGGATTATTTCTCGCCGTTCAAAAATTTTAGTATCAACCTGGGTTTTCCTAAACTTTCGAGTTTTTGCCTATCAACCAGAAAATACCTGCGTTGTCGCACCCAGTTTTGGAGCTCCTCCTTATGATCTTTTTTGATATCAAATGACACAAAATTGGCAAATATTCTCTGGTGAGTAAGAATATGCTTAAAAGTCAATTCCGGATTAAAATTTATTTTAGGATTTAAAAATTCCAATTCTTTAAAATAAATAAAATCTGCCGGATCCCGGATTACCTGAATATTATTCTCCTCAAGCGGAAAATCATAAAGCCCTTCCCAAATATCCCCTGTTCCTCTCTTTTTTATTACCACCTCATTCTCACATTGGATATGAGCATAGGTAAAGTACCTTACCTTTATTTTAACCCTGTTTTCCTTTACAGGCAGCAGCCCTACTGCATTGTTATTATAGGCATAGCAGTTTTTTTTGAAAATACAGTTTTCACAATCAGGGTTTTTTGGCTTACACTTCAGAGAACCAAATTCCATGATGGCCTGATTGAATTCACCTGGCTGATTGAAAGGAATAAGTGAATTGGCCAATTCTTCAAATTCTTTTTTTGCGGAAGGGCTTCCGATATCTGCTGTTATTCCAAAATACCGGCTAAGGATCCGGAATACATTTCCATCCACCACCGCCACGGGTTGGTCAAAAGCGAAAGAAGCAATAGCTGCGGCAGTATAATTTCCCACCCCCTTCAATTTCAAAAGTTCTTCATAGGAACCGGGAAATTTGCCTTGATATTTATTCACAACATCTTTGGCGCACTGATGAAGATTGCGAGCCCTACTATAATAACCCAACCCCTGCCAGAGCCTCAAAACCTCATCAGGGGAGGCATCTGCCAGATCTTGCACCGTTGGAAAATTGTTCAGGAATTTTTGGAAATAGGGCAGACCTTGGGCCACCCGTGTCTGCTGCAGAATGACTTCTGACAACCAAATGATATACGGTTGTTTTGTGTTCCTCCAAGGTAAATCTCTTTTATAAATGGAATACCAATCCAACAATTTATAGGTAAAGTGGTCTTTAATCAAAATGTATGAAATTTATTCTATTAATGAATCGTTAAACAAATGAAGCTAATTTTAGCCATTTTGTTTTTATATTGAAATGGTTAGTGTAAATTTGCAGTCCCAAAAATAGTTGGTTAATAGGTCGTTAAGCTTATTCAATAACAAATTAAACATAATTCACAGTGACTAAAGCAGAAGTAATCACCAAAATTTCGGACAAGACAGGAATTCAAAAAGATGATGTAACTCAAACCGTTGAGGCATTCTTCAAAGTTGTAAAAGATTCCATGGCAGATGGAGACAATATTTATGTAAGAGGTTTTGGCAGCTTCATCAATAAAAAGAGAGCTAAAAAAATCGCCAGAAACATCTCTAAAAACACTGCCATTGTGATTGAGGAACACTATGTTCCTGCATTCAAGCCTTCTAAGGTTTTTATTGAAAAAATCAAGAACAGTAAGAAAATTAAAGAACTGGCCCCTCAGGATTAACCATTAGGTGCCGGTTTGACTTATGAAAAAATCCCAAATCATAGCCCTTGTATTAGGAGTAGTTACCTTAGCTGTTCTCTATTCCCTTCCAAGAGTAGTCGTAGACAATGATGAGGGCAATGCGAATTTATCCACTGCTGAAACCAATTCTTCTGAGATTGCAGAGGAAATGCATGAGGCAGAATTAACGGCCTCAGACAAGGAAAAAATCACCAACCTTTCACGAAGCCTTGAAAACGCGGAAAATGAAGAAAATTTTGTTACATTCGCTGATTCTATAGCCTTATTGTTCTCGGAATCAGGCAAGTTGGATAGCGCAGCACATTATTATGGATTAGCGGCCTCCCGACTATCAACCATAAACCGGTTAGAAAAAGCCGGAAGCGCGTACTATGAGGCTTTTAGTTTCGCATTAGATGACCAAAAAGTTTCATTTCTTGCAGAAAAGACTAGAAGTTTTCTCAATCAGGTTTTGGAAAAAGATCCAAAACGACTTGATCTGAAAACCAAAGTTGCAATGACTTATGTTTCCTCCTCAAACCCTATGCAAGGAATCACCATGCTGAGGGAGATTTTGGAGGAAGACCCTAAGAACGAAGCGGCTATTTTCAATATGGGCATACTGTCCATGCAATCCGGCCAATACAAAAGGGCAGCGGAGCGGTTTGAAGAATTGGTCAACTATGCTCCTGATAATGTTCAGGGTCAATTTTATTTGGGTGTAAGTTATTTTGAATCAAACCAAAAGAATAAAGCCAAAAAGCAGTTCCAGCAGGTTCAAAGCATGACAACAGACCCAATGGTGCTGTCAAGTGTGGAAAGTTATCTGGAGAGGCTATAAATAATTGTTAAACTATAAATAAACAACACCATGCCTTGCGGTAAAAAAAGAAAAAGACACAAAATCGCTACGCACAAGCGTAAAAAAAGACTGAGAAAAAACAGACATAAGAAGAAGTAAAATACTTCTTCTTTTTTAAGTTATTACAGTAAACGTTCATTAACATTATAAACCTAGACACAATTTGAGCACAGAATTAGTTATCGATTCTGCTCAAGGAGGTAGTCGTATAGCCCTTTTAAAAGACAAAAGTCTGGTGGAGCTCCACTCAGGTGGAGAGGACAATCAGTTTAAGGTGGGAGACATTTATTTAGGTACAGTCCGTAAAATCGTCAATGGTCTCAATGCGGCTTTTATCGATGTAGGCTATGAGAAAGATGCATTTTTGCATTATCAGGATTTGGGTCCTCAGATCAACAGCCTCAATAACTACACAAAACTGTACCGAAACAATAATTTTTCCAATTATAGTCTGAAAGGGTTCGAAATGGAACCTGACATAGAAAAGCTTGGGAAAATAACCAATGTCCTTTCTAAAAACAGCCAGATTTTGGTTCAAGTAATTAAAGAACCGATTTCTACTAAAGGCCCACGACTATCCTGTGAGCTCTCCCTTGCCGGTCGTTATTTGGTAATGGTCCCCTTTTCAGATTCTGTAAACGTATCCAAAAAAATACGGAGCGCAGAAGAAAGAAGAAGGCTGGTCCGCCTTATTACTTCCATCAAACCCGCCAATTTCGGTGTCATTATCAGAACAGTTGCCGAAGGCCAGTCTGTTACAGAACTGGACAAAGACCTGCGAAATCTGGTAACCACCTGGGAGGAGGGAATGAAAAAACTTACCAAAGCCAAAGGCCGCGATAAGGTAATAGGAGAAATGAGTATGGCTTCCTCTATCATTAGAGACCTACTCAACGAATCATTCGATGCAATCACAGTAGAAGATGAGGTAGTTTATGATCAGATCAGATCTTACATAAGATCGATCGTCCCTGAAAAGGAAAAAATTGTTAAGCTTTACAACGGAAAAGCTAAGCTCTTTGAAAATTTTGGAATAGAAAAGCAAATCAAAAGCTTGTTTGGCCAGACTATTAGTCTTCCACAGGGAGGTTATGTCATTATTGAACATACAGAAGCCCTCCACGTCATCGACGTCAACAGTGGTAACAAATCCAATCAAGAAAGTGACCAGGAAAATACGGCCTTGAAGACCAACCTGGTAGCTGCCAAAGAAATTGCCCGACAATTGCGCCTCCGAGACATGGGAGGCATCATCGTCATTGACTTCATCGACATGAAGAAAGCCGATAATAAAAAGGCTATCTACGATGCAATGAAAGACGAAATGAAAGACGACAGGTCAAAAAATACTGTACTGCCACTGACCAAATTCGGTCTGATGCAAATCACCCGACAACGTGTAAGACCTGAAGTAAACATTGTCACCAAAGAAACTTGTCCCTCCTGCATGGGAACCGGCAAGATACAGGCCTCCATTTTAGTGGCCGACAAATTGGAAAAAGACCTCGAGCATATTGCAACTATCCAAAACGTATCCAATATCCATATTGGATTACACCCTTACCTTTACGCTTATTTTACAAACGGAATTATATCCAAGCGGGTAAAGTGGTTTTTCAAATACCTTAAATGGGTGAAACTGATCAAAGATTCCTCACTACCGGTGACGGAGTACAAATTCCTTGACGATTCAGGAGAAGAAATAGAACTTAAAGTAAAAAGCGAGACCGAATAAGTCTCGTTTTTTTTACTACCAGTCTTCCAGAAAAATGGAAAAATAATGTTGACAAGATAATAAAATGTAAGGTAGTGATCACATTACCCTCTGCCTAAATTGCAGTGATTCGGGATCTTCCAAATTGATCAGGTAACCATTTACTACCGCGTATTTAAGTCGCCCATTTTCTGCCAGATAAAAATTAGGCGACGCTCCGGTCTGCATTCCAAAAGGTATTTCTTCGGCATTCTTCAGTACCAATATGGGAAGATCGAACAATTCCGCATCCTTCGCATCCTCAACCCTTACAGCCAAGTAACCTTCTTTTAACAATTCCATTGCATTCTCCTTAGTGATGGAAGAGATGTCTTTAAAAGTTTCAGGATGTATTTTCCCTTCTACCACTTCTAACCCTTCAGCATCCAATTCTTCATATCCATAATAAACAGATAAATCACCTATATCATCTATGGCTCCATTGACAAAGTAATTACCATTCGCATTTGCATCTGCCTCCCTTCTTTTGATACCCAAATCAACGCTATATTGAGATCCGTTTTTAGTCAGCAGGACATTTTTCAGTATTAGGTCCATCAGTTTATTATCATTGTCAGGAATAGCATAATAATCCTCAAGTGCATATTGATCATAAGATCCTTTTGCTATTTCGTAAAGAGCATTTAGAATTATCATAAAATTGAGCTTACGGATAAATTGCTTTTCAGGATCATTTGGATATCCTCCCGATTCAATCAGAATCGTACTAGTCCCCCATTTTTGAAAGTTATCACCAAATGCCCTAGGCTCAAATGCATCGTCATATTTGCCCACTTGGCCAGGGATTGTTTCCTGCAAAATCCGATTCATACCTACAATTACCTGCATGGCTTTTTGCCGGACATCATTTACCTCGGTTTCATAATTATAAGCCGGTGCCAATACCGAAATAGTTGCAGGTTTTGCAGTTTGAAAAACATTATAATAAACCTGTTGGTCATGAAGGTTGAAGCCGAATCCGGGGGAAAAGGTGTCTCTTGCATTTTTAAGGATTATAGCTTCAGGTGACACCAGATCCACCGCGTCCCTGTTTAGATCTATATCCAGCGCATTTCTTCTCTTCCACTCATCCATACCATCCGGATTCACCATGGGGATGAAACGAATATTCAGATTTGATAAAATGGTGTTCCTGATGGTATCAAATTCATCCTCAGAGCCTTCGAGAAAATTGAACAAGTCAAACAGTGCCATCGTTGCTGTGCTTTCATTTCCGTGCATTTGGGACCAGAGCATTACCTTAACATGGCCATTGCCAATGGACATCTGATATATACTTTTGCCCTCCACGGATATTCCGATTTCTTCCACCAAAAATCCTCCCTTCCTGTTATTGACAAGATGCAAAACTTCTGCATGTTTAAATCTTCGCCGATCTACGGACTTTTCCTGATAGCTCTCGTAGGCAGCTTCCAGTTTTGTCGGATCTAAATTTTGCTGTTTTTCCGGTTCATTTCTACAAGAGGGAAAGATGAACAATAACAATATCAGGAAACAGCAGGCTTTTAGATAAATAGTTGATGAATTCATAGAGGCAGGGCTTTTCATTAAAATATTTGCCTAATGTATAAACTTAGGCTAAGAAATACTTTTACTTTTGTTTTAAAATAAGATTATCAAATGAAGCTAACATTCTTTGTCAAAGAATTGTCTTTGAAACATACCTTCACCATTGCCCATCAAAGCCGGGATACCCAAGAAACCCTTATTGTCATGCTGGAGGATGGGGGTTTTTACGGTTTGGGAGAATCCACTACCAATCAGTTTTACGGAATGACAGTAGAAAACATGAGTGAAAGTCTTGAATCTTCCAGGCGATTGGTGGAAAAAGGTGAATGGAAAACTCCTGAACAGCTTTGGGATATCACAAGAAAAATATTTAAGGAAAATCCATTTGCCCAATGCGCTTTGGATATGGCTGCATGGGATTTATTTACCAAAAAGCAGGGTAAAAAGCTTTATGAATATTTGGGGCTTGATCCCAGAAACATTCCCATCACTAATTTTACTATCGGAATTGATAAAGTAGATAAAATGGTAGCTAAAATGAAGGAGGTCGATTGGCCACTTTACAAGATAAAGTTGGGTACAGACCACGATCTGGAGATCATCCGGGAACTTAGAAAACATACCTCTGCAATCTTCCGGATCGATGCGAATTGCGCATGGACAGCGGAACAGGCTATCCGGTATTCTGAGGAGCTGGTGAGGCTCAATGTGGAATTCATGGAGCAGCCTTTGGGAAAAGATGATTTGGAGGGAATGAAGGAAGTATATCAGTACAGTAAATTACCTGTAATAGCAGACGAAAGCTGTATACTTGAAAATGATGTTCAAAAATGCATTGGATTGTTTCACGGCATTAATGTGAAACTAGTCAAGGCCGGAGGAATCACCCCTAGCCTGAGGATGATAAAGGAAGCCAAAGCTATGGGAATGAAAACCATGGTGGGATGTATGACAGAATCATCCATTGGCATTTCGGCGATTGCACACATTGCTCCGCTTCTGGATTATGTAGATATGGATGGCGCAATGCTCTTAGCTAAAGATATCGCCAACGGTGTTAATATTACACCTGAGTCGGTTACTTTCCCAAAAAGGAATGGAATAGGGGCAAAATTGATTTCTGAATAATTTTGAATTTTTATAGAGTAAAAAATCAAAAAGATAAACCTCCTGTTGGAGGTTTATCTTTTTTACGAGCTATTTGTTTTTCACATATTTTTCAAGCCATTCATGTTGCTCGTGCAACGTGTGAAGAACGGATTCTTGGGCAGAATATCCGTGACTCTCATGAGGGAGGAAAATCAACCGGGTGGTGGCCCCATGGCCTTTCAAGGCATTGTAATACCGCTCACTTTGTATGGGAAAAGTCCCTGAATTGTTATCCGCTTCACCATGGATCAATAGAATCGGGGTTTTTACCTTCTCCGCGTTCATAAACGGTGACATAACATTATAAACATCGGGAGCTTCCCAATAGGTTCTTTGCTCATATTGAAATCCAAAAGGTGTTAAAGTCCGGTTGTAAGCACCGCTTCTGGCGATTCCGGCTGCGAAAAGATCACTATGGGAGAGGAGATTTGCCGTCATAAAGGCTCCATAGGAATGACCACCTACTGCTATTCTCTCCCTGTCACCAATCCCCGCTTCAACAATAAAATCAATTGCCGCTTCGGCATTTCCAACAAGCTGCTCTACAAAGGCATCATTCGGTTCTTCCTCTCCCTCACCAACGATAGGCATCTCTGTTTGGTCCATAATCGCATATCCCTGAGTAACCCAGTATATAGGAGATCCCCAACTCAGGCGTGTAAATCGATATTGGGATCCTCTTACCTGAGAAGCAATATCCGCGGATTTGTATTCTCTTGGATAAGCCCACATCAATACCGGCAGGGGTTCACTCTCGCCCGGAGCAAATCCTTCAGGAGTATAAACTATTGCAGAAAGATCCACTCCATCCTTTCTTTTATATTTCACCTGTTGCTTCTTGATTCCTTTAATTGATTCATAGGGATGTTCAAATTGGGTTATCTGAACAGGCGCAATTCTCTTTTTGATATTTACCAACCAATAATTAGGCTGAACCTCAATGCCTTCTTTCACAGTTATAAATTCCGACGCATTGTCATCGAAAACTTTTACCACCCTTTCATAGTAGGGGGCCTGACTCCTCCATATTATCTTTTGATCATTGGATTTTATATCATAAGATGCCAAAAAAGGCATGCTTCCATCCGGCGATCCACCTTCACTTGTCATGAAAATGACATTTCCTTTTCTTAAAAGAACGTTTTTTCCATATTCATTTGTGGTAAAAACCGGATTTCCCGGGTCATTATAAATATCATCGAATGAACGTGAAAAAATTTCCTGCCCTGCATCACCGGGTTGGGAAGGGTTTATCAAAGTTACTTTCTCCTGTCTGGAAGCAAACCACCTTTCATTCAACAATGCAAAATTGTTATCGGACCAATTAATCCCCGCAAACCGCAGCGAAGTGCTCGTAAGTTTATTTTTTTCACCTGTAAATGGGGCGTCTAAAGTATAGACGATTTCTCTTTCTTCCATTTCTACTTTTGGATCTCCACCATCCTGCGCTTCCACCCAATACAACATTGCAGGCTTATCTGCTCTCCAGGTTATAGAGCGTGGACCTATAGCAGTAGCATCAAATCCGGAGGGTCTTGCTTCATCGAGAGGAATTTCTGCGAGGGTTTTAATCTTTTGACCAGTAATATCCCATATTTCAACATTATTGGGAAAGCGTGAAGCCGGAACCAAATAAGAAAATGGTTTTTGGATCAACTCCACCAGGATATACTGCCCGTCCAGAGAAAGATCCATGGATTTGATCAATCCGGGACTGCCAATTATTTCCTTATTACCTTCAATATCTATTAGATGTAATTGTGAATCCATGAAATATTCAAAAAGCCTTTCATCATGGGAATTGTTCAATAAATCCTGGTAGGTTCTAGTGGGAGCCGCATTACCCGAAGTTTCCTGAATTATTGGACCTGATGGAGCGATTGGTTCTTCCGGTTTTTCTCCTCTGTTCGGATTTATCGCCTTAACCAAAATTTTATTGTCCGGAGTCCAGGAAACGGGATTTCCATATACAGCGTTCACAATTTCATCGGAAATTTTTTTCGCTTCATAATTCTCCAAATCAGCCACCCAGAGGCTTATTCCTGTATCGGTGCTATTAGTGAATGCGAGATACTTTTCATCCTTGGAAAGGGAAAAACTACCCATTTTTGGATTCTCAGGAAGTCCTATGATCTGGATTTCCTCCCCACTTCTCGTGTTTATCATCTTGACATTTTCGGTTCCCATATTTCGGCTTGGCCCGTTGTTAGCCGGATTTATCCGCATACCTGCGATACGGAGCTCGTCCTGAGCAAGCTCTTCTATAGAAGGATTATCAGGTCTTTCATACAACAATAAAAAGTCACCTGTCCGACTAGTTTCCACAGAAGGCGTAGATGGGGCGTTGAATAAATCAGAAATTGCTTTTGGGGGAGTCTGATATGTCTTTGCATTTTGGGCATATAATGAAAATGAAATCCCTATCCATAACAGCAAAAACAATTTATGATTTTTGGTAGAGTAAGTTTCTATTAATCTCATAGTTCGTAAGTTTAAAGAGGAATTTAGGGGATTTAAAGTTGCAGTAAGCATTGATTTTACCTCTTTGGTGTTCTTTCCCTGTAAGCGGTACCATGATTTGTATAAAAAACAAAAAGGAGCCCAAAAGGCTCCTTTTTGTTTGAATATCTAAATTTTACTTATTTTCCTTTAGCACCGATTGAAATCATAGCACATCTAAAACCTACTGCATTCGTTGCCGAGTCTTGGTGCATAAATCTTCTTGTTCCCGGAGCCAACCAATAGGCAACATCCCTCCAAGATCCACCTTTATAAACCCGATAATCATCAGTAATCAACATAGTGGTATAATTTTCCTCTTCGTCATATATACCATCTTTTCTTAAAGGGTTCAAATCATCAAAATCCCTAAAGGTCAATGGTCTATAAACATCCTGAACCCATTCGTTCATGTTTCCGGCCATGTGATATAAACCAAAATCATTCGGAGGCATATCATACACGTTGGTAGGTAAAATTTCACCATCATTCGCTTCACCTCCTGCAATACCGGCATAGTCACCCCGACCACGCTTGAAGTTGGCAAGGAAATCACCTTGTTTTCCTTTTCTTTTAACATCATATGGGTTTCTAACACCTCTGCCATCCCATGGATAGATTCTACCGTTTTCCTGGTTTTCATCCATGTATTGGGTTCCGATCATTGCTTTTGCAGCATATTCCCATTCCGCCTCACTAGGTAATCGGTATTCTGCAATGGCTACACCTCGTTCTATTAATTGAGTTTTGGAAAGAGTACTGTCTATTCCCTTCTCTTCCCGAAGCAGGTTACTGACAAAATCGGTTCTCCATTTCGAATAAGCTGCAGCCTGAGACCACGAGACACCTGCTACAGGATAGAAATTAAATCCGGGAAATCTAAAATAATATGTGTCATAAAGGTCATTGTATGACATTGCACCTGCCCAAACCTGATCCGCGGGTTCAAGTTTCTGGATGGAATCCGCACTTACATTTTTCTTCATGTAAAACAAGAATTCCTTATAATCATTGTTCGTCACCTCCGTTTCATCCATATAGAATGAAGCGACTGTTACAGTTCTTTCCAAGTTATCCCTAAAAGCCATGATATCCTGTTCCTGAGAACCGACTACTGTTCTCCCACCTTGGATATATTTTAATCTGGGACCTATAACCTGTTCAGCAAGTTTCGTTACCTGAAATTTAGAACTGTCATTGGGATCAAAGCTGAATTCGGCTCCTGTTGAAGCACTTACTTTACCCGGTTTGGCGGCAGTTCTCCTACCATATCCGGGAGTTTTATTACAGGACGACAAAACCGCACCCATAATTATAAGGGCTCCCGCAGCTATCATTCCTACTTTATTTTTTCCAAAAACCATTAGACTTTACTGTTTTTTGTGCACAATTTGAACGCTAATATATGATCATTAATATTTTAAACACAATATAAATTTTTGTTTAAAATAATTGAAAAGGGTGATTTTCTAAATTTTTCCGGAATAATACAAAACTGTTGACTGCAACGGCAATTTTCAGGCCATTAAAATTTATTTCTTTTCGTGGTTTTTCAGGCTATCCAACCACTGTTTGGCCCTTCGGATACTTTTTACTCCGCTGATTGTAAGTATTAAACGGTTTTTGTGCTCTTTTATTTTACAGTTTTTGGGTTGGGTGGCTATATACCGGAGTATTCTTCCAAAAACCTCGGATTTGAAATAATTCTCCCTATTCGATGGAACAAAATAGCACTTCATGTTTTCATTTTTCACCACGAGTTTTTCAAAACCCAATTGCTCGGCAACCCAACGCAACCTAACAGTCTCAAACAAATCATTGACATTAGGAGGAATAGGACCAAACCGATCTTCTATGGAAACTAAATAAGGCTGCAATTCTTCCTCATTTTTAATATTATCCAATTTGGAGTAAAGATTCAGTCGCTCAGAAATATTGCTCACATACGTTTCCGGTATCAATAGCTCCATATCAGTTTCAATAACACAATCCTGAACCAAAACCTCGACTTTTTCTTTCAGGTCTTCTTCAAAAAGTGCAGCAAATTCATTTTCTTTTAATTCCTTAACCGCCTCATCCAGAATCTTGTGGTACATTTCATAGCCCAGGTCGGTAATGAATCCACTTTGCTCGGCACCGAGCAGATTGCCGGCTCCCCGGATATCCAGATCCCGCATGGCCACTTTAAACCCATCACCCAAATCGGAAAATTCTTCCAACGTTTGAAGTCTTTTTCTTGCTTCGGTGGTCAATCCTGATGTCGGTGTGGTTAGTAGATAGCAGAAAGCTTTTTTATTACTCCGGCCTACCCGTCCCCGCATTTGATGTAAGTCACTCAAACCAAACATGTGCGCCCTGTTAATAATTATAGTGTTGGCATTGGGAATGTCCAGCCCGGATTCAATGATATTGGTTGAAACCAGCACATCATATTCTCCTTCGATGAACTTAACCATGATTTTCTCCAGTTTTTTGCCTTCCATCTGTCCATGAGCTCCTGCCACCCTTGAATCAGGGACCAGCCTCACAATTAGGTTGGCGATGGAATCTATTTCTGCCACTCTGTTGTGGACAAAAAACACCTGCCCTCCACGCCTCAGTTCATAAGCCACCGCATCCCTGATCACCTCCTCCTGAAAAGTATGAATTTCTGTAGTCACAGGTTGACGGTTGGGTGGGGGAGTCCCTATGACCGAAAGATCCCGGGCTCCCATCAGAGAGAAGTGCAATGTTCTGGGAATCGGAGTTGCCGTGAGTGTCAGCACATCCACGTTCAACTTCATTTCTTTCAGCTGCTCTTTAACTTTTACACCAAATTTCTGTTCCTCGTCCACAACCAACAGCCCCAGGTTCTTGAATTTTATATCCTTGTTGACAATTCTATGGGTGCCGACAAGTATGTCAATTTCACCTGAATCGACTTGCTTGATGATTTCTTTTACTTCCTTGGCGGATCTAAAGCGATTGATGTATTCCACTTTTACCGGAAAAGATGCCAGTCTTTCTCTGAAGGTCTGATAATGCTGCATGGCCAAAATAGTGGTGGGTACCAAAATTGCCACCTGTTTGCGATCATTCACAGCCTTAAATGCGGCCCTGATGGCCACTTCTGTTTTTCCAAAACCCACATCCCCGCACACAAGTCTGTCCATAGGGTGGGGTTTTTCCATATCTTCTTTAACATCAAAGGTAGCAGAGGCCTGATCCGGAGTGTCATCATAGATAAAGGAACTTTCCAACTCCACCTGAAGGACTGAATCCGGAGAAAACCGGAATCCGGGAGCGTTTTTTCTCTTCGCATAAAGCGATATCAGCTCTTTGGCAATATCTTTTACTTTGCTCTTGACTTTCTTCTTTTTGTTATCCCATTCCGGGGAACCCAACTTGGACATTGCAGGGCTTGTACCTTCCTGGCCTGAATATTTGGAGATTTTGTGCAGCGAATGAATATTTACAAATAGAAGATCATCATCCCTGAAAATCAGGCGGACTGCTTCCTGAAGCTTTCCGTTAACATCTATTTTTTCGAGACCTGCAAATCTTCCGACTCCATAATCCACATGAACTACAAAATCTCCGGGATGAAGGGTTTTGAGCTCTTTCAGTGTAAGGGCTTTTGATTTATTGGTTTTGCTTTTGGTTTTATAGCGATGAAAACGTTCAAATATCTGATGATCGGTATAGCAGGCTATCTGAAGTGTCCTATCAATAAAACCTTCTCTCAATCCTATTAACATGGGCTGAACCTTAAGTGTTGGGTCAAGTTCATGAAAGATGTTTTCAAGCCGATCGATTTGTTTTTCACTTTCCGAACAGATAATGTTCATCCAGCCGCTCTTTTCATTCTCCACCAGATTTTCCACCAGGAGGTCAAAGTTCTTGTTAAAAGATGGCTGAGGATGGGAATCAAAGGAAAAAACCCGGCAATTTTTAAAATAAAATTTATGTCCGAATTCTATCTTTGTAAATCCGCCAATGAATCCCTGAAAGCTTTCCGAATTATCAAATAGATCCTTGGGCTGAATTAATAGTTTTTCCTGATCTGCATTTTCTACTATTTTATGAAACTGCTGACCCGCTTTTTCAAATGAATCATTCAGAACATCAAGCGTAAATTCATAATCCTTGAACCAGATGGTGGTGTTTTTAGGCAAAAATTCCAAAAATGATTGTCTTACTTCTTGAAGTAGCCTGGTCTGGATATTCGGAATTATACTTATTTTATCAATCGGCTCAATGGACAGCTGGGACTCGGGATCAAATGAACGGATGCTTTCTATTTCTCTTCCAAAAAGCTCCAGACGAAAAGGCAGTTCATTTGCATAGGAAAAAACATCAAGAATTCCTCCACGAATAGAAAACTGACCCGGCTCATATACGAAATCTGATTTTTCAAAGTCATATGTCAACAGCAGTTCTGCGATAAACTCCATATCCACTTTTTCACCTACACTTGCAGTAAAGGTGTTTTCTTTAAGTGATCTTTTATTGATTACCTTTTCGTACAAGGCCTCTGCATAGGTAATGATGATTTCATTTTTAGCTCCTTTTAGCAGGATTCTGTTCAGGATTTCAGCCCTCATCAAAATATTGGCGTTTTCAACCTCGTCGTATTGATATGGACGTTTGTAGCTGGAGGGGAAAATCAGCACCTCCTTTTTTCCAATCAATTCCTGAAAATCACTGTTCAGATAAGCAGCTTCTTCTTTATCATGGGCTATGATCAGGTGATGCCCTCCCATATCCTTATATATGCTTGAAAACAATATAAGGTCGAGACTTCCTGATATCCCTTTGAACTGAAAGTTATCACCTTTACCTTGTTTTAAGGTCTGCGCAATTGTCTGCACAAAAGGATCTTGCTGATAAAGAGTTAATAATGCTTTTTTATTCAAAACTTGTTAAAATAGAATGATGAGATTCTGTCGCAAAGTTAGGAAAATCATTGTTATCCACCTTGGATAATAATCCACAAATTGAATTAATTAAGTCGAACCTAAAGGCTTCCAATGTGTTTATGGTGATGGGCACTTTGAAAAATATGGACAAAGCTGAAGAAACATGGTTTCAAAAAGTAGAAAAATTGCACCCTTATCAAACTTTGGTATATCTGGGAATGTTTGGGAGCGGAATGATTTTCCTTTTCTTGACAGTAGCTTTTATAGGTTCAGGTTTTGAAAATTTAAAAGGAATTTCATTTCAGATTCCCAAAGCTTTTATTGTCAGCACCTTTGTGATCATTTACAGCAGTTATTCAGCTTCTAAGTTGATGCAATCCTACCGTGATGAACAGCTTTCAAGATTAAAAGACAATCTTTTTCGGACTTTTTGTCTTGGATTGATCTTTACAGGACTTCAGCTGGTAGGCTGGAAAGAATTGTCCACCATGGGTATTGATTTTGCAGGATTACCAAGTGGAAGTTTTTTGTATGTTCTTAGCGGGATCCATCTTTTTCATTTGGCGGGAGCTTTGATTTTTGCTTTGATCATGATATACCAATATAGAAAAAAAGAAAAAGATGTAGTGCAGCACCTGATCGTGGTCACCAATCCATTTGAAAAAATGAGAATTCAGCTCTTTACCACATATTGGATTTTCATGGACTTGATTTGGGTTGTACTCTTCACTTTATTTTTGTTTGCATTTTAATAAATTAAATTTATGAAGATCGTCATACAAACCCAAGTGAGCCAACATTTCCTGAAAGTGAAAGACGGTTTCAACGAATCTCTTTTTAAAGAATTAAGCCCCTCATTCCCTCCTGTAAAACTTGCAAGATTTGATGGCTCTTCCAAAGGAGATATAGTAAGCCTGGAACTAAGCCTTTTCCTATTCAAACAAAAATGGACCAGTGAAATTATCGAGGACCAAACCAACAGTAACGAGTTTTTCTTTATTGATAAAGGTATTGAGCTTCCTTTTTTTTTAAAAACCTGGGTACATAAACACCGGATTATCAACAACGATAAAGGAAGTGTTATCCGGGATGAAATAAATTATGAAGCTCCTTTTGCGATTTTGACCCTATTGCTTTATCCCGTTCTTTACCTTCAGTTCAGCAAGAGAAAACCGATTTACAAAAAAATATTTAAGAACTGATTATAACAACATCTTTAGGTTCACACAATTCGGTATCTGACAATCCCCGTACAACACCAAGGAGTGACTGGTGATGGCCGATTGGAATTCCAAACCCATGGCTTCTTTTATCAGATTGATTCTTTCGTCCGAAAACTCCCTGATTTTTCTACATTGGTTACACACATAATGATCATGATGCTTGTAAGTCAATGCTTGTTCATAGAGCGCCACTTTATCTTTAAACTGGTGTTTCACAGCCAAACCACATTCTACCAAAAGATCCAATGTGTTGTAAATAGTAGCCCTACTGATCGTATATCCTTTATTTCTCATCAACAAAAACAATCCCTCCACATCGATATGTTCATCCTGGGGCAGTGCATATAATTGATCAATTACAGAAAATCGTTCAGGAGTTTTTCTACTCCCTTGTCTGATCAAGAAGTTTTCAAATATTTTTTTTGCTTTTTCTACCAAGGATTTTTCTGCCATAATATTTGGGTTCTAAAAATTAAAGATGGAGTTTTTTTTAGAGTTATTCAACAAATAGCCCCGTCATTCTACGCTGAATAGTCTTATTTGCTATAATTCTAAATTAATATAACGATAGAAGAATATTGGTATGGGGGGATCAGAATCCGTAGTCATGGTGAATTAATTTAAAAAAAAACAACATCTTTATTATTCTTCTTATATTATTCATCGTTAATCAAGGAGTGTAAGAGGTTGTATGATTAAAATTTTCCTGTCCATTTTTATCTACTTATTCGTTCTGATCTCCTGTTCCGTGAATGCTCAGGTTCCGGGATTTTATATGAAAGAAGAAAGCCGGAAAACCGATCTGTATTTCTTGGGTTCAAACAACCTTATAATTATTCCTGTTTCCATCAATGGGAGCCTTCCCATAAATTTTTTACTTGATACAGGGGTGAAAACCAATATCCTTTTCAGCAAAACCATTGGAGAAACACTAGGGATGACCTTTACCCGGAAACTTAACCTTGTTGGAGCGGATGGCACTACTGTCCTTACTGCATCGGTATCCCCGAATAACCAAATGGATTTGGGAAACCTTGAAGGTAAGTTCCAGACTATTCTGGTTTTGGAAGAGGATTTCTTTGAGCTTGAAAAAGTTATTGGAGTACCCGTATATGGTGTGATCGGTTATGAATTTTTTAAATATAACCCTGTTAAAATTGATTACGATAAAAATAAAATTACCTTTTTTCAATCGGACGCACTTAAGTGGAGACCATTCGGCTATAGAAAAATCCCCATGAAGGTTGAAAACAGTAAACCCTATGTCAGCGGAATAGTAGAACAACTTACAGGTGATGAATTAGAAGCCAAACTGCTAATAGATACAGGGGCAAATCATGGATTACTCCTGAACCTGGAGACCTCCGACAAAATAAAATTGCCCACAAAGTACATTGAAAGCGATTTGGGAAGATCCCTTGGAGGAGATTTGTTTGGATATATTGGAAGAGTCAGGTTACTCAATCTTGCCGGTATGAGATTTAAAAGTGTGATCACTTCTTATCCTGAAGAAACGGAATTCAGTTACGTGGTCAAGGAAACCGGCCGGCAAGGCAGTTTGGGTGCTGAAATCATGGGTAGGACAACAATGATTCTGGATTATAGACGGGAAAGACTGCTTATCAAAAAAGGCCATAATTTTTCCACTCCATTTGAACACAATATGAGTGGAATCACTCCTAAAATGTACCCCACAGATGAAAAGCGGTTTTATGTTTCGAAAGTCAGAGAAGAATCCCCGGCATATCTATCAGGTGTAAGAGATCACGATGAAATCCTGTCAATCAATAAAATTCCCTTGGACTTTTGGGAGCTTTCGGATTTGATCCAACTTTTCCGCTCTGAAGAAGGCAGGGAAATAATTTTGAAGGTAAAAAGATATAAAAGTGCGGATCCCGAGAATTTTTCCCTTTTAACAGTACAATTTCAGTTAAAAAGACAAATTTGAAATTGACGACATTCCGACATAACGGGTAGGATTTTCATTGTTGTCTATAAATAGCCGTTGATTGTCTATATTAGTGCTTAACTATTACAACATAAAACATCCTGAAATCCGGAATTATCTATTGTAAATGATACTGTTTTATTTGTTATAATTGTCCTATATATGCCTGAATGCCCAAATCCCAAGCTTCAAAACATTCTATTCACTGTAAAAAAAAACAGTGATCAGAATTTTGAGTTGCTTTATGTCTCCTCCGAAATCCGACAAGTATTACAAGAAGGAGAAAAATTTTTTGAAGAATCTTTTTTTGAAAGAATATTTCCAACATTACCCCAACCTGTTTTTGGTTATTTATTTGATATTTTAGGAAAAGGGGATAAAATAAAATGTCCTCTTATCCTGGATGAAAAAGTGTTTCAGTGGGTTCAAATAGAAGGATATGTCATTTCTCAGGAAGACAATTCATATCTTATAAATGTGCTGGTTTCTCCCTATCCACTTGGCCAGAATGTCAAATATTCCTGGATAATAGAAAAATCCACCGAAAAAGTATTATCAGGAAAAAATAGTATTCAAGGCATCAAAAACAGTAAGGACTTGGTAGAATTTATTTCCAAAAGATTCAAGTTTTTGAATAAAGAATCCTTGTTCACATTTTTGAACAACCCGGAAGAGGGGGTTTTTACCATATTTCCAAAACATCTTTTGCTTTTAAAGGAACAATTGCCGCATAACGTTATTTTAGTTCAATTAGAATTTTCTTTTACGGACAAAGTTGCCTCCCGTGAAACAAGCTATTTCAGTGAGGATTATTCAGGTAACCTGATTTACTATGATTATGATCCGGCTACTGATAAAATCAACTGGGCTGGGGGATTGCAAAAAATATTAGGTTATTCGGAACAATATTTTGATTCCATATCAAAAGTAGAATGGGAAAGTCTGATTCATCCTGAAGACCGGCACATTTACCAGAAAGGTTTAGAACGATCTTCCATTATAACATACAAGATTCTTCACAAGGAAGGCCATTATATTTTTGTCCAAGAAGAAAGAAAGTATTTCCAAGATGGAAATACCAAGAAAATATTGTTTTTGGGTGTAATCAAAGATGTATCAGAAATAAAGGTAATTGAAAAAGCCCTTTTGGAAAACCGATCTATGTTAGAACAACTGACGGGTGTGGTGCCGGGAATGGTTTACATGTGCAAAATCCTTTCTGATCTGACTCACCAATATATTTTTGTCAGTGAAGGTTCGTATCAGCTTACAGGTTTGACCCCTGAGGAAATACTCCGTGATGAAAAAGGTCTTGCTCGAAAAGTTCATCCTGATGATGTCGAAAAACTGAAGCAAGCTGAAGAGGATGCTTACCGTGAAGACACCAAATTTCAGTGTTATTTTAGAATAATCACCCCCGAAGGAAATACAAAGTGGTTGTATGGAGCGTCAAACCGCCTGAAACAATATGAGGAGGAATCCATCTGGACAGGATTTTTTATAGATGTCACCTATACCAAAGAAAAGGAACCGGAATCCCAAGTGAATGTGATCAAATACAAAGCGCTTTTTGAAGAAAATCCTTTACCCATTTTACAATTTGATCATAAGGGAGTAGTTATCGATGTCAATAATCGAATGGTCAAAGAAATCGGTGTAGGAGACCGGGAGATGTTTATCGGCCAAAAATTATTTGACCTGATAGGGGATCATCCAATAAAAACCGCACTCCTGAATTGTATTGAAAAAGGATATGGATATTATGAGGGACCTTATTCCAGCTACTTCAATAAAAATCTTTATCATTTACGCTTAACAGCAAAACCCATTGAAGACGGTAAAAGTTTTCAGGCAATCCTTGAAGATATCAGTGAACAGGAGTATGTTCATAATGTGCTATCGGAGTTAGCAGAATCCACCTCAAAATTCAGCGGAAACAGGTTCTTTGAAGAAACCACCTCATTCCTTTCAAAAAAATTGGGAATGGATCATTGTTATATTGCAGAAGTAGACAGCAAAGGATCACACGCTATAATCAAATCATACAGCAAACACGGAAAGAAACAACCGACATATTCTTATGAATTGGCCGATTCTCCCTGTCTGGAAAGTTTGAAATCAAATACTCCACTGTTTATTTATCAAAATGTGGCACAAAGGTTTGCTAATACCGGCGAAATTAACCGAGACAAAATTTCATCTTACATAGGAGTTCCGATTTGTGATTTGGAACAAAACAAAATTGGATTACTTGTCCTGATGGACTCCAAACCTCTGATGACAGGCTCTGCACTGGGTTCTTTGTTTACTGTATTGGCAGATAGGATTGGAGCAGAAATGTCAAGAACATATTATGAAAATCAGCTGATTGCTTCGCAACAGTTATTCAGAAGCATAGCTGAAAATTTTCCAAAGGGAACCATAGATGTTTTGGACCGAAAGCTTTTCTATGTTTATACAGAAGGAAAGGAATACAAATCATCGGGAATAGACCCTACCAAACTTATAGGAACTCCCCATTTATCCAAATATGAAAGCTATGTTTCAAACGACGTGAGGGCATACTTAGATAAAGTATTGAATGGGGATTCGGTAATGTTTGAAGTGATAAACGGAGACCAATATTATCTGAAAAGCGGGGTACCTTTGTACAATAATGCAGGAGAAATAGACCGCATTCTTCTGTTCACACAAAATATTACCGAAACCAAATTAGCCGAGGAGGAAAGGGAACAATTAATCCGGGATCTGAAAGCTCAGAACGAGGAACTTCAGCGTTTTGCATACATCATTTCACATAATCTCCGTGCTCCGATTGTCAACATTTCTTCCTTACTGGAGCTATACAACCCAGAAAATCCTGCAGACCCCGAAAACGAGGAAATAATGGACAACTTAAAAATGGCTACTGATATCCTTACCGGAACTCTTCAGGACCTCATTGAGGTCGTTTCTATCAAGAAAAACCGTATCCCTAAAATAGAAAGCATTGACTTCAATTTGGTTTGTCATAATATCGAAAGAAGTCTTTTCAAGCAGATTCAGAAATCCGGAACCGTCATCCATAAAGACTTTACAAAAGCACCCAGGATCAATTATATCTATGCTCATCTGGAAAATTTTCTAATTAATTTGACCACAAATGCCATCAAATACAAACATTTGGAAAGAAATCCGATCATACACATCACCACTTTTCCTGAAGGTGAATGTACGGTTATAAAATTTCAGGACAACGGCTTGGGAATAGATATGGAGCGATATGGCGAGCGGCTTTTTGGACTTTATCAGAGATTTCATTCTCATGTAGACGGCAAAGGATTAGGTCTTTACCTTGTAAGAGAACAAATAAGGGCGCATCATGGAAACCTCAAGGTAAACAGCACCGTCAATGAAGGGACCACTTTTTACATTTATCTGAAAAATTTAAATTCTCTTTCCGAAACTCATTTAAGGGAAAATATGTAAGTAAAAAAACCATTTCTTCTTATCCATTGCCACTATAAAGAAACACATTTG
>JBGTDA010000231.1:0-65217 GCA_041748555.1 Rhodonellum sp.
ACATGAAAAAAAAATACATCTTTTTGTCAACCTGGCTATTATGTTTGACTTTTGGTGTCAAGGCCCAAGAGGTGGATATTACTACTTTGGATCTCAGGGCCAGTATTGAAATAGCTTTGGAAAGAAATCTTACTTTACAAAGAAGCGAGGTAAATCTTGCAACAACAGAGGCCAATCTGCTTCAAAATCAAGGAGAAAGGCTGCCTTTCTTTTCTACAGGAGCCAGTTCGGGATATCGTTGGGGAAGATCGATTAATCCTGTAACAAATCTTTTTGAATCCCAAAGAATCGGAAATATCAACCTTTTTGCAAATTCCAGTTTAACGCTTTTTGGCGGCGGTCAGATAATCAATTCCATCAAACAATCCAAAACAGAGATTGAAGTGGCCAAAAAAAACCTCGCAGCCACAGAAAATGATATTACCCTTAACGTGATCAATTTATTCATCAATGTGATTTTTAATAAGGAGCAGTTAAAAATTGCAGAATATCAATTGAACACCACTCAGAGACAACTTGAGAATACAACCAAACTTGTAGAAGCAGGATCCCTTCCATTGGGCAATCAGCTGGATCTTCAATCCCAGAATGCCACCAACCAGTTGGAGGTAATCAATGCAACCAATAACCTGCGGATAGCAAAATTAAATCTTTCGCAAGCTTTACAGATCCCATTTGACGATAGACTTGATGTAATTTCACCTGAGTTGGAAGCCGAAGATTATGATATTTCGAATGTTGATGTTTCGGAGATTTTTGGAATAGCAGTGGAAACCATGCCTGAAGTGAAAGCTGCCGAATTGGGAGTCGAAAGCGCCGAATATGGGATAAAACTAGCAAAAGGAGCCTTTTACCCCTCCTTGGGAGTTTCTGCCAATTTATTTTCAAATTATGTCGATCGGGCCTTTGGTGGTGAAATTCCAAGTTTCAATACACAGATTGAAACCAACCTCTCCCAATCGGCGAATCTTCAACTGACCATTCCCGTATTTTCCAATTTCAGGAACAAAGCAGGATTACAGAGAGCCCGTCTGCAAAAGAGATTGAGTGAAATCCAAGAGCTGGAGGTAAAAAACCAGCTGAGACAGGATATAGAAACTGCCTATACGGAAGCAAATGCTGCCAAACAATCCTATCAGGCATCAATGATCCGTGTATCTTCCCTTGAAGAGTCATTCAGAATCGGTCAACAGCGATTTGATGCAGGTGCTATTAATTCAGTAGATTTCCAGATTGCCCAAAACAATCTCTTCAATGCGCAAGCAGATCTAATAAATGCCAAGTACAACTATATCTTCAGAACTAAGGTGTTGGATTTTTATCTTGGAAACCCGTTAAACTTATAAATCAAAATCATGGCTAAGAAAAAGTCCAACAAACTCATTTACATCCTATTGGGAGTAGTAATTTTCATCATTCTAATTGCAGTTATAGGCAGATCTGCCGGATGGATCGGTGGCGAAAAGGAATTAGTTGTAGAAACTGCCACAGCCAAGAAAACCACAATCATTGAAAAAGTCAGTGCCTCAGGAGTCATTGAGCCTGAAACAGAAGTAAAGTTAAGTCCGGATGTGGCAGGTGAAATCATAGAGCTGAATGTTGCTGAAGGTGATTCGGTGCAGATGGGTGTGCTGCTTGTAAAGATACGGCCGGACAATTTTGTGTCCGCTTTGGAAAGAAGCCGGGCAAACCTCAACCAGCAAATGGCGAATCTTGCTCAGGCAAAAGCCAACCTTAAAAGAGCTGAAGCCCAATTCAACAGATCTGAACTGGATTTCAATCGAAATGAAGCACTTCATAAAGATAAAGTGATTTCAGATTCGGATTTCGAACAGGTTGAGTCAAATTTTTTGACTGCAAAAAATGATCTTGACGCAGCACATCAATCCGTTATTGCTGCTGAGTACATTGTAAAAAGTTCGCAGGCGACAGTAAATGAAGCCGCGGAAAATTTAAGGTTGACAAATGTTTATTCTCCTTTTAGCGGAACTGTTTCTCAGCTTTTGGTAGAAAAAGGAGAACGTGTGGTAGGTACCCAACAAATGGCAGGTACGGAAATGTTGCGGCTTGCTGACCTTTCAAAGATGGAAGTTAGGGTAAATGTCAACGAAAATGACATTATAAGAATCAGCTTAGGAGACACAACTCTGATTGATGTTGATTCTTATTCATCTATGGGAAAGCAATTTAAAGGAATAGTAACCTCCATAGCCAATTCTGCCAATACGAAAACCAGCCCTGACGCAGTAACTGAATTTGAGGTAAAAATCCGCATTCTCAATAGTTCCTATAAGGATCTCATCACCGAAAAAACCAAATATCCATTTCGTCCCGGAATGACTGCAAGTGTAGACATCATCACGCAGAAAAAAGACAATGTGCTGTCTGTACCTCTTGCAGCCGTCACCACCAGAGAAGATCAGACCACTGCCACAAATGACGGAACCACTAAATCAAAAGAATTGATATATGTGATAGAAAACGGAAGGGCTAAGATGAAAGAAATTACAACAGGGATTTCTGATTATGACAATATTGAAGTTTTGGGAGGTATCAGTGAGGGCGAAGAATTGGTTTCCGGGCCATATTTTGTCGTCAGCAAAGAACTCAAGGACAACGATCCGGTCAAGGTAAACAAATCAACAACTGTTGAAAAAGCCGAATAGAATATTATTTTATCAAAATCAAAATCCATAAGTTTCAAGCTTATGGATTTTTTTGTTTGCATATAAAGGATGCAGATGGGGTTTGGATTTACCAATTTTTTAGCTCTTCATAAACACGGTGTACCGGAAGACCCATAACGGTATAATAAGAACCCTCAATTTTTTCAGCAGCTATATATCCTATCCATTCCTGAATCCCATATGCACCTGCTTTGTCAAAAGGCCTGGATGTTAAAATATAATGATTGATTTCCATTTGGGACAAAGACTTGAAGTATACTTTTGTGATATCCTGAAAAGTGATTTTCTTGTTTCTATCCATTATAGTGACACCGGTAACTACCCGATGCGAGGAGCCGGACAGTTTTTTCAGCATTTCTGCCGCTTCTTTTTCATCCTGAGGCTTACCAAGGATTGATCCATCCATAATTACCAAAGTATCTGCTGCGATTACCAATTCATCGGGATCAATTTCTTCTGCAAATGCCATTGCCTTTTTGTTGGATAAAAAACCTGCTACCTCATCAACCGGAATTTCTTCGGAAAAAGATTCAGAAGTGGGCTTTGTTCTGATTTCAAACCTCAGACCAAGTCCTTTGAGCAATTCCGATCTTCTTGGGGATTGTGATGCCAGGATGAGTTTTTTTTGAATCAATGATTTCATGGTTGAAATGCCTGATAGGGAAAGATGAATTCGGTATCCTTAATCGAGGCAAACAACAAACCTGAGAGTGTTTTTGGATAAAAATAAGTGGATTTTTGTGGCATGGTAAATCCACTTTTACAAACCTCCAAGACCTGTGTCATGCTCACCTCTTTGGTGATCACCGCAAATGAAGCTTCTCCTGAAGTGACCTTGGAAAAGCATCTTCTAAGGTTACGCTCATATTCAATGTTATCAGAATGCCGCTGGGCCTCGAGTTGAATACCCAAAATTTTTTCTACAAAGAAATAGTGCAACACCATCAAATCAAGGTTTTTGACTACTTCCGGAACTTCAAGTTGCATCTCCTCAATTTTTTCGGGAATAAGGCGGATTTTATATGCGGTGTCGGAAAAAACCAGTCCAAATGCCCATTGTTTCTGTAAAATCAGCTCCTCAATCTCCTCCACATCATTGAGTTTTTTGATGATAAACCAAGGTTCCAGCTTTTTAATCAGCGCTTCTTCCCCAATTGTAATATTCAAAAATATCCGATGGGTTGGAAGAATTCTTAAATCCTTGGAGTGGGCATTGGTGAAATACATCATGTGAAAATTATAACCTTCCTTCCCTGAATGATCAGGATTTTCCGTCATTTTTTCCTTTCGATAGGCAATTGCTCCTTCAAAACGATGATGTCCATCTGCCAAAACAATCTTACTTTCCCTGATCACCTCCAGAAATTTTCTGATCGTTGGGACATCATGTATGACCGCCAAAACCTCTCTTACCCCTTGATAATCTTCCAAATCATATATTGGATCCTCAATCGCTTCATCCATAAAAGGTTCCAGCTGATGAAACTGATCTTCATACAATCCATGAGTTGGACTGGGTTGCATTTCTATTGCTTTCAGCAATTCAATTCTGTCATTGACAGCTTTGACAATGGTATTCTCATGACGGAGCACTTCCTTTTCATCCCAGTCATAGGCTTTTATGTTGGCAATAAAGCCTTTACGGCAGGATTCTGTTTCTCTTCCCGGCAGCTTGAAATACTGAAAATAAACATAGATTCCCGGTATCTGATCCTGAACTATAACCTCCCTTGTTTTCCAGTCTTCCAGAATTTCTTGGGCGGATTGTGCAGGCTGATCACCGAGAGGAACAGAGAGATGGATGCTGTTTTCCGGATTTTCGTAAAGCGCTTCACGTTGCCGTTTGGATACCACATCAAAAAGCGGGGAAGTAAGTTCTTCTATCCTGCCCTTAAGCCTCTCGTGATATCTCCAAGCTTTTATTGGTAGAATTTCAGCCATCAGTGCAGTCTTTTTTTCCAGTTGGAACTACCATCGGTAGCCGAGGTCCCCTTGGAAGATGTCGGTTTTAAACTTTCCTTTTGTTTCTCAAAAGCGGTAACCGCAAATACTGCCAAAATTGAAAGTTCTTCATCAGTAAATACCGGATCCAGCTTTTCCGGCGAAAAATATTTTTCCACAAATTTGGTATCAAAATCACCTGAAACAAAAGCTTCATGGTTTAAAACAAATTCGCAGAAACTCAAAGTGGTTTCTATTCCGGTGATTTTATACTCTTCTATAGCCCTCAGCATCCGCTTGATATTCTTGTCCCTTGTTTCATCATGAGTGATAAGCTTCGCTATCATGGGATCATAATAAATGGGAATACCCATTCCTTGTTCGAATCCATCATCAACACGCACTCCGGGACCCTGTGGCCTGACATACGTTTCCAGCTTACCGATATCAGGGAGAAAATTGTTTTTTGGATCTTCGGCATATACCCTTACTTCCAATGCATGTCCCCGGATTTTCAGATCCTCCTGAGTAAAAGACAATGGATGACCTTCTGCTATCAGTATCTGCTCTTTTACAAGGTCTTTTCCGGTGATCATTTCTGTGACGGGATGCTCCACCTGAAGGCGGGTATTCATTTCAAGAAAATAAAAATCCAGCTTTTCATCCACTATAAATTCAACCGTACCTGCTCCATAATAATCACATGCATTGGCAACAGCCACCGCAGCTTCACCCATTGCTTTTCGCATTTGGGGTGATACCACTGCCGATGGCGCTTCTTCAATGACTTTTTGATGTCTGCGCTGGACGGAACATTCTCTTTCAAACAGATGGACAATGTTGCCATGTTGATCACCGAGCACCTGAATTTCAATGTGCCGGGGGGAAGTAATGTATTTTTCAATAAACACTGCTCCATCACCAAAAGCAGATTGGGCTTCAGAAATTGCACGGTTCATCTGTTCCTCAAATTCAGATTCCTCCTCCACTATCCGCATTCCTTTACCACCTCCACCTGCACTGGCCTTGATAAGAATCGGGTAGCCGATTTCGGCAGCCCTTTCCTTCGCCGCAGGAATGTCAGATATGGCTTGGTCTGTACCAGGAACCATAGGTATTCCATATCGGCTGACAGCATGTTTTGCTGCGAGTTTACTTCCCATGATTTCTATGGCTTCCGGAGAGGGACCTATAAAAATCAAACCGGCTGCAGCTACCTTTTTTGCAAAATCAGAATTCTCGGACAAAAAACCATATCCGGGATGAATGGCATCAACTCCCATTTCTTGACATACGGAAATGATTTTTTCTGCCAATAAATAGGACTTGGAAGATGGAGGAGGACCCAAACATACTGCTTCGTCTGCAAATCTCACATGAAGGGCATTACGGTCTGCTTCACTGTACACGGCTACCGTCCTAATCCCCATTTCCCTTGCCGTTCGCATTATTCTAAGACTGATTTCCCCTCTGTTGGCAACCAAAAGCTTTTTTATTTTTTTCATATTCGGGGTTTCTCTGGTAAAAAAACAAAGTGTCCCACGAATTAAATAAAATAAACCGAGGAAGTGAAAGATTAATTGAATTGGAAAGGGAATTTTGCAGGGGTGGGTAAAAAGTATTACTTTTGGCTGTTTTAGTGGATTCCTGCACTATCAAAAATTGTAAAACTTAAACGTTTTAAAACTTTGGATTTATTTGAAAAATTGAACACCAATCTTGGCCCTTTGGGTAAGCATTCGGAATTATCAGAAGGTTATTTCACTTTTCCCAAACTAGAGGGAGAAATTGCTCCAAGAATGAAATTTAGAGGGAAAGAAGTCTTGACCTGGAGCCTTAACAATTACCTCGGACTAGCCAACCATCCCGAAATCAGAAAAGCCGATGCAGATGCCGCCGTCAAATGGGGTGCCGCATATCCGATGGGTGCCCGGATGATGTCAGGACAAACGGATTTGCACGAGCAGCTGGAGAGGGAACTTGCGGATTTTGTGGGAAAACCTAATTCCTACCTTCTGAATTATGGCTATCAGGGCATTATGTCAGTCATCGATTCCATTTTGGATAGAAAAGATGTAGTAGTATATGATGGAGAATGTCATGCCTGTATTATTGATGCGCTTAGAATGCACCTTGGCAAAAGATATGTCTTTCCTCATAATGACATTGAAAATTGCGAAAAACAGCTTCAACGGGCGACAAAACTGGCAGAAGAAACCGGCGGTGGCATATTGGTAATCACAGAAGGGGTTTTCGGAATGACAGGCGATCAGGGAAAACTTGCAGAAATTGTCAAACTCAAAGAAAAATATGAATTCAGATTATTGGTCGATGATGCACATGGTTTTGGTACTATGGGCAAAACAGGTGCAGGAACAGGTGAAGAACAGGATATTCAAGATCAGATAGACCTTTACTTTTCAACATTTGCGAAATCAATGGCTTCAATTGGTGCCTTTGTGGCCGGTGATGAAAATGTGATTCTTTATCTGAAATATAATATGCGCTCTCAGATATATGCGAAATCACTTCCAATGATTTTTGTAGAAGGAGCTATTAAGCGGCTTGAGCTGCTTCGGACAAGACCTGAATTGAAGGATAACCTATGGAATATCGTAAATGCCTTGAAGAAAGGGCTTATTGAAAAAGGCTTCAGCATAGGAAAATCAAACTCTCCCGTCACTCCGGTGGTCTTGAATGGCACTATAGGTGAGGCTGCTACCTTAAGTAAGGACCTAAGGGAAAACTATAATATTTTCTGTTCGATAGTAATTTACCCTGTAATTCCAAAAGGCATGATTATCCTAAGATTGATTCCGACAGCGGTCCATACATTGGAAGATGTAGCCGAAACTATCGCTGCTTTTGAAACAGTTAAGGAAAAATTAACCAGTGGATATTACAGATCTTCGGCCTTGGCAATGTCATTCGGAGAATAAAAAAAACTGAAAAGTGCCGTTATTCTGTTGTTTTATAAACATTTTAGCTATATTGAACGAAAAATTAAACTAATCATCAACCTAAAAATTAACTTTTATTATGAACAGATTTAATGAAATTAAAGATCTAGTAATGAATCTTGAGGGCGACTTCGAAAAATTCTACGACAAAACCAATCAAGCTGCAGGAACTAGAGTGAGAAAAGGTATGCAAGACCTGAAGAATTTGGCTCAGGACATCCGTAAGGAAGTTCAGGATAAGAAAAATGCAGAATAAAAATAAAAAAATAAAAAAGGTGACCATGAGTCACCTTTTTTATTGTTGATTTCTGCCTCAATTCTTTGGGAGAGATATTGATATCTCAACCTTATTGTTTTCTCTATTTATATCAGCCAAACGTCCTGAAGGGTCAATTTCCACACTTTTTATATCAGAAATCGGTCTTGATATTGTAATCTCCTTAGATTGGTTTGTCCAAGGCCATCTTTCAGTCAACACCCTTTCAGGCATTCCTTTTTCTTCCGGTTTCTCTCCCCTTTGAATCACCAAAGGAAGATAAATCATCTCTTGGCTTCCGTCCTGATAAGTGACCACCACATCAATCGGCATGGGAACCAATCCTTTTCTCTCCAAGGCAATTCTGGTTTTATCACCATCACCCAAAACAGCTTTTATTCCATAGTCAATGGTCTTGGTAGATGCAATAAAATAGTCATAATACCAATCAAGCTCCATCCCGCTTACTTTTTCCATTGTCCGGATAACATCATTTCCACTCGGATGTTGATATTTCCAGTCATTCCATAACCTCAACATTCCTTTATCAAAATTCTCTTTTCCGATGATATACGCCATCTGCTCAACGAAAACTGCGCCTTTGTTATATGTGGCTGCCCCATAAGCAGTATTCAGATTATAATGATCACCATGGGTAGTCAGTGGTTCTTCGTGACCGGATTGGGCTAACTTGAAATAGGAGTTGTAACTTCCTTCTTGTATGAAATCAGGATCTTTTTCAAAAATAGCATCCATCACAACATTTGTGGACCAAGTAGTCAGGCCTTCATCCAGCCACGGTTCCGAAGATTCATTGAATCCAAGCACACCATAATACCAGCTGTGAATCAATTCATGAACAGTAACTCCCACCAGACTTCTCAAACCCCTCTCTCCTGTGATCAGGGTGGCCATCGGATATTCCATACCACCGTCTCCACCTTGGATTACTGAATACTGTTCATAAGGATATTTTCCAAAATTGTCACTCATATACTGAATAGCATTTATAGTGTACTGCTTAAGTTTTCCCCAGTTTTCAGCAGTGCTATCATTTTTCAAATAAAGAAAATGAACCATCGGCCCGTCCTTCATCTGCAATTTTTCATGGGTATAATTTGGATCCGCTGCCCACATAAAATCGTGCACATTCGGCGCAAAGAAGTGCCAGGTATGGGTATTTCCTTGTGTGGGTTTCACTTTTACCCCATCATCTTCATAGCCATGGCCAATCTCATTTGCATTCTGCAAATAACCTGTACCTCCAAGGGTGTAATTTTTATCAATTGTGATTTTCACATTAAAATCCCCAAAGTTTCCGAAAAATTCCCGACCGATGTATGGATTTGCATGCCAGCCTCTTCTGTCATAAGCCGCCATTTTAGGATACCATTGCGACATGGAATAACGGATTCCTTCTTTGTTATCTCGTCCTGCACGTCTTACCTGTAGGGGGACCTGTCCTTCAAAATCCATTTCAAAAATAACTGTTGCTCCAGGCAAAACAGGTGTATTTAAATCCACTTCAAGGATTGTTTCTTCATGTTCAAAATCAACGGGTTTTCCATCCATCTGAAGTGAATTCACCTTCAAAAAGCCGATTTCATCAGGTGCTAGTTTGGATATCCTATCTCCTACTCTCCTATCAGGATCGGCCACTGTCCTGGATCTAACATCCATCATGCTATTTGGCTGAAAGGCATTATAATAGAGGTGATAAAAAACCCTGTTCAGCGTGTCGGATGAATTATTGGTATACTCCAGCTGCTGCTTTCCTTTATACTGATTGGTGACAACATTCATCGTCACATCCATTTCATATTTCACTTTTTGTTGCCATCGCTCAGTTTGAGCCTTGGCTGTGCTGATCATTCCCGCCAAAAAGAAGACAGGAACCCAAAACTTTATCGTCATAATTATTGATTTTTAACTGCAAAATACGGCAGAATCAAAGGCTCCGCAAACCGTTAATCAAATTGATGGAATTTGGTTCTAATATTTAATGGAGGAATCCAACTCTGTTGACAAGTTCCTTATGTTCTTCAATGTGCTGTTAATTAGATGGTTTTTTGGATTTCAATGAATTGAAAAAGTGAAGATTAAGTACTTGAAAATCCACAATATTCTGAAAACATGTATAACCGCTATTCTGCAAATAGCCTTGTTTTTCCAAAAAAATGGCTGAAAGACCGCAGTCGGATGTATCCGGCGATCTAAATTTACCCAAAGGATCTGTCGTAGTTTTGACATATACCCGTATCATTGGGGATATTCTTATTTTTGAAATTAAAAAATCCAGCCGTTTGGCTGGATTTTTTTTATCTGTTGTCATAATGTTCCTGATAATATTTCAGATAGTTACCTGAAGTTACATTTTTGAGCCAATCCTCATTATCCAGATACCAGTCGATGGTCTTGGTGATTCCTTCTTCAAATTGCAGGCTGGGTTCCCAACCCAATTCCTTTTGGATTTTTGAGGCATCTATTGCGTATCGCATGTCGTGACCTGCCCTGTCTTTGACATAGGTGATCAGTTTTTCAGATGAATCCGTTTCCCTACCCAGCTTTTCGTCCATCTTCCGGCACAGTAACTTAACTATATCAATGTTTTTCCACTCATTAAAACCTCCGATATTATAGGTTTCCCCTGATTTTCCCTTATGAAAAACCAAATCGATAGCACTGGCATGATCTACTACAAACAACCAATCCCGGATATTTTCTCCTTTGCCATAAACAGGCAAAGGTCTGTTGTTTTTTATATTATGGATACAAAGCGGAATCAATTTTTCGGGAAACTGATTTGGCCCATAGTTATTGGAGCAGTTGGTAATCACCATTCTCAGCTTATAGGTATTGGCATAAGCCCTTATAAAATGATCTGATGATGCTTTTGATGCCGAATAGGGAGATTGTGGATCGTATGGTGTGGTTTCTGTGAAAAACCCGCCATTATCCAAAGAACCATAAACTTCATCTGTGGATACATGATAGAAAAGATGATTTTCAGGATTTGTCCAGTAAGACTTGGCCACGTTTAATAAATTAACGGTGCCGATTACGTTTGTTTTTACAAAGGCCAAGGGATCGGAAATGGATCTATCCACGTGGGATTCTGCCGCAAGATGGATGACATCTGTTATTTCATGTTTTTCAAAAACTTTTTTCAGATCTTCCTCATCCATCAGGTTCACTTTCTCAAAATGGTAATTGGGAGAATTTTCAATCTCTGTTAAATTTTCCAGATTACCGGCATATGTGAGAACGTCCAAGTTTACGATTTTATAATCAGGATACTTTTGGACAAAAAGGTTGACTACATGGCAGCCTATAAAACCTGCACCTCCTGTAATTAAAATAGATTTATTCATAGTTTAAAAATTAATAAGCTCGCATTTTCCTTTTAAAATCCGGTCATTTGATATTTTGAGTTGCGTAAATATCACCCAACTAGGTTCTTTTTTTGGTTCTTGTCCGCGATAGTTATCGGGACTTGATTCTTGGCTCTTGATACTATTTGACATAATGGTCCTTATACCATTCTACAAAAGCTCCAATACCCTCTTCAACAGAGGTATTTGGCTTGTAACCTGTATCTCTGACCAAATCCGAAACATCGGCATGGGAAGCAGGGACATCCCCTTGCTGAAGGGGAAGCATTTCCATTTTAGCTTTTTTACCTAAAGCCTTTTCCAAGGCCCCGATATAATCGAGGAGTTCAACAGGGCTGGAATTTCCTATATTATACACCTTATAAGGTGCATAAGAACTTCCCGGGTCGGGATTTTCACCTGTCCATTCCGGGTTCTTTTTCGAAGGCCGGTCTGCTACTTTTAACACCCCTTTAACGATATCATCAATAAAAGTAAAATCCCTTTTCATTTTCCCGTAATTAAAAACTTTGATAGGTTCTCCTTTGTTGATCGCTTCTGTAAAAAGGAACAATGCCATATCGGGTCTTCCCCACGGACCGTAAGCCGTAAAAAACCGGAGTCCTGTGGTGGGAATCTGAAACAGATGACTGTATGTATGTGCCATCAGTTCGTTTGATTTTTTGGTCGCAGCATACAAACTCACCGGATGATCCACATTATGGGAAGTGGAAAAAGGCAACAAAGTATTAGCACCATACACTGAACTGGAAGATGCGTAAACCAAGTGCCTGACGGGATGATTTCTACATGCTTCAAGCACATTTAGAAACGACTGGATATTTGCTGCAATATATGCATCGGGATGAGTAAGCGAATACCTTACGCCGGCTTGAGCTGCCAAATGTATAACGACATCTACTTTTTCTCTTTTAAAGGTCTCCATCAGGATTTCCTTGTTTTCAAGATCTGCTTTTACAAAAGTAAATTCGGGGAAAATCTTAGAACTGACAGATTTATCCAAAATGATTTCGGATTTTTCGATTCCCAGGACACCCAGTCTTTTGTACTTCAGACTGACATCATAATAATCGTTTACAATATCAAAGCCCACTACTGAATCGCCTCTTTTGAGCAAAGATTGGGCTACATGAAATCCAATAAATCCGGCAGTTCCGGTAACGAGATATTTCATTCTCTATAAAGAAATTTAATTAATAATTAATAATAAAGGGTTGTTTGGGTAAAAACCATTGAATGTTACTTTTAATGAACTCAATAACCTAACTGACGATAACATTATCCAATAGTCTTTTATAGTTGCTTATAATCAGGCTCTGCATCTTAGGCCTGGAATATTTTTGAGTCACCTCCTGATATAGGTTGTCAGCCATAATCATCATTTCGTCTCTTTTTATGTATGCAAATTCTATTGCGTCTTTGAGAACATCTTTCTTGGATACGGGGAAAACCAGTCCGGTCTTCTGTTGGGTAATCATGTCCCTGCTGCCAATGATATCTGAAGAGATCACCGGCAGCTGCATGGCGCCTGCCTCAAGCAATACATTTGGAAACCCTTCCCGGTGTGAAGGATGAACAAGCACATCAGATAAAGCCATATAATGGGCGACATGATCTGTCCACTCCACATGGACAATGCATGGATGATCCTGAATCATCCTCATGACATTTTCATCCAATGGATTGAGCTGCTTCTCAAAGGATCCCAATAAAACAAGTTTTGAATGGTTTACCACCTTTGATTCCAAAAAAGCATTAACAAGTTCCTCTATTCCTTTATCTCTGACAAGCCGACCTACAGCCAGAATAATAAAATCATTTTCCCCCGGCATGATTCTCATTGTAGCTGCTATCAAATGATTTTCGGCAAGTGACTCACGGTTGAATCTCACCAAATCAACACCATTGGAAGATCCATCTCCGATCACCTTCAATTTTTCGGGATCAACAAGGTTTTCTTTCAATATAAATTCTTTTAGGGAATGGGAGTTTGGCCAAACTTCCGTAGCCCATTTGAAAGTCAGCTTTTCCATATGGATCAGCAATTTCTTTCGCTGCTTATCTGCTACCATATAAGGCATCCCGGCAACGGTATGGATTCTGACTTTTACTCCTGCAAATTTTGCGGCAATCATGCTCAACAATCCGGCTTTAGGTGTATGGGAATGAACTATATCAGGTTTCTCTTTGAGAAAAAATCTAAAAAGCAACCAGAGGCAGTACAAGTCCTGAAACGGTGTTATTTTTCGGGTAAATGGAATAATATGATGTGGACATCCTTCTTTTTTGACCACCACATTGACTTCTCTACCGTCTGCACTGACCATGAGTACATCCCAACCGGCTTCCTTCATATATTTCATCTGTCCTGCCAACAAAAGTTTTAAAGAAAGTGGGACAGTTGTAATCCGAATTAATTTTGGCATTTAGTTTTATTTACAAACGTCAAATATAAGTTTTTATTCCTAAACAGGCTGCCCTATCAAAAGGTAAATCACATTCAGATACTGAATTTTGCTTTCAGAAATATTTCCTTGTCCTTTCCTGCCCCTTTCCGGGTATTAACAAAACCGTAAATATTCTGAATTTGAGGTTTTTCATGCTGAAAAGTATGCCATATGGATCGCAAAGAAAAATCAATTAGAATATTTGCCGATAATTCACTGTGTTGTTGTGTGATTGAGTGGAAAAGGTAAATAAAATGTTTTCTCGATTTTCTGCCATTTAATTTTTAAAAGTAAGTTGGAAACAGAAACTCAATAAAGTCAAGTAAAATCGGTTTTCATTTGATCCGGATTCGCCATATAAAGCAACATGAATATGATATTTCATCAATTTTTGAGACATGTATATCCGCTATTTTGTCATTAACCTTTGCTCTTGCGTGAAATGTCGAAGACCGAAAAAGCCAAAACTTCCGCGGCAAACATAGGATTTATTGGATTTTAAAATTTATGGATAATATACTATATCTAATCATAAGTTGCCAAGTATTACAAAAACCACCAATACTTTTTACCTTTATCCAATTATTTAAACCCAATATTAATTATTCATCATGTTGAAGGATCTGAAAATTGCCATAATAGGTTGCGGAAATTTGGGAACATCCATCGTAAACGGTCTGATGGACAGGGCGGATTTTGCTCCCCAAAACCTTCATGTTACAAAAAGAAATCCATCAAACTTACTCCACCTGCAGGACAGGGGAGTTCGGGTGCATGCTGACAACATTATAGCTGTCACTTCATCGGATATTGTGATCCTGGGGGTAAAGCCTTACAACGTTGATTCAATTTTGAAGGAGATTAATCCTGCATTGGATCCGAAAAAACAAGTAATCGTTTCTCTTGCTACCGGAATCACTTTGGAGGAGATGTACAAAGTACTTGATCCCGCTACTACTGTATTCAGGGCCATGCCAAACATTGCTGCAGATATTCAGGAATCCATAACCTGTATCTGTGGCAGAAATCAGACCCTTGATCACGAAACGCAGGTAAAACAGCTTTTCGACAGTATCGGCCATTCCATCACCATAGATGAATCATTGATGGAAGCGGCAACTGTTCTTGGGGCATGCGGAATAGCTTATGTGTTGAGATTTATACGAGCCATGATCCAAGGTGGAATTCAGATTGGATTTGATGCCAAAACCGCAAGTCAGATAGTGAACCAGACCGTAAAAGGTGCCGCAGAACTGATGATCCAAAAGCAGATGCATCCCGAAGAAGCCATTGATAAAGTGACTACGCCCAAAGGTTGTACAATCGTCGGTTTGAATGAGATGGAGCACCATGGATTCAGTGCTGCCATGGTTAGAGGTGTATTGGCTTCTTATCAAAAAATCGAAAAACCGTAAAGAGGTTGGGAATCGCCATAGGATATTTGGTATATATCCCTGTGGGATTCGGGTATGTGGTATTTATCCCTGCGGAGTTTTGGTATGTGGTATATTTCACTGCGGGATTTGGGTAATTGGTATATTTTCACTGCGGATTTTGGTAGGTGGTATATGCCTCTGTAGCCATCAGATCACCGTGTCCCAACTCATCACCGGGGTTGGGCAGTAGGGCCACGGTGATTGAAGGGCAAACATCGGCATATACTAAATACCATATACCTCAAACCGCAGGTTTTATATACCAAAGCAATATTTAAGGGAAAATTCCCAGATCCAGATAGCTAATAGCTATTCGGTCGAGAGCCATAATGAAGGCTGCAGTCCGAAGACTTTTTATTTTTTTATCCTTACGGATTTTATTCATATCACAATAGGCATTTACCATGGTTTCCTCAAGACCTGAAATCACCAGATCCCTTTCAGATGCACCTTTGATCAGACCCTCTTTTTCTTCCTCCGTAAACTGCTCTCCTGTAGCATTTTCTATCGTATTCATCAATTTCCGGAATTTTTCCGTGTCATACCGCTTTTCTAATTTTCCAAATGAAACCCGTGAAAGATTCTTAAGCCATTCAAAATATGACACGGTCACACCTCCCGCATTCAGGTACATATCCGGAATGATCATAATGTTTTTTCCCAAAAGAATTTTTTCTGCATCCTGAGTAACAGGACCATTTGCAGCCTCCCCGATTATTTTTGCCTGAACCTTGTCTGCATTTTCTACAGTAATCTGATTTTCCAGCGCAGCTGGAACTAAAATATCGCAAGGATATGTCAAAAGATCACTGGATTGTTCAATGAATTCGCCCTTGGGATAATCTGAAAACCCTCTGTTTTTAAATTGATATTGCTTTATATCTTTTACGTCAATGCCACTTTCATCCCAAATCCCACCGTTCCACTCGGCGATTCCGATGATTTTGGCTCCGGCCTCCTGTAGAAATAGAGCAGAATAATATCCCACATTTCCCAATCCTTGGATAATAACGGTTTTGCCTCTCAAACCTGTTGTAAGACCTATTTCCTTCATGTCTTCCTCATCACTTACAGCTTCCCGGATACCGATATAAACACCCATACCCGTGGCTTCTGTTCTTCCTTCGATACCATGCTGTGAAAGGGGTTTTCCTGTCACACAACCTTTTGCATTGATCAGGTCACCATTGAAGGCTTCGAAAGTATCTACAATCCAAGCCATTTCTCTGGCTCCTGTACCATAATCAGGTGCCGGAACATCTATTGCAGGTCCGATAAATTTCTTCTTGATCAATTCGGCTGTATACCTTCTGGTGATGCGTTCCAGTTGATTGGCATTATAATCCAAAGGATTTATTCTTACTCCGCCTTTTGCTCCGCCAAAGGGTATATTCACCAAAGCACACTTATAAGTCATCAGAGCGGCCAATCCTTTTACCTCGTCTTCATTGACATGTTCACTGAAACGAATTCCTCCTTTGACAGGAAGTTTATGATGGGAATGTTGTATCCGGTATCCGGTGAGGACTTCATAAGTTCCATCATCGTTTCGCAGGGGAAAGTTGAACTTGTAAATACTGTTACATGCTTTGATCTGGTCCAAAAGACCCTCATGTAGTTCCATGTGTTTTGCCGCTTCATCAACGAAACCACAAACATCATCAAATAGGCTATAATCTTGCTTTTTGTTCATAAAAATTTATTTATTTAACTTATATTTTTACCCTTAATTTAGCACAAAAGAAAGTCAAAGGGAAAAGGGTATATGGATCCGGTTTTAAAAAACAAAACGATAAACGTTTTATTAATCTTCAACAATCTTTGCGGGAGAAACAGAAGCAAAGATTCTGCCTTTCTCATTCAGAATGAAATAATAGCAAGTTTTCTTTAAAGAGGTGTCAAATTCATCAATTACAGGTTAATCTCCTTAATTCTTTAATTGTTTGCAGCAATAAACCTAATGCAACAGGTCCTCCAAAATGTACAGCCCTTACCAAAACCTCAGGAAACATCCCCCAACCCAATTCTGTAATTCTGGCAAAAGCGGTGATAAACCCCCAAACTGCCATCCAAAGAAAAAGCCATTTGGAACGGAACGTTAAAATGGAAAGTCCAACAAGAATGTCCAAGGATCCTATTGTCTTCAAAACAATTCCTGCAACCGATTCAGTCAAATTAAATTCAACCAATCTTTTAGCTGTTGTAATCAGGTAATCAATAAAATAAGGATGTAAGGAAATGGCCTCTAGGCCATGGGTAATAAAAGTGATGCTCAATCCAAAAACCAATAGATAAAAAGCTACCTTTTTATAAAGCAGTCCTTCTTTCATTATAAAAATAAAGGTCACAGGAAGTAGGATTCTAACTGCATGCGCAAACAGGCTCCACTCGGTAAAGGGGCTACCCCCCTGCAGCTGAATTATCCAAGCTAAAGCCAAAAACATCGAAGCCAAAACAACTAAAATGATTTGAAATGGCCGTATAAAAACAAAGAAACCAAGAAATAAAAAAAGCAAACCAACGGCTTTTTCAATTTGCTTAGAGGATGTCTGAGGCAAACCATAATCCATAAAAAGCATTCCCTCCACAGCACTACCACTTTGAAGCAGAAAAAATACTCCCGCACATTGCAGGAGTATCACCATTTTTAAAATCCACTTGGTATAATTAAACTCAGGAATATTAATCATCATTCACTACTTTGGTCTTGGAGCCCGACTATAGTATTCCAGAATATCCCCTTCTGGACCAAAAGCCCTTACCACCAAACTATCACTTCTAAATTGGATCAGATGAACATTGTCGGCACTTTTGGCAAATCCCGGAGGCCGGATAAACCACCTAGTTGTATCAGCCGTACGCTGAGGCACGCCAAGACCACCTTCACCGATGTAGACAATCCCGGTCTCATCTGGTTTCCCATTTCTAATGGGCAGGGTCCTTTTGAGAATGTGCCCGTCAGACTCACAGGCAAGATCAATATTGTATTGTTCGAAAAGCGGTACCCAAGCCTCCCTGACCCTTTTAAAGGTATGGGCCTCAAAATCCTTTACCACAGGGTAAGCCGGCCTGTGAAAATTAGTAACTACCCATCTTCTGACGGGCCTGTTTTCCGAAAGCTGTCTTTCCAGCCAGCCTCTCTGGTTTCCGGCAACGCTGATTTCAGTATTCAAAGTGATCAAACTAACTTTGGGAGAAATCCGGGTATGGTAATAATAGTTGAAATTGTTTTCATCAGTAATATTGCTTAACCAAAAATTTTCCTGAAATCCGATGGCATAATCATGGTTTCCACGTGAGATGATCAGGGGAAGCAAACGGTTTTCCTCACCGACTACAATTTCATGGTCCTCAAACCACCAATAGAGGTGTCTCCACTCCGCAGTACTACCATAATCAGCTCCATGGACAAAGGCCATTATTTCCGGATTTTCATCCATCAAAACCTTGATTCTTTTGTTCATGTTTTGCCGGCCAACATGTGGGGTCCTGCCTGCATATATCGGCTTCTCACCTCCCAAACGGGATCCCCTCCCCACAAAATACTTACCTGGCGGTCATCTTCAGGAGCGGTGACAAAATAATATTCCTCAGAATACTGCCCGTCCGTTTCTCTTTGATTTTACAGTAAAAGAATAGTCGTTTTTTTCTGTTTGTGAAACGGTATCATAATGCACATGGTGATCTGTGCCTTGGGCATTAAGGGTAGTCCATGAAACAATGGCATGGGTGGAAGGCTGTTCTGTCCAAAGCACCCTGACGTGCCGGGGCATTTCATTGGATTGCAAAACCTCCTGATCATTGTTGACCTTGGTTTGGCAGGAAAATAAAACAGCCAACAATGCGACGGAAATTATTGATGGAAATATTTTCATCTTCTTGAATTATACGGGTAAAAATAAAAATAGCCTCCATTTTTCCTGGAAGCTATATTTGTCAATTTTGTTTAGTTAAATAAGTCAAATTTTACTCCAAAGTTGATGCGGGCATTGTAAAATTCCTCCTGCACAGTCCTTTCCCTAATTCCCTGATAATATCTTAAGGGTTGATTTGTCAAGTTATTGCCCTCTGCAAACATTCTGAAATTTTTGTTAAACGCATAGGAGGCATTAATATCCAAAAAGGTCTGTCTATCATAATAGATATCATTGAAGGAATTCCCACCAAGTTCATCGATATACCCACTAGCATGATTCAGGGAAACTCTTAAAACAAGTTTTTCAGTCTCAAAAGATAGTGAACCATTGAACATATTTTTTGCTGTTCCTGGAAGCTTTAGATCACTGCTTTCACGGTCTTCAATCCCAGTGGTCCTGGAATCGGTATAAGTATAATTCACATAGACGCCCAGACCTTTCCAGATGCCAGGAAGAAAATCCAATTGTCTCTGAAAAGCGGTTTCAAATCCATAAACATCTGCTGTACCCCCGTTTTCAGGTCTAGACAAAAGCACTACCTGACCAAATTGAGGATCGTTTACATTGGCCAATGTCCTTTGATAGATAAAATTATTCACATCCTTGTAAAAGCCGCCCAGGGACAACAAACCTACTGATTCAAAATAATTTTCGTACATCAAATCAAAGTTCATGGAAGTTGTCGGCACCAGATCAGGATTTCCCCTTTGAAGCGACTCATTTTCCAGACTATAAATAGCATAAGGTACAAGGTCAAAATAATTAGGTCTTGCAATTGTGTTCGTCCAGGCAAATCTCAGGATTCTGTTATCAGAAATATCATATTTGAAATGTGCCCCAGGCATAAAGTTGCTGTAGCTATCCTTAACCTCGGCTGTCGGGCTTGCAATTTCCCGGTCTTCATCAAATTCATTTCCACGATAATTAATTGCCGTGTTCTCATATCTAAGACCAAATACACCAGACAGTTTGTTATTGAACTGATAATCTGACATGGCATAAGTTGCAGTGATGGTTTCTTGCGCATTGTAATTGCCGGTTATGTATTCTCCAACAGCATCTTCAAACTCAAAAAGAGCGGAATTTCCAAAATCAAGGTTCCCCAGAAAGGTTTTATCGATGTATCTACCGGGGGCATATTGAGGTCCGTTTAAGAATACCCTTTGGTACCTTGACTCATTTGAAATCTGAGGTCTAAGGTTTGACCATTTTGAAGCACTGCTTCTTTGACTTGTGCGGTATAGCCCAAATAGCTTACGTTAATCACATAAGTTCCTGCCGACAGCCCAACTAAGGCAAAGTCTCCATCTTGGTTGGTAACAGTTCCATTGGTTGTGCCCTGAATAACAATGCTCGCTCCAGGCAGTGAGAGGTTCTGCTCATCAATGACTTTACCTGTAATCACTGCTTGTCCGAATACCTCTTGTGTAAAGAGAAGTAAACAGAGCATGGATAAAATTCGTAATTCGTTTTTCATGGTTGGTACTTTAAAATGTTCATTCTATTTTTTGATTTTTAAATTGTTACCGGCAATATCCTCCCACCTGTAATAGTGGAAAGTCCTGTCATCAGACATGGCGACAAATAGGCCTTTTTGAAATGTTGAATTGAGTGGTGAACTGGTTACTTCAGATCCGTCACTGGATGTAGCTTCGGTTTTGATGACCGTGATCAAATCATGTTGATGCGGATTATTTCCCTCTCCTTCTCTTGGAAAAACATGGAATTGATTGACTTCTTGATCGGATACCAAAATGTATCCGGTCTTATCGTCTAACTGGTAGATTGAAATTCCTTCATGATCTTGGGTGAAGCCTTCTGTTGCAAAAAGTGCCAGTTCTTCATTACCCTTGGCAGGGTCAGCATGATATTTCCGAACCCCTACTCCTTCATCTGAATAATAGATGTAACCGAGTTGATGATCGACAGCAATGGCTTCTATCTCTTTTTTGCCACTGTATTTGCCGAATTTCCGGACCAGCTCCAGTTCGATACCCGTTTCACTGCCATGAATTAGATACTGCCGGAGATATGTTCCATCCATAGGCCCGTTTTTTCTGCCTGCAATCACATAATGACTATCTGAAGCCTTGTCATGATAAACAGCCACCCCCATCAGATCTTTGAATTCCGGCCCGGCTTCATTTAGATAGATTTCAATTCCACCGGGTGATATTTCTTTCATTTCTGGAAGGCTGTAAAACCTGAGTTTGGACGTAAGACGCTCTCCGGTGACAGCAAAATCCACCTTTTGCTCACCTATTGAAAGGCCATATGCCACATCTACATTGTTGGGCCGCCGGAGATTTCTGACAACCAGTGAATCGATGGTTTTACCATCCAAGTCAAAAACATATAAAGCACCATCCGCATCTTTATCGGTTCCAATAATTAGACTCTTGGAGGGGTCATCTGGATGAACCCAGATTGCCGGATCGTCTGTATCATGATTGACTGGATCAGTAATGATATAAGGTTTTATTGTATCATTATTTGATCGAATAATTTCCGTTTCATCCGTCTTTTCGCTTTGGCAGGCAGACAGTAAAACGGCCATCGTAAAACAGGAATTGAAAATTTTAAACATCTAAATAGGGTATTTATTTAGGCTCAAAATTACGCGGAGGCTTAAGGTGAACCTACTTTATGCCGTTATCAAAAAGGCAACATTTGAAACAGGGAGCGTTGACAAAACGATTACAGGATTATCAAAAAAATGTATTAAATAATTGTTTATCAATTAGTTACCAATTGTTACCAATAGATTATTAAATTCTAGCCTATAAACTATTAATAAATTGATGTAGACTTTCGCCTTTCTCCAGATCCAGTTTTTTTCTTAATCGGTATCGAGATATCCGAAGGCTCTCGGGAGATATTCCCAGCGTTGAGGCAATATCTTTTGAACCTAAATTCAGCTTCATCAGCGAGGCAAGCTTAAGATTAGCTGGAGATAGATTTTTGGACGAACGATTCAGGTTCACAAAAAAATCTTCATGTATTTTTTCAAAATTATTTCTAAATACATTCCAATCGGTTTCATGAACCAGATTAAAATCAATCATTTTGATGAGATTTCTGATTTTCTTTTTCTGCTCCTTGGGATCATCTTCCAGTGTGTTTTTAAGTCTTTTTCTAAGTTCTTCCAAAACTCGATTTTTATCAATGACATGGAGGGTTTCGGCAGTTAATGATTTGGCATTGGCCTCCAAATCCTGAATCATTTGTTGCTCTTTCAGCTGAACATTGGCCAATTCGGTTTCCATTAATTTTTGCTTGGTATCCATGACCGCTTTTTGCTGAATCAGTAAGTCTTCGGCCGCTTTAGATTTTAACTTTTGCCTGCTAAAAACCACAACGCTAAATCCGATAATAACCGTGATCAACAAAAGAAGGAGGAGTTTAAGCTTATTATTCCAATTTTGTTTTTGGTAAAGTTCTTTTATTTCCTGGTCTTTTACCCTGACCTCAAAAAGTTCGTTCATCAGTGCGAGCTGCCGTGCTGATTCCTGGCTATAGATTTCCTGATAAACGGTTCTGCTACTGTCCAAATAGGCATAAGCCTTTTGAAAATCTTCGGCCTCCTGATAAACTTTTGCTATATCCCGCAAAGCACTACTTACTTGGTAGGGATCCTGAAAATTCCTACTCAATTCCAATGCTTGGGCGGAAGCAGCAAGTGCTTTTACGAGGTCTCCCCTTTTCCTATGAATATCACCAAGATTATTGATGTTGTTGATGAGTCTCAAACTGTCTCCGGAAGCAAGGTTCCGTTGATAGGCGAGATCAAAATAATAATAAGCAGAATCAAATGCTTCCAAGTCTTCATAGATACTGCCAAGATTTTCGTTCACCTCAGCTGCTAAAGCATCCAGCTGATTAGCCTTCAGTAATTGTTGCGCAGTCCACTGGAAGACAAGTGCATTTTCGTAGGCTCCCATTTTTTCATGCATTCCTCCAATCCAGCCTAAAGAAGTTGCCTGACCCAGAATATTTTCATCTTTCAAAGCCAAGTCATAGGCTTTTTGATGCATCCTCAAAGCCTCCTCCGCTGATGTAGTCTTATAGAGCAATCGGCCTTGAAAATTGAAATTGTCTATTAATAATTCGGGGCTATCCAATCGGTTAAAAATCTCTTCGGCCAACAAGAACCGCTCCCCGGCTTCAGAATAAATTCCCTGGAAAAACAATACCTCTCCCAAAAATTGCTGGCATAACCCCGCATTTCTCCAATCTCCAGCTTCCATGCTCATTTTAAGCGCTTCTGAGGCAGCATTGTAGCTAGAATCGGGCTGGGAAAATTGAATATGGCGGGCTGATTTCAACAGGGTTGCTATGCCGTCTGAATTTCCTTTTTCAGGTTTAAAGGGCTGGAATTTGCCAACAGGCATTAATATCAAGGTTAAAAAAAGAATGAAGCAGATTTTCATATACAAAGATGCTGCAAGGGGCTTTCATGACAGTTAAGCCATTATGAACTCATTGTTAATTTTGGATAACAGCCGCAAAATGAACTGGATAATCAGGGAATAAGCAGGGGGAAAGAAGGGGTGTCCGGTTGGAAAAAATGACTGGGACCACATCCGGATTTGTTTTCCCAACTCACTATCGCCGTCGTTAACCAAGCGTATTTTCGGGGATGTGGTGGACTATTTGAGTCTTTACTTCCATCTTTTGGGATGTCGGGTGGTGTTAAACAATGATATGACATCAATATCATTTCCATTGACAACATCCAAAACCGGAAAGGGAAAACGGTTTTTTGTGCTGTTCCTTACCCTGTCCTTTACCTTGTCCCATGGGGAAAACTCCATTTCCCCATTCTCATACTTCTCAAGCCTGCTGTCCAGTTCCTTTTTATGCCCCGCATCTAATTCAAAAGAACTTTCTTGTTGCTCTTTTAGTCCTTGCAGTTGTTTAAGGACTGATTTGTCCTGAAGCTGGGTTAGCCAGTGTATCAGGTCTATTTTGACAGATTGCACATCCATATGTATTATAATTTCATTTATTATAATTTCACACCTCCAAGTTAACGATTAATTTATTTAATTGATTCACCCCTTATTTAGGGCACTTCTAAAAACCCCTTTTCAATATGATGCTTGTCTTATCCAAACGGTTGTCAGGGGAATATTGAATTGAGTCTTTTTTCGGTTGTTTTACATTTACTCAATAATCAAGCGTTTAATATTTTATTAGTTTAGAATAAGTTATCCCATGCAAACCACCTTTTTCAGTTGCACGCATCGGCTGATATTATACACGATGTTCATCATGCCTATTTTTGCCTTCGCCCTTGCCACTCCTATGATTCTGATGTAGGATCCGTTCATATTGTTTTCCACAAAACCGAATATATGTTCCACCCTTGCCCTCACACCGGATTTTTCCCGGTTGGATTTTTTCCGGATCCTGAAGCTCATCCTGTCCAGGATCCGGTATTCCGGCTGTTTATCCGAAAGGTTGTAAAGGCTTTGGATGACTAGTGCCTTGAACAGCATCAGCCTGTCATAAGGCGGAGGATCACCTTTTTTCCCTTTGTCGGATTTCCTCTCAACAGATTGGCTAACAGTTTCTTAAAAGATCCTCCAATCGATATAGCGGTCGAGTTTTCCAAAGGATTACCTAATTTACCAAGCTTTTGGATTAAAAAATAATTGTCAAATAAACCAAGGGGATTGATGTTTTTCACGGGTTTTTCTTATACCTAAAGATACACAATTATCAGGGTATCTCAGTAATTTAGGTTTAACGACAAATCAGACAGAATAAAAGACGCCAGCAGGGTTTTTTTGCTAATGGAGGCCTGCCCTCCGGGAGGCGGGTTGACTGACATCCGCAGGGTGAAGTGCCTGCCAGGTGGATAAGTAGTTTGTTTCTTCCTTTATATTGTTGCTGATCTTATTTTGGGCTGTTTTTGGGGCGAATAATTTTTGTTGGTGCTAAGAAAAATGTTAGAATGGTAAACAAGACAACGTTGAGGTTATATCTAAAGCATCCGGATTGACATTAATTTGTATATTTGTTTCAGGTGAAAAGACTATACCTCATAGCTGGATGCAATGGAGCAGGAAAAACAACTGCTTCCTACACAATCCTGCCAGAAATACTTGATTGCAAGGAGTTTGTGAATGCAGATGAAATTGCTCGAGGGATTTCACCATTTCAGCCTGAAAAAGTTGGTATAGAAGCAGGTAGAATGATGTTGAGAAGGATTAATAACTTGTTAGAGTCGGAGGAAAGTTTTGCATTCGAAACAACACTTTCGACAAGGAGTTACGTGAAGTTTGTAGAAAGAGCCAAACGCCTAGGCTATCAAATAACATGTCTTTTTTTTTGGCTTGATTCAGGAGAATTGGCTATCTCAAGAGTAGCGACCAGAGTAAAAGAAGGAGGACATAATATTCCCGAGGATGTGATTAGAAGAAGATATAAAAGTGGGTTGAAGAACTTTTTTAATCTATTTCTTCCAAGGGTGGACAATTGGCTATTTGTAAATAACCCTGGAGATAGTTATGAAATTATTGCAGAAGGTTCAATGAATGACATTACTGTCAACAATGTTGTTCAATGGGTAGAATTAAAAGAAAAGTACTATGGGAACTAAAGAGCAATTAAAAGAAGAACGCGATAAGATTGTAAAAGGACTTGAAGAGACTTACAGAAAGCTTGTTCTTTTCAAAAAACAAAAGAATAGTCCGATGATTGTATTGAGAGAAGGGAAAATAACTGCAGTAGATCCAAACGATATACTACCCACAACATTGTATAAGCGTAATGCGGGTGAGTAATTGAAATCGAATATTTTTTTCCTAATTAACTTTCAAACAAGCAGACGGTGAATTGCTCCGAATTTCCGCACTACGCCTATACTTAACCGTAGTGCGTTACTATCAAGCACCCAATCCGATAAATTGATTCAATATGGAAAAAATGAAAGCAATTTTATGTTCCAAATACGGACCACCTGAGGTTCTTGAGTTTAAAGAAGTGGAAAAACCTTTTCCTAAAGATAATGAAGTACTGATAAAAGTAAATGCTACAACAGTACACATAGGGGATACTAAGGTTCGGCGTTTAGAGCCTGGTTTAGGGCCCCTTAAAGATTTCTTTTATAAGCCCATGATGCGAATCATGATGGGTTTCAGAGGTCCAAGAAAAAAAATCCTTGGAATGGAACTGGCCGGAGAAATTGAAGCAGTAGGCAAAGATGTTTCGATATTTAAGATAGGCGATCCCGTTTTTGCATCGACTGAATTTGAATTTGGCGCGTATGCCCAGTATCGCTGTATGCCTGAAGATGGGATTCTTGCAATAAAACCAACCAATATGACCTACGAAGAAGCCGCTACGGTTTCTAATGGTGGATTAACCGCCTTGCTTAATCTTAGAAAAGCAAATATTCAGAAGGGGCAAAAGGTATTAATCTATGGAGCTTCCGGTAGTGTTGGTACTTTTGCAATACAGCTGGCCAAGTACTTTGGGGCAAAAGTTACCGGAGTATGCAGTACTGCGAATTTGGAAATGGTGAAATCTCTGGGAGCCGATAAGGCTATCGATTACACGAAAGAAGATTTTACACAAAGCAGTGATGCTTATGACGTTATTTTTGATGCAGTAGGCAAGATTAAATCTTCAAAACGTAAAAAATCCCTGACGAAGTCTGGAATCTATCTAAACGTTCTTGCTTTGTCAAGCAACTTAAAGTTGAAGGTTGAAGACCTGATCTTTCTCAAAGGACTCTGCGAGGCAGGAAAGCTGAGATCAATAATAGACAAACGCTACCCTATGGAGCAAATAGTAGAGGCTCATAGGTATGTTGACAAAGGACACAAAAAAGGGAATGTGGTTATCACAATATAATACTCAGATAATAAGAATAATGAACGCACAACAATGTATAAAAATAATGGCCAAAACAGTAGTAAAATCAAATGTTTTAGCCCGCTTCATCTTTTGTGTAGCTTGATAAGTTTGAAGCCCGCAATCAGCTAATATTCTTAAAAGCCGAATATTCCCTTACCTTTTGAGGGATTTGAAAATGGAAATAACCTCATAAATTGATCAAAAAGACGCTAAAGTCTATTGGTTAATTATATACCCATCCTCCATTTCAATAGTCCTGTCAGTACCTGCTGCGAATTCCGGATCATGGGTAACGATAAGCAAAGTCTGGTTAAATTCCTGAGCCAGTTCTTTGAAAATATTAAAGACAATGTCCGAATTTTTTTTATCCAGATTTCCAGAAGGTTCATCACCCATTATAATCAATGGATCGTTTATCAGCGCCCGGGCAATAGCTACCCTCTGTTTCTGTCCACCGGACAATTGATTTGCTTTTTTCGTGGCATAGTCCTGCATATCGAAAATCCTCAGTTTTTCCATCGCACGGTGTTCTAGCTCTTTTCGGGAATATTTTGCCAGCTTAAGTCCAGGTATCATGACATTTTCCAGTACGGAAAATTCATTCAACAAGTAATGGAACTGAAAGACAAAGCCTATTTTTTCATTTCTTATTTTGGAAAGATATTGATGGGATTTCCCCTTCATCTCTTCCCGTTCTATCAATAAACCCCCTTCATAGTCTGTATCCATCGTGGAGAGAATATAGAGTAAGGTGGATTTGCCACAGCCGGATTTTCCGATGACAGAAACGAATTCTCCTTTGGTCACTTGAAAATTCAATTGTTTTAAAACCTGGGTCCTGACAGGATTATTAAAAAACTTGTTGATTTCTTTTGCTTCCAAGATGAGCTGTCCTCTCATAATTACTTTCCTCTGATTATTTCAACAGGATCTACTCCACTTGCTTTTCTGGCAGGAAAATAACCTGCCAAATAAGTTGTGATCAAACTGAAGGTTCCTCCGATAATATAATATTTTGGATTGAAATCTACAGGGAAGGTTTTAATCGTCGGCAATGCTTCTGTCTCAAATGGAATCTGCTCTATACCCAATCCTGCCAGGAAACCCAACATCAAACCTATACTGCCTCCCAACACTCCTATTGTCAATGCTATCGTGATAAATATCCTGTTTACATCTCCTCCCGAAAATCCAATCGCTTTCAAAATGGCTATAGTATCCATCTTCTCATAGATCATCATGTTAAGAATATTATAAATGCCGAATCCCGAAACAATCAGCAAAGTGATCCCTACGGCTTAGCTGATCAAAGTCCTGATCTGTGTACCTGTTTCAAATTGTGCATTGACAGTCTGAATGTCGTCGGCATCAATTCCAAAAATCTTCCTGTATTCCTGTGCCAACTGAGGTGCATTTTCAAAATCTTTCAGTTTAACCTGAATATCCGTAACATAGGAACCTGCTGCCCCCAACATTTTTTGGGTAGTGGAGATGGAAGCATAGCTCTGGACATTATCCAGATCACCCAATCCCGATTGATAATACCCGACAACTTTTAGTTGTATCCGATTTCCCTGTGCAGTAGTTGCCTGGATGACATCTCCGATTTTAGCCAACATCCTGTCAGCGGCACCTTTACCGAGAATGATACTGTTGGTCACCTGATTCAATTCGATTGCATTGCCCGAAGTTACATAATCCTCGAAAAAGAAAAGCCTGCTTTCGGCCTCCACATCAATCCCATTGATTATCCCCGTAATATCAATCGTCCCAACATTATAAAAGACCTGGGCGGAAATCTTCGGCGCGACTCCCAAAACCCTGTCGTCATCTTTTAGGGTTTTGATTATAGCTTCATTATTATGGATATTTAATCTCCCTCCTGTAGGTTTGATAGACCTAATGATGTTATAATAGGATTTGAATTCAGGTAATTGATCAATGGGCTGGTTCGGATTTGGTTTAATTTCATTGTAAAAACGAACGTGGGGGGTTCTATTGAGGATCAACCCATCCAGCATTTTGTTCAGACCGTTCATAAAACCCAGCAATGCAACGAACATGGTGATACTGAATGTAACCCCAACAGCTGCAATAATCGTTTGCTTCATACGGGCCAACATAAGTGATTTGGCGATATCGATGATCAAAGAAAACCTCATCCCCCTGTTCTTATCACCTGGGTGTCTTCATCCAACCCGCTGATTATTTCAGCTTTCTGAAAATCCGAAATCCCTAACACAACCTCAACGGTATCTCCATCAGCTGTGACAACAAATCTGTCCTCCAAAATATAAGATCTGGGTAATGTCAACACATTTTCCCGATATTGAATAATGATATTCACTTCCAGCGAAAGATTGGGATATAACATCGGCGGATTTTCAACAAAAATAGCCTCTACTGTAAAACTTTTACTGCTGTCATCCATAAGAGGATGGATTTTATTAACCTTTGCTTCAAATGTTTTTCCTTGATAGCTGTCCATGGTTACAAGGATTCTTTGTCCTTTTTCCACTTTTACGATGTCGAATTCATCCACCTGAAGTTCTAGTAAAAATTCGTCGGCACTTCCAAGGATCGCCAAAGGAGTCTGTGCGGTGACCATTTCCCCTTTTTCTTTTAATAAAGCATAGATCCTTCCCTTGATTTTACTCCTTACCAGAAATTCATTTTCAAGAGTTCGGGATATAGCCAGGTTTTTGGTGGCACTACTTTCATTATAGGCTATTTCTCTTTTTAAATCTTCATATTTTAAAAGTAATGCCTCATAGCTTGTCCGTGAATTTTCGTGTGCCAGCCTTCTTTGTTCAAGCTCAAGCAGACTACCGATCTCCTTTTCCCTCAATCTTTTTTGGCGAACCCAAAGCAGTGAATCGTTATCCATGCGGCTCTTAGCCAGATCAATGTTGATCTTAAAATCTTTGAGACGGGTTTGGTTTTTTTCAAGATCCGCATAATCCCTCGCCAATTCTGCTAATTCTCTGTTGAGCGTGCCTGCTTCGTTTTGAAGGACAAGAATGGGATCACCAACTCCGACTGTATCCCCTTCGGACAAAAAGATCGTTTCTATAAGTCCGTTCGCATTCGCATACACCTGATATTGATTTTTACTTCTGATAATACCGGAAGCATATACTGACTCAGAAATATTTTCTCTTTGGGGAGTGGTTTTCTCTTCCGATGCCGAACAGGAGTAAAATAAACCGAGCACTGCAGGGAAAAATATTTTTGGGATATCCAATAAGAATTTTTTCATTGATTTGCGGTAGACGCCTGAATTTAAAGGGTTTATTTTCATCCGGCAAGTTTCCGCATCATTAACCTTGCGAGGCCTGTAAAATGCTTTCCGATATAGGCCATTAATTTACCATGAACGGTAAAAATATATTCCTTTTTTCGCTTAAAAATTGCCTGGATCATCACCTTAGCAGCTTTTTCTGTGGACCACATCAGATTTTTTGGTCTTGGATCCTGACGTCCTTCATGATAACTCCCGTCATTGTCAACCCTTGTTATATCTGAATCTACAAAACCCGGATGGATGACTGTACAACTCACTCCCGAACCTGCCAACTCAACTTGTAGTGTTTCCCCGATTGACCGGACTGCAGCTTTAGAGGCTCCATAAGCACCCGTTTTGGGAGAGGGGATAAATGCCGCAACACTTCCGATTAAAACAAGCCTGCCTTTACTTTCTTTCAGATAGGGGATTGCATGTTTGGCTGTAAGAGCCAGTCCTGTCACATTGATGGCAAATTGCCTCGCCCAATCATTTGCGCTCAATTCCTCGATAGAACCATATATTCCAAAGCCTGCATTCGCAACTGAAACGTCCAATTTGCCGAAGTGCCTGATGATCGATTGCACAGCAGATTGGATTTCCCCTTCTTCCATTACATCGCAAGGAACCAATAAGCCCTCTGCTCCCTTTTTCTTTATTTGTTCAAGAACCTCCTCCAATTTGTCAACTCTTCTTGCGGAAAGAGCCAGTTTGGCCCCGCTTTTTGCAAATTCAAATGCTAGATGTTTCCCTAAACCCGAGGAAGCTCCTGTTATCCAAATCACTTGATCTTTGAACATGTGGTGTTGGTTTTACAGATCAAGATAATAAACTCAATATTATTATCTAAAAAAATGATGCAAAAGAACCACATTCAGGGATTTTTTATGAAACAAAAACGGCATCCGGAAATACATGATTTCCGGATGCCGAATAATTTTTAACCTGATCAAGCAGGTAAATCTGCCGAGATATCTACCACAGCTTTCCAAACCCCATCAGCACCTTTTCTCCAAATGGTCACCGTGTTGCTGTTCTCCAAATGTTGGTTTCCCAAAGAATCGGCCCAGGTTACCTTGGTTTTTTCCAATATATAAGCCATGTCACCACTTGCAGAAACGTTGGCACTTACAGGTTCCCAGCTAATGGTAAATCCCGGATTGCTAAATCCATTGTTTACCATCTCGCGGAGGGCTTCTTTTCCGGTGTAAACCGGCTCTCCGGGTGTCATCAATACGGCATCATCTGCCCAATAACTTACAATCTTATCCACATCCTTAGTGGCTGCCGCCTTCGACCATTCTCTACTGATGGCCATCAACTCCTCGGATTCCTTCTGGGTATCTACAGGAACCTGCGTCTCCCTCTCCTGACATCCATACATACTCATTACAATTAAAAATAAAATCACCTGTGCTTTCATAGTATTGGGCTTTTGGTTGAACATGATTAAATAATTAAGATTTACTACTGGAATTGGCAATAGAAAACAATAAATACTGTAATAAAAATAATCTTAAAATAAAATCCTTAAATCCATTGATAATCTCTGGGTTATATCAAACGTATATTAAGTAATCGAGAATAACAACCGCAAATAATTTTCTTTAATAGCCTAAAAATAATTAACAATTATGCTATTGAATAGCTGTATCATCAGGAAGGATTTTTTTATATAAAATCTCTGCCTTTTTGGAAAAAAATTTTTAATAAACCTATAAAAAAGCAGAGCAAGTAGGTTATACTTTACTCTACTTTAATAAGGAGTAAACTGTTTATTTATAAGGTACCATTTATAAAATCTGCCAGATCCTGCTTAAATTTCTTCAAGGATGGTAAATGCGTGTACATCATATGCCCGGCTTCATAATAAGTCATGGTAATGTTGTCCCGGATTTCAGGTCTCAACCCCAAATGATCGATGGATTGCTCCACACCATAAAAAACAGTTGCCAGATCAAAGTATCCGTTCATGATCAGCACCTTAAGGTTTGGATCCTTATTCATGGCATCGGCCATATCCACCCCCGTATTAATTGCCGTTTGGGTACCCCATGAGCTGTTTCCTTCATGGCTCCAATCCCAATTAAACCCTTTGGAGGAATACGCCGAAGGTTGATATTTCAGCTTTTTGCTAACTCCAAGTTCTCGATAGAAATAATCCAGAAAGGCAGTTGTATAAGCCGGAGAAATAGCGTCGCTTTGCGGATCTGTTTTTGACATCTGGCTAAGGAGATCATCGTTGATACCGATGAATCTGGAATCCAGGCGACCGACAGTCATTCCTTCACCACGCATCAGTTCCTGAAAATATTCACCACTTTCCACTCTCAGATCGGCCCTTACCCAGAATTCTTTGTCCAAACCTGTGTATTGACTAAGTTTTTCGGCCATAGCCTCTTTATCATTTTGACTGAGCCTGCTTCCTTTGTATAGGGCAGGCATATATTCTTCTTCTGTGAATTTTCGGATTTCATCCACAAAAGCTTCCAGATCAGGATTTTTGTTGGGTATTTTATCATGGTACCAGGCTGTAGTGGCATAAGTAGGAAAATGGGCCAGATATGATATATCATCCTGTGCAGGAAAAACCAGAGATCGAAGATCAAAAACACTTGAAACCATGATTACCCCATTTAAGGCGATGCCTTTATCCAAAAGAGATTTCATCACTCCTGCATTTCTAAATGTCCCATAACTTTCCCCCAAAAGAAATTTCGGAGATTGGAGCCTATCATATTCAATCAAAAATTGGGTGATGAATAAAGTTATCGAACGGATATCCTGATCCACTCCCCAAAAATCCTTTCCTTCAGCCTTTCCGATCGGAACACTGAGACCGGTTCCAACGGGATCTATCATAACCACGTCAGCAACATCCAGAATGGAATATTCATTGTTTACGAGCTCATAAGGAGCAGCTTTTGTATAACCCGGATCCTCCACCACGATTCTTTTTGGTCCCATTACGCCCAAATGAAGCCAATATGAGGAAGAACCCGGACCTCCATTGTAGGAGAAAACGATGGGTCGTTTTGAGGGACCGTCTTCTTTAAAATAGGAGGTGAATCCAAACAAGGCAATAGGCTCATTGTTTTCGTCCCTCAATTGAAGGGTTCCGGCACTGGTTTTCAGACTATGACTTACACCATCTATGCGCACAGTTTGGGTAGATTGGAAAATTTGGCCTTCAGGTATCGAGTCGGGTTTTTGTGCAAAGGTTTGTCCAAATACCATCACCATCCATATAGTGACTATTACATTCAGTTTTTTCATATCAATGAGTTTTGTCAATTGTTCTTTTCCTGTTTTCAGAAACTGTGGAGAATTTATTCTCAAGCTATGCATATATAAAATGATTGTCGCATCTTTCTCCTCAAATACCGAAACAGAATGACGGTTTTTGATATTATCAAATAGGTTTGACAATGCGGGTTGCTGAATTTCCACTCATATGTCCATTCGTGTAGATTGCACCTGTACACCTGGAATTACCTGATTTGAACCGGACGGCGGAACCGCTTTGTCCTCCATGGTGTCTATCTCATAACCGGTAACTCTACCTGCCAAAATTAAACTTATTTTTTCAATCCTCCCTCTGTCTCACCACAAGCAGCCACTGATTTTCAAGCTCCAGAAAACCGTAGTCAAAACAGTAATAATAAATGCTGCCTTTTTTATTGATATAAGTATGAGTATGGTATTTGAACTGAAATCCCTGACCATACAGCTTTTCTTTGGGTATTTTGACTGTTTCCACCCCGTCATTGAGGATATTTTCCAAAATGTTCCGGTTCCTTTTAAGGGAGTTCTGAATGTTACGGATGTAATTTCCTGATGTTGATTTCAAGTTGTTGTTAAAGCTGTTGCGGCAATAATCATCGCAGAATTTTTTGTCCGCCCTTCCGAGAATAGATTTATCACAGTACTGGCAGATTTTCTTTTGGGTTATCATAAAAATATAGATTTAAAAATGAAAACTAAACCTACAAAATAAGTTGCTTATATGCAAACGGTTATATTCGTTTACAAACGACTAGAAACGAAAGAATACCGAATAAATGCTTGAGGACTATCCACCTTTGTACAGTTGCAAGGATGAACCGGCAACTTTTCAATTATTCATCAATTCATTAAACTGTAAAAATCATGAACAAACTAAGAAACAGAGTTCAGCTAATCGGGAGATTAGGAGCCAAAGCTGACGTAAAACAACTGGAAAGCGGGAAATCCGTAGCGAAATTCAGTCTCGCAACCAACGAAGCATATTATAATGCGAAAGGTGAAAAGGTAGAAGAAACTACCTGGCATCATGTGGTGGCATGGAATAAACAAGCCGAAACGATAGAAAAATATACAGATAAAGGATCCGAAATAGCTGTTGACGGAAAGATTGTAAACAAATCCTATACAGACAAGGAGGGATTGAAAAGAAATGTGACCGAAATACACATTGACGAAATATTATTGTTGGGAGAAAGAATTGCCACTGTTTAAATATATTCTCCTGTTTTGTAAAGGTGCTGAGAAGAAAAAGCACCTTTACTTTTTCTCAAAAACAAAAATCATTGCTTGATTTTCTTGACCCCTGCAAATTTTACTGGTTTGAAAATAATTGAGGAAAAAAGATTTCATGATTTTTAATTTTGGAATAATCAGCTATCCTTAAGGGTAAAACAAAAGTCAGTTTAAAAGATTCTTTAATTTTAACCAATTGCATCCAATTATGACTATTTTTGGCGTTCAATGACCTATTAGACAATGAAAAAAATTGCTGTTTTTACCTCGGGAGGAGATGCCCCGGGAATGAATGCCTGTATAAGAGCTGTAGTCAGAACTTCTATTTATCATGGTCTTGATATATATGGGATCAACTATGGATATGAAGGCATGATCAAAGGCAATATAAAGAAAATGCAGTCTCATTCTGTAAGTAATATTGTCCAAAGAGGAGGTACCATTCTCAAATCTGCCCGAAGTGCGGAATTTCACAGTAAAGAAGGACGCAAGAAAGCTTACGATCAGTTAATGCAAAATGGAATTGAAGGATTGGTCGCCATCGGTGGCGACGGTACATTTACCGGTGCAAAAATTTTTTATGAAGAATATGGTATTCCCATTGTAGGTTGCCCGGGGACAATAGACAACGATCTTTATGGGACAGATTACACCATAGGATTTGATACTGCTGTAAATACTGCGTTGGAGGCAATTGACAAAATCAGGGATACCGCAGCTGCCCATGACAGGATATTCTTTATAGAAGTGATGGGGCGTGACAGTGGATATATTGCTGTAGAATGTGGCATCGGAGGTGGTGCCGAGTTTGTTATGGTACCCGAAACCAAAACAGATCTCAAGCTGATCGTGAAATCCCTCTCCAATCTCAGAAAATCGAAATCATCCAGTATAATCGTAGTCGCTGAAGGGGATGAAGAAGGAACTGCCGAATACATCATGGAAAGGGTACAAGAAGAACTAAACGATAAAGACAAAGAATTCAAGGTCACCACACTTGGTCATATTCAGAGGGGAGGAAATCCAACTGCAAGAGACCGGGTATTAGCTTCAAGATGTGGAATGGCAGCTGTGGAAGGCCTAAATAAAGGGGAATCCAACTGCATGGCGGGCGTGGTAAATGGTAGTGTTGTCTTTACTGCTTTTGAAGATTGCATTACTAAAGTCAAACCCATCCATGATGATCATTTGCGGTTGATTGAAATATTAAGCATATAATTTATGGGGTTCATTCCAATACTCGTTACGCTCTTTGGAGCTATCATGCTTTTCTGTATGGTGGTGAATTACCATTTGAAAATGAAAAAAAATCTTATCCTTCAATTGCAGTCTGAAGTTCTAGAAGGAATGGAAAAATTTGAATTAAATGGTATCATCAACAAAACCGAAACTGTAGGAGGATTCAAATATTTTGATGAAAATTACCTCCTTATAAAAAAAGGAATCAACGAGAATCAACTTCCGGCCTTTGAAAATGAAGTTCGGGAACCCTATAGAAAAGCCAAAATATCTGCAGCGCATTATAACAAGCTAATAAAGACAAAGCCTTATAGTTTTGTGGCAACCCTTTTGGGTCATCGACCCATCTGAAGCAGTATGTGATTCAATATTTCGGTATACTGATGGGGACGAAACCAGGTGATTTGTTCATCACGCTTAAACCAAGTCAACTGCCTTTTTGCATATCTGCGTGAGTTTCTTTTTAATAACCTAACCGATTCCATTTCATCATACTGCCCATCCAGATAGCCGAAAATCTCCTTATATCCCACTGTCTGCAGCGCATTGAGATGCCTGAAAGGAAACAAGTTTTTGGCTTCATTCATAAGTCCTGCTTCAAGCATCGCATCCATTCTTTGGTCTATCCTTAGATAAAGTTCCTGTCGTTCTCTCTCCAAACCGATTTTGATTATATTGAAGGGTCTGTTATTTGCCTTTTTTTGTCTAAAGCTACTGAAGGCCTTACCGGTCCCTCGATACACTTCCAATGCCCGCATCAGCCGCTGAGGGTTTTGAAGATCCACCAACTGATAATAATCCGGATCCACCTTCAACAGCTCATCCTTAAGAACGCCGACACCTTCCATAGCAAACAATGCTGTCAGTTCTCTTCGAATCCCGGGATCAACATCCGGAATCCTGTCGAATCCCTCGCAAACAGCATCTATATATAGACCTGATCCACCCGTCAAAAAGATCAGCTCATGTTTGGAAAAAAGATTCTCCAAAAGCTCCAATGAATCCTTTTCAAACTTTTTGACATCATATGAATCATGGATGGAATGGCTGTTGATAAAATGGTACGGAACAAAATCCAGCTCCTTCTTCGATGGTTTTGCTGTACCCAGTTCCATTTCTTTGAAAAACTGCCGGCTGTCTGCTGAAATAATTTCTGAATTGAAATTTTTAGCTAAATTAAGGCAAATTTCAGTTTTACCAACTGCGGTCGGACCTGCAATAACTATCAAATACTTACTTTTCTTCACAAAATCAGGAGCTTAGTTGGACCGGTTCAAAATTACCAAAAATCCAGTATGAAAAACAAGAAGGTACTCATCGTAGAAGACAATGCTTTAAACAGAAGGGTATTTGAACATATTATTGGACAGGAGTATTTGTTTGAAATAGCTGAAAATGGAATAGAAGCGATAGAAAAAATCAAATCCGGTACCTTTGATCTCATTCTGATGGACATTCAGATGCCATTATTGGATGGTATAAGTGCCATCAAAATCATCAGACAGGAACAGCTTACATCAATTCCAATCATCGCTATATCTGCTTATGCGTCTCCGGGCGACCGGGATTATTTTCTTTCCGCAGGTTTTGACGATTTTATAGCGAAACCTGTAAAACCAAAACTGCTTCTGGAAACAATTGACAATAATTTACATAAAAAAGACCCAATAGATGAAGTTCTACAATTGGCTAAATCAGATGTAGAACTTGATCATGACATAGTAAAACAACTGATGAAATACAATTCACCTGAGAACATAAAAATTGTTTTTATTGATTTTCTGGAAGAATGTGACCGCCTTTTATCTGAGATTGAATCCTTAATAAAAGATGAAAACTTTTCAGAAATAGGAGAAAAATTACATATTTTAAAGGGAAATTCAGGCACTTTGGGTGCAATGAGAATATATAATTTCACAAATGGTTTTGAAAGAAATATAAAATCTTCATTTTTTGATAATACCTACAAAGATTATTTATATTTGGTAGACTTAGTCAATAATTTCAGAACCCACTTAGATTCACAAAAAATATTTTAGCCCATGGCCGAGAACAAGAAAGTGCTGGTAGCAGAAGATAGTTCTGTTATCATTAATCTTACAAAAAATGTGTTAATGTTTGAGCACTATGTAATCACCGCGGTCAAAAACGGCAAACAGGTATTGGAAAAATTGGCAAACGAAGATTTTGATCTCATTCTGATGGATATCAATATGCCCATTATGGATGGGATTGAATGTACAAAGGCCATCAGATCTCTTGAAAATAAGGAAAAAGCCAATATTCCCATTGTTGCGATTACAGGAAATTATAAAAATTATACCCTTGATGATTTCAAGAAGGCAGGCTTGAATGATTATATCCAAAAACCGCTTGATTATGATTACCTTCTGGCCACCGTCAAAAAGCATTTGGTTTAAATAGCATGACCATAAAGTACAACAAAAGTTTTCTTGAAAAGCTCGAAAATCTCTTCGCCGCTTCAGATTATGTTTTAAGGTACGAAAAAGGTAATTTTAAATCCGGGTATTGTATTCTCAATGAAAACAAAGTTGTAATGGTAAACAAATATTACACCTTGGAAGGGAAAATCAATACTCTTGTTGATATTGTCAAGGAACTTAATTTTAATCCCAAGGATTTTAAAGACAAAAAAAACCAAGAATATATCACCGAATTACAGCAAACCATATTAAAGCTTTGAAAGTTACATTTTTAGGAACAGGTACTTCTCAGGGGGTGCCGGTCATTGGGTGCGATTGTCCTGTGTGTAGTTCCCTTGACTTTAGAGATAAAAGATCCAGAACAGCACTACATGTCGAAATAGAAGACAAAAGTATTGTAATCGATACAGGACCGGATTTTCGGCAGCAAATGCTTCAGAATAAAATCCGGAAACTGGATGCCGTACTTTATACCCATGAACATAAAGATCATACTGCCGGATTGGATGATATCAGACCTTTCAATTTTTCGCAGAACATGGACGTCCCTATTTACGGGACTAAAAATGTACTTGCTCAAATTAAAACGGAATTTGCCTACATCTTTAGAAAAGTCAGATATCCAGGCATACCACAAATCAAAGTCAATGAAATCACTAACAAGCCTTTTTTTGCGGAAGGAATTGAGGTGATTCCTATTGAAGTTCTTCATTACAAATTACCTGTTTTTGGTTTTAGGTTTGCCGATTTCACGTACATCACGGATGCCAGTTATATAGCTGATGAGGAATTGGAAAAAGTCAAAGGATCAAAAGTTTTGGTACTTAATGCCCTTCAGATCGATCATCATATTTCACATTTCACTCTGGAAAAGGCTCTTGAAATAGTAGACCTTATCAAGCCTGAGAGGGCCTTCTTCACACACATCAGCCACAAACTGGGAACACATAAAGATGTGGAAGACCGGCTTCCTGACCACATCAAACTCGCTTACGACGGTTTACAAATCAGCATCAAGTAATGCATTTCAATTTTCATTTTCTGAAATTTATTTGTCCTGTTTTGGAGCAACGATTCAAGGATACGAAGATTACGTCCTGTTTTTCCCAGAACAAGGCTGAACTTATTATCGGATGCTCCGGAGAAGATGGGCAACGGTATATCCGGGCAAATCTTTTTCCTTCCATATCCTGTATGGATTTTCCAGAAGATTTCAAAAGAGGCAAAAAAAATACCGTTTCCCTACTTCATGAAATCATCGGGAAAACCATAATTTCGGTCAATTTAGTCCCCAATGAAAGGGCTTTTACGATAGGATTGTCCGGTGGTGGAATTTTGCTTTTCAAACTGCATGGATCGAGAAGCAACATTCTTTATTATCAAAATGAAGAGGAACTTCCGAGGTTGATTTTCAGAAACGACCTTATTGATGACAAAACTTTATCACTGTCGGAATTACCCAAAAATTTCGATTTGAACTATACAAGGTTTGAGGAGCTTGAGGGAAATGCTTCCAGATTTTTACCTACACTTGGAAAAATTCCCAGAGAGTGGTTGCAGGAAAAAGGCTATAAAGAAGCCGATGTATCACAAAAATGGATGCTCATGCAAGAATTATTGGATATGCTGGAAAGCCCCTTGTTCAGCATAGTCAATAAGGATGGTGAACACGTATTGAGTCTTTTGCCGGAAGAAAATCCTGTTTTTCAAACATCAAATCCTGTTGAAGCATGTAATGAGCTTTTTAGGTACGTGGTGGTGATTCAGGCATTTGAAAAAGAAAAGAATCATTGGATAAAGATTTTTGAAGATCAAAAGAAAAAATCCCAAGCCTATATATCAAAGACTTCGTTGAAACTGGATGCCTTGGAACAGGAAACTACTCCCGCACAAACGGCTGATGTTATCATGGCCAACCTGCACCTTATTTCATCCAATCAGGATGAGGTTTCCCTCTTTAATTTTTATACACAACAAGAAGAAACCATCAAATTGAAAAGGGGGCAAACTCCTCAAAAATTTGCTGAAAACCTATATCGAAAATCCAAGAACAGAAAGATTGAAATCAATCAACTTCGGCAAAATCTTGGGGAAAAACACAAACTGATTGAGCATCTTGATGAAATGCTTGATAATATCCATCAAATCCATCACTTCAGGAGCCTAAAAGAATTTATCAAATCCAATAATCTTATTACCAAAGAAAAAGAAAGTCAGGAGCAACTGCCCTACAAGCGTTTTGAGGAGGATAGTTTTGAGATTCTGGTTGGTAAATCTGCAAAAGCAAATGATGAATTGCTTCGCCACTTTGCCTGGAAAGAAGATATGTGGCTTCACGCCAAAGATGTTTCAGGTTCCCACGTCCTGATAAAATTCAAATCAGGTTTAAAATTTCCAAAAAATGTGGTGGAAAGAGCAGCGGAATTGGCTGCATATTATTCCAAGAATAAAAATGAAAGTCTGGCAGCAGTGACCTATACTCCGGCCAAACATGTCAGAAAAGTAAAAGGCTCCCAAGCGGGAGCCGTTATAGTGGATAAGGAAGATGTTTTGATGGTTGTTCCGAAAGGGCCATCCTGATTTCACATGAAATTGATTTTTCTAAACTACCACATGAACTTTAAGCATATTGGTTTTTCCTTTTGCTTTGAGGGGCATACTGGCTGTATTGATAATAATCTCCCCTCTTTTAACATGACCTTCTGATTTCAGCGTGCTTTCAATGTCCTTAAAGGTAGCATCTGTAGAAACATTGCTTTCATAATAATATGCTCTTATTCCCCAGACCAAACTCATTTGGGTGATCAGCTCTTTATTTCTTGTAAAGACAAAGATGTTCGCCAGAGGTCTATGAGATGCAATTCTGAAAGCCGTAAATCCGGATGAGGTTATTCCCACTATGGCTTTTGCATTGACATTTCTGGAAAGCCGAGCTGCCATCAGAATCAGATTATTGCTTATAAAAGTCTTGTGATCTTCAGGGATTTTGTAAAGATTATGATAGATATCGGCATTATTTTCAACGTATGCAATGATTGTACTCATCGCCTTCACTGCATTGACCGGGTATTTACCGGATGCAGTTTCAGCAGAAAGCATTACAGCATCCGCACCATCCAATACTGCGGTCGCAACATCATTTGTTTCGGCCCTGGTAGGCCTTGGATTGCTGATCATGCTTTCGAGCATTTGGGTGGCGATGATTACAGGCTTACATGCCAGCTTACATTTTTCCACCATTTTTTTCTGCCAAAGAGGAACCATTTCCATAGGCACTTCAACTCCAAGATCACCTCTTGCAACCATGATAGCGTCTGTTGCTTCAATAATTGAATCTATGTTGTCCAGCGCTTCAGGCTTTTCGATTTTGGCGACAATTTTACAGGTTTTACCGGCTTTGTTGATACGGTCACGGAGATCAATGATATCATCTGCTGAACGGACGAATGAAAGTGCAATCCAATCTACCTCATTTTTCAATCCGAATTCCAAGTCTTCAAGATCCTTTTCGGTAAGAGAAGGAGCAGATACTTTCGTATTCGGAAGATTGATCCCTTTTCTGGATTTTAATATACCACCATGAATAACAGTACAATTCACATTCTTCCCATCTGTACTATCCACAATTAATTCAAGATTCCCATCATCAATGAGGATTCTGTCTCCCTGGATCACATCATTTGGCAGATTCTGATAAACCGTACTGACCAGGTCCGCCTTTCCGATTACCTCATCGCCTGTTATGATTATGGTTTTGCCTGGAAATATTTCGACCCCGTTGTTTTCTATCTCCCCGACTCTGATTTTAGGGCCTTGAAGATCCTGAAGGATCCCGAGATTAAGATTTTGTTCTTTGTTGATTTTTCTGATAAGCCGTATAACATCAGCATGGATTTTATGGTCTCCATGTGAAAAATTCAATCGAAACACATTGGCACCGGCTTTTGCTAAACCGGTAAGTGCTTCTTCGTTATTTGACGCCGGACCGATAGTGGCTAAAATCTTTGTTTTATTAAAGATAGATACGCTCATGGGTAATAATGGATTTTAATAGGTTAAGAGGTTTTCTTTTGATTTGATTTTGGCAACATCCAATTTCACAATGTTTTGGATAAATTTATTGTCAGAAAGTTGCTCAATATAAGTATTAATATTCAATTCGAAAGTCAGGTCCTGGAGGAGCAGGAAATAATCCATGATGCGGAGCTCAGGAATAAGATAAAGGGTGTTACCGTCTTTATGATAAGATCTGTTTTTTAAAAGTTGAATATATCCATGATCTTTTTCAAGAATATAACGGGAGATTTTGAGCTGGGGCCGGTTGGTGAAATCCAGTTCAAAATCCTTGCCTTTAATCAAATTGATTCCCAGAGAATCATTGATTACCCAAGCCATTTTGTAATCCTTCAGAGGAGCTACAATACCTAATAGCTCAAATTCGTATTGGTGATCAACTAGTAACTTGGTTTTCTTCATTCAGGAAGAATATTTGAAAAACAAAGGTAAAAATAATCTCCCAACTTCTAACTTGTGAATTAATATCTTAAATTTAGTTGCCTGTTTTTTTTGGCAATAAGGTTTTAAATATATTTCTTTGCGGAGCGTTTAAATTAAACTGATCTTACAATGTCTGAAATTGCACAAAAAGTAAAAGCCATCATCGTCGATAAATTAGGCGTAGAAGAATCCGAAGTTACTCCAGAAGCTAGCTTCACAAATGATCTTGGTGCTGACTCACTGGATACAGTGGAGCTTATCATGGAATTCGAAAAAGAATTCAACATTTCCATTCCGGATGATCAAGCCGAGCAGATCGGAACAGTTGGTCAGGCTATCAATTATCTGGAGGCAAACGTAAAATAAAAAATAATCACTAAAATTCATTTATGAATTTGAGAAGAGTTGTAGTAACAGGTTTAGGTGCTCTTACACCTATAGGTAATACTGTCCCGGAATATTGGGAGGGATTATCCGAAGGTGTAAGTGGTGCTGCACCTATTACTAAATTCGATGCATCTCTTTTTAAAACCCAGTTTGCCTGCGAAATCAAAAATTTTGATGTGGGTCAATTCATGGACAGAAAAGAGGCTAGAAAAATGGATCCTTTTTCTCAGTTTGCGATGATCTCAGTTGATGAAGCCATCAAAGATTCGGGTCTTGATCTAGAAAAAACAAACCTTACCAGAGCAGGAGTCATTTGGGGTTCCGGGATCGGAGGACTGAAAACCTTTCAGGATGAAGTCTCGGATTTTGCCAAAGGGGATGGTACCCCAAGATTCAATCCATTTTTTATCCCAAAGATGATTGCGGATATCAGTGCAGGATTCATCTCCATCAAATATGGCTTTCGAGGTCCTAATTTTGTCACTGTTTCAGCTTGTGCCTCAGGCACCAATGCTTTAATAGATGCATTTAATTATATCCGGTTGGGAAAAGCCGATATATTCATCAGCGGTGGATCCGAGGCTACAATAACAGAAGCCGGAGTTGGTGGATTCAATGCCATGAAGGCCCTATCCCAACGAAACGATTCCCCACAAACAGCCTCCAGACCCTTTGATAAAGACCGTGACGGATTTGTATTGGGAGAAGGAGCCGGTGCTTTGATCCTTGAGGAATATGAGCACGCCAAAGCCAGGGGAGCCAAGATCTATGCAGAAATGGTAGGTGGCGGAATGACTGCTGACGCTTATCATATTACTGCACCGCACCCGGAGGGTGAAGGCGCCAGCAATGTGATGAAGTTTGCTTTGGAAGATGCCGGGATGAAACCCGAGGATATTGATTATGTAAATGTTCACGGCACTTCCACTCCTTTGGGGGATGTGAGTGAGGTAAAAGCCATTCAAAAGGTTTTTGGTGAGCACGCCTATAACTTGAATATCAGCAGTACCAAATCCATGACGGGGCATCTATTGGGTGCTGCAGGTGCAATTGAGGCTATTGCCTGTATCCTTGCCGTAAACAACAACCTTATCCCGCCAACCATCAACCATTTCACGGACGATGAAAATTTGGATAACCGATTGAACTTGACTTTCAACAAGGCTCAAAAAAGAGAAGTCAGAGCTGCATTAAGTAATACTTTTGGATTTGGTGGACACAATTGTTCTATCATCTTCAAGGAAATCAACGAGTGAACTTGAAACTGGCCAGATTACTCAGATTACAAGCATTTCTTTATTCAAAACATGAGAAAAGGCTTGCTGCCTCCATCCAACATATGGTAGGTAGCAAGCCTTTTAATTTGTCCCTGTACAAGCTGGCCATCAAGCATGTTTCAATTGCTGATGAATCGAGAAACGGACTGAGGATTTCCAACGAAAGGTTGGAATATTTGGGAGACGCAATATTGGGTGCCGTAGTTGCCGAGTTCCTGTTCAATAAATTCCCATATCGGGATGAAGGTTTTCTTACCGAAACCAGATCCAGAATGGTCAACCGGGAAGCACTGAATCAGATTGCCATCAAAATCGGTTTATCCAAAATCGTGGAAGAAGAAATGAAGGGAAAAAACCTCCATTCCCACAAATCCATTTATGGCGATGCCCTCGAAGCATTAGTCGGAGCCATTTATCTGGATAGAGGATATGGCTTTTGCAGACGCTTTATTCTCCGAAGATTAATAATCCATTTTGATGTGGATGATATCATCAGTACTACCACCAATTTCAAGAGTAAAATCATCGAATGGTCACAAAAAGAAAATAAAGAGGTCGATTTCAAATTGGTCTCGGTTACTGGAAATTCCCGGTTCAAAGAATTTACTGTAGAAATACTGCTCAATAGAGAAATCTGTACCTCAGGCAAAGGTGCAACCAAGAAAAAAGCAGAACAGGATGCTGCAAAAAATGCCTGTGAAAAACTTAATATCGCCATTTAGAACATTAACTTTAGGCTTGTTGTTCTTGGATTTCAAAATCTTTTATGTCAAAATTAAAAATCGCATGCGCCAGTGTCAATCAAACCCCGCTGGATTGGACAGGAAATCTCAACAATATAATAAGTGCAATACAGGAAGCTAAAGACAATCAGGTCAATCTGATTTGTTTTCCTGAGGTTGCAATTACCGGCTATGGAAGTGAGGATCTGTTTTTGAGTTATTGGTATCCTCAGAAAGCACTGAAACAACTTGAAACCCTCATCCCCTATTGTGATCGTATAACAGTTGCTGTGGGTCTTCCTGTAAGAATCCAGGAAACGCTTTACAATTGCATGGCAATTATTGAGGACTGCACTATCAAGGGTTTCGTGGCAAAACAATACATGGCCGTTGACGGTGTCCATTATGAATTCAGATGGTTTACTCCCTGGGAAGCCAACAAGACAATGGCATTTGATTTTTTCGGGACTGAGGTTTTATTGGGCGATTTGATATTCGAAAAAAACGGCGTCGGCTATGGTTTCGAAATCTGTGAGGATGCCTGGAGAGGAAAATCAAGACCTGGCTATAGGTTAAAAAACAGAGTGGATATAGTTTTCAATCCTAGTGCAAGCCACTTTGCCATGGGAAAAAGTATGCAAAGGGAGAATCTTGTCAAGGAAAGTTCTCTCCTACTGGATGCAACCTATTTTTATGTCAACCTTCTGGGAAATGAATCAGGCAGGATGATTTTTGACGGTGAGATTCTGGTTGCCCAAGCAGGTGAAGTTCTTCTTAAAAACGAGCTTTTATCATTTGATGATTATCAGGTTCTCAGCTTTGACTATGAAAAAGGGAAAGCTGACTACCTACCCATAACCAGCCATCATGATAAAAACAGTGAATTTGTTCAGGCTACATCACTTGCTCTTTTTGATTATTTAAGAAAAAGTAAAAGCCGGGGATTTGTTCTTTCTCTAAGCGGGGGGGCTGATTCAGCCACTGTGGCCATATTGGTAGCAGAAATGGTGAAAAGGGGTGTGGAAGCTTTGGGAGTGACTCAATTTTTGAAGAAAATCGGTCGGGATTTTACTCCCCAAACCAATAATCATGTTAAAGAAATCATCGGTCAATTGTTGGCCACTGCATATCAAACTTCTGAAAATTCATCCTATACAACATTTCACAGTGCCAAAGTACTTGCTGAAAGCATAGGAGCAAAATTTTATAACTGGGAAATTTCAGATGAAGTCAGTTCTTATACAGCAAAAATACAAACTGCACTCGGTCGAAAATTAACTTGGCAAAATGATGACATCGCGCTTCAGAACATTCAGGCCCGGGCAAGGTCGCCTATCATCTGGATGTTGGCCAACATCAACAATGCTTTATTACTGACCACCTCCAACAGAAGCGAGGGAGGTGTGGGATATGCGACAATGGATGGCGATACAAGTGGAAGTATTTCACCGATTGCGGCAGTTGACAAGTATTTCATCCTTAAATGGCTAAAGTGGGCGGAGACAAATCTTCACTATCCGGGGCTTAAAGGTGTCAATTCGCTACAGCCAACAGCTGAATTGAGACCCTCAGAAAACCATCAGACGGATGAGGATGACCTGATGCCATACTCAGTGATCGTCGAAATAGAAAGATTAGCCATCCGGGATAAACGTTCGCCCAGGGATATTTTCCTGATTTTAAAAGAGGAACTGGAAATCGAGCACGAGCTTCTTAAAAACCATATCAAAAAATTCTTCAGGTTGTGGGCGAAAAACCAATGGAAAAGGGAACGGCTTGCCCCATCATTCCATCTGGATGATTTCAATATAGATCCAAAAACGTGGTGTAGATTTCCTATTCTATCGGGAGGTTTTGTTGAGGAACTAAAAGAATTGGATACACTATAATAATAAGTTATAACATAAGCGTTTAATCTACTTGATGTGATGAACATGCATCATAAGGTTTGCTTTTAAAAAACAACATACATGATTGAAGGAATATTGAACTATGTGGTATGGAGTCCCGATCCGGCGGTTTTCTCAGGCTTTGAAAGACTGAGATGGTATAGTTTATTTTTCGCCATGGGTTTTGTGATATCCCAGCAGATCATGGTTTATATGTTCAGAAAAGAAGGTCATGATGAGACCTTGGTAGACAAACTGACAATCTACATGGTACTATCTACCATCATCGGGGCCAGATTAGGACATGTTCTTTTTTATGAACCTGAGAAATACCTGAGCAATCCGATAGAAATCCTTAAAGTCTGGGAAGGCGGCCTTGCCAGTCATGGTGCGGCAATCGCTATTTTAGTAGCCCTTTATCTATATTCAAAAAAAACACCGGGACAAAGTTACTTGTGGGTTGTAGATAGAATCGTCATTGTAGTCGCTTTGACAGGAGCCTTGATCAGGTTTGGAAATCTGATGAATTCTGAAATCGGAGGCAAACCCACAGAAAGTGAAAGTGGATTTGTTTTTGCGCGGGATACAGAAGAAATTCTTACCACATTAAAGCTTCCGGTATTGGAAGTAAATGCCTATAAACCGGATTACAGGTCAAGCGAGATCCAGGAAAACGGGATCGTTCCGATAAATTTTGATATTAAGATTGATAAAGGGGGGTATGAGGAAAGCGATCTGAAATCTATACTCGAAACAGATGTGAAATACGTTCTCACGCGATTCAACAGTTCACAAAAATATCTTTATGAAGAATCCGGGACCCCACTCCGATACCAATTAAAAGACAATGGTGACCATTATCTGGCGACAATCGAGACTTTAGGAATCACTAGATATCCGACTCAGATATATGAATCCATATCATATTTCCTGATTTTCATCGTTCTTTTCTGGATTTGGCATAAGTATAGTTATAGACTTCCTGATGGATTGTTCTTGGGACTCTTCTTGATATCAGTGTTCGGAATGAGATTTATTTGGGAATACTGGAAAGAAAATCAAGTGGAATTTGAGGAAGACCTTGCCTTGAACATGGGGCAGGCACTCAGTATTCCGCTGGTAATAGGAGGAATTATATTGGTGATAATGGCAGCCAAAAAAGGCTTTAAGCCAAAGAGAAATCAAGTTATAGGATCGTGACCGTGACCTCCCCAAGGATGACATCTTGCAATACGTTTGATCCCCATCCAGCCTCCTTTTCCTACCCCATGCTTTATTATGGCTTCTTTCATATATTGGCTACAACTAGGTGTGTACCGACAGGAAGTCGGTAATAACGGGGATATCGTATATTGATAAACCAGAACAGGAAAAACTGCAATCTTTCTTATGAATGTCTTCAAAACTTGGTTTTCATAAATAAAGAAAATAGGCCTTATAAAGTTCCAAAATTAATTTTATAGACAAATAACCTTGAATTCTATTTTCTTTAAAACCATCATTATATTTCTCCTCACAATGTCGCTTTGTACCTTGGAGAAAACCTATTCCCAATCCTCCGTGGAGCAGGAAAGCGATGTTGTTATATTATCCCCCGACAAGGTTGTGATCAATAACATATTTATTGTCGGCAATGAAAAAACCAGAAAGAACATCATCCTGAGAGAATTGAGTTTACAGGAAGGTATCGTTTATGATTGGAAAGATCTTTTGCAAATCATTCAGGCCGATCAGAAAAAAATCATTAATCTCCAGTTATTCAACCGAGTCGAGATAACCCCCTTGCTTACCGGAACAGAACAGATTGAATTGTTGATTTCGGTGACGGAGCGTTGGTATATTATCCCATCCATTATTTTCAGTCTTGCTGACAGGAATTTTGCTGAATGGTGGACGAACCAAAACCGTGATTTCTCAAGGGTAAATTATGGTTTGGGATTATCTCATAACAATGTTGGCGGAAGAAACGAAAAGTTAAGGTTCAGTGGCCAGCTCGGATTTACCAAGGCATTGGATATATTGTACAGTTTTCCCTATATTGACAAAACCCAAAAACATGGCGTTGCTGCCCAATTCACCTATTTCACCAACAAAATCATACCTATAGCATCATCTAACAACAGGCAGGTATTTTATAAAAATGAAAATGAGGAAACTTTAAGAAAAAACATATCCGCATTTTTGAAATACACCTATCGGGGAAGTTTTTATAACTTTCATTTTATCACCTTCGGTTTCAACAATACGTGGATAAACAATGATGTATTTTTGCAAAACCCCAATTATTTTCAGCATGAGGGCAATAATCTAGGATACTTCGTAGCAGGATACAGCTTTAGACATGACAGGAGGGATAACAACGCCTATCCGACCGATGGTGAATCGATCACTGTGGGCTTGAATAAATATGGAATCTTCAGCACAGAAAAAATCAACGAATGGGAATTCAGTCTGAACGCCAGCCGATTCCAAAAATTCAGTGACAAGTTCCATTTTGCTTCAGGATTATCTGTGAATGCATTTCTAAGTGCAATACAGCCCTATTCCCTGGTGCGCGGGATAGGTTACAAACCTAATTTTATCAGGGGGTTTGAACTGAATGTGATCGAAGGTCAACAATTATTTGTCCATAAAAACAGTTTGAGGTACAGGATATTGAATGTTGGTTTTGATCTCTCGGATTATATGCCTATTGAAGAATTTGCTTATTTCCCCATAAAGCTGTATGCAAGTGCAAATTTTGATCACGGATATGTAAGGGACAGAAATAAGATTCCGGAAAATGCAAGACTCACAAATGAATATCTCTACGGCTATGGCGTGGGGCTGGATCTGGTCAGTTTTTACGATATGGTTTTTAGATTTGAATATTCCATAAACAGCCAAAGAGAAACCAACTTTTTTATCAATTTCAGAGCTCCTTTTTAAAAGAAACAAGTTGATGTAAGCAGATTAAAATTAAACGTTTAATTTGCCCTGACCTTAATTGTTTTTTACCTGATATCCCTATTTTTATTGAACCGGGAAAATTTTTGTATATGATTAAAAGCCGATTTTTACTTTTAGTATTGTTTATGATTTCCACCTGTGTCTATGGTCAGAACGGAACAGAGACATACCCTCGCGGTGCCAGAAGTATGGGTATCGGTAACACCAATGTTACGCTGACGGATACATGGTCGCTTTTTAACAATATCGGCGGCCTTAGCAGACTATCTGAATCCCAGGTTTTTGTCGGGTTTGACCACAGGTTGAATCTTAACGAACTTACAACTTTGGCTGCCGGAGCAGCCATTAAAAATGAATGGGGAACGTGGGGAGTAGGTATATCCAGTTTTGGTGGTGCCCATTTCAATCAGCAGAATTTCGGTCTTGGATTTTCCCACCAACTTGGGATAGCCAGTGTAGGAATAAAGATCAACTATTTTCAAACCAATATTGAAGGTTTTGGCAGAGGTGCTGCTCCGGTTGTTGAATTCGGGGGAGTTGCCGAATTAGGGCCACAATTGTTTTTCGGTGCCCATATATATAATCCCACAAGGGCAAAATTAGGGCAAAACGTCATTGACAGATTACCTACAGTCATCAAAGCGGGGGTCTCCTATAGACCTTCAGAAAAGCTCATGGTCAATCTGGAGGCTGAAAAAGACATTCTCCTGAAACCGCTGGCAAAGTTTGGGCTGGAATATAATCTGCTTGAGAGATTCTGGGCAAGAACAGGAATCAATTCCCAACCCAGCAACCTTTTCTTTGGAATTGGTTTCAAGCCCCGGAAATACCATATTGACTATGCCATGACCCAAAATAATAGATTAGGCATCACACACCATTTTTCATTCAATTATTTGTTTCAAAAACAGTGAAAATCCGGTCAATAGTTTTTTATTTTTTGTTATCATTTCCTGTCTTTGGACAAAATTATCCCAGAGAAGAAATCGATCTGGAAAATTTTATCGAGGAGTTGTTTGCAATCCAGCAGACGGATGATAATTATGAAGATATGTATGAAAGTCTGCTTCAGGTTTTCCTGAATCCAATCCACCTCAACAAAACACAGCCTGAGGGACTTAAATCACTGTATGTTCTTTCACCCTTTCAGATCAACAACTTTTTCACTTATAGAGAAAATTTCGGTCCTCTGATTTCTATTTATGAATTACAGGCAATTCCGGGATTTGATCTTGCGACCATCTATAAACTTTTACCATTTGTCACATTGGAAGACGTCAGCTACAAAACAAATAGACCCTTGATTCAGAGAATCCTGAAGGAAAGAGAAGGATATTTTATTTTCCGTCAAGGGAATGTCTGGGAAACCAGACGCGGCTTTACTCCCCCCGACACCCTCAACAACGGCAATCTTACCAACCGCTATTCCGGTAATGCCAACAACCTTTACGGCAGGTTCAGGATTCAACATACCCGTGACTTCAGTCTCGGATTCACGGTAGATAAGGATCCGGGAGAAGAATTTATTTGGGATACCAAAACCAAAAGATATGGGTTCAATTTTCTTTCTTATCATTTCAGTCTTTTCAACAAAGGGAAATGGAAGGCAATCACGGTCGGGGATTTTCAGGCGCAGTTCGGGCAGGGATTGGTTTATGGAGCAGGATTTTCTGTAGGAAAGGGCGCCGAAACCATCACCACAGTACGAAGGAGTACCATTGGCCTCAGGCCATATACCTCGGCAATGGAATTCGGCTTCTTCCGCGGAGCAGCAGCAACCTATGGAACAGGAAGAGTTAACCTTACCGTTTTGGCATCAGATGCACCCAGGGATGGGAATGTCCAGGTCCAGTTGGACTCGCTGGAAACAGAGGAAATAAGCATTACCTCTTTTCAAACCAGTGGTCTCCACCGTACCCGAACTGAAATTGCCTATAAGGACAGGATCAGAGAAAAAAATCTGGGTGGTAATCTGCATTATGCATCACTGAACAATAATCTACAGTTAGGATTCAATACACTCTACACCGCCTTCAATCAGACCTATGCACGCAAACCTCAGATTTACAACCAATTTGAATTTTCAGGTCGGACGAATTACCTGAACAGCCTCTTTTTTTCTTATAGCTATCAAAACTACTTCCTGTTTGGAGAACATGCCATATCTAAAAGCGGAGGCACAGGAACCGTATTGGGATTGATGGCCAGTCTGAACAAAAATTTTGATTTTTCCCTGTTGTGGAGAAATTTTGACAGGGATTTCCATAGCTTCTACGGTAATGCATTTTCCGAAGGAACACGCCCCATCAATGAAAGGGGCTTGTATATGGGATTTAATTTCCGTCCGATATCCAAAATCCAATGGACATTGTATTACGACTACTTTAAATTTCCATGGCTGCGGTTTAGGGTTTATGCACCTTCTTCTGGCCAAGAATGGCTAAGCAGAGTAAGTTATAAACCTTCCAGAAGTCTTATTCTATTTTTCCAGTTCAGAGAGGAAGAAAAATCCAGAAATATCAGCGACCTCCCGGACTTCCAGTCCACCTATCAATTGGGTTCGGCAAGAAAACGGAATTATGTCTTTAATCTGGACTATGTGATCAGTAAAAATTGGAGCATGAAATCCCGGATTACTGCCAGCACATTTGAATTCAATGAAAAAACCACGAGTGGATTTGCCATCAGTCAGGACGTGAATATGGATTATCAGAGATGGAGGATTTCGACACGTTTTGCTTTGTTTGATACCGAAGATTATGATAACAGGCAATATCTTTACGAGCGAAATGTACTTTGGGCATTTTCAATTCCGGCTTTAAGTGGCCAAGGGCTACGTTACTATATTTTGGGGCAATATAGAATCAGCCAAAAGCTAACTTTCTGGGCAAGATTTGCCAGAACCGTATACACAGACCGGGAATCGATCGGCACGGGGCTTCAGCAGATCAAGGGCAATACACAGACCGAAACGACCCTACAGCTGAGGTATCAATTCAACAGATAATTTTCCACTATCGGTACATTTCATTTCTTTTGATTTTGATATCTTCAGGCCACAAACCGATGAATTATGAAAAGAATAATCTTACTCACTGCAATTTTATTTTCCACGCAAACATTCAATCATGCCCAGACCTTTGACAAATCAAAACTTGAATTGAAAGAAGGATTTATGCCTTTTTACACAGATGAGGATAAGGGAAAAATTTATCTGGAAATTCAGGATTTGGAAAAGGAATTTCTATACGTCAGCTCATTGGCAGCCGGCGTAGGTTCCAATGATATCGGTTTGGATAGAGGACAGTTGGGTCAGACCAGGATTGTTGAATTCAGAAAAGCCGGCAATAAAATCCTGCTGATACATAAAAATTATGATTTCAGGGCCTTCAGTGACAATCCTGCAGAAGTAAAATCTGTCAAAGATGCATTTGCAGAATCCGTTGTTTGGGGATTCGAAATCCAGGAGCAGGATAACGGGAAATATATTGTTGACGCGTCCACTTTTTATCTACAGGATGCCCATCATGTGGCTGACAAACTGGGAAATGCCAAGCAGGGCACCTATAAAGTCGATGCTTCCAGAAGCGCTTTATATTTTCCAATGATCAAAAACTTTCCCAAAAACACCGAAGTTGAAGCTATCATAACAGTTACCGGAACTCCGGAAGGGGGATATATCCGGTCGGTCACACCATCCCCTGATGCTGTGACTGTCAGACAAAGACATTCATTTATTGAGCTGCCTGATGACGGATATACACCCAGAGAGTTTGATCCAAGGGCCGGTTATTTCAACGTCAGCTACATGGATTTTACCTCTCCTATTGGTGATCCAATTGAGAAAAAACTCATAGCCCGCCACAGGCTTGAAAAGAAAATTCCGGATGCGGAAATTTCTGAAGCTGTGGAACCCATTGTTTATTATCTGGATAGAGGCACCCCCGAACCTGTAAGGTCAGCGCTGATCGAAGGTGGAAACTGGTGGAATCAGGCTTTTGAAGCTGCCGGATTTAAAGATGCTTTTAGGGTGGAATTGATTCCTGAGGATGCTGATCCTTTGGACGTAAGGTACAATGTAATTCAATGGGTTCACAGATCCACAAGAGGGTGGTCATATGGTTCATCCATCAGGGATCCAAGAACGGGAGAAATCATCAAAGGACATGTAACTTTAGGTTCTTTGCGGGTCAGGCAGGATTTTTTGATTGCCCAGGGACTGTTACAGCCCTTTGAAGAAGGTAAGCCCAAGAACCCAAAGATGCTGGAAATGGCTTTGGCTCGTTTGAGGCAGCTTTCGGCACATGAAATCGGTCATACTATCGGATTGGCTCATAGTTATTCCTCCTCCCCCACAGGAAGAGCGTCAGTGATGGATTATCCGCATCCCTATATTGAAATGGATAAAGAGGGAAATCTCGATTTTTCCAAAGCATATGATGACAAGATTGGAGATTGGGATAAATGGGCAATCCGCTACGGTTACGAGGTAGTTCCTGACGGTGAAGACGAAAAAGCACATCTCAACAAATTATTGGGAGAAACCTATGCAGCCGGACATACTTTTATTTCGGATATGGACTCCCGTCATCCAAGCGGAAGTCACCCCACTTCCCATCTTTGGGACAACGGAGCATCAGCACCGGAGGAACTGATGCGGATGATGAAAATCAGGTCTGAAAAACTCAAAAGTTTTGGCTTGAATGCAATCGATCAAAATCAGCCAGAAGCCATGATGGAAGAAGTTTTGGCTCCTCTTTATCTGATGCACAGATATCAGGTAGAAGCCACTGCCAAGTTGATCGGTGGCCTGGATTATACCTATAAAGTAAAAGGAGATAATCAGCGTGCCCAGTCAAGGGTGGATGCGTCGCAACAGAAAGAGGCTTTGAAGGCACTTTTGTACGCCATCAATCCGGATCAACTGGCTTTACCCGAATCCATCATTAACAGCATGCCTCCCAGACCCATAGGATATAGCAGAAACCGTGAAACATTTCCTTCCAGAAACGGACTCAACTTTGATCCCTTGGCACCTGCAGAAAATGTTGTTGACCTCACCTTTAACTTTTTGTTTGAAGCAGGCCGGGCAAACAGACTTCATCAGCAAAAATTGTTTGACGATACGCTTCCTTCCTTTGCTGAGGTATTGGATATGGTGGTCATTAATGTGTTCAATAGGGAATACACGGATAATTATCGAGGCGAAATCCAACTGATGACAGAAAACAAGTTGATAGATGAGCTGATTGCTTTATCCAAAAATCCGGAGACCACTTCATCTGTGAAGGCAACGGTAAGGCAACAACTAAAAGAATTTCAGGATATTAATCCTACTACTTCCGGTTTGTTGGGCAGTTTGGGGGGAATAAACAAATCAAAAGCTTCCGGTTTTCACAATCACCGTCAATATCTTGCTGATAAAATCCTGGCTTATATAAAATTACCCGAAGAACTTTCGACACCAAATTCCATCTCTGTTCCCGATGGTGCTCCCATCGGAAGTGAAGATATGTCCTGTGATTTTATTTTTGATTTAAATTAAGATTTATATCCGCTATTCTGCCAGTAACATTTGTTTTCCTAAGAAATGGGCTGGAAGACCGAATACGAAAGAACGGTAACCTTTGAGGTTTCTAAAACCTCGAAGATTCTGTAGTACAAGTGTCAACTAAATTCAGGACGTGATAAGCTACCAATCTAGATTTTGGCCTAGGCAATGCCCAAATGCTGCTTGATTAGGCTGATAAAATCGCTGTCTAGTTTTGTTGCCATCCTGACTAATTTAACTCCTTGTTATCCCATTAGTAGTATGGTCGGCCAAAAAACTACTATCGGCAGTTACTTTTTTAAAAAAATTGTGAATCGGATCAAAGCATTGAAAATCAAATTTTTAGCCTTAGATTTAGAATATTATATAGTATAATAAGGCCTTTACGGTTTACACGGCATTGTCAAACTCACGTTTTTTTCAATATCAAATTCTCTACTTATGATGAATTACCAACCGAAATCCATAAGAACCTTTATTGGGTCCAAGAACTTTGGGGAATCCATGGCCTTTTATAAAGCCCTTGGTTTCGAGGAAATTGAAATAGATAAAGGAATGTCCCTATTCCGGGTGAATGAAGATCTGGGATTTTACTTACAGAATTATTATTTGAAGGATTGGATAGAAAACTCCATGGTTTTTTTGGAAGTTGAAGACTTAAAGTCCTGTGAGGCGGATTTGTTGGGCAGAAATCTTCAGAATAAGTTCAAGGGGGTGAAAATGTCCGAAATAAAGTATATGGAGTGGGGAAGCGAATTGTTTTTGCATGACCCATCGGGAGTGCTTTGGCATTTTGGGGAATTCAAGAAAAAAACAAATTGAATCTTTCTTTTAAAGTAAACCTACAACTCTCATGGACAACAAACCGGTAAATTATTTTTCGAGAATCATGCCTCTTTCGGAGGAGGAAAAACACCGACAGCATGGTTGTGCGGAATTTCAAGAAGGGGACGGTGTTGTTGGAAGAAGGAAAAATTTCCACGGAGTGTTATTTTGTAATGACTTGGGTTAAGAAAGGAGGATGATGCTGAGAACAAGCAAAAAAAATATCCATTCGGCAGAAAGTGTATAAAAGCAAAAACCGCAAAATACCGGTTTCGGGTCTTTGCGGTCTTTCTGTGCCTGTACCTTTCTCAATTTTTATTAAACTGAGGAAAACGTGGTAGGAACCTTTTGCCTCCGAATCAATCCAAAAATTCTACCACATGTGCGCTGACGGTAATAGTCCTTTTGTAATAAAATGGGGGAAAGCCCCCCACGTGTTGCTCGGTTATCAAGTTGACCAGTGCCTGTGAGCCGGATAGTTTGGCTTTACTGATCAGCTCCGAGTAGGCATTTTGATAGAGTTGCTTTCGGTTAACGCCACCGAAGGCCAGAACATAAGAAACATCGGCTGTTCCAGAAACCTGCTCAAGCACATTATAATTTTTGCTTGACAGGTGAACCTGCGTCGAATTGCTGTTGTGATTCAACACGATTGCATGGTTGACTCCACAGGAGTTGAGGGATATCAAAAGTACAGCTGCCAATAGGAAATAGTTAATTCTTTTCATGTGTTTCTGTTTTTGATTTGATGTACAAAAGTAGCGCTCCCGGATCCGTTTTCTCTTGACTTTGGTTAAGATCGAAGAAAGAGGAAAAGCTTTGGGGAAGAATTTACTTGTCCAATTCAGAAAGCACTTCTTCAGCCCTGCGCAAGGCATTATTGTAATGTTTCATCACCCATATTGCAAATCCGATGAAAAATCCCACACCCAAAGGAAACACCATGCTCCAAAAATAGGGGGTTTGGCTGATATCCTTTCCCAGGATATCCATGAGCACGGGAAGAAACAACACCATAAGGAACAGGGCCAGTGCGATATTCAGCTTTTGGAAATTCTGAAATCTGATTTTCTTTAAGGTGAAGGTTTGGATAGCCTCAGCATAGGAGAGCAGGGAAACATTCACCTTTCTCAACTGCCGGAGGGTTATCAGAGAAATGACGGGCAATGCAATCAGGAGCCCGATGCACACCGCTCCAAAAACCTGCATTACCTGTTGATCGATGCTGTGGAAGTTGACAATCAAAAAGAGTGCTGCTGCAAAACAGATTATACTCCCGAGGATTTCCGAATAGAAGATGCTGTTTGTTCCTGATCTGAATTTTTGTTCTGTCATTTTTTCTATCATTTTATGGGTTGGTTTTTCTTGTTTTTCTACTTTTTCACTTAAGGCTTGCCACGCGGCTTTCATTTCTTCCAGTTCCATAATCAATTTGCTTTGTTCATTTGAGTTTTCAGTTTTTCCCTGATTCTTGACATTCTTGTCCCGATGTTTGACACAGAAAGTCCTACGATAATGGCGATTTCCTCATGGTTTTTTCCTTCCAGGTAAAGCAGGATTATACCCTTTTCCATTAGGCTGAGTTTTTGGATTTGCATATACAGCGTCTGGATTTGCTCCTCTTCAAACGTATCCCGGGAATCCGGAAAGCGCAGGTTCTCATTGTCCAGAGGAACCGTTGAAACTTTTCTTTTACTTTTTTTCAGATGGTAGATGGCCGTATTGAGCGCCACCCGATACATCCAGGTGCTCGGTTTGGAATCCTTCTTGAAGGTGTGATAGGATTTCCAAAGCTGATAGACGATTTCCTGATACAAATCCTCGCGGTCATCCCGGTCCTGAGTGTATAGCGTCGTGATCTTATAGAGAAGCCCCTCATTTTCTTTGATCATTGCTACAAACTCCTTTTTCTTGTTCATGAGTAATTGACTTCAAATCATTAGTGTATGAAGTTTCAAAAAAATCACGGTCGGAATCCGATTTTTTTTGAGAATGAAAAATTATTTGATTATCCGCATTGATCCCCCTAAATACCAAAAACCAAAAGATCATCTGCCAAATGCTAGATTGATGGCATCTTCCTCCCGATAGCAATCTGGATCGGTCTTCTAGCTTATTGATTTATCAAAGGCAGTATCCGGGATTTCAGGAGGGAGAAATGCATATCCACAACTGCCTTATTGAATCCATGGGCGGCTTCCGGGACGATAACATATTCTTTTTCCGGTGCATTTATTTTATCGAAGAAGGCCTTGTTGATTTCCGTGGGTGTCAGTAAGTCCTCCTGTCCCTGAATCAGGTACACCGGAATCAAAAAATCCAAACCGTCTTTACTTAGGTCTACGGAAGCGTTCATGCCACTGATACCAAGCGGTGCGTGACCTGCATAGTGGATAAAGGAATAATCATCCCCGTTTTCCCGATTTCGGGCGTCGGTTTCATTGTCATATTCCGGTGCGGGTTTCCTCCATTCTTCGGGTGCGGGAACTGAATTTTCCCGCTCATGCTTTTTGATCACCCGCATCAACTGACCGGTATTGCGGGCATTGTCGTAAGGCGGTGGACCAAGCTTTTCCAAGATCGCTACTGATTCCTGATCCTGATTTTCGTTGGAGATTGAAAGTACGTTTTCGTAAACCGCTTTCAAATCCTCCCCTGGATTTACGATTTGGGCGTGGCCGATATAGGCATAAAAAAGATCCGGACGTTGAAGAGCCATTTTGGCCCCAAGTACGGAACCCCAGGAAGACCCGGTGAGGATGATCTTTTCTTTTCCTAGCTTTTCCAGAAGATATTCCGCCACCTCAATCCCATCGGCGGCCATTTGATCGACGGTCAGAGGGTTTTCTATCCAATAATCCTCATCCACATTTTCAGGCGCGTTTCTTCCGAAAGTTCGTCCGGCACCTCGCTGATCCCATTGAACCAACGTGAAATCCTCCTCCCGGTCACCAAAGATAGCCTCTGCATAAGGGCTGGCAGTACTGCCCGGACCCCCATGCAAAAAAAGCACAACCGGGTTAGACCTGTCCTTTCCTTTGATGGTAATCCATTGCTCGATTCCCCCAATGGACACAAATAGTTCTTCTTGGATGGATTGGCCTTGGGCGGAAATGGACTGGATAAAAAGAAAACTTAGTAGGAAAAGAGAAGATGGTGAAAGGTTTTTCATAGTGATGGGATATTGTGAAGGCAAAACTGATTAATTTTTTTGACAATAAAGCTTAACCTAGATCAAGAAAGAAATCCTGAATCTAAATTTCATGCTTTCAAGTTCCCAAAAAATGTAGGCGAATTCGCCACCCTAATCTTTCATGGATGTCCAGGGATCATCTTATAGGTTGAAATATCAAACAGGACTGTCTCCGATTATCCTGAACGTCAGATTTATTCTTGGCTTCAAGGGTAAATTGGATTTGGCTATCCGGTGCTCCCAATATTGTTGCAGACCGCACTTCATCAAAAGGAGGGAACCGTTTTCAAGCGGAAGGCTGTATCTCTGCCTGTGATCGCTTTTTTTCCTGAAATCAAAATCCCGAACCTGACCGAAGCTGATGGAGGCAATAGCGGTTTTCATTCCCGGTACCGTGTCCTTGTCACTGTGCCAAGCCACAGAATCCCGACCGTCCCGGTAATAGTTCAACAGCACGCCGTTGAAATGGATTTTGGTGAAGAATTCGATGCGGTCTTTGATCTGTAAGAGTTCGGGGGTCCAAGCAAGACCTTGCCTACCGGGTTGCTTGCTTTCCGGTAGATCGCCAAACCAGGCCGACATCCGAGGGGTCAACACCTCCTTTTCGTACAGGATCACTTTATGTTGTTGCCAAGGAATGGTATGGATAAAAGCCTCCAAATAATGTAGACTTTCTGATTTGGAGAAGAAACCGGAATGATATTCCATCAGGTGGAGGGGCAACCGAAGCGGGTCGTCCTTTCCAAATAGGGTTAGCTGTTCCATCTCTCCATAAATAAGAAATGCGGTCAATAAGTTCGGGTTTTTCCCTTTATTGATTGAGCATCAGTTGCTTCACAGCTACAGCTGCAGGTACGTTCACCTCAATGCCGGAAAGAGTCAGCAGACCTGAGTCTTTATCCCTCTTCAAAAGCACCAGATTATCCGTCAACATGTTGGTCACAAAAAGATAATCTCCCAATAAATCCATGGCGAAAGTTCGGGGATGTTCGCCGCCACTGGATTCGGAACCTACATATTCCATTTTTCCGGTGTTCGGATCAATTTCGAAAATCACGATGTTGTTTAACCCTCTGTTGCTGGCGTAGACGAATTTACCATCCGGGGAAATCTGAAGATCGGCAGCGGTATTGGTACCTTCATACTTATCGGTAGGCAAAATCATTTCTTTCCGCTCGATGAATTCAAGTTGGCCGGTGGAGGGATCAAAGCGGTAAGAGCTGATTGTAGAGCTCAGTTCCTCCACAGAAAAAGCCAATTTCCCGTTTGGGTGGAACAAAAAATGTCGCGGCCCGGAACCCGGTTTGGCATCCACGGCTTCCCGGCTCGTTAGGGAAATTTGCCGGTTTTTCTCCACGATCTCGAAGGGATGAATTTTATCCGTTCCCAGATCCGAGGCGAATGCGAATTTTCCCGAAGGATCCGGGACAATGGAATGCAGATGGGATTCCTTCTGTCTTTCCGGATTTGCTCCTTTTCCTACGTATTGATGGTTGTGGATCAATTCTCCGATTTTCCCATCCGGTTGCAAGGAAAATACAGACATGTGACTGCTCGCATAATGGGAAACATACAGAAGCCTTCCTTCGGGATCCACACTGATGTGCGCCGGACTGAAACCTGCCGAGGATTTTGTCCCAATAATATCCAGTTTACCCGTATCGGGATCTATGCGATAAGCACTGACAGATCCTTCATCGGGCTTATCGGTTGTACCCTGTCTGTTTCCGGAATATAGAAATTGCCCGTTGGGATGGATTTCCAGGTATGTCGGATGCTCCCGATCGGAGATCGCCTGTATCTTGGAAAGTTGTTCCGACTCCCGATCGAATTCGAAAACATAAATACCCTTGCTTCCCCGTTCGGAATAGGTACCTACATAAATGATTTCTTTGGGGTTTTGAGCTGTTGTCTGCATGGGGTTTAGTATTAAAAAGGAACAGAATAAAAAGAGGCAAAGGATTAATGAATTGATTTTAGGAATATTCAGCATGATTTTCTATCGGAAAAGTTAAGTTGATGACCTCTTCATCGGCATTGGGATAATCAATAAATATAAGGTTTTATGAATATCCGATATATGTCGAAGCCCAAATAAAACCAAATTGTGGAAAATTCAAAGGAAAAAGACCTGCCAAATTTCCAAAACCTGACAGGCACCACCAAAAATAACAGTCAGTTTGCCTCTTAGCCAAACCGGTTCACCAAAAAGGGAAACCCATTCGGCAAAAAGGTGAGTGAGTTCAGTTCCGCGGCAAACGAGTTCGGCAAAAAGGTCAGTGACTTCGCCAAAAAGGTAGGCGGGTTCGACAAAAAGACAAGTGAGTTCACTGATGAAGGAAGCCGGTCCACCAAAAAGACAAACAAGGTAGGTAAAAAGGTGAATGGGGGTACTTCCGAAGTACCCCCTCCCACTTCAGAAGTACCCTATGGGTAAAAAAAGTTCGACACCAGTCGGGGTCGGTGGGATTGTCTCCGGGTTACTTTGCGCTTAAGGATTGTAACCCGGTTTACCCATGAGGGAAAATTACCTAAAAGTAAAGTGGATATTCATTAAAAAAACCTCTTTGATCTGAAGAGGTTTTTTTATGGGTTAATTAAATTTTAGCCAAGGCATCTGCGATGTCTTTCTTAAGATCGTCCACATCTTCAATCCCGACACTCAGTCTGATGAGAGAATCCACCAAACCTACTTTTTCCCTTTCGGCCTGTGGAATACTGGCATGGGTCATAGTGGCAGGATGGCCACACAGGGACTCCACTCCGCCCAGTGATTCGGCCAGGGAGAAAATATGCAGGTTTTCCAGAATCTTGTTGGCATCTGACATTTTGTTTCCTACCAATGTAAAAGATATCATACCACCGAAATCCCGCATCTGATTTTTGGCTGTTTCATGATTGGGATGGTCATCAAAACCAGGCCAAAACACTTTGGCCACCTTTGGATGGTTTTTCAGATAAGCTGCTATTGTTTTTCCATTTTGGCAGTGTCTTTCCATTCTGATATGCAGGGTTTTGATTCCTCTCAGCACCAAAAAACAATCCTGCGGCCCGGGAGTGGCCCCACATGCATTTTGAATAAATGCAAGTTTTTCGGCCAGCTGATCATCATTCACAATCAAGGCTCCCATTACGACATCGGAATGACCACCAAGATATTTGGTAGCTGAATGCATCACGATATCTGCCCCCAGATCCAATGGGTTTTGGAGAAAGGGAGTTGCAAAAGTATTATCGACACCAAAAAGGATGTTGTGTTTTTTGGCAATTGACCCAACTGCTTTGATATCAATGATATTCATCATCGGATTGGTCGGTGTCTCCGCCCAGATCAACTTGGTATTTTCGTTGATATAATTAGATATTGCTTCAGGTTGATCCATGGATATGAAATGGAATTTGATCCCATATCTTTCAAAGATTTTGGTGAAAATCCGATAAGACCCTCCATATAGATCATTGGTACTGATCACTTCATCTCCCGGGTTCAATAATTTGATGATGGCATCGATGGCGCCAAGCCCTGATGAAAAACAAAGTCCGTGTTTCCCGTTTTCAAGCGCAGCCAGATTGTTTTGTAAGGCAGTCCGTGTGGGATTATGGGTTCTGGAATATTCATAACCTTTGTTATCACCCGGAGATTTTTGAACGTAGGTGGATGTTTGATAAATAGGAGTCATAATCGCCCCTGTGGCAGGATCCGGTTCTATTCCGGCATGTATTGCTTTTGTTCCAAATTTCATAATTTCTTGTTTTCTATTAATCAATGAAGATTTTTTTAAGCTTTAAAAACCTTTACTTTGCCCTATACAAACACGAAGTAGTATTAACAATTCCTTTATCATGCAAAATCTCCTGATTGGATTGATGTTTCCTTCTGAAATGGTTTTCTTTGGGCGACCAAGACCCAAAGATGGATAAAAAGAAAAGCATTTTCAAGAGTTTAAGAAGGATGTCGGGTAATAATCCGGCAATGGTGGTTGCTTTTGGTTGGGTGGCTATAATGCCTAGTGTCGGTAGTCTTTTGCTGATACCATATTTCATCAATCAGGCCGAATCCTTTCATCGGCTGGATATTTTTGCAGTTCAAAACTGGACCATTTACCTAAGCTTAAGCACCATCCTCATGGGATTGGCGGTTTTACCAACTACCATGGTCGCAGGTCTCTCAGGATTTCTCTTCGGGTGGAATGCCTTCATATTTGTTGTTATTGGATATACTTTAGCCACACTGATCGGGTATGGGCTGGGTAAAAAAGCCGATCAAGGCAGTCTCGACCTGATCCTCAGTGAGTATCCGAAAGTGCAGAGGCTCATACAAAGAAAGCGCAATAAAATGGGGGAATTGATTTTCTTTGTCCGGCTGAGCCCGATCATACCTTTTGCACTTTCCAACTTAATGTTCGCTCTCCTGAAGACGGGTTGGAAAAAGGTGGTGATTTTTGGACTTTTTGGAATGCTCCCCCGGACAGCATTGGTCTTCTTTTCCGGCACACTGGCTTCTGATATTTATGCTGCCATTCAACAGGAAGGGCTTTCAGGAAAAGGATGGTTTTTTCTGTTTTTGCTGGTGCTGAGTATTGCTGGGATCTGGCGGTTTTTTAAAGTCAGCAAATCAGAGAAGGTTGCGGATCCCTGACGAATCCTGATAATTTCCCTTCTTTTTGCTGTACTACACGATGCAAATGATTGCTCATTACCATATATCCAAAAAGATAGAGCCCCTTTTCTTTTCTGCAAAAGGTCAGGTTTTCCAAGATAAAATCCCGATAAACCTTTCTCGAAAAAACATCTGCCCAGCCCACGACTTGGAATGTCAAAAAATCTCTTGATCTCTCCCCGATGGCTATCGGGGTTGGTATGCTTCTCCCATAACTAAAAGTACTTCTTGTAAACTCGAATTGCTCCCGACTGCTGTACGGGACCCAGGATAGGTAGGTGTAGATGCAATCTACACCTAGCGCCTTCACCATTTTACACCCAGATGGGGTATCGAATTACGTTGGGTGGCGACTGGGTGTAATTTGCAATTACACCCTTCTATCCTTACCAATTTGCAATTGGGAAATACACGAAAATCACCAATAATCCACCTCTATTAAGCCTCTTAATCCCGCGTAGTTTCTTGCACCGGAACACATATAATCCTCAGGTTTTTCCACGATTCCTGCTCTCACCGGGTTTTCATGGATATATTTCATTCTACTTTCAATCATTTCCGGTCTGTAAAGTTCTATAGCATGATTCTCGTGAGTCCAAAATTGGATTTCACCCGATCTTTTGTTTGATTTGGCGTGATAGGTAAAAATCATTTTTAACCATTCCTTTCTACTTTCTTGAGGGTTATCCAAAAATCATTTTGAGAAGTTTCTTGCTCGTAAACTTTTTAAAATCACGGACCCAATCAGATAATCTTCCATCTTTTTGTTGGACAACCAAATGAAGGTGATTGGTCATAATGACGTAGCCAAACAAATAAAGCCTCTTTTCTTTTCTGCAAAAGGTCAGATTTTCCAAGATAAAATCCCGATATACCTTTCT
>JBGTDA010000232.1:0-56674 GCA_041748555.1 Rhodonellum sp.
ATACCCCTATCAACTTTGAAGCTTAAGGATGATTGCTATAACGTAAAATTTAATGAAACACATATAACAGCAAAAGAAAAAAATCAACTTGCAATAGCTACTAATTTAACGGGAATGTTCTTAGGGGTCGTGTTTGGTGCAATTGGAGACGAAAGTAAAAACGATTGTACTGCAAATATTGCTTTATCAATAGTCAGTGATATTTCCACAACTATCATGGGTGCAGCCAATAATTCGTCCTTAGATGATATAACTTTAGCAGCATTAACGACGGCAAAAAATGCTATACTGGCTGCATATTCTTCAAGAGCATGTAGAACCTTTGCAGTAAAAAGAGGACCAATAGCCGTTTTACTAGCTACCAAACTCATTTATTTACAAACTGTAATCGCAGCTGCTGGTACTGCTTATAGTTTCGTAGAAGTTACACCATTCATAGTTTCCTTAATAGACCCTGTCGAATTGACAGAAATAATACAATTACACCATAATAAACTTATAGAGGCTTGTCTTAAGGTAGAAGTAGACACTACTCTTAAAGACTCATATATGGGAGGCAGTGTTATTTATCCAAGTATTGTACTTTCATCTCAATCTCAATATGCTGAATGGGATAAATCAGGCTTTGGAGTAAATTGGGAAGTCCCTCCCGGGAATGGAAGCGTAAATTTACTAAAAACTAATACATCGAGTGACGGAAAATCCACCGTAGGCTGGACTTTACCAGAAAATATTTCTGAAGCTACTTTGTATGCTAATTTAAAAGACAAAGAGGGGGACCATATCAAAGGAAGCCCATTGAAATTTAATGTAAAAGTAGATGATTCATTATCATACTATAAAAATTTGTCAATAGGGTTTTGGGAGACCACTTTCGCTAATGGCCCAGAGGGTCAAGTAACAACGATTGATATAAATGAGCTATTCGCAGATGGAACGGGAAAAAGAGTATCTACAAAATACCCTACAAATACTCCTCCAATGGATTTTTATGATCATCGTGGTAAAGATGACGATCCATATTATTTTCTTGAGTGGTATATAGAAAAATCAAACGGAATGTATATTTATGGATGTTACGACCTTCGGCATGGAGCCCATTTGAGGGGCAGAATAACACCATCTCTTTTCATTCGGCATAACGCAGTAGTAACACACAAAAAGCTGTAAATAAGAGTTCATTATAGTGGCGCTAGGTTATCTCATAGGTGATAATTAACATAAATTGATATACACTATAGTTGATATTCTTTTTTTTATTATATCAGGATGTGAGAAAATTTTATTCTTAATGTTATGTATTATCTAGAATATGCTCATTTAAATGAATAATCCCCTTCAAATCCAACCTCAATTGGTTCGAAAAAAAGCTAGGAAGGGGAGCGAAATAGAGATAAAAAACCTGTTAGATTCAATTCTGACAGGTTTTTTGCTTTTTAATATATCGACTGCTTCTATAAAACTTAGTCTTTTTCCTCCTCAAAAAGGAATTTCAATACCACTTTTACACATCGAAACCATCAATGCACAAATTGATCAATATAGTGGGAAATTAGAATTTTAAATTTGTTTGTATTTTTGAGAAAACTAATTCTCTATCCCTACCTCAACCAATCAATCGTGCAAACTGCAAATTTGTCTCTTAAGCGAAAAATTCAAAATCTATGGAAAAAGTATCGTTTCCATTTAAGTGCTACACAAAGTCCGATTTTTTTGGGGTTTTATAAATACTTTTATTCACCTAAAAACGGAAGTCTAAGTGAATTTCTCAGCGCTTACTCGCATTCTAAAAAGGGAGATTTCACTGTAATACAGATCGGTGCCAATGATGGAATAAGTAATGATCCGATTCATAAGTTCATTAAGAGAGACAACTGGAAAGGAGTGTTACTTGAGCCTCAAAATTTCGTATTCACCGAATTTACTCAGAAAATCTACTCAAAGAATACTGGAATCCATGTTTTAAATGCTGCTATTGGTGCTGAGGACGGTATGCTTCCGATGTATAAAATCGGATTTTCTACGACTCGATGGGCAACTGGCCTTTCCTCTTTTTCCAAAAACCAAGTACTCAAGGCATTTGATAATGGAATAGTAGCTTACAACTGTACAAAATACGGAGAAACTATTCCTACTGACAAATCGAAATGGATCAGTCAGGAGGAGGTAAGGGTAATCTCTCCGGAAAGTCTTATCCGGGAATTTAACATTATGAAAATCGATTTGCTACAAATAGATGCAGAGGGTTTTGATTTGGAAGTAATCCGTATTTTTGACTTATATAAATATGAACCTAAAGTCGTCATATTCGAAAATGCGGGTTTGTCTGAAAATGACTATCTCATTGCGTTGAAAATCCTAGGGGAGGCGGGTTACATGACAAAGAGATTTGGGGATAACGATCTAGCTATGAAACAGCCAATCAGTGAATTCGGAAAATTCTTTCAATAATTTCTAAATTTCTAGTTACGGTTGTGATTCCGGTGTATAATGGCAATAGATATTTGGAAGAAACTCTTCTTTCTACGCTCACTTCAATTCACAAACCACTCGAATTAATAGTGATGAATGATGGTTCCACCGATAATTTATTATCGAATGCTTCTGGACTTGCTGTCTTTCGGCCTTTGATGGTTTCGTATTCCCGTTGAAGTTCTTTGATCCTGAACTTTCTGTCAGTATCCATAGAATAGAATTTTTCGGTCAAGACCTGCTTAAAATAAGGGAAAGGCTAAAAAATCTAAAGATGGATTCGACCTCTAAAATATTGCTCTAATTCAATCAATTGCTCTAAATCAGCTTTCAATTGGTTCGAAAAATCGAAAATAAGGGGAGCGAAAGCCTTGCAGGAATGCAGGGCTTTTTGCATTTAAAAGGGCTTCAGAAAGCGGTTCAGTGAATGTTTCGGCCTCCAGTAGGTTGACATGTCTCTACCAGCGTTCTCAGTAGCCCTGGATGAAAAGTGGCGGAATTTGGTCCTTTTTCTCCAAGCGCGTGCGAAATGCGTGCACCTTTTTCAGCACTCCGAAAGCCACAACCTCACACGTTATGGCATCTATAAAAATCCATCTTGACACGCGAAAAACCACGAAAACGGGGCATTTCCCTGTGGTGGTTCGGCTGTCCCACCAGCGCGCACATCGGAACATCCCGACAGGTCTGCGTGCAAAAAAATCAGAGTTCATTGAAAATGGCGGGATGTACCGCAACAATCCTGAGGCAAATGCCCAGCTTCTGAAAATCCTACAGACATACAGCCAGCGGCTTAGGGAAATTCCTGAGCTCACTGTAATAAACGCTTCTGTACAGCAACTGAAATCCTTGCTGCACAATTCTGAAGCCAAGGCTGAGGTGACCATGTACAAATTCTGGGAAAGGGAAGTGGAACACCTCTACCAAACAGGAAGAACGGGGAATGCCACCGTCTACAAATTCAGTCTTTCCGTTCTTCACCAGTTGCATGACTTCTGTAAACCCTTTGAGGACTTGGGATACAAAGACATCCTGGAAATCGAGCGGAAACTCTACGCAAGAATGGTGAAGGTGAACTCAGTAGGGGTATATATGCGGGCACTGAAGGCAATCTGCAACAAGGCCATCAACAGGATCTGGTGGACCAGTCTTGGTACCCATTCTATAAGTACACAATCAAGAGGGAGAGGAAAACTCCTCGGGTGCTTTCCATGGATGAAATCAGTCGGTTTATGCAGCTGGAAGTTGCAAGGGATAATCCTTTCCTTTACAGCTCCTTGCGGATTAGGCAGTTGATCTTTCTGCTGAGAGGCATCAACCTGAAGGATTTGCTCCTGATAAAACCGGGGGATGTGAAAGGGGACAGGCTTATCTACAAGCGTTCCAAGACCGGGAAAATGTACAGCATCCAGCTTCTTCCGGAAGCCTCAGCAATTCTACAGGAATTTGAAGCCAACAACACGCTGTTGGGCATCTTTTCCAAGGATCAGATGGCAGACCCAAAACGTTTCGTCTACATCTTTGGGCAAAAAAGGAAGCTAATCAACAAACACCTCAAGCACCTCGGGGAGTTGGCTGAAGCGAAGGAGCCCATCACTACCTATGTTTTCAGGTACACCTACTCCAATATCGCAAAGCAGTTAGGCTTCAGTAAGGATATCATTGCTGAAGCATTGGGGCATGAGTATGGAAATTCCGTCACAGGAATTTACTTGGAGTTGTTTGACAACGAGGTCCTGGATGCCCTGCACGAGCAGGTATGCAGAAGGGTATTTGTCAAAGCAGATATGAGGGGAGATTAGTTCTCCCCTTTTGTTTTGCACGTCACACCTATGCCTGAAATCTCAGCATGCTCCTGTCACGTTAATTGCGGAGGCCTTGGGCCATGCTGATATTAGGACGACCCAGGTTTATCTGAACAGCTTTGCTAACTCGGAACTGGACCACTTCAATGATTTGCTGTAAACCGTCAAACGGGGGAGATTTAAACCAATATTATTTAACTCCAAAAGCCTCACCCCATCGGTGGGGCTTTTCTCATTTAAAAAAACTGGCAGTTTCCACCTAAACCCTTATCTTAGCCAACAGAAGTTTTACCCATCAGGGGCAAAACTTGAGGCGGCAATACAGATCATATCCGAAAAACCTGAACGTTTGGAGGTTATGGTAGGTCCAGGGAAACCGGGCGGAACATACAACACCATGAAAGCAGGGCTTTGTACAGCTTCCGAATTTCACGGAGCTACACACGGAAACGACCCTGTAGGGAAGCCCCTATAATAAACCCGTATTTAACCTGGTTCAAAGACTGTTCACCCAGCATCGAGAACCTGCAAAGATTATAAATTAACATGTCAGAAGATCAAAAACGCATGCTGGAAAGCAAACTCTGGGGGATTGCCAACCTTTTACGGGGTAAAATCAGTGCGGACGACTACAGAGACTATATCCTGGGGTTCATATTCTATAAGTACCTCAGTGAACGGCAGTGCCTCTACGCCAATGGCCTTCTGGAAACCGAAGGAGTCAGGGACTACCTGAAGCTGAAAGACCCCGAGTTGCTGGAAGCCATAAAGGAAGAATCCCTACAGTCCCTGGGCTATTTCCTGAAACCTGAGGAGCTTTTCGAATCCATCACGGCCAAGGGTAACGCCTCCACAGAGACGGACAGCAACTATATACTGGAAGACCTCAAAGCCGTGCTCAACCACATCGAGCAAAGCACCATGGGCACAGATTCCGAGGAGGACTTCAACGACCTTTTCTCCGACATCGACCTCAGCTCCAACAAAATCGGACGGACCGTAAAAGCCCGGAACGAGGTAGTGGTACAGATCCTGAACCGCCTCAACGCCATCGACTTCCGACTGGAAGACATCGAGTCGGATGTTCTGGGAGATGCCTATGAGTACCTGATCGGCAAATTTGCGGCAGGGGCAGGAAAGACTGCTGGGGAATTCTACACCCCACAGCAGGTATCGAAGATCCTGGCAAAAATCGTCACCACCGGAAAGACAAAACTGAAATCCGTGTACGATCCTACCACAGGGTCCGGTTCACTCATTCTTCGAGTGGCAAAGGAAGCGGAGGTCAGTGAGTTCTTCGGGCAGGAACTCACCCGTACCACCTATAACCTGGCACGGATGAACATGATCCTGCATGGCATCCACTACAGGAGGTTCAACATCGCTCAGGAAGACACACTGATGCACCCTCAGCACCTGGACTACCGCTTCGAGGCAGTGGTGGCTAACCCTCCCTTCTCCGCCCACTGGAAAGGAGATGACCACCCTCTTTTTAACAGTGACGAGCGTTTCAGCCACTATGGAAGGCTGGCACCAAAAACCAAGGCCGATTTTGCCTTTATGCAGCACATGCTCTATCAGCTGGCGGACAATGGCATCATGGCCAGCGTATTTCCACACGGGGTACTTTTTCGTGGAGGTGCGGAAGGACTGATCCGACAGTATATGATCAAAGAGATGAATGTTCTGGACGCTGTCATAGGCCTTCCTGCCAACATCTTTTATGGCACAGGAATCCCCACCTGTATTGTGGTACTGAAAAAATGTCGGGAACAGGACGACAACGTGGTCTTTATCGATGCGAGCGGCGCGGATAATTACATCAAGGTGGGCAACCAAAACGAACTACGGGACCTGGATGTGGAGAGGATCGTGGAGGTATATAGAAAGCGGGCGACCCTGGAAAAGTACAGTTATGTGGCCACCCTAGCGGAGATCGCGGAGAATGACTTTAACCTCAACATCCCCCGTTATGTGGACACCTTCGAGGAGGAGGAACCTGTGGACTTATATGCCACAGCAGCAGGAATACAGGAATTGGATATGGCTCTGAAAAGCAACGAGTCGGTGCTGAAAGGCTTTTGTGAAGAGTTGGGGATTAAGGCGCCGTTTTGATCATGGATACAAGAACACCAAAACTAAGGTTTTCAAACTTTACGGATATTTGGCAAAGCCAAAAACTGGCTATGCATTACGATCTTATTTCAGGTCAGCATCTTGGCCCACAAGAATATTCCTCAGAGCCAACGTGCCCTGGATCTGTACCCTATTTTACAGGCCCCTCTGATTTCACATACGACTCCACTCAATTTACAAAGTGGACTGACAGGCAAAAAAACACAGCCGTGAGATCCGACATCTTGTTTACTGTGAAGGGCAGTGGAGTCGGAACAATGATGTATCTTCATTTTCCAGTAGTTGCGATCGGGCGTCAGCTCATGGCTATTCGTGGAAAAAAAGGAGGCACAAGTTTTCTATTTCACAGGTTACTTCCGCTAGAAAAAAACTTCGTTGCCCTGGCTAGTGGCAACATGATTCCCGGACTTTCAAGAGGTGACATCCTAAATTGTGTGATCAACTTCCCCTCCCTCATCGAACAGCAAAAAATCGCATCCTTTCTGTCTTCGGTAGACGAGCGGATACAGCTGCTGCAAATAAAGAAGGAAAAGCTGGAAGCGTACAAAAAGGGAGTGATGCAGCAGATTTTCCCGTCGACGGGCTCAGGGCAGGCTCCACAGATCCGTTTCAGACAAGACGATGGCTCTGAGTTCCCGGATTGGGAGGAAAGGAAGTTGGGGGAGGTTGGTAAATTCTATGGAGGAGGAACGCCTGAAAGTTCAAAGGAGAGTTTTTGGGATGGAAACATTCCTTGGGTTTCGAGCTCAGACATACATGAAAATTCAATTTTCGAAATTTCAAAAACACGTTTTATATCAGAAGAAGCGGTAGCTCATTCTGCGACGAAAAAAGTTCCACCAAACTCCGTTCTAATCGTTACAAGGGTAGGAGTTGGGAAAATTGGTTTTAGTGAGGAAAGTGTGTGTACAAGTCAAGATTTTACAAGTATTGCTCCGACTTCTGAAATTAGCCCTGTGTTTTTGGCATATAGTTTACTCTCAAAATCGATGAAAATTAAAAACTTGAGTCAGGGAACGTCCATAAAAGGGATTACAACTGATGATCTTAAAAATCTGAAAATCCTCTGCCCAATCAGGGAGGAACAGGAAAAAATCGTCCTCTTTTTAAGATGCCTGGACTCGACATTGAAAACCTTAACCCAACAAATCCTCCAAATACAGAATTGGAAGAAGGGGCTGTTGCAGCAGATGTTTGTTTTAAAAACCACAACAATGAAAAATTGGGAAGAAATTGACAGGAGAACAGGTGGCTTTGAGGTGACCTTGGTTAATGGAGAAAAGTTATGGGGAAGTTTCCCTCTGCATGACGAGGAGGCTGTTTTTGGGAGCAAAACCGTTGGGTTTCTTCCATGGGATAAAAAAGAGGAATTATTCGGTAAAACTGAAAGTGGAAAAAGTGTTTCAGTTTCAGAAGACTGGGCCCTACGTTTCATACAACCAATTCCCTATGAATCGATCAAGTCCATAAAAATTGCTGAGACTGAATTGGGGGGTATGTCCTTAGTGGGGAACAAACCGATCCCTCAGGATTTGGCAGTAACTTTGGAGAACCATGGAAAACCGGGTTTTGTCAAAGTAACCTACAAAATCCCCGGAAATCCAAAAACTTATAAAATCGGAGAGCTAGAGGTAATCAACGGCGAACTTACTCTCCCATTGAAACTTGTCTTTGTTTCTTATGCCAGAGAAGATCAATTTGTGGTCAAGGAAATAATTCGGAAACTAAACGATGAAGGGATTTTGACTTGGTTTGATGAAAAAGAAATCTTACCAGGTGATCAGTGGGAGTCAAAAATTGAGACTGCAATCGAAAAATCTGAAAATGTGCTAGTCTTTTTCTCTAATAAAACTCTTGAACGAGCAGGTTACAAAAACAAAGAGATTCGTTATATTCTCGATCAGGCAAAATACCGTCCATATGGGTCACGCTATATCATACCCGTGTTATTGGATGATTGCAAACCTCCTCGAGAGTTTAAGGACCTGCATTGGCTTTCCCATGGTAAGAACGGATGGTTAGACAAGCTCGTGACTGTTCTGAAGTAGAAGAGCCCTCCCTAAACTGTGTTGAGTTAACAGGATTTCCACATTTTACTTGAAAACTATTGCTCAAATGCGAAACTCACCCCTTTTTACCCAATGACCACCCAACCCGAACAGACCCTTGAGAACAACCTGGTCACCCAGCTGCAGCAGTTGGGTTACAAAAAGGTGTTAATCCCAGACGAGACGGCCCTGCTGGCCAACCTGAAAGCCCAGCTGGAAAAACACAACAATACCCAGCTCAGTAGAGGGGAGTTTACACAAGTCCTGAACGCCCTCAATAAGGGAAGCGTGTTTGAACGGGCAAGGATCCTTCGGGACAGGGTGGAATACATCGACGACTCGGGTGAGCATCGCACCATCGAGCTGATCAACCAGATCCACTGGTGCCAAAACGAGTTCCAGGTCGCCCAACAGGTCAACATGGCGGGTCTGTACAAAAACCGCTACGATGTCACCATCCTGGTCAACGGCCTGCCACTGGTGCAGGTGGAGCTCAAGCGTCGGGGTCTGGAACTGAAAGAAGCCTTTAAACAGACTTCCCGATATGGCATACACTCCTACGATGCAGGACAGGGACTTTTCCAGTTTATCCAGATCTTCGTCATCAGCAACGGTGTCAATACCAAGTACTACGCCAACGGTCCCCTGAAGCACAGAAGCTTCAAACAGACCTTCTACTGGTCTGATGTGAAAAACAAGCTGACCACCCAGCTTTCAAAATTTGCGGATATATTCCTTGAGCCCTGCCACATTTCAAAAATGGTAACCAAATACGTGGTGCTGAACGAAACGGAGAAAACCCTGATGGTGCTCCGCCCCTATCAATTCTATGCCACCGAGGCTATCGTGGAGCGGGTGAAGACCACCACAAAATTCGGCTTCATCTGGCACACCACGGGTTCAGGAAAGACCCTGACTTCCTTTAAAACCGCCCAGATCCTTACCCACCTGCCCCAAGTCTACAAGGTCGTATTTGTGGTGGACCGTAAGGATCTCGACACTCAGACCACACAGGAATTCAACAGCTTCAGTAAAGGCAGCATCGACGGTACGAACAACACCCAAAAGCTGGTTCAACAGTTGATTGGAGACGATAGGCTGATCGTCACTACCATCCAAAAGCTCTCTGGGGCTGTCAATAAGGGATATTATGGAGAAAAAATGATCTCCCTCAAAGACAAGCGGATCGTTTTTATCTTTGATGAGTGCCACAGGAGCCAATTTGGCAAAACCCATGCCGACATCAAAGGGTTTTTCGACAACTGCCAGTTGTTCGGGTTTACAGGCACACCGATCTTTGAGGAAAATGCAGGCACCAACGAATGGGGAAAGCGCACCACGCAGATGCTTTTCGGAGACTGCCTCCACAAATACGTGATGACAGATGCCATCCGGGATGAAAACGTCCTGAAATTCTCCGTGGAATACATTTCCACTTTTAAGAAAAGGGACCACATCTTTGACATCAACGTGGAGGCCATCGATGAAGAGGAGGTGATGAAGGCTCCCCAAAGGCTGAACAACATCACGGATTACATCCTTGCCCATCATGGGAGAAAAACCCACAACAAGAATTTCACGGCCATATTCTGCGTACCGAGCGTTCCCATACTGATCGAATACTACAAGCTCTTTCAGACCAAATACAGATCCGGTGAACACAACCTGAAAGTAGGGACGATCTTTTCCTATGGAGCAAATGTGGACCTGATAGATGATGACCTCGACGAGATGGGCAGTGTGATGGAAGAGGAAGACAACTTCTATCCACTGGCAGCAGATTCCGAGGAAGCAAATGGCAACCGTCGCCAAAACAAAAAACACCCACGGGAGTATCTGGAGGAGTTTATCGCAGACTACAACAAGCTATTTGGCACCAACTTCAGCACCCAGGACTCCAAATCTTTCTATAATTACTACAACGACATCGCCAAGCGGGTAAAAAACCAACAGGTGGACATTCTGCTTGTGGTGAATATGTTCCTGACAGGTTTCGACAGCAAGAGGCTCAACACCCTCTATGTAGACAAAAACCTCAAATTCCACGGCCTGATACAGGCGTTTTCCAGAACAAACAGGATTCTGGATGAGCTGAAATCCCAAGGGAACATCGTCTGCTTCCGAAATCTCAAAGATGCCACGGATCAGGCCATCGCCCTCTTCTCCACATTGGAGGCCAAGGGAGAAATCATCATGGAACCCTACGAGGACTACGTGGAGAAATTCAACAGCGCATATATCGAGCTGCTGAAAGTCGCCCCGACTGTCAACAGCATCAACGGCCTGCAGGATGAAGATGCCCAGCTGGAATTCATCAAAGCATTCCGGGAATTGATGCGGCTGAAAAATGTACTGGGGACATTCACGGAATTTGACTTCGAGGAACTGTCCATGCAGGAGCAGACCTTTGAAGATTACAAGAGCAAATACCTCGACCTCTACGACAAGACCCGAAACAACAGCCATAAAGAAAAAATCTCCATCCTCAACGATGTGGACTTCGAACTGGAATTGATCCACCGGGACGAGATCAACGTGAGCTATATACTGAAACTCTTGGGCAAATTGAAGGATGCCAGCCCAGAGGAGCAGGAGAAGCAGAAAAAAGCGATCGTTGACCTCATTGTAGGGGAAGCCCAACTAAGGAGCAAGAGAGGGCTGATCGAGAAATTTATCCGAGAATCGTTGCCCCAGATCGAGGATGCGGATGACATCCCGGAAGAATTCACCCACTTCTGGACGGAGGAACGTCTGAAAGCACTCCACCAGCTCAGCAATGAAGAGAATCTTGACGGTGAAGCCTTGGAGAAGGTGATCGGGGATTTTATATATACCGACAAAGAACCCCTGCGTGATGACATCATCGGCCTGATGAAGGACAAGCCCTCCCTGAAGGTGAGGAAAACCATCGCCGAGCGCATCAAATCCAAAATCCTCGGCTTCGTGGAGACCTTTATCAACGGGATTTCGGAGGCGGCTTAGGGTGGAGGAATCAATGGAGGTCCTTCATCCTCAAAAATTTCTTCCAAAGAACGGTCCAGCAGCTTCTGGACATCAATCTTTCCAAGGGACCCTTCATTAAGCAAATATTGGATAGAATCCACACGATCACCTTGTGTGGTCAGCTGAACATATTTGGGATTGATGTAGTACAACCCGTTTAAATTGGTCTTGAGCAAAAGACCTTTCTCGACAAGTTTTCTCGTGTGGTTATTTATGTTTATGATGTTCAGCTTAATTTTTCCACTTGAAATTTGAGCGGTTTGCAAAACAAAATCCTCCTCTTGATCTTTTCCGATAAATAATTTGAAGTCTATCCAAATAAGAAACTATCCCAAAACCTTCAGTGGGTTAAAAACAAGAATCCTGCTAAGATCGCTGTACTTATACTGGTACAATGTGAATTTCAGTTTATTATTTACAAAATTATATTTCTACTTAAAGATCAAATTTTTCGGAACGCATTCAATCATTTTTCAGAGAATCTATAGGATTTGCACCTGCTGCTCGTAATGCTTGGGATCCTACAGTGAACAAAGCAATCAACATGGATAGCAACCCGCATCCGCAGAGCAGTAAAATGTTAAAATCTACATGATAAGCGAAGGAGTTAAGCCATTGCTGCAGCACATACCAGGAAGCAGGCAGGGCTACTGCAAATCCTATCAATACAAGCATTAAGTATTGTTTGGATAAAAGAGCCATGATCTGTGTCCTTGAAGCTCCAATTGCTTTTCGGATGCCAATCTCTTTAGTGCGCTGCTGTGTTGTGTATGATGCCAAACTATATAAACCCAGACAGGCAAGAAATATTCCGATCCCGGTAAAATATCCCACAATGGTGGCCAGTCGAGTTTCCTGCTGATAAAGCATATTGTACTCATCATCAAAAAAAGCAAAAGTGAATGGGTGTTGGGGATCGAAACGTGCCCATTGTTGTTCAATATAGGTTAAAGTCTCTTTTGATTTACGTGCATCTATTTTTATTGAATATATGGAATACCATTCGGAGGGAGGGATAAAGAATAATAACGGACCTATCTTTTCCCGGATCGACCGAAAATGAAAATCGTTAACAACCCCGATTACCGGTGCGGCAGCTCTTCCTATGACCGGCATGCTAAAGGTTTTGGAAAGCGGATCGGACCATCCCAATTGTTTGGCGGCTTCTTCGTTGATTAAATAAGCAGCGGTATCCGATGCAATTTCATTAGAATAGTTACGGCCTAGAACAACATCTATCCCGTATGTTTTTAAGAATTGATGATCGACTGCCATTACGCGAATATCAGGAGTATTTTCTTTTATGAATCCTTCCGGAACCGTAGGAATTCCCCAGTCACTTCCACCGGGAATATTACCGGATATAGAAACATTCAATACACCCGGATGTCTGAGTAATTCAGATTTCACAGTTTCATAATTTGAACGAAAGGTATTGGATTGGATGGGAATCGTTATGATTTGTTGCGGATCGAAACCTAATGGCTTGCTTTGGATAAAGCGCAATTGCTGAAAGATGATCAAGCTCGCAATAACAAGCGTTGATGATAAGGCGAACTGAAACACAACAAGCGTTTTTCTTAAACCTGCACTTCCTGTTGAAGTCCATTTTCCTTTCAACCCTTGCATAGGTTTCAACGAAGCCTGATAAAATGCAGGGTAACCTCCGGCGAGTAAGCCTGTAAATAGAGTAACGCCCAGAATGGCGACAACAATAATCGGATTGAGCAGATAATCCGGTTGAATGTTCTTACCGGTAAGCCCGTTTAGAACCGGAAGTGCTGCAAGCGTAAGCAGCAGTGCTATTACTAATGAGAAAAAGCAAATCAGGAAAACTTCAGTCATAAACTGAATGACAAGCTGTTTGCGCACTGCGCCATTTACTTTGCGAACGCCAATTTCTTTTGCTCTAACGCTAGCCTGAGCTGTGGACATATTAATAAAATTCGCACAGGAGATTCCCAAGATCAGCAACCCGATCGATGAGAAGATGTAGAGATACATTATGTTTGAATTAGGGGTAATCTCCCTGTGAAGTTGAGAGTGCAGGTGTATGTCAGTTAAAGGCTGAAGAAAAGGGGTATAGTTTTCCGCAAGCTCCACATCCATATTCTTTTCCAGGATCAGTTTTATTTTACCGGCTATAGATTCTATACTTGCATTCTCCCGAAGAAGGATATATGTGTAAAACTGATTCCATTCTATCCAGCTATCCCGTTGTGGATGTTGATGACTTTGCATGGAAAGTAAATAATCAAAGGTAAAGTGTGAATTAGATGGAACATCTTCAAGAACTCCCGTTACTTGATAATCAGTCTCGCCATCAATCCTGAGTGTCCGGCCAATTGAACTTTCATCCCCAAAATATTTTCTGGCAAATGATCTAGTGATCACGATATTATTTAAACCTGAAAGTGCTGAAGCAGGATCTCCTTCAAGCAGATCAAAACTGAAGATATTGAATACTGTGGAATCAGCATAGAAACCATTGGGTTCATAAAATTTTTGGTTATCATTTTCAAATAACAACTGACCACTCATTACGAAACGTGTCACCGCTTCTATCTCCGGGATCTCTTGTTGGGCAGCGATCCCCCACGGACCGTTAACTTTGGCGATTCCTTCAAAATCAGATCCTTTAATCGTGGTCGTTATACGGTAAATACGGTCTTTTCGATTATGATATTGATCAAAACTGAGTTCGTCAACAACAAATAAAAGAATCAAAATGCAGCTGGTAAGTCCTAATGAAAGACCAATCAACGTGGTAAAGGTATAGGCTTTTTTGTGAAACAATGACCGCCATGCGATCTTGAAGTAGTGATAGATCATAGGTACTTTTTAGACAACTTAAATGCCAAGCCAATAGGGCTTACATCTATATTTACCCACTGTAAGCACCTAATATTGCTCGATATTGGCCGTTTATCGTCCATGAGCGGACATTATTGTCAAATGTATTTAGGGATTGAATAGCATTTTATTTTGCCTTGGTAAGAAATTCTCCTGATTTGGTTAGGAATAATTCCATTTTAACAGTGATAATGCCGAGTCCAGACAAACTATTAGATATCTAATTTGGCATTACCGTAGCTTTACAATAAAAAAAGCAAAAAAAGGCAGACGTTGGAAAGGCAATACTTCAACTAACAGGATAACCTTAACCAGCTCTACCAGTATTTTTTACACAAAATCTTCCACAGATTAGGTTGCTTTACAAGCACAGAAGAGCGGGTTGAAAGAAAAAGTATATGATTTAGCCATTTCCACAAAATACAGGCAATTTTTTCAGAAACTTTAAAGCCACAACCGTCAAGTCTTGGGCTAATTTCTAAAATTCCGACAGGTCTTTAGCTTTCCTGCAATTATAAAATAATGTTTGTGCAGCAAATGGCACCGGCAAGAGACTGTAACAAGGGGAAACCTCAGAAACTCCCCAAGCAGATCGGACCGGATTGACGGATATTTTTCTGGAGCAATTTTATGTTTTTGGCGATCTTCACCGCCACAATCCGGAGCCGCTAAAGGCCATCATGCAGGGCAAAGGACTGAAACCTCAAGAGGATCACTGGCTGTTGGGTCGGTTTGTTTCGATAGGATATTACGCACGGGTTGATTTTACCCAGGCCGTTCCGAACCCCGATTCCCTTTCGGATAGATGCGATTGGAATGATCTTGCCAATTTGCCGCCTTTAATCCTGGATCATCAGGAGATGATCTCGACAGCATTGGATACCCTTCGTTCAAATCTGGATCAGAAACTTATCGGTTTTAACCTCTTGACCGAAAACGTTCACCATGGATGATTTACAGATTCTTTATGAAACCATTCAGGGAGAAAAACTGAACCGGTCAAGTTTCCGGCGGAAGATGCTGAGTTTATATATTCTCGAACGCCAGGATAAAAAATGGACAGAAGGAGCCCATAAAGAACCCTATCTTTATCGTTTCAAGAAACAGTGAAATTTATGAACTATCAGATTTGATTATCCAAAAGACCGGGAGATTTTTATTTTGGGTCAAAATTTTAGTCCAAAACGCCTCTATAGGTAGGGAATTCTGTAATTCTCAAAGTTGTGCTTCCATACGGAATCAATGTTATTTCTTCCATCTCCTGTTTTTTCCCATACCTTCCCCAAAATGCGGGAAATACAGGTGCTCCATTTACTTCCTTCCATTCCGGGATTTTGATGCCCATCATTTTTAATTCAATAGGGTTGTTTTCCAAATTCCAGGGATATTCGCCATTCCAGGGTTTTTCTATGATTTGAATGGTTTCCGGTTGATCCAATACAGCTTGAATAAGCCCATAATTCCATTCATCAAGGGCAAATACTTCCGTGAATTCACCATAAGAATCGTTACGGTTTTTCTTCCTGTTTTCGCTGTTTATCTTAAGGCTATACACCAAGGGACCTCTTTCCACTGCTGTGGAGAATTCATGCCATTGAGAGGTGGTGATCTTCATGGGCAGCCGAAGGGAGATTTGATCTCCGTTTTTCCATTCTCTTTCCAAAATGACGATGTTGTTTGCCGCTTCGATATTTACGGATTCCCCATTTATGGTGAGAGAAGGTTGATCCGTCCAAGAAGGAATCCGAAGGTGAAAGGGGAAAACGCTTGATTGGGATAGATCAAACTCAAAATCTATCGTTTCCCTGAATGGATAGCCGGTTGTTTCCTTGATTTTTAAATTCACGTTGTTTCCGACTTTCAATGCTGCCGTACTGGGTGCATATAGAAAGGCAGCAACTCCGCCATCCGATGTGGCATAGTATAGATTCTGTACATATTTAGGCCAGGACTGATGCATGTTGGTGGTACAACAGGGATATCCGGACAAGGTGCCAAAAACGAAATCCGTGCCTTTATGGGTGTTTGTTTCAAAAGAAGTTTCCAAGCGGTCGCTCAGTTCGATCTGATTGGCTGCCTGAAAATATTGCCTTGAATCGTAATCATCGGAAGCCTGGGAGGGAAGCGCATTATAGGTTATCCTTTCCAGAAGATCGGCAAATTCCATATCACCCGTTATTTTCAATATCGTCTCCAACGAAAACATCTCCTCCGAAACAGAACAGAATTCAACTCCCTGAACCGGATTGGTGCCATGTAGGGGTTCATCTCCGCCATACATTCCTTGTGGCTGGCCATGATATTTTTTGATGTCCCTGATGGCTTTTTTTACTGCAGTGATGTATTTCTGATCCGGATTTCTTTGGTAATAAACGATAGGTTCCTTCAATCCCTGTGCGAAATTGACCGTATGGATTCCCCCTGTTTTCGATACGGTCAAGGAATTGATTTCAGTAGAATCAAAAGGATAGCGTTTCAGGGTTGAATAATGCCAAGGGGTTTTGGGATCATTATGGTTTTCGGGATTGGTAAATACGGTTGTCCAGGGGAAGGTCTGTTCCTGAATAATATCCCCCAATTCCAATAAAAATTTATCTCCGGTAATATTATACAACCAATAAACCACTTGCAAATTATCCCCGCCTCTGCGGTTTGCCCACAAGGTGAGATAATCCAGCGGTCTCTCGGGAAGCTCTTTAAGCTGGTATCGGAAATAATTGGTCAGGGTCTGGATTACCCGCTCGTCACGCGTTGCATTGTAGTATTGCTGCAATATTTTGAGCATCACCATTTTCGGCCACCAATCTTCCCTATTTCCCCTTTGTAGCCCGGGTTCATGTTCGGGTTCCACCTCAAAAGGGATTGGGCCTATATAGCCTTCCGGGGTTTGGTTGTTTAGGGTCCATTCTACCCAAGGCTTTACCTTCTCCTTAAGTTTCTCATTATCTAAAATATACGCCAGCGGCAACAGGCCGTCAATCCAGTAGGGGCCACGTTCCCAACCATCTCCATCTCCTCCCAGCCAGCCATTTCGCGGACCTACAACCTCTGGGTAAATTTCATCCAAATTTCCTGTCATACCCTCGGCCATGCGTACAAGTTGCTCTTTAAGCCAGCTTTCCGGTTTTATGGACCCAAGAGGTAATTCCAAATAAGGAGACTCTTTTAGAGGGGCCAAGTTTTGTACATAGGGAAATTCGGTTTTTTCTTCCCTGGCATGGGTTTGGGCAAAACAAGAAATGGAGGTAAATACGGATGCCGTATATATAAATATTGCTTTTTTCATCATAGGGATTTTGGAGTTCTTGAATATAAAAAAACAGAGGTTGATTTCCTATGCTGTTTGATGAAGTGATTTTATGCTTTCCTTTGGAGAAATAAGTTTGTGAAACCGCTACTTCCCGAACTTTCTTTCGGTGATGGTCATCCCCTCCCCATGTAAGGCATCTGATTGGCCATCACCGTCAAAAAAGGCACATTGGTATCCAGAGGTAATCCCGCCATATAGACAACAGCCTTTCCAACCTCGGAAACATCCATAGTGGGTTCAATCTTATGAGAGCCATCTGCCTGTAAAATTCCGGCTTCCATTTTTTTGGTCATGGCGCTGCTGGCATTGCCGATATCGATCTGACCGCAGGCGATGTTGAATGCACGTCCATCGAGAGAGGTGGATCTGGTCAAACCCGTGATGGCATGTTTGCTTGCAGTATAAGGGGCAGAATTCGGTCGTGGCACATGGGCGGAAATCGAGCCGTTATTGATGATGCGTCCTCCCTGTGGATCTTGCTTTTTCATGATCCTGAAGGCCTCTTGCGTACATAAAAAAGCACCGGTCAAATTAGTATCGATCACATTTTGCCATTCCTCCAAGGTCAGGTCCTCAAAGGGTATTGCAGGTGCATTTACTCCTGCATTGTTGAATAGGAGGTCCAGGCGGCCAAAGGTATTTATCGTTTGATCAAAAAGATTTTTCACACTTTTCGAATTCTTAAGGTCAGTAGGGATGATGAGAATCCGCTTTCCCCCACAGGAGTCTGCTGTTTCGGTCAATTGGTTTTCACGTCTGCCGGCAAGTACAAGCGTCCATCCATCCTGATGAAGTGCTATGGCTACTGCCCTCCCGATGCCGGAACCCGCTCCGGTGATAATGGCAATTTTTGGGTTTTGACTCATCTTTGTTCTGTTTTAAATATTTTCTAAATCTTCTTCTTCAATAAATGATCTGATGATTTCTTCTATAGATTCATCTTTAACAAAACCCAGGTTATTGGCTCTTTGTGTATCGAAATGCGGTGGCCATGTCAAAACAATGCTTTCCAAAAATGCATCCGGCTGATGGAATATCAGTTTGGTTACCTCGGTACCGGTGACCTTTTCAAGGCTGTTGATCATCTCCTGAACAGACACGGTCAAGCCCGGAAGATTGATGATTCTGTCGTCACCGAGACTTTTCTCATCAATATTGGCTGCTTGGACAAAGTTTTGGATGACACGTTTTGGAGACAGAATCCAAACGGCTGTTTCCGGAGGAACAGGATAAGTAGCTTTTTGTCCGTGCAAGGGTTCCCTGATGATGCCGCTGACAAAGGAGGATGTGGCAGCATTTGGTTTCCCCGGACGGACAGCAATAGTTGGAAGTCGAAGACTTCTGCCATCTACAAATCCTCTTCGGCTATAATCATTGATGAGTAAATCTACCATGGCTTTCTGTGTCCCGTAAGAACTTCTGGGTTTCGAGGCTGTTTCGTCCCCGATTATCTTTGAAACATCACCTCCAAAAACTGCACAGGAACTGGCGAACACGATCCGTGGCCGAATGGCAAGCTTTCTGCACGATTCCAAAAGCCGATAAGAGGCGTGGAAATTGATTTTCATGCCCAGCTCAAGGTTCTTTTCTGCCTCTCCACTGACGATGGCTGCCAGGTGGAAAATCAGATCAGGCCTGCGCTGAAGGATAGCCTGGAGAGAAGCTTCCTCACTGAAATCGGCTTGAACGTATTCCAACCTGTCATCCCTGATCCGGTCCCCAGGAAAAGCAATATCAACCAGGGTCAGGTGAGAAAGGTCATCTTGCTTAAGACCCCCTTGTTCAAGCAATGTTTTGGCTAGACGCTGACCCAAAAATCCGCCTCCGCCTAAAATAAGTACATCCATATCCAGTTTTCATTTAAGTTTTGAGGTATTCAAAAGGTTGTTCACTCCCAAGTAAGATTTAAACCAAAGGAAAAACCCAGGAGAAGAACAGCACTTCCAGCAATCCCACAAAGGAGATGATGGCGAGCAAAACTGTCCAGGTCTGTAATCCTTCTTTTTCTGTGAATCCACTAAGTTTGGCCACCACCCAAAAACCGCTGTCGTTCATCCACGATACGAAAAGAGATCCGAAGCCGATGGCTAACAGAATATAGACGGGATGGTAGGGGAGTTGGAATTCCGGCCCGATCAAGGCAATCATGATGGCAGCGGAAGTAATCATGGCAACCGTGCTGGAACCTTGTGCGGTTTTCATCACTACCGAAATGATCCAAGCCAGTAGGATATAGTGAATGCTGAAGCCTTCGGTGGCCATTCCGATCGCGTTTCCAATGCCACTGTGCTCGATCATCGCCCCGTAAGCACCTCCGGCACTGGTGATCAGGATAATGATGCCTCCTACTTCCAAAGGTTTGGAAATAGCTGACCACAATTCATCGGATTTCAGGTTTTGTGTTTTGGTCCAGATAAACAAGGCCATAAAGGTACCCATGGCCATGGCGATGTTTTTGTTTCCCAAAAAAGCGATCCAGTCGGGTACGACGGGATTCAATACCCCTACTACGGATGCAAGGCTTATCATCAGAAGGGGAAGGGCAATAGGTAGTAAAGAGAGTGCCAAGGAAGGTGGGGTTTCGCATTTTGTAACGCGTTGGTTGGTTACCCTGACCGGTATGTTCAGTTTTTTGTTGAGCCACTTGGCCACTCCCAAGACGACAACGGCAGGGATGATTCCCGCAACCATGCCCGCCAATATGACCGACCCCAATTCTATGTTGAGTGTTTCTGCCATGATCAAAGGCCCGGGAGTAGGGGGCACGATGCTGTGGGTAATAGCCGCTCCACCGCCGATGGCCACCACATAGAGGACGAAATCTTTCCCCGTCTTCAAGGCCAGGGTGATCCCCAAAGGAATCAACAGGAAGAATACGGTGTCGAAAAATACCGGTATGGAAAGAATAAAGCCGCTGATGATCAGTGCAACCGCCGCCTGCTTGGGTCCCAAGGTCTTTAGCAGCCAATTGACGATCTGTTCCGCTGCGCCGCTTTCCATCATTGCCGTACCGATCACTGCGGCGAGCGCGATCACCCAGGCGATTTTTCCGGCCATCACCCCAAATTCCAGCATGGGTAGTTCCACAGCAGTGACCAAGGGATTCTGTCCTGGAATGAGAGGTAAGGCAGGAGAAAGAAATCCTACGAAGATTGCAGCCAGAATAAGGGCAACAAAGGGATGAAATCGCCACTTTGAAATGAGTATCACCACTAATACCACACTCAACAAAAGCACTGCAAAAGGCCAGTAATCAGAATAAATAAGTGCTCCCATATTCTAAAGAAAGAAAAAAATCAGAAATAAAATTATCAAGCATAAATTTTTTGATAAAAGGTCGGCATTATTTTCGGTTAGGGCATATTGCAAAAGAGTCAAAACCTGTTCAACCTACAATAAAAACCTTAATCCTTTCCTTAAAAAAATAAAAACCCCAAAGAAAAAATATACTACAAAGGAACCTTTGATAAATTCTTCAGAAAAATATTCGTCTTAAGGAATTTGAATATAATTATAAATCCCAAAAACGCCAAGCCACGACATTTCATACAGAGCCTCAGTAAAATATTAATATTATTTGAATGAGACATGTCAAATCAATGATTCATGGAATATTGATTTTCTAAATGTTTATCTTTGGGTTTTACCTGATTAATATTTTTGGAATTTAGTCAGGGGCGATTAAGAATAATCATCAACCTCAATCATGAACAATAGGGAAAGTAATTGGAAAATTATCCGAGTAGGTGGATGACATTTATAATGAAAAATAATCTTTACCCTTAAAATGATAGAAATTTGTGGCGGTTTCATTTTTTATTGAAGATTAAGAAGTCAAATATTTTTTATTCCATTATCAAATCCATCTGATAGGACCAAAGTAAAAATGACTGAAATGGAAATTGGTAGTAAGAACTTGTGGGCGGTAGTAAGGGATGAGTAACTATATCGTTGATTTCTAAATCAATCAACTCGTGAATCGATATACCTATCCTTAGAAATTCTAAATAATCTCTGGTGTGCTATTGTGAAAATCGGTTGGAATGTTTATTTCATTTTTGAATCAATAAATACATAAATCAAAAAAAGGAATGTGGAATTTATACCATCCTCCAAATTTATGAATTCAGATATATTACCTATGGAAATAAAAAAAAGGCACTCAATTGGAGTGCCTTTTTATGATGGTCAAAGTTCAATTTTAAACCTGGTCACCATATTTTTTTACCCAGCTGTTTAAGGTTTGATAATTCAATCCCTTATCTCTGGCAAACTGTGATGGGTTGAGGTTTTCATTGTTTGCTTCCTCTTTTTTGAATTCTCTTACGTAATTGATTTTATCGGTTTCGCTATATTTAGTTCGGGTTGATTTTTTGGCAGCAGTTGGTTTGGTGCCGCTTATCAATTCTATTGCTTCCAATACATCCTTTACCAATGCAGGATCACTCAAATCAAGACCCGCTTCGGTCAGCCTGTTTTGAGCTTCAATTTTGGGGTTCTTAGGGGTTATACTTAACCCTTTTTTGGCGGCATCCTGTAGGCTAATTTCTTCACCTTCTGAAGTGACAAATACAAACCCATCTTTCTTTTTTAGTTCTTTCAGAACTTCTCTGATTAATTCTTTCATACTTTTTTATGTTTTAAAAATTGATTTATAAAAAAAATAATTTTTGGCAGGTTATCTACCGATTTTTCAAATATATATATTTATAATGAATATTCCCCAAAGTTATTGATTAATATAGATTACTTTTTTTTATTTTAATCACCATCGCTAAATTATTAAATATTCAAAAAGACGTTCCCGAATGTAGAATGGATAATTATTAAGTCTTAAACAAAAATTAATTCTTTTACCTCTTCGTTTTTTCTCTCATAATATATGTATAAAATCTTATTTATCAGTATATTTAATAATTTTTGAGTAAATTAAAACTTTAATTAAAATTTTTAATTTTTGTAATGAATTTTATAATTTTCTAATGGCTAATTTTAATTGTTGTTCAATTTTTTATCTTATTTTTTAAATTCAATATTGACATCAACATTCCAAAATCAAATAATTTTTTTTAGGATCATATGGTTTTTTTTTGTTTTCTATCGAATGTGATGTTCTTAGCATTCCACCAAAGTATTCCGACTTACTATGAATTTCATTTAAAAACCTATTGAAAATTTTGTCTTTTAGATATACATAAAACTTTCAAAGTGTTGAATTTTAGATCGGTATTTACTTTAATCTTTTCATTTTCATTTTTTATCCCAAACTATTATGTATCTAACTATGAATTTTTTAATGTAATTTTTATCGCTTTTTATTTTTTGACCAAGTATAATGGCGGGGAAGGTTTTAATTATTTTTTGTTTTTAAAAACAGAGAACTCTGAATATTATTTGAATGGTTGTTAATCAGCATGTTTTAAGATTAGTTTAAATTAAACAGATTGCTTTACTTCAACTGGCTCAATTTTTTCATTCATTGCATTCATTACCTATTATCAAAATCTTTGCTTAATTTCAAAAGATAGTTATCCATTTTTTTTTAGTAGGTTTTCATTTCCATGAAAATAAGTTTTAAATCCTTAAATCCAATTAAATAATCTTGTAACTTCTGAACAGATATTCAAGTTGAATAAATTTTAATTCGTAATTATGGATAGTTATTAAGTTAAAAAAAAACGATGACTATAAAGTTATCGAGTGACTAATTTCTTTTAAGAATGTGTTGTTTTGGTATCTTATTAAAGTGATGTTTAATTAAGAAAAATCTAATTTTGTTTGAGAGGTATTAAGATTTTTTGCCATTTATGTATATATAATTTGATGCAGGTTTAAGACTGAACTAAACCTAAACCATGCCTGATCCAGGATTTCCGATACTTCCCAAATCAGATTTTTCAGTTTTTTTGAAAAGGAATGCTACTGATACAATAGGAGAATACATTTTAAGATTTTTTATTTATGGATAATAAAAAATTTTATAAGTTATTCCGTAATATGCCTGTTCGTATTTATTCAACCTTAAATGATGAAAAACAGAAGAGAATTTTTAATCAAATCAGTATTGGGTGCAACGGGTTTAGCGTTGACACCGGCATGGCTACAGGGAGCCCCCTCTATAGTTAAATCCTTGAACAAACCAAATTCTTTTATCAATGGTGTACAAGTTGGTTGCATTACATATTCCTTCCGGTCGCTACCTGATCAAAGTGCTGAAGCTACACTGAAATACGTAACGGACTGTGGAATCAGTGCAATCGAATTGATGGGTGATCCTGCGGAAACTTTTGCAGGTATGCCTCCTTCTTCGATAAACCGGATGAGAATGTACCAGTTGGGCGGTAAGGAAAGAAGGGGTGAAGAACTTACGGAATCCGAAAAATATGAATATGCCAATATGCGTGCAGAAGCTGAGGCTTATGGAAAAGTGGTTGCTGACTGGAGATCGAAAGCCGATCTCAAAAAATTTGAGCGGCTTCGGAAAATGTACAATGATGCAGGAGTAAGCATTTATGCCTTCAAGCCAAATGCTTTCGGTATGAACAATTCGGATGCAGATATTGTCTACGGAATGAAAGCTGCGAAAGCCCTTGGTGCCAACCATGTGACTTTGGAGCACCCGGCAGACGATGCGCAAACCCTCAGACTTGGAAAAATGGGTGAGAAAAATGACATGGCAGTAGGCTATCATGGACACGAACAGCAGACTTTTAATTTTTGGGACACGGCCATTGCCCAAAGCCCGAAAAATGGTTTGAACTTTGATGCAGGTCATTATATTGCCGCAGGTCATCAAGACATGATGGCGTTGATCAAAAAACAACATTCAAGAATTTTGAGTATGCACATCAAGGACCGTCAAACTCCTGAAAACGGCAAAGGCAACTTGCCATGGGGGACGGGAGACACTCCGATTCCGGCAATCCTGAATCTAATGAAAACCAACAAATACAAGTTTCCTGCAACCATCGAACTGGAACATCAGGTTCCGGAAGGTTCTGATGCAATAAAAGAAGTTCAGAAATGTCTTGAATTTTGCCGAAAGGCTTTGGCTTAAATTCCGTGTTTTCAAGGGAGTAATATTGCAATCTTATTTCAAAATCAATTTTTCCTTGCGGGGTGGCAGCCCCTTGGAGAAATTGATTTTTCAACCTTATTTTGAGGAACAAAAGGCAATCTTTTTCAAATCATGGACTAGACTGTCCAAACTAAAAATCAAAAAGCATTGAAATTTTTTTTGCCGGGAATTTTAAATGAATGTTTATATAATGAATGAATATCCCGTAAAGCATAGTAAAATTTATTTGACCCGGGCAGGTTCCTTAATACAGGATAGTAACGGATAGTGACGTAATTAAAATGTTGTTAATTGTTCGGGAATCCATCAAATCCGCAGAAGATTCAGTAGGAAACTGAATTCCGGTAAAGTAGCCTCATATCCAAAGGAATTTTATAAAATGCTTATGATATGTAAGTCATACCCTGATGTGCGGGTTTGTAGGAACAGTCAAAAAATTACCAAAAATCAAATTGATTGCCCGTAATATTATCGGCTATTATTGAAAAATATCCACCTCGTCCAAGTCAAGCTGAGCGTATTCTTAAAATTATTATTTGTGCAGGCCCACGGGCAATGGGTTCTTTCATACTAAACAAATCCGGTGATTTTAAGAATAGTTTGGCAAGATTGCGAATAATCATATTAGTTTTATCTTTAATGTGATAACAAAACCAATGAATTTGTCTTGAAATTTCCAAAGACTTATTATATCCATTATGAGCATGCCCAAAATTCATTACCATAACCTGACACCTTCATTATATACACTTTGTATTGGTTTACTCTTCAGCATTTTGCTTTTTGGAGGGTGTGCAGGTGAGTCTGAATCAGAGGATTTTATTACCTCGGTCAATTTTGAGGAGGCTGAGTTTGCCCCATTCGTCGAACCTGATTTCCCGTTTATCACCACCTCCATGGATGGCAGAAATCTTGGTTCCGGTTTTCCTGAAGACAATATTGCAGCCCGGGTGCTGGCGATAAAACTTGGGGAAGATGCGTATTTGAGTTTTGATACCGATATGTTACGATGGTCGGTAGCCTGGACCGGGGAGTTTATGCCAATGGTCACCATGGCTCAGATTTCTTACCAAGATTTTCACAACAAGGACAATCTTATCCCGACGATAAGCGGTGAGCCAAAGATCACTACCGGTCTTTATCCCGGATGGAATGGGTCCAACCCTCAATTTACCGATCCACGACCGGCACCCGCAAATCCTGATATGCTTGCCTGGGGCCCTTTGCCTACCGAGATTGGTCGCTGGAACGGACTTTACCTGAATGATGGAGAGGTTGTTTTGTCCTATTCTGTCAAAGGCGTTGGGATATTTGAAAAGCCCGGTAGCATTAAGATTAATGATGAAACAGGATTTATAAGAACCATATCGACTCAAGGTAGTCGAGAAGAACTCACCATGGTTGCTGCTGAGGTTACAAATGGTACCCGAAGTGAAATCCGTGGGAACTCAGCATATATTTATCATGGGGAAAATGAGGAGTCAATTACTGCTGTGGGTTTTACTGAAGAAATTGCAGGAGTGACAATTGATGTTATCGCTGATCGGTATATCGTTCTAAGCATTGCTGCCGGCAATAATGACCTTGAGTTCAATGCAATAATATGGAAAGGTTCTACTGCGCAAACAGGAACCTTTGAACAGATGCTTTCTGATTCTAAACCGGATATGCCTGAATTCATAAAGGGAGGATCTTCTCCCTGGAATGAGGAAGTCCTTACCCGAGGGCAAATCTCTCCGGATACAGCTGCATTTGTTACGGATTTACTCACTTTGCCGATTCCAAATCCCTGGAAAAGAAACGTGCGGGTTGTGGATGTGGCCTTTTTTGGTGGTAGCCGTGCCGCTGTGGTCACTTTTGAAGGGGATGTTTGGCTAGTAGATGGAATAGATGATGATTTAAAGCGGTTAAGCTGGAAGCGTTTCGCTTCAGGTCTTTATGAACCCCAAAGTATAGAGGTGATAGACAATCAGGTTTATATTTTTGGGAAAGAAGGAATCGTGCGGTTTCATGATCTGAATGATGACGGAGCAGCGGATTATTATGAAAATTTTTCCAACCTGATGGTACAATCCATTGAGACAAGAGAATGGGCCAGTGATATGGTGCATGCTCCGGATAGTAGTTTTTATATTTCCAAATTCGGTGCACTGGATATGGGACCCGAAACTTCCTCCCCGAAAAGTCTTATGGGTTTCCGCGCGGGATCCCCACACGATGGTTCTATCCTTAAAATTTCCGCTGATGGTCGACAAATTGAAACCTACGCTACAGGATTCCGGGGTCCTTATATCGGGATTCATCCTGAGACCGGAGTGCTTTCTGCCTCGGACCAACAAGGAAATTACATGCCTTCCACTCCTGTGATGCTTGTAGGGAAGGGCGATTATTATGGTGTGCCGGCCACAGCCCATCTTGACCCGATTCCTGATGTCACGCCTCCTTTGGCATGGCTTCCGCACAGAGTCGACAGATCAGGAATCAGTCAGGTTTGGGTTACAAGTGATAAAATGGGACCTCTAAACGGAGAGATGATTCATATGTCTTATGGCCGCCCGGGATTGTTCCGGGTGACAATTGACAGTACAGGAAAGGGCGTTCAGGGAGGAATTTCTCTACTCAAAGGACATTATCCTGCTCCTACGATGAAGGGCGTGATCAATCCAACAGACGGACAGCTTTATGTCACCGGCTTTTCACTTTGGGGCACCAATACCAGTACAATCAGTGCTTTGCTTCGTATTCGTTATACGGGTATGGAAAGCCATTTTCCTGAAAAGTTTTATGTTCGGGATGGAGGAATTGTGATCAAATTCGATACTCCTTTGGATGAAGAAACAGCAAAAGATCCCGGCAACTATATCGTGAAAAGATGGAATTATGAGCGTACGGAAAAATATGGCTCCGGTCATTTCAAACTGGACGGTACAGCAGGGGAGGATATTCTACCGGTAGTGGAAGTAGGCTTGTCAGATGACCGTAAGTCTTTATTTATTGCCGTTCCGGATATAAAAGTGGTTATGCAGATGGAGGTTTCCTATAATCTGAAATCAGAAAAAGGAGCCACTTTGGAAGATGTTTTATGGTTTACGATCAATGATGTTGTCGAGCCCGATCTTCCGGCAGAAGGATTCAGTGAGTTCAAGTTGGATGAAATCTCCTATGATTACGACGCTCAGCTTGCCTTGGAAAAAGGGAACAATGTGCCGACGCTAGCCTTGGGAAGTCAGCTGTTTTTGAAAATGGGATGTATCGCCTGTCATGCTGTTGATCAGAATTCGGAAGGAAAAATCGGCCCGGGCATGGTAGGTTTGTTTCATGCAGACCGGCCATTGAAAGATGGAACAACGGTAATTGCCGATGAAGCATATATCAAAGAATCCATTCTTAATCCCGGTGAGAAGGAGGTTGAAGGATTTGAGGAAGGAATGCCTTCTTTTCTTGGCATTTTATCCGAGACCGAAATTGAGTCATTGGTTTTATACATCAAATCCCTCTAACCAAATTGTAGAAAAAACAGAAGGAACCATTCCGCTTCCTTTCTCAATAAATTAATAATCTTCTTTTTTCTATCAAAGAGAAAATGAATTTGAGCACATTTATGATGAAGTCACAAACCCAGAACCAATCCCGAAGAGCATTTGTCAAAAAATCGTTGTTGATGGGGACGGTTTTGCCGCTGCTGCCGGGAGCCGTTTTTTCCGGAGCTGAAAAGAATCCGGGTCCTCTGAAAATTCACATTTTTTCCAAGCATCTCCAATTTTTAAACTATCGGGAAATGGCCGAAGCAGCAGCTGAAATAGGTTTTGATGGGGTGGACTTGGCTGTGCGGCCCAATGGACATGTTTTGCCGGAAAGGGTTGAAGATGACCTTCCGAAAGCTGTGGAGGCTTTAAAAAATGCAGGTCTTGCCCCCTTGATGATAACCACAGCAGTAGATGATCCTGACAGTGCCACGGATAGAAAGGTCCTGGAGACCGCGGCCAATCATGGTGTAGAATATTATAGAATGGGCTATTTTCGATATCCTGAGGGAAAAACGATTCCACAATCCCTGGAAATTTTTCAACAGAAAAGTAAGGAATTGAGCAGGTTGAATAAGGAATTGGGGATTACCGGATGTTATCAGAACCATGCAGGGAATTATGCAGGTGCTTCCATTTGGGAATTATGGGAAATTTTAAAAAACATTGACGGGCAAAACCTAGGCGTTCAATATGATGTCCGCCATGCGGTGGTTGAAGGTGGCCTTTCCTGGAAAAACGGGCTTCGCCTGATTGAGCCCATGATCAAAACGCTTGTTCTCAAAGACTTTAAATGGGAAAAGAAAAACGGAAAGTGGGACATACAAAATACCCCAATCGGTGAAGGCATGGTGGATTTTAGAACTTATTTTCAATTGTTGAAAAAAATGAACATTCAAGTGCCGGTTTCCCTACACTTGGAATATCCGATAGGAGGGGCCGAACATGGAGACAAAAAGCTAACTGTTGATCATAAGCTTGTTTTTAATGCAATGAAAAGTGATTTACAAAAGATCCACAATATTTGGGGGGAAGTAGAATGACAGGATTGTTTAAAACGGTTTTGTTGGCACTTTTCCTCTGTACGTTGGCTGCCTGCAAAAACGAAGCTTCCAAAGAGGTGCGTAGACCCATGGACCCCTGGGCATTTCGATCTGTTTTGGATAAAAAGCCCCGAATGCTTACGCTGGCTCTGGATTCAGCTTTTTATGTGTCCTATAATCTGGCCAACAGTACACTTTACAAAGTCTGGAAAGGTGGTGTTATACTGGAAGGAACTGTCTATACCGACAAAAAAAATGTACAGCCCGGCAGTTGGGGTCAATCCTATTTTTTGGACAGTCTTGATCAGACACGTTGGGAAGTTCAGCGGAACAACAAAAAAGAGCCTTTCCAAACGATCAACAGCGGGTATGTTTTATTGGACAATAAAATTACCTTGAAGTACACACTTGTTTTATCGAAGAGTGACAGTATCCATGTTGAAGAACAACCTGAATTTATCCGAAATAAAAATGGGAATCCCGGGCTTGAAAGAATTTTTAAGACGACTGAAGTACCAAAGAATACCACCGTCTCACTGATTTCTCCCGATACGGTTTTGGTGCTGAAACCAAATTCAACCACCCGGCTTGCCTCCATTTATAGAGAACTCCCCCCTCAGTATCCTCCTGATCTGCAAGCTGCATACGATCATCTGGGAAGATATTGGATGGAAAACAGCGATTGCTTTACCTGCCATGAAATGGACAGGGACAACGTGGGACCTTCCTTCAGAGACATTGCGGCACGATATCCGGATGATAAAAATGCAGTTGAACAGCTTACGAAAAAGATCAGGGAAGGAGGAACGGGGTCCTGGGGAAGTGCAGTGATGAATGCCCACCCGAACTTGGCGGAAAGTGAAATCAAGACGATGTTATCCTATATTTTTTCTCTTAATCCCGCTGAAAAAAAAACTGTTCAAAAAGTGTCGGTAATCAAAAAAGCACCTGAAAATAAGGAAACCCCTAAACCAGGCTTTGGTGCACCCTTAGTTGGTGTTCATCCGAGTTACGATTTACAAACGCTTCATTCGGATAGCTTTCAACCCAGAGTCGGAGGACTTGCTTTTTTGCCTGACGGAGGCTTGTTGGTGACTACCTGGGATGCTGTGGGGGGTGTATACTTGTTGGAAGGGCTGGAAAACAAAGACACTTCAAAAATCACCGTGAAAAGAATTGCCTCAGGACTGGCAGAACCTCTGGGAATCGAGGTAGTTGATGGGGAGATTTATGTGCTACAGAAGCATGAATTGACAAGACTTATTGATTTGGATGGTGATGGGGTGATGGACGAGTACCGGGCGGTTTGCAACAGCTGGGGAGTAACCGAGGATTTTCATGAGTTCGCCTTTGGTCTGGTCTACAAGGAAGGATATTTTTATGTGACGCTTTCCATGGCCATGCGACTGATGGAAGGCGAAAGGCAACATCCCGATAGAGGGCGTACGATCAGGATTGGAAAAGATGGAAAATACGAATCCCTGAATTATGGTCTTCGCACACCCAACGGTATCGGCCTTGGCCCAAACGATGATATTTTTGTGACCGACAATCAGGGGCAGTGGCTTCCTGCCAATAAACTTATTCATGTGAAGAAAGGGGAATATCATGGAATGGCCTGGGGTTTGCCTGATTCTTTGGACGCAGCAACACCCATGATCCCGCCGGCAATCTGGTTGCCGGATGGAGAGATCGGAAACTCTCCCTCAGAGCCGGTATTGATGAAGGATGTTCCCTACAAGGGGCAGCTGCTTCACGGAGACGTGACTCACGGCGGCATCAAAAGGGATTTTCTGGAAAAAATAGACGGAGCTTATCAGGGAGCGGTTTTCAGGTTCAGCCAAGGATTTGAAGCCGGTGTCAACCGCCTCGTTTGGGGCCCCGATGGCCAATTATATGCAGGCGGTGTAGGAATGGTGGGAGGCTGGAGCTGGAAGGAAAAGAAGTTCGGGTTGCAAAGAATGCGTTACAACGGAAAACCGACTTTCGAAATGCTGGCGCTCAGGGCAAAGCCAAAAGGTTTTGAAATAGAGTTTACGGAGTCCCTTGCACCGGAAGAAGAGAACAAGTTGAAAAATTCACGTATTCAGCAGTGGTGGTATCTACCTACCGAAAGTTACGGAGGTCCCAAGATGGATCTGACGGATCTGGCGGTTTCCAGACTGGAGGTTTCCGAAGACCGAAAAAAAATCTATCTTGAAATACCCGGGCTAAAGAAAGAGCATGTGGTTTATTTCCGGTTGCCTGATGATCTGAAAAGTACCGGTGGACAGGGACTTTGGTCTTCCGAGGCCTGGTACACGTTGAACAATATTCCCCCACACTAAAACCCAACCCCGATGCACAAGGAAGAAAAGCGAAAAGGAATCAACAGAAGAGAATTTGTCCAATTAAGTTCAGGGGCTGTGATGGGTTTGGGTTTGGTGGGATTTACATCGGCAAAAAACAAGAGAGACATGATGTACGAACCTTCAAAAATCAAGATCAGGGAAGTCTCGTCCAATTTTGAGCGGGAACCTCTTTTCCCCTATCGCTTTAAAGGAAGCGTCATTACCGATAGCTGGCAAACCGCCGCTTATCTGGAAGGAGATTCCGGTATAATTAAGGTGGGTTTGGGGACACAGGGGGTGCTTTGGTCGGATTCCACAGTAGCTGCTGCCCATTCTGAAAGTGCCGGGAATGCACTGATGTATGCCATGAGTGAAAGAGCGCTTCAGATGATTAAAGGAAATTCCTTTGCGAATCCAATCGAGTTGCTGGATGAGTTGTTGCCGGAGGTTCATGCCTATGGGAAAAAGATCACAGGGAATCCCGATCTGAGAAAAACATTTGCCTTGAATGCATTGGTTTGTGTGGATAATGCGGCCTGGCTTTTATATGCTCAAGAAAACAACATCCGAAATTTCGATGATATGATTCCTGCTGCTTATCGACCGGGACTATCCTACCGACATGATGCGGTGGCAAGCATTCCCTCCTATCCGGTAGGGACAGCCATCGAAAAGCTAAAAGATGCGGCAAATCAGGGCTATTTCATCATGAAACTCAAGACAGGTTCGGCCGGTACCCAGAAAGAGATGTTGCAAAAGGATATTTCTTTTCTGACAGCCGTTCATGCAGCAATCGGGCATTTGGAAACTCCCTATACGGAAGACAATAAAATCCCCTATTACATTGATCCCAACGGAAGATATGAAGACATTGATACGCTTCATCGTTTTCTGGATCATGCCAAAAAGATCGGGGCATTTGATCAGATTGCCGTCGTGGAAGAACCACTGGAAGAAACCAACGAGACCTATGTGGGGGATTTGGGGGTCACCATTGCCGCCGATGAAAGTGCCCATACTGTGGAAGACGCCGCTGCCCGTATCGAACAGGGTTATTCGACCATTGTCGTAAAAGCAATTGCCAAAACCTTGAGCATGACCATGAAAATCACCCAACTCGCATTCGAAAAACAAATACCGTGTTTTTCAGCAGATCTGACGGTAAATCCCATTTTGGTTGATTGGAACAAGAATGTTGCTGCCCGCTTGGCTCCACTTCCGAACATGACCATCGGTTTGCTGGAAACCAACGGTCACCAGTATTATAAAAATTGGGACAAAATGATGAGCTACCATCCCAAGCCAAATGCCTCCTGGGTTAAAACCCAAAACGGGGTTTATCCCACTGACGCTTCTTTCTATCGGGAAAGCGGTGGGATTTTCGAAACCTCACAGCATTACGAAAATCTCGTCAAACCTCAAATCTAAAACCTCAAATCTTAAATCTCAAGTCTCACATCTCCAATCTATTAATGTCCAACCCCATCCCCACATATGAGTTGCCTGAAACTGCCCAGCACAAGGCCTTTCAGCTATATGAAGTGGAGGGAAAGACAATAATTAACACCACATATCCCCACAAGACCAACTGGCCTCACCGTCATAACTATTATGAAATCTGTTTTTTCATAAACGGATCCGGAAAACATGAGATAGATTTCAACACCCATTCTATACACTCCAAGAGTGTACATTTTATCTCTCCGGGGCAGGTTCATCTGATCGCAAGGGATAAAGGTTACCATGGATACCTCCTTGTTTTCACCCGGGAATTTTATTCTTTGGATACTTTTCACAAAGATTTGCTCTATAACCTTCCTTTTTTCAACAACGCTACCATGTCTCCGATTTTAAACCTGAATGAGGAAGAATTCTCGGAATTGATGGTCTTGGTTGGGCAAATAAAAGCCGAATACCAAAAGGAAAGCCCGATGACAAAGGATATTCTGAGGAGCTTCCTTCAGATCCTTTTATTGAAATGTCGGAATTATTATCTGCATTATTTTGCAGAGAGAAGTAAAATGAATGACCCCCATTTTGTGCAGGTGCAGCAATTCAACATACTAGTGGAACAGCATTTCCAGAAGCTACACCTTGTCCAGGATTATGCGGAGATTTTATCCATCTCTCCTTCCCAGCTCAATAAATTTGTAAAACAGATTTCAGGAAATACCGCAGGAGAAATCATTATCGACAGGCTGATTTTGGAAGCAAAACGGCTGCTGATGTATACACCCCTTTCTAATAAAGAGATTGCATACGAGTTGAATTATGAGGATCCTTCCTATTTCAGTAGGGTTTTCAAAAAGGAAACCGGCTTGAGTCCCTCTGCTTTCAAAAAGCTGTTGGATGAAAAGTACCGGTTTTAGTTTTAATAATGCATTTAAACTAACCCTTATTCAGGGTAGATTTGGTGAGGGTTGTTATTGTTTCTGTTTTTGAATAAATGATATTTTCAAATCAATTTCATTATTTACAACTTATAATTCCTTTTTGGCTGATGATTTTGAATGGAAGCCTTCAAGTATTTTAATTAAAACCATTTCACATAAAATTATTAAAAGTACCAATATGATCCAGATAGACTATAACCTTAAACCCAAAGATTTAATCCCTGCTTTGAAAAAATTCTGGGAGCTCTCAGGAGAGAAAATCACTGCTATAGAAAAGGAATATCCATCAAACCAGGGTACACCGGTTTTCACAGTAAACGGCAAATATTCCACCAGAGGATGGACCGAATGGACGCAAGGGTTCCAGTTTGGTTCTTCGATTCTGCAATATGATGCCACAGGAGAAGCGTCTTTTCTGAAAATGGGCAAATCCAAAACGGTGGAACTGATGGCACCTCACGTCAGTCACATTGGTGTCCATGACCATGGATTCAACAACATCAGTACGTATGGAAACATGCTTCGGCTGATGGTGGAAGAAAAAATCCCCCACAATGAATGGGAGAAAAATTTTTATGAGCTGGCCATTAAAATCTCGGGAGCAGTTCAGGCAAGCCGCTGGACAAAAATTAAGGATGGCGGTTTTATCTATTCTTTCAATGGTCCGCATTCTCTTTTTGTGGATACGATCAGAACCACACGGATCCTGATGCTGAGTCATCAGCTTGGGCATGTGTTACAGGAAGAAAATGATGCTAGGGTAAATCTTTTGGCGAGAGGCCTGACACATATTAAAGCTACAGCGGATTATTCTGTTTTCTACGGAGAGGGCAGAGACAATTACGATCTTTGGGGAAGAACAGCCCATGAGGGCATTTTCAATACGAATGACGGAAATTTCCGAAGTCCCAATGCACAGCAGGGTTATACCGGATTTTCAACCTGGACCAGAGGTTTGGCTTGGGGAATGGTTGGTTTTGCCGAGGAACTGGAATTTCTGGATACTTTGGAGGACAAGGAACTTGAGGCATATGGTTCACGGAAGGATATTGAAGCATTTATGTTGAAGGCTGCCAAGGCAACATGTGATTTTTACATTGAACATACTCCTATTGATGGGATTCCCTATTGGGATACCGGTGCGCCAAATCTCCATAAACTCGGGGATTATCTTTCCCGGGCTGCCGATCCATATAATGATTTTGAACCTGTTGACAGTTCCGCTGCTGCTATCGGAGCTCAAGGTTTGTTACGATTGGGTCGATACCTGCAGGGGAAAGGCGATCAGGAAAACGGCAATAAATACTGGCAGGCAGGATTGACTGTACTGCGGACTTTGTTTCAGGAACCTTATCTGAGTACAGACAAGAGCCATCAGGGAATTATCCTTCATTCGATTTATCACCAGCCAAACGGATGGGACAATGTGCCCGCCGGACAGAAAATTGCCTGTGGAGAATCCAGCATGTGGGGAGATTATCACGCCCGGGAGGTGGCGTTGTATTTACAGCGGGTTGCCAACGATGAGAAATACTACACCTTTTTCAACTGCCTATCCAAATGAGCAAGCCCATTCAGGATCTAAGCAAACTTTGTATCCATACCATCACCACAAAATCCTGGTCGATTGAGGAAGCTGCTGAGCAGTACCAAAAAGCAGGAGTCAAAGGGATATCCGTTTGGAGACAATATCTGGAAGGAAGGGATATTTATCAAACCGGAGAAATGCTGAAAAACCATGACCTGAAAGCTGTTGCTTTGGTGAGGGGAGGATTTTTTCCTTCCACGAGTCCAAATACAAGACAGCTTGCTATTGAGGATAACAAAAAGGCTCTTGACGAAGCTGCGGCTGTAGGAGCAGAAATGGTGGTGCTGGTCTGCGGAGCGGATCCGGGACAATCATTGGCTACTTCAAGAAAACAAATTCAGGAAGGAATTGAAGCAGTTTTACCACATGCGATCGAAAACAAGGTGAAACTGGCCATCGAACCTTTACACCCGATGTATGCGGATACACGATCTGCCGTCAATACTTTGGCCCAGGCAAATGAAATGGCAGAAGCCATAGGTTCGGATTATGTGGGAGTTGCTGCCGATGTATACCATCTTTGGTGGGATCCGAATCTGGAAGCCGAGATCAAACGCTGCGGAGCCAATGGAAATCTTTTGGCATTTCACATCTGTGACTGGTTGAGTCCAACCACCGATTTCCTTAATGACAGAGGTCTGATGGGAGAGGGGTGTATAGACATTCCCCTGATCCGATCGTGGGTGGAGGAAGCAGGTTTTTCAGGATATAATGAAGTGGAAATTTTCTCCGACCGCCTTTGGGCTGAAGACCAGAATGAGTTTTTGGACAAAATTGTCAAGAGTTATTACAAGTTTTAAATCAAATTCATTTTAAAAATTAAAATCAAAATCCATCTCAATCATTTCAATTTATTTAGGATAATAACATAAAACAGATGCAACATAAAGTAGGAATTATCATGAACGGGGTGACCGGTAGGATGGGAACCAATCAGCACCTGATGCGAAGTATTGTAGAAATCATCAGACAGGGTGGAGTAAAACTGCCTAATGATGAAACCATCATGCCTGACCCGATATTGGTGGGAAGAAATGCCGCAAAACTGGAAGAATTAAGCAAACGCTCCGGAGTGGCAAAATTCACTACGGATCTGGACTCGGTATTGAAAGATGAGCATTACCAAATTTATTTTGATTCACAGACTACCGGAAGAAGAGCCGATGCAGTCCGGAAAGCAGTGAAAGCGGGAAAGCATATCTATTGCGAAAAACCGATGGCGGTGGATTCGGAGACAGCTTTGGAGCTGTATGAACTTTGTAAATCCGACGGAGTAAAAAACGGAGTGGTACAGGACAAGCTTTGGTTGCCAGGCTTAAGGAAGATCAAAAGGCTGATGGAGAATGGATTTTTCGGAGAAATTCTATCGGTAAGAGGTGAGTTCGGTTATTGGGTTTTTGAAGGCGATACCATCCCGGCGCAGCGACCTTCCTGGAACTATAGAAAGGAAGATGACGGTGGTATCATCGTGGACATGCTCTGCCATTGGAGATATGTGCTGGACAATATTTTTGGAAAAGTGAAGTCTGTTTCCTGTCTGGGAGCCACACATATCAAAGAGAGAGTTGACGAAAGAGGGAATAAATATAAATGTACCGCAGATGATTCGGCTTATGCCACATTTGAGTTGGAGGGAGATGTGATCGCACACTTCAATTCATCATGGACTGTAAGAGTCAGAAGAGATGATTTACTTACGCTTCAGGTGGACGGTACAAAAGGGTCTGCTGTAGCAGGTCTCCGGGAATGCTATATACAGCATTATGGCAACACACCAAAGCCGGTTTGGAATCCGGATATTGCACAACCGATTGATTTTTTTGATGGCTGGTCCAAAGTTCCCGAGCAGGAATTTTTTGAAAATGCGTTTAAAGTGCAGTGGGAATTATTCCTTAAACATGTCGTAAAAGATGAGCCTTTTCCTTGGGATATGAAAGAAGGAGCCAAAGGTGTACAGCTGGCAGAGAAAGGAATTGAAAGCTGGGAGAAAAGATGTTGGATAGAAATTCCTGAATTGTAATTCTAAAAAATGAAAAAGACAGCTTTGATAACAGGGGGATCCAGAGGGATAGGCCTGGGAATAGCCAAATCTTTGGCTCAAGCAGGCTTTGACCTGGCGATCAACGGCGTTCGGGATGAAGATCAGGTAACGGAGGTTTTGGAAGAACTGAGAACGATTGGAGTTCAGGTAATCTATTGTCAGGGAGATGTAGGAGATCCATCGGCTCGTAAGGGCATTTTGGATCAAGTCAATTCCCAGCTGGGGCAGCTGAATCTGCTGGTCAACAACGCGGGAGTAGCTCCAAAGGAAAGAAAGGACATCCTGGAAGCAACGGAGGAAAGCTATGACTACGTGATGAAAACAAATCTGACCAGCTCATATTTTCTGATGCAGGCTGCCGCCAACTGGATGATTGCCCAAAAGAAAGAAGATCAGGCATTTGAAGCTTCTATCATTAATGTTTCTTCAATTTCGGCCACTGTGGCATCAGTCAACAGAGGGGAATATTGTATTGCCAAGGCCGGAATGAGCATGGCCACCCGGCTTTTTGCCGTAAGGCTGGGAGAATATAACATCCCGGTGTATGAGGTAAGACCGGGAGTGATTGCAACGGATATGACATCCGGGGTAACTGAAAAATATGACAGGCTTATTGCAGATGGACTTTGTGTGCAAAAAAGATGGGGTTTGCCCGAAGATGTGGGGAAGGCAGTTGCGGCTTTGGCTTCAGGGAGTTTTCCATATTCTACCGGACAGGTGATTATGATTGATGGTGGACTGACAATTCCGAGGCTATAATAACCTGTAATCCTCCAAGGGTTTTGAATCCTTGGAGGATTTTGCTTAGTATCACAAAACTTTTAAATTGAAACACCAAATATCCCAATAAACCCGACAGCATGGAAACCACAATACAGATTGAAAAGAAAGCTGCACCCAACAGTTCACCTACCTATATCATCATTACAGCCTTTTTGGCGCTTTTTGCTATAGTGGGTTTTGGATTTTATGGATTGCCCTTCTTTTTTGATTTTATGATGGAAGAAAGAGGATGGTCCAGGACTGTCATCACTTCCGGGAATGCTGTAGGAAAACTGGTTGTAGCACCCTTGTTCGGATTTTTTGCGGGATGGTTGATTGACAAGTACGGGCCGAGGCAACTGATGATGACCGGGGCTTTGATGCTGGCCATTGCCTTTATTGGATTGGCGTTTTCCAGTTCCTTGGAAATGTTTTACCTGTTCTATGTTTTCAATTCCTTGGGTTATGTTTTCGGTGGGCCTTTGCCATGCCAGGTGTTGATTTCCAAATGGTTTACCAAAAACAGGGGGAAGGCCATGGGAATTGCATATTTGGGAATCGGTGCAGGAGGTGCGGTAGTGCCCTTGCTTGCCGCCGGATTGGAGCGGGCTTATGATTGGCACTATGCTTTGGCCGCTTTAGGAATCATCGGATTTCTGATCATTTTCCCCATTTCTTATTTCATAAAAGATAATCCTGCCAAAGAAGTTCCGGCAAAAGCCATGGAACCTACCATAAAAGTGGAGGATGGTTCTATGAAAAAGATTTTGAAGAGCCGCAGCTTTTACCTGCTGGCGATCGGAAGTATGTGTTCGATAGGTGTGGTCGGAGGAATTGGTCAACACATCAAGTTATATCTGAGTGATCTGAATTTTTCTCAGTCCGAGGCGGCCAATGTGATGTCATTTATATTGTTGTCAAGTTTGATCGGTAGAGTATTGATGGGTTATCTGGCCGATATAATCAACCGGAAATATGTCATGCTGTTGATCTACTTTGTGGTGGCAGCAGCTATTCCTTTATTGATGGTTCCGGATTTTACCGGAAGGATTTATATTTTTGCAGTGATTTTTGGAATCGGATTGGGTGGTGATTATATGATCATTCCCCTGATGGCCGGTGATTTATTTGGAATAAAAGCCCTGGGAAGGACTATGGGGATTATTTTGGTGGCTGATGGAGTTGCCGAGGCCCTCTTTCCGGTATTATTGGGTGTACTTTATAATGAAGCCACTCAAAGTTATGCTTTAGGCTTTACGGTACTTATTTTTGTAGCGATTTTAGGTGCGGTCTTTATTGCATTTCTTCCTAAACCTGTTCAAAACAAAGGTATGGAGGGAATTGTCGAAAGTGGTTGATAGGTCTTGATAGTTGTTTGTTGTCCTAAGGCTGTGCCTTAGGACTTCTTAATATGAGGCTGTGCCTCAAATTAATTATATTGCGAGGCACAGCCTCATTATTGTGGTGCGCAAGGCATAGCCTTGGCACAACGGGACGTAAAGAAAGAAAATGAAACAGAAAACACTGCTGATTTTAACCACAGAAAACACTGCTGATTTTAACCATTTGGAAAATTAAATAATAACCCATGAAAACCAGTTTAACCTTAAGACCGGCTATTCAGACTCAGTTCTGCAATCTAAAATCAAGTAAACCCTTTTTCAATAAATCATCGATGCAAGCAAAATTTGTTATGCTATTTCTGTTGGTTTTTACTTTCAGTGAAACAGCCTTTTCCCAGAACTTTCCCGAAATTTCCCAAGAAGTGAGGCTACAGCGGTTGATGCCCAACAAGAGTAAAATCAACGTGGTGATCGATACGGATACTTATAATGAGATAGATGATCAATTTGCAGTTGTATACGCACTCCTTTCTCCCGAGCAAATGGAGGTTGAGGCGATCTATGCCGCTCCCTATTTCAACAACCGGTCAAAAGGTCCCGCAGACGGGATGGAAAAAAGTTATGAAGAAATTCTGCGCCTTTTGGATAAGCTGGGCAGGTCACCTGAAGGATTCGTTTACCGTGGTTCCGCCGGATTTTTGCAGGATTATAAACAACCTTATGAAAGTGATGCTGCCAAAGATTTAATAAAGAGGGCGATGGATTCTGAGGGGCCTTTGTATGTACTGACCTTGGGTGCTCCTACAAATGTGGCTTCGGCCATTTTGATGGAGCCTGAGATAATCAATAAAATTGTGGTAGTCTGGTTAGGAGGAAAAGGTCTGAACTGGAATTCGGCCCGGGAATTCAATCTTCATCAGGATATATTATCCTCCCAAATTCTCTTTGATTCTGGAGTACCCCTAATTCAGCTGCCAACAGAACCCGTAACTTCACATTTATTGACGACGGCTCCGGAAGTAGAGACTTATTTGAAAGGGCAGGGTGCCATAGGTGATTATCTGTTGGAAATTTTCAAAGATTACCAAAACGAAAGCTTTGCATGTTCCAAAGTTATCTGGGACATATCAGCAATCGCTTATGTCATTGACCCAAGTTGGTTCAGAACAGAAATCAGGAGTACTCCGATTTTAACTGATCAATATACCTACAGCTTCGACAATTCAAGGCCGCTATACCGAGTAGCCACTCATCTAAGCAGGGACAGGATTTTTGGGGATTTGTTCAAAAAGATTCAACAAAACAATCAGTAAAAAAAGCTGAAAATAAATAGCTTACTGTAATGCTTAAAATAATTCCTGTTTTATTGTTCATCTTCTTGGGCGGCTTTGCCGGTTCAATGGCCCAGTCCATCAAAGTTATCCTCGACACCGATATTGACTCTGACGTGGATGATGTTGGTGCGCTGGCCATGTTGCACACTCTGGCAGATCATGGGATTGTGGATATTTTAGGGGTGATCGTCACCGGCGATGATCGCCATGCTCCTTCGGCTACCGATGCCATCAATCACTATTTCAAAAGACCCGATATTCCGATCGGGGTGGAAAAAGGGATTGTCTTGAGTGAATTTTCAAAATATACCAAAGAAATCAGTGAGGAATTTGACCATGATCTTGTTTCTTATGAAGAGGCTGAAGGTGCTTCCGTTTTATATCGCAAACTTTTATCCGCTCAACCGGACAGCAGTGTGGTGATCATCACCATCGGCCATCTGACTAATCTACAACAGCTGATAAAATCCCAACCTGATGAGTTTTCAGACCTCTCGGGAATTGAGCTGATCAGAAAAAAGGTGAAGTTATGGTCCTGTATGGGCGGCATGTTTCCTAAAGGCAAGGAAGCCAATTTTTACAGACCTGATCCCGGATCCACAAAATTCGCCGTAGATAACTGGCCTGGGGAAGTGGTGTTTGCAGGATGGGAAATTGGAAATGAAATAATAACCGGTGCAGAATATTTGAAAAAGTCACTGCCTAAAGAAAGTCCGGTGTGGCGTGCATATGAGCTGTATAACAATTTTCAGGGCAGGCAAAGCTGGGATCAGGCTTCCATTCTTTATGCAGTTTCGTCATCAAATGAGTATTGGGAAGTCAATCGCAACGGGACCTGTATCGTAAATGAAGATGGCAGCAACAGTTGGATGGATGGCCCTGTTTCTAATCATGGTTACCTTAAGGAAAAAATGAATCCTGCCGAAGTGGCTAAGGTTGTTGACGCATTGATGGTGGGAAATTTCAGTACAGGATATTTGAGATAATTTTCGATTTTGAAGGGGGAGAATTTCTAATACCCTTTGTTTTCTTAAGACGTTCCGTTTTGAAAAAACGGATAAAATCAATGCCTGAAAAAGGTGACTATAAAATTCTGTTTTTCCATTAGACCGAGAATGTTAAGCTTTAACCAAATCTTTTCGGACCTATCCATGGTCCAAGATTTTTCGGAAAACTCCAAAAAACAAAAACGGGAAGAAATTCTTTCGAACTTTTCCCGTCTCATCAATTAAAGGCCTTAGCCTTCAACTCATGCCAAGCTACAGTTATTATGACTTTTCACTCAGTTTCCCAAGATCGTAACCTTAGGTGTTCAAACACTAGCTGTCGTATTCTTTCGAAATTGAAGCAAAAATTCCGGTATTTTTGCGGTTTCCCGTTTCAGATTTTGACATTGAAGTCAAAGTCCTTTCATACCTTCATTGTGAGCTTGAAACCTTAGTCCGAAATTTTACTTTCGGTCTTTTATCTCTTACTTGATATATTCAAATCTAGTTGATTAATATATGTATAGCAATATTTTTTCATCTTATTTCCCCACAATTTTTCCACATAAAAATACTCTAAATCACAAAGTTATCCACAGTGTAATAGGATTCGGCCAAAGTGTGGTGCGAAGGAATATTTTCCTCCAATAGGTCTGCTTTGGCCATCCATCAAAGATCATTTCCTGATTTGTCAAATAATCCCTAAACTGAATTCTCAATTGACCGTATCCACCGGTCCATTTAAAATTGAGGTCATGATATCAAACAAAATAGCTTCTATCTGATGAAGCTTTCTAAATTGGAGCATGGATCGGAAATTATCAAGGACATTGGCCTAAGAAAGTCAGAGGAAGCAAATCATTAGGAAAATCAAATCACAACGGCTAGAAGAACGAGATAAAATCAGTTATCAATTGGGATTTTTAACTATTTGATCAATTGGTTTTAAGAATCAAAGCCGTACTTTAGTAAAAAGCAAACCATAATTAAGAATCCCATGAAACCACCGAAGAAACAGGAATCGGATAAATCCCGAAGATCCTTCATCAAAAATGCAGCAATTGCCTCCTCTATAATTTTTGTTCCCAGACATGTGCTGGGGGGAGCGGGATTTATCGCACCAAGTGATCAGCTGAACCTGGCGGCCATCGGATCAGGTGGCAAAGGAGCCAGCGACATTATGAATGCTTCAGTTAACGGCCGTGAAAGGGTAGTTGCTCTTTGTGACGTGGACTTTTCCGGTACTGCAAAAAAATCCATAGAGAATTTTCCAAAGGCAAAATTATACGCCGATTATAGGGAAATGCTCGAAAAGGAAAAAGATATAGACGCTGTTACCATATCCACACCCGATCATGTCCATGGTCCAGCGGCAGTTTTTGCGATGGAAAGAGGGAAGCATGTTTACGTGCAGAAGCCTATGACCCACAATATACGGGAGGCAAGAATACTGACCGAGATGGCCAGGAACAACAAGATTGTCTCCCAGATGGGAAATCAGGGTGGATCCAATCCTTTACTGGATATTGTCCAAAATTGGATAGTTACTGATAAAATAGGTAAAATATCAAAAGTCCAGATCTGGACCAACCGGCCTGTTTGGCCGCAGGGCGGAGCGATGCCCAAGCCTGATGAAAGTCAAAAACCTAAAGACCTGAATTGGGATTTATGGTTAGGCCCTGCAAGTGATAAACCTTATATTCCGAATATGCATCCATTTAGCTGGAGAGGCTGGTGGGATTATGGTACAGGAGCGCTCGGTGATGTGGGATGTCACCTAATAGATATACCTTTCAGAACTTTAGGACTCAAATATCCTACAGATGCGGAAAGTAGTGTAGGTTCTGTATACACAGGTATGTGGAATGCAGATTATCATCCTGAAGGATGCCCGGCGTCTTCCTTTACAACTTTACATTTTGCGGCAACCGAAAAGAGCAAGTCACCGATTGAAATGACATGGAGTGATGGGGGGATCAGGCCTTCACATCCGGACATCATTCCTGCCGATCATGATATCGGAGGTGCAACCAGTGCGAATGGTGTTTTGATCATCGGTGAAAAAGGAATCATTTCCACCAACATCAATGACAGCTCGCCTTTGATGCCAAAACTTTACCTGAATGATGGCACAACAGAGTTCGGACCACAGGTGGAAGATAACAAAGAGCCCGAGTACGGTCACCAACGCAAATGGGTAGATGCCTGCAAGGCGGGATTCAACAGTGCAGAATACAAAGCTTTGACTTCTTCCTTTGACTATGCGGGTCCTATGACAGAAACTGTATTGATGGGAAATCTGGCGATTCGCAGCTATATGCTGAGAAAAGAAAACAGCAAAGGCCAAATGGAATTCTACGGACGCAAAAAATTGCTTTGGGACGGTGAAAATATGAGAATCACCAATTTGGAAGAAGCCAATCAGTTTGTCGGAAGAACATACAGAGAAGGTTTTAAAGTTTAAAAATGATTTTATAGAATGTTAGCCACGACGGATTTTTAAAACCAGGCGGGACTAAATACAAAAAGCCACTCAGGTCGTAACGCTGAGTGGCTTTTCATTTGCACAGAGTTTGCACAATGAATAGAATTAAGTTTCGGGATTAATAAGGATCCCATTCCTTTCGTATTGAAGAATCAATAAATCTGTTTTAAAACTTTCAAGTTATGAATTACTCAAAGCAACTTCATTATTTTGAGAAGGTATCTTTTAATGGAAACCAGGAGCCAAAACCATATCCGGAGCATGTCCCGAATCCTGTTCCGGAGCAGGAGCCTTTGCCGGGACCACCTCCTATCCCAACCCCCGGACGTGAGCCTTTGCCCGGCCCATTTCCCACTCCAGGTCCGGAACCTGCGCCGGTTCCGGATCCTGAGCCATCACCTGGGCCTGAACCCACTCCCGGACCTTATCATTGATTGATTCCTATATATAAATAGAATAGACCGTTGTGGTTTTTGGAAGCGAAGCCCAATATTTTGTACGTGATTTTTTCTGTTCAGAAAATGTAACACAATGAGTGTTTTCTTATCCATTGAGTTGTATCAGCTTTAGCAAATTTTTTAGTTGATAGGTAAATGTGAATAAATCAAAGAAAAATAAATTTTCATAAAAAAAAGCGGCTGACACCGGAGAATTTCTCCGGTGTCAGCCGCATAAATATAATTATAAGAATTACTGAATTAATTGACCACTGAACTTGTGAAGGTGCTGAAATCAAATTGATCAATAATGGCACCTACCTTTTCTTTAAATTTATTTTCATCTTTAAGGTCACTTTCTTCTAAAGCTCCTGATGCAAATCCCTGCCATACTTGTATACCTGTGTCTGCATTGATAAAATTAAGAAGGAGAGTACCGGCTTCTACATCCACCATCTGAACATCCCGTCCAATAGGTCCTTCACCAACATAGGAATATCCCTCGCGAGTATAGGTTCTGAGTTGTGTATCTTCTTCTAAAACCTTAAAATTCACCAACATATCAGGATCGTTTCTTTCTCTGGTAAATCCTTTTGCTGCAAGCTGAGACTCAATGGCCTCTTTAATGGTTTTACGTGTGGAATTGTTATTGAAAACCAAAACTCCTTCTGAACCGACATATATTCGGTTACCGGGGATTTCTTCAACATCAGATACCCAATCGTAGGTACTGAAGTCTGCAATTTCGTCAGCTGATCTTTGGTCACTTCCTACTTGAAGACCCGATGGAGCACATCCAACAAAGAAGACCGTTACAAAGCTCAAAAAGCACAATTTCATAATATTTTTCATAGTTTTTTAGTTTTAGTTAAATAATTTGAGTAAACCAATCAGGAAGAATCCACAATATTAAACAGTCACAATTCTCAATCCAAGAATCTGTATTTTGATTTTGAATCTTCTAAACAAATTGGTTTATATCATTGAAAAATGATCCAAAACAGTGCCAAATAACTATTGGATTGAATTATTATTGTATTAAATTAAAAATGAACTGTTTTTTTTTGGGAGATGCTTGCAACATTCATTTGGCAATATCTTGCTATCAACTCAAAGAGCAAAAAAATCCCCGGTATGTTTGCGTACCGGGGAAAATAAATCATTGATTAAACGAGTAAATCAGTCCGGATTCTGAACCATGTTTTCATTGGCGTTCAATTCATCAATTGGAATTCTCCACTGCCAGTCATTGGAACCGGCAGGCTCGGTAAATTTGGAATTGATTACGGTGGCCACGTGGTTGGATCCGGTACGGTCCAAAGGAAGATTCAGACGTTTCAAATCATAGAATCTGAAGCCTTCACCCCAAAGTTCTATTCTTCTTTGAATCATTATTTCTTCAATCAGTGCCGCACCTGTATTGGCTGACTTGCTGTAACCCGGGTCTCTTTCAGACACGAGTTCAAATAAAACATCCTGAGCTGCGGCATCCTGTCCGGCCCTGGCCAAAGCTTCGGCTTCTACCAGATACATTTCGGCGGCTCGCATATACGGCACATCACCCACGGAAGAAGCACCTCCCTGAGCAATAAACTTGGTGTTCATATAGGGTTTTCTGGCAAAGTTACCCGGGACATCATAAGCTTCTCCGGTAGGATCCCAAAGACCTTTTCTGGCGTCCGTTTCAGGTATTTCATCATACAGAAGACTGTTGATGGCTTTCGGATTTCCCCTGATATTGGTAGAGCTAAAATTCAGAGACATGTAAGCAAAGAATGAGGCGAAGAAAGTCTGCTGGTCATCGATCTGACGGCTTCCCCAGATCCACTCCGGATTATCTACATTGTTGAACCCTTCGAGTAGCTGATCAGGAGACATCAGGCTGAATCCCTCTCTGGCTTCACCGGCCATTTGAGCGGCCATCTGATAATTTCCCTGCGTGAGGTCGATACGGGATTTTATTCCTTTTACTACATTGATGTTCAGGTGGGATTTGGCGTTTCTGCTTTCGTCCAATAAGAGAATAGCTGCATCAATATCTGCGTGTATTTGGGCATATACCTCTTCCACCGTGTTTCTGGCACCACCTTCAAAGATCGGTTCAGTCACGATCGGAACACCAAATTGGCTATTAGGGCTTCCCTGCGCATATCGCTCGGCAAAAAGCTGTACCAGATTAAAGTGGGCCCAGGCTCTGTAAGCCAGTGCCTGACCTTTGATCTCATCTTTTTCGACCTGGGGACCCTCGGCCTCGTCGATATTGGTGATGATCATGTTGGCATTGCCGATGATTTTATAGTAAAATCTCCAGGCAAAACGAACGTCGCCGCTGTTTTCATTGATGTGGTTTAGCCAGCGGCTTGTGGATACAAACCATCCGTTTGCCTGGTCGGTCATCACTACATCATCGCCCAGCACTTCTCTCATGATCATCACACCACCCTCACCGGGCTGGCCCTGACTGTCGTAGCGAATAAACATGGATCTGTGAATGCCATTGAGGGCAGTCATAGCATTCTGTGTCGTGGTAAATACGGCCGCTTCGGAAACTGCATCAGTAGGAAGCGTGTCCAGATAATCGTCTGCACATCCTACACTTAGGAAAGCAGCAAAAAGAAATATTTTATTGATTGTATTTTTCATGATCTTCAACAATTTAAAGGTTCACATTCACACCCAGGGTAAAGGTTCTTGCAGGGGTGAATGTATTGGAGGTGGTTCCATTGAAGGTACCGGAAACATACATGCCACTTCTGGAAGATAACCAACCCATGTTTTCACCTGCTAAATAAACGGTAGCCTGGTTCATTCTGAGTCGATTCAACAGACTTCTTGGCAAAGTATACGAGAGGTTAACCGCCCTTAGGTTTAGGTAGGAGGCGGAAGCCAGCCAACGGTCGGAGGCCACGTCTGTCTGTGCCGAGCCTGTAATGTCCATTTTAGGTACTCCGGTGATGTCACCGGGCTGTTGCCATCTGTTCAGGAGGTCTACGTGTGATGCTCGTCCGTTGGGATCGGCACTCATTAGCCCTGCGTATATGCCATCATAGATTTCGCCTCCAACGGAGAAACTCATCAATACACTCAGGGAGAAAGATTTGTAGGTGAAGGTATTGTTCAGACCACCGAAGAAATCAGGGATAGCTGATCCTGCAAAATGAAACCGGGCATTCTGAAACCTGGTAGTCAGTGTATCCTGTCCCACTATTCTGATATCCTCATCATCCGGGCTAAAACTATCGGCTGTGTAAAGTCCTTCTCCTGTTTCGGCATCCACACCCTGCCAGTCTCTCAACCAGAAATCATAAATCGACCTTCCCACGACCAATTTCTTTGTGCCGGAGATTTGTTCGTCAAATGGCAATTCCTTGAATTCGTTTTTGAATGTGGAGACGTTCAGGTTGATATTCCAATTAAAGCCCTGAGACTTCACTAGGTCACCCGAGATGTTGAACTCAATTCCTTTGTTGTTCATCGTGCCTATGTTCTGAAACCTGCTTGACAAACCGGTAGTCAGAGACAGCGGTACATCAAACAGCAGGTTTTTGGATTCCCTGTTGAAATATTCGATGGCGCCGTGGAATCTGCCGCCGAAAGCAAAATCCAGACCTATGTCATAGGTGTTGTTGGATTCCCACTCCAGTTCAGTTGCCGAAAGGGAAGCCTGTAGGATCCCGGGTTCGTTGGCATTGTTGAAGCCGAGATCATAAAGGGCCTGAAAAGGGTAATAATTAGGCGAATTGTTTGTAAGAATAGAATTGTTCCCCACCTGACCATAAGAAGCTCTGAATTTAAGCATCTGGAAATAGCCGGAGTTAAAGAAGGCCTCTTTATCGATGCTCCATGCCGCACCTACCGAATAGAAAGTTCCCCATCGTACCGCTCTCGAGAATCTGGATGATCCATCTGTTCTCAACGAAGCAGAGAAGGAATATTTGTCGTCCAGAACATAGTTTAACCGGCTGAAATAAGATTCGATTCTTTCTACGTCTACTCTGCCCGTTGCTGAGTTGATCGTCACAAAGTTATCAGGTTCGATATTTCCTGCAAGGATCTGATCCTGCTTGGAGATAAACTGACGGTTGATGGAAAGATCATAATTTTCATGTCCAACCAAGGCTTCCACAAAGTGCCTCTCATTGAAGGTCTTGGTGTAGTTTAGGAGTTGGTTGAAAGTCACTGAATTGGTTCTGATATTTTGCCGTCTTGTTCTACCGGCCGGAGCACCGTCACCGACGATGGTATTGTCATAACCGATTTCCAGTAAAGAGGTGATGTCTGTGGCAATGTTGGAGGTAAAGGTGAAGTTGTTGAGGAATTTTGCCTCCACATACGCTCTGGCAGAAATCGCATCTCTGTCAAACATGTCCTTGTTAAGCAGGGTTTCCTGAACCACATGTCTGCCGGGAAAGGATCCTGCGCCTCTGGATGGCAATCCCAAAGCTGAAAGGTCACCGGTGTCAAATATCCTGTCTCCGAATTCATCAAGAATGAATCCGCCGGTTTGCATATTCTGTGCATAGACCGGATAGATCGGACCGACTGATCTGGCAGTAAAGAAAGGATTCACAAAACTGGAGCTACCATCAGATCTCGCATTGTTTCCCTCTGACATTGTTGCAGACAGGTTGATTCCTGTTTTCAACCAATCCGTGGCTTGGGTGTTGACATTCAACCGGCCCGTGAAGCGTTCGATATCCGATTTTATCACAAATCCTTTTTCGTTCAGGTAGTTGAAAGAGGTATAAAAATCAGTGGCTTCAGAACCTCCGGAATAAGTCATGTTATATTCCGATCTGTTGCCTGTTCTGGCCAGTTCATCAAACCAATCGAGCCCCTGAAAGTTATTTACTGCATTTGGGTTCAGTGTTCCGTCCGTTCCCACCACTTGCTCATTGGGTACATTATATACATTGTATCCCAGCACATCTATAAGATTGTCGGAAGCGAACTGTGCTGCATCTGCCGGGTTGGCCCCACCTGTAAGCTGGCCGTTTCTCAGGGATTCCCACATCAGCGGGTAATACTGAGCTGCATTGACACGGTCATATTCCGGAAGCGCCCTTGCTGAAACACCCTGCTGGATCCTCACATTGAAGGTTGGGCTGTTTTTTCTGCCCCTCTTAGTGGTGATCATAATCACACCATTTGCTGCCCTAGAGCCATAAAGTGCAGAGGATGAAGCATCTTTCAGTATGGTCATGTCTGCAATATCCTCGGGATTGAGGTTTGAGATGTCCCCATCAAACGGAACTCCGTCCACTACATAAAGGGGCGAGGAGGATGAGTTCACAGAACCGACACCTCTGATTCTCACTGCAGGAGTAGAACCCGGTTGACCTGAAGAGGAGGTCGTGATCACCCCCGCAGCCTGACCTTCTATCGCATTGACAATGTTATTGATAGGTCTGTTGGCGATCTTATCGGATTTGAGCGATATGGCAGAACCGGTAAAGTTTCCTTTATCAGCTGTACCGTAAGCAGTGATGATCACTTCCTCCAGATTTTGAGTATCGGGATTCATGGTGACATTCACTATAGAACGGTTGTTGACCACCTCTTCCGTAGTGGTAAATCCAATAAAACTGAAAACAAGGATTGCTCCCTCATTAGGAACCTGGACAGAAAATGCTCCGTCCAAATCGGTAATGACTCCTGTAGTGGTGCCCTTGACAACCACATTCACGCCAGGCAATCCTTCGGGCTCTTCTTCTGATATTACTCTCCCGGTGACGGTTTGCGTCTGAGAAAAAGCAACAACACATGAGAAGAGCACTAAGACAAGACTTAGTAAAACTTTTTTCATAAACTTTAAGATTTGGTTGATAAATATGAGATTGGGAAAATGATCCCGAACTACTTTTGAGGTAAATATATAATGATTTATCATATTCAGGTTAAAAAATTGACCATTAATGTTAATAACTTAGTTTTTTTACATGAAAGGGGCCATAGAAGGTTAAAAATTTTCTAGAAAGTGTAAATTTTCTAAATTTTGAAGATCAATTTATTTTAATTATTCTATGTTCTACTTTCATTATTAATAGAATAAATTTCTCTTAATTGAGAATTTTGAAAATTTATTTCATGTTATTTTAATTATATACGGAAAATAATAAAGGTATTTCAAGTACCGACCTTTAAACATGTAGTTCTAAGAAATCGAAATTCCCCATTTCCACATAATCAAGAAAAAATTTGCCTCTGGCTTTTTTATCAGTTATGTTTGAAGGTTATTTATGTTTTGAAAAAACAGATTTTACTTACATCCTCCCAATCCCCCTGCTGTAGCTAACCTGTATGCTTTTTAATTCGATTGATTTTGCTGTATTTCTGCCTGTGGTATTTTGCCTCTACTGGTTTGTGGCCAACAGAAACCTCAGGATGCAAAATCTGTTGATAGTTGCGGCGAGTTATTTTTTTTATGGCATGTGGGACTGGCGATTTCTTTCTTTGATTCTGTTCAGCACTGTCGTGGATTATGCCATAGGAGTTGGACTATCCAAGACTGAGGAAGAAAACAAAAGAAAGGTGCTGCTTTGGACAAGTGTCTTGGTCAATCTGGGATTTCTGGGATTCTTTAAGTATTTTAATTTCTTTCTGGATAATTTCCTGGCGACATTTTCATTGTTTGGCAGTCCTATTCAGGCAAATTCACTCAACATCATTCTGCCCGTTGGAATCAGTTTTTATACTTTTCAAACAATGAGTTACACCATTGATATCTATAGAAGAAAACTGGAACCCACCCGGGATTTTATTGCTTTTTCGGCATTTGTCAGTTTTTTTCCACAGCTTGTGGCCGGACCGATTGAAAGGGCAACCAACCTGCTTCCGCAATTTTTCAGTAGCAAAAAGTTTGACGAGCAAAAGGCTGTCGATGGGCTGAAACAGGTGCTTTGGGGTTTGTTCAAAAAAATGGTGATAGCGGATAACTGCGCCAAATATGCCAATGAAATCTTCAATAATTCAGAGCAGTATTCAGGATCTATGCTTGTGTTGGGAGCAATCTTTTTTGCCTTCCAGATCTACGGTGATTTTTCGGGATATTCCGATATCGCCATCGGGACCTCAAGGCTTTTCGGGTTTGACCTGATGCGCAATTTTGCCACACCCTATTTTTCTAGGGACACAGCAGAATTTTGGCGACGTTGGCATATTTCACTTTCAACCTGGTTCAGGGATTATGTATATATACCTTTGGGTGGCAGTAGAGTAGGAACCTGGTTTAAAATCAGGAATATTTTCATCATATTTTTGGTCAGTGGCTTCTGGCATGGAGCTAATTGGACATTTATAGTATGGGGTGCTCTCAACGCAATATATTTCTTGCCCGGTCTTTTGATGAATAAAAACAGAATCCATTTGAATGTCATCGCCGAAGGGAAAAGTTTGCCACAGATGGGTGAACTGTTATCCATATTGTCAACCTTCTGTCTTACAACTTTCGCCTGGATATTCTTCAGGGCAGAAAATATGGACCACGCCTGGAGTTACATCGGCGGGATATTTTCAAAATCCCTATTTTCATTTCCCGATGTTTATCTGCTGGAAGGAGCTGCAACAGCTTTGGTCCTGATATTGATATTCATAATTATGGAATGGAGGGGCAGGGAACATGAGTATGCCATAAGTAATCTTTGGGTGAATTCAACTAGAACCTTTAGATGGGGCATGTACGCCGTATTGATCCTGGCGATTGATGTTTTTGGAAATAAATCAGCAGAAATCGAATTCATTTATTTTCAGTTTTAATGAATCATGAATAATTTTCTTTCAAAAGTCCTGAAGTTCCTTGCGCTGCTATTCAGTGTAAATTTACTGTTGTTCTGCTTTGTCAAACTTTTTTATATCAAAGATTATGAGCAAGTGGATTTAGGATTCTCTGAATTTATCCTTGCGGATTCCCATGGCATTCCATTGTCTGATTTTTCGGAAGATTATCGGGTTCACAATTTCTCGGAACACGGAGATTCTTACCTTGATATGGAAAGAAAAATCAAATATCTGATAGCAGAAACCGAGGTGGATAAAATCTATCTCACCGTAGATGACCACACCTTGTCACCCTACCGGGAAAACTTCAATAATATGGACAGGTCTGCTTATTTTTCAGTTTTGAGTGACCATCAGGATGTGGTCGAATACGTTGAGGAGAAATATCTGGAATATTACATTGTGTTTCTCCATGACAAATACAGTCTTGTTATCCGAAATTTTATCGAATCTGAATTGTTTGACTATACCAAATGGGGCGGCTCCAAGAAAACTTCCTGGGAAAGTCTTTCGAAAGAGGCTAGAGAATATAAGAGTCGCATGAGGATACAGGATTTTTTTCCAAATACCGAAAAATCAGAAACACTGACCGAAACATTGAATGATATCATCAGCCTGTGTAAAAATAATGACATTGAGTTGATTGGAATCAGGTTTCCGCTTACCGAATCCTTTCATGAAAATTTGGGTTCAAAAAGTTTCAATGCTGACAGTATTTTTTACCAAAATGAATTGAAAGTTTTGGATTATGATTCCTTGTTTTTTGGGCAGGATACTCTGTTCCGCGATCAGGATCATTTGGATGCTGAAGGGGGTGATATTTTTGCCGATATTTTATTTGAAGGGGCTGATTAGGGTCTGGTTTTTCTGTTTTGATTTGATGGGTTCAGATAGATTTAAAAAAAGGCGGAATGTCCTGCGGACGTCCCACCTTGAACAGCTTCTAAAGTGCTGTATCATTAAGTTTAAACCTGATAGGAACTCTCATCCTCACATTGACTTTTCGGTCTCTTTGTGTTCCAGGTGTCCAATCCGGTGAATTTTTGATGACCCTCAAGGCTTCTTCGTCACAGCCTCCGCCAATCCCCCTGAGGATTTCCGCCCCTTGGATGGTCCCATCCTCTTCTACTACAAAAACCACATAGACCGTTCCCTCTATCCCCAACTTTCTTGCCTGTGCGGGATAAGATAAATTTTCGCTGAGGTATTTGTTCCAGCCTTCCATTCCTCCCGCAGGATTTGGGGCGTTTTCCACGACATCAAAAATTTCCCCTGAAACTGCTTGCAACCTTTGACCCTCATTTGCTTCGGTATCAAGGATCAATTCGAAATCATCCTGTCGCTCACAGGAAATTACACCTATCAGCAAGGCCATCAGTGGCAATGCCAATAAAAACCTGCTTTTCTGCATTAAATTTGATTTTGTTCTGCCCATCATAATTATTCTTTTTTTGGTTTGAAATTGATTGAAATTGTTGATCAGTTGTTTGCTTCGTTGAGCGATGATAAGGTTTATCAAAAGGTTGGCGTATTCCGATTTTGAATGGATTTTTGTGACTTCATCGTCCACCTGATATTCATGGATTTCGCAGAGACTTGATTCCGTCATTTTTATGAGGGGGTGAAACCAAAAGATGATCTTCACCATCTGAAAAAACAAGCGGTCAACTGTGTGATGATATCCCGCATGCAGACGTTCATGAGAAATAATCAGTTGATGGTTTTTGTCATCCAGGTCGAATTCCGGTAGGAGGATATAATCAAAAAATGAAGAAGGTTGGAAATCGGGATGTACTGAAACAATGCTCCCTTGATGAACGAATTTTTCTGAAGTTCTTATTTGGTGAAATAATTTGACCAAGCCGGTGGAAACCCGTACAAAAGCCACAGCTACTCCTATGAAGTAGATGGTGAATAAGGTGGGTATCACCCACAAAAAGGAAAAGCCATTTCCGTTATTTTCGGTATTGAATTCATATGTCGGCAAATAGAATTCCAAATCACCAGAAAGAATTGGAGAATTGCTGAACAGACCCGAGGGAATGGAGAGCAACGGGATAAACAAGATCATTGTAAGAGACAACATGAAGTATATCCGGTTCCAGGCAAAAAAAGTATGTTGGGTCAAAAAGATTCTATAAAACCCATACAGCACAAGCATGCAAACGCTGCCTTCCCACAAATAAGTTAGTAAATGGCTCATGATTTCTATTCTTTATTTAGTTGATCAATCAGTTTTTGAAGCTCCTGGATGTCCTTATCCGATATTTTGTTTTCTTTTACCATATATGATAACATGTTAGTTGTCGATCCCTCGAAATAGTTTTTCACAAGCTGATTGAAACTCCTGCTTTGATAATCATATCGGGAGACCAGCGGAAAATATTCATGTGTTTTACCATAGGTTTTATGAGACAGAAATCTTTTGTTTTCCAGTTGCTTGATTATAGATGCCAATGTGGTATAGGGTGGTTTGGGATCCGGCAATAGATTTAAAACATCCCTGACCAAGCCTTTTTCCAAATTCCAGAAAATACGCATTATCTGCTCTTCATTCGGTGAAAGTGTTTCCATACTTTAAATATAGTTTATCTATTTCAGAAAACCTACGAAAAAATCGTAAAAAAACGAAAAAAATGTAATCATTTATTGTCTTTCAAAAATGTCCTCTCTAAATTTGCTTCTTTTCCGCCTTTTTGTGGAATACTGAAGTTATCCTGTCCAAACATATAGAACCAAAAAAATGGCTGTCCCACGATGTGAGACAGCCTCAATGAGTGGATTCAAGCTACTTACCCAATAGCTTTCCGACACGTTCCATCAGTGTTTTGGTTGCTTTGATGCCTTCGGCCTCGGAAAGTTTTTGCCCCTCGTATTCTATTCCCATATATCCTGTATAGCCGGCGTCTTTGACTATTTTCAGCATCTTTTCATAATCGGTTTCGATACAGTTGCCGTTTTCATCAAAGTAATTGGTCTTGGCGCTCACCTCTTTGGCAGAAGGCATCATTTCAGACACGCCCTGATAGCGGTCATATTCTTCAACACATTTGCCTCCCCACTCGGATTCATCGGATCGTTTGATACAGAAATTTCCAAAATCGGGTAAGGTGCCGCAGTTGGACATGCCGGTTTGCCGGATGACGTTGGCAAGCCATTGACCGTTGGAGGAATAGCTTCCGTGGTTTTCCACAATGACATTGATATCATGGGGTTGGGCAAATTCAGAAAGCGCTCTAAGCCCCTCTGTGGCTGCGGCTGCCACTTCTTCTGCTGTTCCCCTTCCAAAAGCATTGACACAAATGGAGTGACAGCCGAGGAATCCGGCTGGGTCTACCCATTTTTTATGGTCGTCGACGGATTTCATTCTGGCGTTGGCATCCGGATCCCCAAGAAACCCTTCTCCGTCCACCATTATCAAAACACTCTTAATGTGATTATCTTCACATCTGGTGTTCATTTCAGTGAGATATTCCCGGTCTTCTGCCTTCTCTTTGAAAAATACATTTACATATTCAACCGCATCAATTCCAAACTCATTTTTGGTAAATGCCGGGAAATCCAGGTGTTTTAGCCACCGGCAAAAAGAGTCTAGTGCAGAGACCATTGTGCCAGAGAAATTTTAAAGAAAAGGTCAGAGGATTCCATTGCTGTCTTACCTGAACCCGCCGCTCCACAACTTTGGAGTAATAGCGGACTGAAACCGGATCCCGGGGTTAGTATGCCAAGATGTTTGAAAAAAATTCTTCTTTCCTGATGTGAATACATGGTTTGTCGTTTATTTAATATTATGATTATCCGCTTGTATACAAGTAGGGGTAAACGCTCGCAATTACCAACCTGTCGAAGAGCTTGTTTCCAAAATATCTTCGGTTTAGCTTATAGCAGAACTCGTTCAGGTAGTTCTGAAGCATTCTTTCCGAGACC
>JBGTDA010000233.1:0-38517 GCA_041748555.1 Rhodonellum sp.
TCTCGGAAAGAATGCTTCAGAACTACCTGAACGAGTTCTGCTATAAGCTAAACCGAAGATATTTTGGAAACAAGCTCTTCGACAGGTTGGTAATTGCGAGCGTTTACCCCTACTTGTATACAAGCGGATAATCATAATAAAAAATCCGCTCCGAGGCTTTAAAAAAAATTGCGCTACAAAATTGGCAACATCCGATTGCTGTAATCATTTGGCAGAAATTCAGCAAGTTTTTAACCACTTTGGTTTTGAATCACTACCCTGTGTTCTACAAACGGAAGGTTATAACTTCCTGATAACAGATAGTCATTATTGCTTGTTTTTGTAAAGGAATGGGCAAGATAATTATTGTCGCTCTCCCTCGCCGGTTTGTTGTCTTGATCTAAAACCATTATTTTTGAGTGGTCGCCTTGGGTTATCAATACTTCTAACCCTGTTGCAGTCACCACGAAATCGCTGATATCCACCCCCATTCCCGGACCTACCCCCACTTGGATTGCCTTTCCAAGATACTTGCAGGATGGGTCAAACCGATGTATGGTGTCTTGCGGTTTGTGATCAAAAACGAACAGGCCATTTCATCAATCTTGACATTGAGGTTATCCCCTAGGTTATCAGGCAAGGTTTCCAGAGGCACTATTTTCGTGATTTGGTTTGGGGACTTTATGTGCGCTATCTTATCAAAACTCACTTGGATTACTCTGTCATGAACTTCAGAATCACTCCCGCAGGAAATAAGAAAAACGGTCAGAAAAATAAAAGGAAAAATTTTAAACACTTGAATTGTTTTCATTTGGATCTTTTTAAAGCCAATTAAAACTACACAATTAATTTTTCTTCTGATAAAAAGCTTTTGTTTACCTATTTCATTACTCTTTATTGGCAATATTCACCTTTTTTCATTTGAACCACCAAAACCCCTAATCAACCCTTTTGTACGTTTTGTGCATTTAAATTATTTTGGGATAATTATTCAATTAAATATTATTTGAAAAACACAAATTGTATTATAATTGACATTTTTTTGTTTATTTTTATCTGGGTTTGCGAATCCTTCAATAAATGAAAGTTAACCTTGATTTTAAAATCTGCCATGAAAAGACTTTTACTATTTTTAGGATTGGTTTTAATGACCAGCCTATCCCTATTTTCCCAAAATGCGGGGTCACTTGATCCAACTTTTAACCCGGAAGGTACAGGGCCAAATGGAGGTATCACTGAAATAATTACTCAGCCCGATAGAAAAATTTTGATTTTGGGAGAATTTACCAGCTATAATGAAATTCCCAGAAACGGTTTGGCAAGGCTAAATTCCGATGGTACCCTTGACCTGGATTATAATGTTGATCTCTCCTATTTGAATCGATTCAGGATTTTGAAAATCCTTCCGAATTACAGAATCTTAATAGAGCAATTTCAAGATGGCTTCAACGAATTGTCAGAGCGTACGTTTTTATGGTTAAATCCTGATGGAAGTGTAGATGCTGTTTCACAGCTTGATTTAGGGCTACGGTCATCCATTCGTTCTGCGGGAATAGATAACCGAGGAAGGATCATTCTACTTGGTAATTTTTTTCAAAAATTTGACGCCGATAGTGGGGACTTAACTTATTACACAATATTGAGGTTAAAAGAAGATTTGACTATTGATCCTACTTTTGATATCGAAAATGGAAAAGGATATTCCGATAGTTACCATACCAAATTGGATATTGCTTTCCAGAATGATGGGAAGTTAATTTTAGTAGGGGATTTTGTTGTTTATGGCGGTGCATTAAGGAAAGGTATTGCAAGGGTGAATGAAGACGGAAGTTTGGATAGAAGTTTGGATCCCGGGGATGGTGCGGAATCACCAATTGATGTTGAAATAGGTATAGCCAAAGTTGCTATCCAAGATGATGGCAAAATTTTAATCGGAGGTCGATTTGAGTCCTATGATGGAACAAAAATACCCGGTTTTGCTAGACTGAATGCTGATGGGAGCTTAGACGAAGGATTTCAAGGTTTAGATGATGGATATTCTGAAACTGTAAATGTTAAAATTTTGTCTGATGGTAAAATTTTAATATTTGGGAGTGACTTTTACAGAGGAGGTTTGGAGATCAGAAATTACATTTGGCGGCTAAATCCGGACGGATCCGTGGATCCCACATTCGATACAGGGCAGGGGCCAAACAATGAGGTAAGAACCATTGCCCTACAAGAGGATGGGAAAATTTTGATTGGGGGTACGTTTACCGGTTTCAACAACGTAAGCAGGGTTGGCATTGCAAGGTTGTTGAACGACCAGAACCTGGAGCAATGTGAAATTGATGTCAAATCCAAAACAGAGGTCACTGTCAAGCTGGACAAAGACGGAAAAGGGAGGCTGACCACTGAAATGGTGGACGAGGGTTCTTGCAGCACCTGTGGCCCGGTCAAGTTGGAACTCAGCAAATGTGATTTCACCTGCAGTGACCTTGGGGAGGAGACTGTGGAGCTGAAAGTGACTGACGCCAAAGGTAATGTGGCCACTTCAGCCATCAAGGTAACTGTGATAGATGAGCTCAAGCCCAATATCGGGATTGGGCAACAGACTTTTACCTGGCTGATCAGGAGCGGTGATTATTTTATGATGCCTGATTTCAGGAGCATCATTGGGGCAGCTGACAATTGTTCCTTTGAAGTGAAGCAGAGCCCTGCTCCCGGCACAATCTACAAGAAACCACAGGATACCTTCATCAACTTTGAGGTCAGGGATCCTTCGGGCAATATTGCCACTGCGAAAATCAGGTTTGTCCTGGTTGTATTCAAATGCAATTTACTGGGTAAGGACCTGCGGTTGCTAAATGAAAACGGGGATGCGGTCAGGGTGCCTTGGAATACACCTTTTGAAATGGTACTCAAGGAGGGCATAGAATACGAAAAAGGCACTGACCCTGAAATCATCAAGCGGATATCCTGGCACGCAGAAGCATATAACAGTCTGAGACCCGGCAGCTATGAGATCAGGGCCACCTACAGGAATGAGGCATTTCCGGGGATGGATGTTTCAATCCCGGTCACAGTGACGGTAGATACCAAGCCTTTGGCTGAAGACATCACCATCACCCGGAATCAGCTGTCAAGAAATATCCAAATGGGTGAGATTATTGGACAATTAAAGACCGTAGATCCTGCAGATGACATTCACAGCTACAGCATGGGGGACCATCCTGATTTCTACATTGAAAAGGATGTCTTGGTGTGGAAGGGCAAGGGAATGCCTGATATGCAGCTGAAAGTGGTTGTCCACAGCCTCGACAGGGCAGGACAGACCATCAGCAGGGAGATCACGCTGGAGCGTGAATTTTTCAAAATCGAGGACATGCTTGTATATCCTAACCCTACCTCATCAGTAGCCCATATCGAAGTCATGCTCAGCGAAGCAGCTGAAGTGACCATCAGGGTCATTGATCCTTTGGGCAGGTTGATGTTTGAGGAGATAACCGGACAGGAAGGGAATTTCGCCAGGAGCTATGACCTGACGGGTTACAGTGCAGGCATTTACATCATACAAGTCCAGGATGGCCTGCGGGTGATATCAAAAAGGATTGTGAAGAAGTAATAAAAAATCTGACTTTCCAAACATGATATTTGGGGAATTTATCGATGACATTTCATGCGCCGGGCTAATCGGATCCATTCCCTGTCTAAGGCAGGAAGGCACTTAGGAATCGTTTTGTAGGATATTATTATATTATATCATGATAACAGGAGAAGGGCTCTGCTGGGGATCATTCCTTCAATAAATATTCCTAATCGACTGAAAAGACCAGAGCCAAAGGCAGCCCAATAAGTTTTGGGTTCCTTTCTTTCGTAATCCTTTTTAGTGGCATTATGCTATTTAAAAATCCATCTTTTTGGGGACTTGTTTTTTCCAAATGAAAAAAAGTCATTATGCAGATCCTGTATTTGAGGAGTCTATTTTTAAGAGACTGCTTCGGTATATTTGGGGGTTTATTGGTTTGCCAAGATGTTTAGCAATCCAATCTTCTATACCGGTTATGCTTCTACTTTCTTCTTGGCTGGGTAATTTGTTCATTGGATTAAAAGTGTGGATATTACAGCTTTTTCTCCCAAACCTTCCCCATTTCTAGCATTCTGAGAATACCAAGCGTCATCTAAATCCTTGATGACAAGAAAATTCGGTACAGCAGCCCCCACATATTTTGAAGCGGCAAATATCAAATCAATCCTAGGAGTAAGTTATCCCCTGATTGATGGAGGTGTCTTTGCCAATAATCCCGCTATGTGTGCATATGCGGAAGCAAGAAAATGCAAATTTGGAGAAGTGGAACATTCGAGCTCCAAGGAAATGCTTATGCTTTCCATGGGTGCGGGCTCAGTTAATGAAAAAATCCCTTACTCCAGTGCAAGAAATTTTGGTCTTGTCCAATGGATCAGACCTCTTATTTCCGTCATGATGTCCGGAAACTCCGAAACTGTTTCACATCAATTGGTTTGGTTATATGATGCAGGAAAAAATTCAGAGGGATACATTCGTATTGAACCTGATCTTCATAATGCAAATCCGGATTTGGATGATGCCAGTAACGAAAACCTAAATGCCTTAAAAGAAGCCGGTCTACATTATATTCAAAAGAATGAGGAAAAAATCTATGGGATAGTTTCAAAACTCATTGACAACCGTTCATGAAAAAGAATTTAAGCAATCCTCAGCCAGATTCATCCTGGATAATAAGGAATGGTCAGAACCATATCCTATTATTAATATAGTTGATATCATACATTACCAAAACCGGAATAAAAATCCCTGCATGATTTCATGCAGTTTTTTTATTATTTCCGGGGTAATATAGCTTTACCTAACCACATTTTCCAGCGTTGCTAAATAAATCCATTTCTGATCCCTTGATTTCAGGCCTTTTTCCTCTGCAGCACGTTGTTGATCAGAACTTTCGATATCTTCATATTCCTGAGAATTGAAAAACTGCAGGTAATTCTTATAAACATTCAATGTCAGATGGGTCAGTTTAGCTTCACTTCCAAAAGGCAAAGCCGTCCGGTATAAGTTCCAACTGGCCATTAACCCCTGCCCGATTCTTTTTTGGTGAATGGGAAGAAACACCTCTTTTTCTGCTTGCTCGTATTCATTGAATCTACCTTCTACTGCTTTCATTAAATCGAAAGAGGCCAAAACCCCTTTTTGCAATCGAAAATTATCCTTTGTATTGGCAATTTCCTCCATATATAAACGCTGGGCAAGATCCCTTGTCTGGAGAGATTTGCTATAAATATCCTTGATTTGATTGTCGTTTAAGTGGGGATATGCAACCAATGCATATTTGATGAGTTCTTCATCCGAAAGCCCGCTCATCATTCCTACAGGGTCATTGAAATGAGTAGTGGTGATATATTGAAATTCGCCACCATCTGCGCCGGATTGTAAGGACCAAAAATCCCATCCTCTGATTTTATTGTCATTTGCAGCAGCCTGATAAACCTTTTCCATAAAATTTTTAAATTCGATAAAATCGTACATCTGGCCTGATTCTACTTTAAAGAATTCAAATACCACATATTTGGACTGTTGAGCCTGTACGGTAGCAAAGAATATCAAACTGACGATCAAAGTAATTAATGACTTTTTCATAACTGGAATATTTTGTGGGCTATGGTTAATCAATAAGTGTTTTTTAAAATTTAGGAATTATATTTTGAATTATATAATATCCAACCTATTTTTTTACTGAATTTTATCAATTTGGTAAAATTTTTGAGAAATAGCGTAAGAAATACCAAAGAGATGGCGAACCGGTAAAAATCATTAGGAAAAAATCCATTTACTTATTACCTTTTCATGGTAAAGAAGATCCCCAATGAATTTTTCCCGAAGACAATGGCTTAAAAGCACTTCCCTCACAGGAGGTCTGGCATTATTAACCGGCGGCGGAGCATTCGCCGGTCTGAGTGCAAAGGAAATCAGTAAGTTCAATCCCCGTAAAATGAGCCTTCCCGTACGGCTTGGATCAAATGAAAACCCCTATGGTCCTTCGTTGAATATGAGAAAAGCCATGGAAGAAGCTTTCGATTTGGGATGCAGGTACCCTTGGTCTTACAATACAGAACTCCAGAATATGATTGCCGAGAAGGAAGGAGTATCTTCAGACTACATTGTATTGGTAGCAGGTTCCACTGAAGGATTGAAAATCACGGGAATTACTTTTGCTAAACCCGGGGATGAAATCATCTCAGGTCTTCCCACCTTTTTGTCTCTGATGACTTATGCGGAAACCTGGGGTGTTGATATTAATTGGGTTCCCTTGAACAAGGATTTCAATTACGACCTTCAGGAGATCGAGAAAAGAGTTTCCCCCAAAACAAAACTGGTATTTCTATGTAATCCGAATAACCCAACCGGTTTGTTGTTACCCCCTCAGGAGGTAGCAGATTTTTGTGAAACCGTAAGCCAAAAAGCATTAGTCTTCAGCGATGAAGCCTATTGTGATTATATAGAAACCCCAAATTATCCTTCAATGGTAGAATTGGTCAAACAGGGCAAAAATGTGGTGGTTTCCAAAACACTTTCCAAAGTATATGGACTGGCCGGTATCCGTTTGGGATATCTTGTCGCCAAACCTGAACTTGCTTCCCAACTAAGAGAACGCATAGTAGCCAACACCAACATCATGGCAATTGAAGCAGGGAAAGCTGCTCTGTTGGATAATGAATTCTATAAGTTCAGCCTCCAAAAAAACCGGGAAGCAAAGAAAATGATTACCTCTACCTTGGACGACCTGAATCTCCGCCATCTCCCCTCCCATGCGAACTTTGTTTTTTTTCAGGCAAACCGTGATGTCAAGAAATTGGGACAACAGATGCTTGAAAAAGGAATCATTATCGGAAGACCTTTCCCTCCCTTAAATGACTGGTGCAGGATCAGTACAGGTACTTTGGAAGAAGTGGAAGTTTTTAACAAAGCACTTATCGAAGTGTTGGGATAAAAGAAATTCCAAAATTTTATTTTGAAATAAATGATAACATCATGTTAGATTTTAGCTTGGTCCTGGAAAACGACAACATACAGTTGCGGCCAATCAATGAAGAAGACCTGCTAGAATTGCTTCCATTGACGGTAGAACCCACTCTTTGGAAATTCTACACCCATGATCTCTGTACTTATGAAGGATTGAAGGAATGGACCCGGCCGGCATTTGTAAAAGAGAGGCTTCAATTTGTGGTAGTGGATAAAAATACCGGATTATTGGTTGGATCCACAGCATTGGGAAACTACTCCGAAAGAGACAAAAGAATTGAAATTGGTTGGACATGGTTAGGAATTCCCTTTCAGGGGACAGGAATAAACATGCAGATGAAGAAGCTGATGCTGACTTATTGTTTTGATGTTCTTGATCTGGAAAGAGTAGAATTTAAGACTGATGTGTTGAATTCCCAAGCCAGAAAGGCCTTGAACAACATTTGGGCGATTGAAGAGGGTGTTTTGAGATGTCATACGGTGATGACAAAAGGACGCAGGAGAGATACTTTATACTTCAGCATTCTAAAAAATGAATGGCACCACGTGCAAAGAGAAAACGGCTGGATTTAAATAAGTTCTAGAAAAAAAGCAACAGAAATTGCTCCTGTTGCTTTCGTTTTTTAAAACATCAATTAAACCGTAGGCAGCTTCCATCCATTATGGTATTCCGCTTTTATTAACTGATTAGCTTCCTTATCCTTAAATAGACCTTTTTCGGCATCCCAATAAACTTTTTTACCTGTTTTATAAGCTATGTTGCCCATTTGGGCGTTGATAGCGGCAATGCTTCCGGTTTCGATCCCACAGGTGAGTAAGCTTTCATCATTTTCCGTGATGGCTTTTACCAAACCGACGGCATGTTTGTCCAAAGCATTGCCTTCAGGTTTGATATGTGGAACCTCCTCTACTTTATTTACCCTTTTGTCTTCAATGGTCTGGGTTTCCGGAATAACTTTCCATCCGCCCCTATTGACAACCAATGTGCCGTTGTTACCAATAAAAGCTATTCCCTCTGTAGTACCGTAATTTCCTCCATCTATGCCTGTTGCATGCTCCCAAAGCATGTTGAATCCATCGAATTCATAAACTGTCTGTAAAGTATCGGGTGTTTCGGAGGCATCATCGGGGTAGGCAAATTTCCCACCTGAAGCCATCACGGAAATCGGTGCTTTTACTCCCATTGCATAAAGTGCAATATCGATTTCGTGCACTCCCCAATCAGTCATCAGTCCTCCTGCATAATCCCAAAACCACCTGAAATTGAAGTGAAATCTATTGGCATTGAAAGGTCTTTTCGGGGCAGGACCTAACCACATATCATAATCCACTCCCTGAGGAACAGGGGTATTTGGCAGTACAGGAACCGGCTTCATCCATCCCTGATAAGCCCAACATTTCACAAGTCTTATCTGGCCAAGATTACCTGTCCGGATGTAATCAATCGCTTCTGCATATTGAGATCCGCTCCTTTGCCACTGTCCTACCTGCACCATTTTACCATAACGCTGTTTCGCCTTCACCATCAAATTACACTCTTCGATAGTATTGGCAATCGGTTTTTCTACGTAAACATGCTTACCTGCTTCCAGACTGTGGATCATATTCAGACAATGCCAATGATCAGGAGTACCGACGATTACTACATCTATATCCTTGTTCTCCAACATTTTTCTATAGTCGGTATAAAGCTGTGGCTTTTTCCCTCTTAGTTTTTCAACATCCAAGGCTCTTCTATCAAGTACATTTTGATCTATATCAGCAAGTGCAATACAATTCACTTGTGGTATTTTTAGGTGAGCACTCATGTCAGACCAGCCCATTCCGTTACATCCTATAACTCCAAAATTCAGTTGATCTGATGGCGCTATTTTGTTGGCAAATGCTTTAAGTGACTCCGCCGATACAAATGTAGGCATACTGAGTCCTGCAGTTGCCAATAATCCGGTCTGCAGAAATTTTCTTCTTGAATTCATTTCAGTTTTTTAGGTTTAAAGTTTTTGTTTGGCAATCCAATTGAATGGATAATCATTTCACTTTCAATCTTCTAATATAAAACATAATCTCAAAACGGGATAACTATTTTATTTGAAGGGAGAAGGGAAGTTTGTGTAATCTTATTTATTCTTAATTCAAATAAATTTAAACCAAATTTTATTTTTTTATTTTACTTATACCAATTCTAAATTTCACAAATTCTTTTTTTTAAGGAACTATACCCTTAAAATTTGGTTATTTTTGTATGAATATAAATATTATAAAAGCTATGAAGGGAAAAGAAATAGTAACGCTACAGCGTTCTTTATTACACGATACTGAAAAACTTCTGAATCAGCAGATTGAAATGGAGGGTCGCTCCTCAGCTTATTATTTATCGATGGCATCCTGGTGCCATATGATGGGCTATGCCAATGCTGCCAAATATCTTTATACTCATGCCGATGAAGAACGCATGCATATGATGAAAATATTCCAGTATATAAATGAGGCGGGCGGTCACGCCATTCAACCTGAAATCACCGGAATAAGACAGCATTTTAATTCTTTAAGAGAAATTTTTGAGCTTATCCTGGAGCACGAAATCCAGGTAACCAAATCTATCAATTCCATAGTGGATCATTCCTTTACGGTAAAGGATTTTGCTACATTCAGTTTTATGCAATGGTATGTCACTGAACAACGGGAGGAAGAGACCATTGCCAGAAGAGCACTTGAGCTTTTCGATATTATTGGAGAAGAAGGTGTAGGTCTTTGGACAATTGATCAGGAACTGGGTAAGTTGCATGATTCATCCAAGGTTTAAACCCTTAAATATGTTGAGATAAAAGATATGAAGCAGCCAAACCGGCTGCTTTTTTTATGCTGCTAAATTTGATAGCTTTATACTAAATCGAACCCTATGGTAAACAGATTATTGAAAATCGAGAAAATTGGTCAACAATTGCTGAGAGGCGGAATAGCGTTTTATTTAGCTTCCATTGTCTTTTTCACCTTTGGCATTCCCCGCTCGCCGAGTACCACTCAGCTACAAACAAGTCTGATCGCTTTGGTTTTGGTGGGAATACTGTTTCTTCTCCTTTTTCATTATAAAAATCCTAAAGCGGGAATTATGGGTGGAATCGGTGCATTCTTGTTTTTTTTGATTTCAGGTTTTGCAGTGGGTTATAACGATTATGCAACAAATGCTTCCTTTTCGATAATCTTTTTGCACACAATTAAAGATATTCTACTGGCATTCGGATCCCTGATTCTGATAGGGGAATCTGTCAAAGAAATGGTCCGCCAAAAAATAACCAAACCTTTTCCTAAAAGATAGATTTTCAGTTCGACAATAATTTTTTGAATTTCTTATCATTTGAAAACTTTCTGAAATTGAAAAAGGCCTGAATCAACAGGCCTCTTTCATTAAAATTCTATTCTTTGGATAGCCCTGATCGGTATATAAAGATATCCCTTCAGACAAACACTTTCTTCCGTCACCGCCCAAACGGTGGTTTCCACTTGGTTTTGAAACCCAAGATTCGTCAGAAAGAAAATTTTTACTTTGGTATGATCAACATTTCCCAAATGCAAGGCATTTCTAAGATCATGGGATCTAGTATTTATTGCTTCCTTATCAGTGAGAACATCCACACCCGGGAAATGCATTTCCGAGAGGGTTTCTTTCTGAATATAATGTGCTGTTTCCATGTGAATTATCATACAAGAACCGGAGTATTGACAGTCAAATTCGCTTTCAGTAAACCTATCCAGTTTTTGACCAAGGGTAATTCTCCTTCCATATCGGAAAATATATCCCCGTTAAAGAACTCAAGTGTTAGACCCGTTTCCTGATTTTTGAAATAAAAGGTTAGATCCAGATTGTCTATCACTTTTCTTTTTTCACTTCCGGAACCCACTTCATGGTTCCTTTCTTGTAATTCAATGGATTTTACTTTGGCCAGATCAATGGCTAAAATTTTCGGAATCTCCCGGAACTGGATATACAGAACTTTTTTGGAGGTACTGTCTAGCCCGATACTATACCTTTCTCTCCAGAATTCTGAATGAGTTAAGACCAAACCGTTTTCCCTTGCAATTTTAAGGAGTAATTCGGTTTGGAGTTCTTTATTCTTTTTGTTTTTCTTATGGTTATAATAAAACGGGGATGCAAAGGCAATTGATAATACCAATGCCGCTATCAATGTGACAATATCAAATTCAAACATGGGATTTTTGGATTAAGCGTACGATTTCTTATCCTGTATTGGTTTTCTAAGGACAAACCGTACTGTGAATAAATAAATTGAGAAGAAAGACGGAACGTCTTAAAATAAAAAAAAACAGGAATTACCAAAAATAGGCAAAGGGAAAAATGATTTTTGCAACATCCAAATTGATCACAACTTTTTTAGAAAGGGCCAAAAGTTGCGTGATCTGAGAATTATGAATCAGCGATAGTGAAAAAACAGGAAGGATGTAATATAAAGAACAACCTCCATCTATTTTCTGAACACTGACATTGGTATTTTCCTTGTCCAAAAGATAAACCAACCCGCTTGCCTTATCCAAACTTGAATCCTGTGAAACAGATTCATTTTCAGCAGAATGAAATCCCAGGTTTTCATACCCTTGTGAAAAAGGCAATCCAACACTTGTCATTGCCATGATGGCAATTAAAAATATGGATAGGGATGTTTCAAATCTTTTAATCACGAAACAAATGTAGATAGAAAAAAATCTGTTTTCCAAATTATTATTAGAAAATATTTGGAATTCTCAAGATATTGTCAGGATTGCCTTTTTTGTTAAATTCACTTTAACCCGCCCTGGCCGGAACCTGAAAAGGAAACCATTAAAATACTCTTAAAAAAAAATCTCTTCCCATTTAAAGGAAGAGATTTTTACGCATTGATTTTGATTGATTTAAGAAAATATTTTTTCAAGGATTTTGTATGTTATCAGATAGGTAGGTCTGACTCCATCCATTCCCAATGCCCCCGAAGCCAATGTACCGCCCGTTTCCAAGGGATTATCAGATGCATAGTAAGCATACAAAACCTTCACATTCTTTCTTATACTGTTTCTGATTTTGCTGGCCGATTGCAGTGCTTTTTGATAATGCGCACCCTCCATTTCCAAACCGATTGCTTTCCAGGAGGAATCCAGGAAATACTGGAGCACATCTTTGTTTTGAAGCGATGTACCCAAAACAGTTATCATCGGACCTTCATAAGCTGCCAGATCATAATTTTCAAAATCTTCCTTTTTCAGCTCATTCCTGAAAGGATAATTATCGGCAGTTCCTTCAAAAACGTGACTGCTCGGTATCATCAAATCTCCTTTGTTACCCTTTAATATTCCTGCTTTACCCATAATCGAAGCAGATACAACATCCAATGGAATAGAGGTCTTTTCTTTATCGTACGGCTTCAGCAATTCATCAAAACATTCATAAGCCTGCTCTCCAAATGCGTAATCCATGATGACAATGACAGGTTTTTTCTTTTCCTCTTTCGGAAGTTTAATCCCCGGTATGATCGTATCCTTTGTCATCTTGGCAGTATCAATAATCTGAGCTCCGATATTGGTACCCGACAAATCCGGTAATTCTATGAAACCGTTTTTCAATGCATAATTCAGAATATCTTTTCCTTTGTGTTTTTTGGCGTTTACACTGATATCCAATGCTACCTTTTCAATTTCATCAAAGGATTTTAGCCCCAAAGCTTGATGTCCATAGATGGTGTTCAACACACTATGGAGATTGGCTGAAATGATGTGAATAGGTCTGCCAAAAAGATCGGCTTCATCCAAAACGGCTTTTATCCTGTCAGCCCAAAGTTCGCCATAAACATGGTGCCCAATCCGTTCCCGTAGTGTGGCCGAAAAAGAAATTTCTCGGTCCTTTTCCTGAGTAAACTCATCAATCGCGAGTTTACCGAGATGATACACGATGGAAAACAAGCTATTGGAATTTGAAGAATTCTCGAATTTGGCTATTGTATGATAAGTCTCATCAAAAGTTCTTCCGGTGATATGGCTCAAATATGAACATGCTGCCTGCTTGTCAATTTCTTCACCGGATTCTTCTTTTTTGACGACCTTTTCCAGCATTTCCCAATTCAGGTTTATTCTTCCTTTATGATCGGTACTGTTTGTTCTTATTTTCTCGGATTCCATATAAAGAAAAGTAAGGTGGGTAAGAATATCGTAAATATCCGATTTCCCCCTTGTCATCTCCACATACATCTGTTCTTCATCCACCCGATAACAGTTTCTTTTTCTTTTATTAGGTACCAAAGTAGGGAAATTCGCATTTTCGTAACCCTCTCTGCTTATCAACTGCACGTAGCGGCATTCCTCAATGCCACGCGGAAGCCTTTCCATAACGTATAATAATCCATCAAGCTCCAGCTTTTCCTTATTGCTCACCAACCCGTAAATCTCAGGACTCAACATCAACAAGGAACTCACCAAAGACTCACCTGAAATACCCATTGGCTTATAAGATCCCCTCATAAAAAGATGTCTCATTGTGATGTAAAGTTTTTCTATCGCTGCGCGTGATTCATGTGCTCTGGTTCTTTTCATTTTTAAAATTGTCTACTCCTTAAAATTCAATAAAATTTGGGATTTTTAGGAAAGGGAATTAAGGAGGGCTAAGCCTGGATTTTGAATTTCCGGCTAATACCCTTATAACCAAATTTTATTATTATTTTTAAATTTACAGGTAATGGCTAAATTTAACAAAATCTCTGCTTGATCATAATTGTCGGGAACATCTGTCATCGGACTTCGGTCCAGTTATTAAAATATCTTTCAAAGAAAACAAGTCCAATCAATGATAAACCAATAGTAAATCTCAATACCCTCAGTACCTCTCCCTCAAAATCTGTAAATGATGATCTGCATGGCCTGCAATGATGTGAAACAAAGCCCTTACACTTACATCATATCCATTGGCATTTCCTAAGTTTGCCAAACAATTTTCCGGCAAGTTCTTCAGCATTGCCATCAAAGCAAATCTTGATACTTCAAAATCCTCCAGCAGGTGAATCAGGCTTCGATCATTGAAATTTGCTTTTTGGACATATTGATCCTGATCAAAGCCCGGAAGCATCGCTTTTTCTTCTCTTGCAAAACATAAGGCTCTAAAAGTCATTATTCTATCGGTATCTGAAATATGACCCAAGACCTCCTTCTGAGTCCATTTTCCTTCTCCATAGGATGTCATACTCTTTTCCTCTCCCTGCTCTTTATAATAAATCATTATTTCTTCCACTTGTGAAAGTAAAAATTCAGGAATGTTTTTGCCGATTACTCTCGAGATATATCCCGCGTAAAATGGTGCAAATTCACCTTCTTTGGGCTGCATATGTTCGTTCATGTAATTTAAGTTTGTACGTTGACCAATGAAAAGTAAATTTAAGTCATTCAACTACATGTTATCACAAAATGAGAATTATTTTACTCTTTATCGCCTTATTTACATTTTCAGATATTTATAGCCAAACTCAGATTATCCGGCGCAATGCCGAAATCGAGGCAATGGTTTCTGAAATTTCTTCAGAAAATCTTGAAAAGTACGTCAGAGACTTAGCTGCATTCAGAACCCGTCATACACTCAGCAGTAATGATCCGGAAGAAGGTATTTCTGCTTCGCAAAACTACGTTCTGGATCTTTTCAAATCCTTTGAAAAGGATGCAAATGGCAGGTTAACATCAGAGATTGATTATTTCACCATTGCTGCTGATGGAAGAAGGATTTCCACGGATAGCAAACTGGGGAATGTAATGGCAACCTTAAAAGGCTCCGACCCCAATGATGACAGGATTTTTATCATTTCCGCGCATATTGACAGTAGGGCTTTGGACGTCATGAATACAGAAATAGATGCTCCGGGCGCCAATGATGATGGGTCAGGAGTAGCTGCCATTATAGAACTTACAAAAATCATGTCCAAAAAATCTTTTCCCGCTACTACCCATTTTGTGTTGGTCAGTGGAGAAGAACAGGGTTTGAAAGGTGCAACACATCTTGCAGAAAAAGCCAAATCAGAAAACTGGAATCTTGTTGCGATGATCAACAATGACATGCTCGGAAACAGTAATTCTTCCCAGACTAATATCAATGACAACACCAAAGTCAGGATTTTTTCAGAGGGAGTTCCTGTGGCCGAAACAGAGCAGATGACTGCTATCAGACGCTATACAAATGCAGAAAATGACAGCAAATCCAGGCAGCTCGCCCGGTATATGAAAGAGGTTGGGGAAAGATATGTCGATCAACTCGAGGTAAAATTGATTTATCGGAATGACAGATTTTTGAGAGGAGGAGACCATACACCGTTTGCGAGAGAAGGCTTTACCGCCGTCAGAGTAACTGAGATGAACGAAAACTACTACCATCAACATGAGAATGTACGGGTAGAAGATGGAATTCAATATGGGGATCTGCCTGAATTTGTGGATTTTGAGTACATGAGGAAAAATACGGGAATTAATCTCGCTTCTTTGGCCTCTTTGGCATCTGCACCTTCCGAACCACAGAAAGTTAGTATTGATGTAAGAAAATTGAGCAATACATCAACTTTACTCTGGGAAGCTCCGGCCACAGGCACAGCAAAAGGTTATTATGTTTTGATGCGCGAAACTGACTCCTCAACATGGGAGAAAAAATTCTATACTGAGGAGACCACATTGACCATTCCTTATTCCAAAGACAATTATTTCTTTGCTGTCCAGTCTGTTGGTGAGGAAGGTAATGAAAGTTTGGCCGTATTTCCCCAGCCGCTTACCAGGTAACTATTTTTCTATTGAAAACCTGATCTGTGATTATTCGCTGTTGTGGCTGAAATCTTCTCTTCCGGAAAAAGTTTGAAGAAACCAACCTTTCTGCAGGCCGAGAAGACAGTTCTACCCTACTATCTTGTTTCAGGCCGAAGACCTATATAATAACATTTGATTTTGGATAGGAAATTATTTTAATTTCCTTCCAAAAATCCCTTGAATAATCACTGCAAAAAGCATCAATGAAAGGCAACCAATGACATTGTACCAGAGAAATCCAATGTCTATCGAAATACCAAAAAGAGTCTCGCCGTTTTTCCAGTGAATCAATAGGATAAAGGCTTCTGACAATAATGCCGAAATGAAGACGGCATTTCCCCTGATCCACTTCATATAGAAACCTACCAGGAAAATCCCCAGAATTGTTCCATAAAAAAGAGAACCCAACAGATTAACGGCCTGTATGAGATTTTCAAAAAGAGTGGCGTATATGGCAAACAATATGGCAAACACTCCCCAAAATGCAGTAAGCCATTTGGAGGAAAGCATATAATGGTGCGAACTTTTGTTTTTGTTCAGAGACCGTTTATAGATATCCATTGTACTGGTAGATCCCAAAGCATTTAGCTCAGATGCTGTCGATGACATGGCAGCCGAGAATATTACCGCAAAGAGCAATCCGATAATACCTTTGGGAAGATAGTCCATCACAAATCGCATGAATATATAATCAGTATCTCTGGTTTCAGCATTGGAATCGTTTTTAACGATCAATTCTTTCACCTCATCCCTAATGGATTCTTGTTCAGCATATTTTTGATTGATCCTTTCCTTCGCTTCCTCGATTGCCGTCGGATCATCCCGGTCCACAGCTGATAATAAAGACTGGATTTCGGAGGATTTTTCTTCAAAATTAATTGTAAACCGCTCTTGCAAACCTTGATATTCTCCGCTGTAAGAACTGGTTTCCAGGTTTTCTGTCTGAACCTTGTTGAAGATAACCGGAGGCTGAAAGAACTGATAAAAAACAAAAACCATAACTCCTATAAAAAGGATGACAAATTGCATTGGGACCTTCAAAAGTCCATTCATAATAAGACCTTTCCTGCTTTCCGCAATTGACTTACCGTTGAGATAACGTTGAACCTGAGATTGATCAGTTCCAAAATAGGAAAGAAAGAGAAATACGGCCGCTGTCATTCCCGACCAGAAATTATACCGGTCAGCCCAATCAAATTCAAAATTCACAATATTCAATCGGTCCATCTTCCCCGCAACATGAAGGGCTTCCGTAAATTTTACCGGAAGCATCTGGATCACAAGGATTCCCGCCAAGATCATTCCTCCCATCATTACAGCCATCTGTTGCTTTTGAGTAATGGATACAGCTGTAGTTCCTCCGGAAACGGTATAGATGACAACCAATACTCCAATAAAAATGCAGGTGATATTCAGGTTCCATCCCAGAAGAGTAGATAAAATAATTGCGGGAGCGTAAATGGTAATTCCCGCCGCCAGGCCCCTTTGGATTAAAAAAAGTAAGGCAGCTAAAGTTCTTGTTTTTAGATCAAATCGATTTTCCAGAAATTCATAGGCTGTATAGACTTTTAGCTTGTAATAAATGGGAATAAAAGTCACCGAAAGAATAATCATTGCCACCGGCAATCCAAAATAGAACTGGATAAACCGCATTCCGTCTTCGTAAGCCTGCCCCGGTGTACTTAAAAAGGTAATGGCAGAGGCCTGTGTCGCCATGATGGAAAGCCCAATAGTCCACCAGTTCATGTCGCCTTTCCCCCTGAGGTAGCCTTCCATGTCCTTTGGACCATAGGTTTTATAAACCCCGTATCCAACTATCAGGAAAAGTGTTCCAAATAGAACAATCCAATCCAGAGTGCTCATGAAAAACTTTCAGTTAACCAATAGAACAATAAAATTAAAATAGCCAGAACAACAATCAGCGTTAAATACCACCTATTCCACTTGACCTTATTTTCCACCACCCTGTTCTATTAGGTTAACAAAGATTTTTACAGCTCCTGGAACACCGGCGGGCAATTGTCTGAACCAGGAAATACCCGAATAGGTATAAGTCCCTTTCCCATATTCGGCAAAAAGAAGTGCTCCTTTTTTGGGGTCTTCATCAGGATCCTTTACAGTCAAAGGCGTAGAATAGCTGCTATCCCAATCAGAAGTGAAATAAAGCCCTCTCTCCTGAACCCATCCATCAAAATCAGTAAGTTGAATCTGATTTGGGAAGCTGAAAACAGGATGCGAAAGATCAGCCTGAACAGGCGAGTCTTCTACTGAAACTCTGTCCCTGGAAAGAGAAAAAGGATATGGGCCTAAACTTCTTGTCAACAGTGGTGAACTGGTATTGTATTGTACGATCAGGTTGCCGCCCTCCTTCACATATTCCATTAACTGATTTAAATTTTCGGCCAGCGCTTGATTGACATTGAATGCCCGGATACCTACAATAACTGTAGCGTATTCTGCCAAAATTTCTTTATTCAAATCACTGTTATCCAGATAAGTCACACTATAACCCAGGTCTCTCAACACATCGGGAACATCATCACCAGCACCGGATATATATCCTATTTTTTGGTTGGAAACTTTGATATCCAAATTGATCAAGCCAAATGAGGTAGTGGTAAAATAAGTTAGATTGGGTATGTGTTTATAAAGAATTCTATTTGTATTTAAATTATACTTTTTCCCTTGATCGGTGATATAGGAAACCAAAACCTCCTTCTTTTCTGTTTCAGAACCCAAAAGTTGGACATCATATACAATTCTTTTTCTGGTTTCATCCGTCTGTTTTTGGATGACCTTGTATTGATCCGGTTTTAATCCTTCAAACTGTAAATCTCCAGGGTGAATTTCTTCCTCAAAAGTAAGTTCAATCTGAAGGGAATGATCTGCTCCATCTATCAGGTAAATATTGTCTTTATTGAGACTCACATTTACTTCCGGAACGAGAACAAAAGGTTGCCTAACTTCTCCATCCACCTGATCGTTATATTTGAACATCACCGGAAGATCTGTGGAAATCTTCTGACCGTCCACTGTTAACATCAGTTTCTTTCCTACTTGATAAGGATTTACAGGCAATCCTATTTTTTCTGGATCCCGGATATCATAATGACTTCCGTCCAAAGGATTTTCCAACCAAAAAGGTTGGGAAACGGGATGGTCTTCCGGGATTTCAAGGGTTATTTTTTGGGTAATCAGCTGATTGGATTTGGCCGTTTGATTGATTTCAATCACCTGAGAACCTGCTAAATTCTCAACATTTATAGGTACTTCCGATGGATTGTTGAAGATCAGTTCGGCCTCAATGGATTCTCCGGGAAAGCCGATTTCCTTACGGACAATCAATTCGGATCTTACACCCAACAGATCCAAAATGATTTGATTGATATGATCTTGTTTTTCTTTCAGCCAGACGGCAACTGAATTTTGGCTATCCAGAAGTTTTTTTAATGACAGAATGCCTTTCAGATTATTTTGAGGTTCGGTAAAGTCAAAATTCTCCAGTATTTTATCAATCGAGGCTTGAATGGTTTGACCCTCCTTCAGTTGATTCCATCTGTTCGGCACCCCTTCAAATGGATCATCATCAAATGGTTCCCCCTCGATCAGTTCGATATGGTCAGTGCCTTCACCGATCTGTGCAGTAGACCCGAAACCTTGGGATTTATGCATTGTCCTGCTATCTGCCGCAATCTGGGAATAGGTTGTTCCTAAAAGTGGGTTATAGTCTCCGACCGGAAATTGATGATAGGTTTTACCTTCTTCAGGTTCATATTGACCTCCCCAATTGTATGCATTCCAAAAAATTCTCTTTGGCTGCCATGGCTTTACACTTTCCAGTTGCTCAGGAAAAACAGATGGATCAGCTGCTTTGGAAAAAGCTTCCACTCCCAATATTGCTGAAGTTGTATGTTGACCGTGAGTAGTCCCCGGCGTTGTTGTAAATCTGTTGATGATGATATCGGGTTGGAATCTGCGGATGATCCATACTACATCAGAAAGAAGCTTTTCTCTTTCCCAGTTGTTCAGCGTTTCATCAGGATTCTTGCTGTAACCAAAATCTATCGCTCTGGAAAAAAACTGTCTTCCGCCATCAGTTTCCCGGGCTTTCAGCAACTCATTGGTTCTGATCATTCCCAATGCCAATCCCAATTCTTTTCCAATGAGGTTTTGACCTCCATCTCCCCTAGTCAGTGATAAATAGGCTACCTGAGCATGTTCTCCATTTGCCAGATAGGCAATTAATCTTGTGTTTTCATCATCGGGATGCGCTGCCAGATAGAGCACCCTTTTTGTTTCCTTCAGTTTTAACAGTTCATGGTACAGAACAGAAGATGGCAATCCTTGGCCAAAAGTTATAGGAATGATCAGCAGGAATGGGAATACCAGTAACCAATTTAATTTTGTCATTTCAGGGTTTGTTTGAGATCAAAATGTAGTTTAACTGAAGAAGAAATAAAAACGGTTTTCTATCAATGGGACGAACCTAATGTTAAAAAAGTTAAATTTTTGAAAATTGTTTCTCTTGATTGCTAAAATCTTTGGATTTAATACGGTTTGAAAACCTGTTTAAATTTGGTTAAAAGAGCAAGTCTCAAATTGAGAAGACAAAAAAAGCGGCCTTTGACCGCCTTTTTAAAATCAGAAAATAAACTTGGTACTGAGGAAATTTGATTGTTGATCATTGATGATTTCATTGAGCAAATGCTTATTTTCATCCGTAAGTTTGGCCGCCACAAGAGACCGGATACTGAAAGACCTTAGCGCATCGGAAACTGACAAGGTACCTTCTGCACTGTCTTTTCTTCCTGTAAACGGAAATACGTCGGGTCCTCTCTGGCATTGGGAATTCACATTTACCCTGCTTACCTGATTGACCAATGGATCAATCAGCTGAGAAAGTTCAGTTGAGTCACTGCTGAAAAGGCTTACCTGCTGTCCATGGGGTGAATCGATCAGGTATTGAATAGGTTCCTCAATATCTTCAAAGGACAAAACAGGAATCACCGGACCGAATTGCTCTTCTCTATACAGTTTCATTTTTTCATTTACCGGAAAAACAATCGCCGGATAAAAAAACGATTCATGGATTTCTCCCGCATTGGGATTGATGATTTTTGCACCGTGCAATACCGCATCCTCCAAACAGGATTTTAGATATTCAGGTTTATCCGGTTCGGGCAAAGGCGTAATATTCACTCCGGATTCCCATGGCATCCCTATTTTGAGTTTGCCAACAGCATCGGATAATTTTTCCAAAAAGACCTCAGAGAGATTCTTATGTACAAATATGATCTTTATGGCGGTACAGCGCTGCCCGTTAAAAGACAAAGCACCTGCGATGGTCTCTTTTACAGCAAGATCCAAATCAGCATTGGCGGTAATGATAGCGGCATTTTTGGCATCCAAACCCAGAATTGCCCGCAAACGGTTTATTTTTGGATGAAGTTTCTTTAATTTATCTGCCACTTTGCTTGAACCGATCAGGGTCAAAACATTGATCCTTCCCGATTGCATCAGTGGCGGAATAATATCGGCTCCCCGACCATAAATTGTATTGACCACACCCTTGGGAAAACAGGTTGCAAAGGCCTCCAACAATGGATAATGAAGTAGCGTACCGTGTTTTGGTGGTTTAAACAATACCGTGTTTCCCATGATCAAAGCGGGAATCAAGGTTGTAAAAGTTTCATTCAGTGGATAATTGAACGGTCCCATACATAGTACGACACCTAACGGAGACCTTCTGATCTGGGCGGCGATGCCGTCCACAATCTGAAAACCGGAAGACTGTCTGTCCAAATCCTTTAAGGCGTCTGAAGTAGCATTGATGTATTCCACGGTTCGGTCAAATTCTTTAATGGAATCGGTATAGGATTTACCGATTTCCCACATGATCAGCTTTGTCACCAAATCCTTCTTGGCAATCATATCATGGACAAATTTATCGATGCATTTGATCCGGTCTGTCACACTCATGGTAGGCCATTCTCCCCTTCCGTTGTTATAGGCCGCCTCAGCAGCATCCAGGGATTCCATGGCTTCTTTTTCTGTGCAAACAGGATAAGAGCCAATAAATCTTCTCCGGATTCCCAGAGGAGATTCTACACAGACAGGAGAAAAAACTTCGTGTGATTTTCCCTCCCAAGGTACCATCTTACCGTTGCTGAGAAATTCTTTTTGATGTAATTCATTTTCCAGACGGAATTTAACAGGGATTTCCTCTTCCTTAGGAAAGCGGAGTCTGGTGTTGATCTTTTCGTTCATTCGATCTTATTAATTGTTATTAGAGGTTTTATTAAAATAAAGCTTAAAATTATATTAAAAAATGAAAGAATCATTGATTTTTTGTTAAAAATGTAAAATATGAGGGATCACTTCGCAAAAATCACAATCTATGGGGTAAAAATTATGGATACCTCTTGTCTGCAGTTAACCTACATTTTTTTAGGAATAGGCAATCAGCTTTTTCAAAACATATCCAACTTTAAGGAAAAAATATTTAAATACCCGGAATCGGGTATTTTTTAATATCTGAGAAAACCGTAGGAGTAGAAATGAAAAAATTCTTCTCTAGATTGATGGTGACCCTCTGTTGAGCAGCGCAATGATCGGATGACTACCTATGTGAGCTAATTGAAATCTTCGATAAAAATCACAATTGTTTTTGGAATTAATGTCTAATAAATGTGGTTTTTTTTTATGGTATTGAAGTATATTGTGCCTTAGGGCAGAAATTTGACTTCAACTATTATAGCTCACATTTAAAACCGTGGCTTTAGATGCTTGTGTCAAATCTTGCTACAACAAAAAAAGCTATCCTTTTGAGATAGCCCTTTTATTAAAATTTTAATGAAATTTACCTTTCCAACCAGTTCTCACCAAGAATAGAAATCAGTTTTTGATTGTATTTTTCAGCTTCTTCTTCATTCTTTAATCTTGTATGAATCTGAAATAGAATTTCCATTACTTCAGTATTTTCCGGCTGTAATTCCGAAGCTTTTGTAAAGAAAGGGATGGCATCTTTATAAAGATTGTTTGCTTCCTCAGACATGCTCTCTGATTTGGATTCCCATTCTTCATCCGAAAGGTTGTTTACATCGGCAAGTATAGCCCTGGCTCTGTCCAGATATATGGCTCCTGTATAATATTGACCTTCGTAAAATTCAGGATCTGCCTTTACTGCTTTTTTGTACTCTTCCAAAGCACCTTCAACATCTCCGGATTGCTCTTTCAAATATCCGTATCTCAACAAAATACCTGCATTTTCAGGATCTTCCTTCAAAGCTTCCTCTATGGAGGCCATCGCTTCATCCATTTTATTCAGCTGAAGCAACAGTTGAATTTCAAACTCTGCCAAAGTTTTATCCTGGGGATAATCCTCTCTTGCAGCAGTTACTACTTTATATGCCTCTTCCGGGTTTTTTTCTTCACCACTTGCTATTTGAATCAAGAAATAATAGGCGTTGAGCTTATCATAATCTTCAATTTCCAGCAAGTTGTTAAAGTATTTTTTGGCCTCATCGAATTTGCCCAGATCATTTGCAAGAAAACCGGAGTTAAAATTAACCGTGGTATCAGTTGGATCGATGTCCGCTGCTAAAGAAAAAAATTCATAAGCCATTTCGTTATCATCCTGTTCGTAAGCAATAATCGCCTTGTTGAAAGATGCAATCTTCAGAGATGTCATCGAATAAGGTCTCAGATTATCGGGAACTCCTGCAATATCTTCTTTGTAAATAGCCTCACCGATATCGCTTGATTTGTCATTATCCACCATTTCCAAGGTTTCCTGAAAAGTAGTGTATGCTTCCCGGCCTGTTTCTACAGTTTCTTGCGTGTTAGTAGAATCCTGATCAAACATCTTTGTCTGGATCTGCCCTTTAATAAATAAAGTTTCGGGATCTTCCATGGTTTCCGGATCCTGGAGAGCATTGTTGATGTCAGTAATTGCCTCTGTGAGATTGCCTCTTTTAAAGTTTCTCTCAGCTGACCTGACCACCTTTTTCTGAGCAAAAGCTGTTGTCGCGAAACCGACTAAAGCTAATAATAAGATTAACTTCTTCATTTGCATTTGTTTTCGTTTTTATACTAGTTATTTGGTTCTTCTGAATTTGAATTTGGTTCTTGCGAATCCATATTGTCTATATCCCCGGATTCGGCTTCGGGAAGTTCAGTTCCTTCTGCCAACTCAATAATGGATTCATCTTTTTTAATTTTTTCTACTGAAGAGATTTCATCATTTTCGCCAAGTCTGATCAACCTTACTCCCTGTGTCGCGCGTCCCATAATTCTTAGTTCTGAGACCGGGGTTCTGATTGTAATTCCGGATTTGTTGATGATCATCAAGTCATCAGAGTCCATTACTTCTTTAATGGCCACCAAGCTTCCTGTTTTTTCTGTGACGTTCATGGCCTTAACACCTTTTCCGCCTCTATTGGTCACTCTATATTCTTCTAACGGCGATCTTTTACCGTAACCTTTTTCAGAAACCACCAGTAAGTTGGTTTCCTGGCTCATCGCACATACCATGCCAATTACATAATCATTAACATCACTTAACTTAATTGCTTTTACCCCTGTAGCTGTTCTTCCCATAGGCCTCACTTTGGACTCATGGAAATGAATGGCCCTTCCGGATTTGGCTGCTATAATGATGTTGGAATCACCGTTCGTCATTTCTACCTGAATCAACTGATCCTCATCCCGGATGTTCAGGGCAATGATACCGTTTGTTCGAGGTCTGGAATATTGTTCAAGTGTTGTTTTCTTGATGATTCCCTTTTTGGTCACCATGACAAGGAAGTTATTATTGATGTAATCCTCATCATCAAGATTTCCGACCTGAATGATGGATCTTATTTTGTCATCGGTTTCAATATTGATCAGATTCTGGATTGGACGTCCTTTTGCTGTTTTTGCTCCTTCCGGAATGGCATAGGTTTTCAACCAAAACAATTTACCGTGATCCGTAAAAATCAAAATATAATTATGGGTGGAAGCTGTAAACAGGTATTCAGTCCAATCATCCATTTTGGTACTGACTCCGCGTGAGCCAACGCCTCCCCTGCCCTGTGATTTGTATTCTGTGAGTGCAGTCCTTTTAATATATCCTTCATGAGAAACAGTGATTACTACCTCCTCGTTTGGAATCATGTCTTCATAGCTGAAATCCTCGGCGTTGTGCTCTATGTTGGTTCTTCGTGGATCGGCATATCGACCTCTGATTTCGGTCAGTTCATCCTTGATGATTTGCATTCTTTTCTCCTCGTTTCCGAGAATGAATTTATACTCCTCAATCATGGCCATAATTTCCTTGAATTCTTCCTGGATCTTATCCCTTTCCATCCCGGTAAGGCGTTGTAACCTCATGTCCAGAATTGCCCGGGCCTGAATCTCGCTAAGTTCAAATCTCTCCATCAACCCGTTTCTGGCGGTTTCAGGGTCTCTTGAACTTCTTATCAATGAAATCACCTCGTCAAGATGATCCAATGCAATAAGATATCCTTCTAATACGTGCGCTCTTTTTTCCGCTTCCCGGAGTTCATATTCCGTTCGCCGGATAACAACCTCATGCCTGTGATTGACATAATGGAAGATCATGTCCTTCAGATTCAAAGTATGTGGTCGGCCTTTGACCAAAGCCACGTTGTTTACACTGAAGGAAGTCTGAAGCTGCGTTTGTTTGTAAAGGTTATTCAGGATTACATTTGGAATTGCATCTCTTTTGAGTTCATATACAATCCGCATTCCCTGCCTGTCGGACTCATCCCGGATGGCAGAAATCCCGTCTATCTTTTTCTCATGAATCAGCTGGGCCGTTTTTTCAATCATATTGGCCTTGTTGACCATGTAGGGTATTTCGGTGATGATGATCATCTCCCGGCCATTGTCCTTTACCTCAACATTTGACTTGCCTCGCTGTACAATTCGGCCTCTTCCGGTCTCAAAAGCAGCTTTAACTCCATTATATCCATATATTGTTCCACCCGTTGGGAAATCCGGAGCAATTATATACTTCATCAGTTCCTCAATGGTAATTTCTGGATTATCAATGAAGGCATGAATACCATCAACGATCTCTCCCAGGTTATGGGGAGCCATATTGGTAGCCATTCCTACAGCAATACCCGAGGCACCGTTAAGCAGCAATGCCGGGATTTTCGCAGGAAGGACTACGGGTTCTTTGAGGGAATCATCAAAGTTCAACTGAAAATCGACAGTTTCCTTATTGATATCAATCAAAAGTTCTTCTGCAATCCTTTTAAGCCGGGCTTCTGTATAACGCATAGCCGCAGGATTATCTCCATCAACGGAACCGAAGTTTCCCTGGCCGTCAACAAGTGGATATCTAAGGGACCATGGCTGCGCCATACGAACCATTGTTTCATAAACAGCTGAATCACCATGGGGATGGTATTTACCCAAAACTTCCCCTACGATTCTTGCGGATTTTTTATGTGATTTGTTGTGTAATACACCGAGTTCCTGCATTCCGAAGAGTATCCTTCGATGAACCGGTTTCAGTCCGTCACGGACGTCCGGAAGTGCTCTGGAAACAATAACCGACATCGAATAATCGATGTAGGCACCACGCATTTCCTCTTCAATATTAATCGGTATTATATTCTCGTTTTCGCCTTGAGCCATAGTTGCAAATTCTCAATAAAGATGCAAGATAGTAAAAAGAAAGCGGTTTTGAAATATTAAAAACAAGCCCAAATCCATGCCAAACCCAGATTTAGTACCATTGACCGATTTTTCGGTTCTGGAAATTAAAGATTGAACTTCCCCTATATTCCACACCCTCATGTAAGTGCTTCATTACCACACCACAGCCTTGTACTTTACATCGCTTGGTCCCCGGCAATCGAACAGAGAATCCCACTTGAACGCCATAAAGTGTCTGCTTGATGTTTTGGAATTCAGTTGGATCTTCAATTTGGTATGAAAAATTTCTGAACTCAGCACCGGTCTTGATGAATAACCGGGTATATTCTGAAAATTCCCGTTCAACTCTCAGTGCTACGCCGTAATATGGTTCGGTGGTGGTCATTAATCTGGGGTCATAGGATTTTTGGATTTTCATGTTTCCGAATTCTCCTTCCAAAATAAATTTCCACGGATAACGCTGTTTGATCCTTTGATTTTTCTCGGATTGCATGTAAAAATTTTGGGAGGAATATCTTCGATATTTCCAGTTGAGGAATTTGGCTCTTTTCTTGGCATCATAAAGAACCAATCCAACAGTTCCATATAGTTTGTCGAAAGTATAGGAACTGTTTTCGAAGGAAAACTCATATAGATCACTTGTAAGGTTTGTCATATTTCCAAATTCCCGGCCATAACCTCCGCCGATAGTCAAAAGATCAAAAAGGCTTATTCTTAACCCGACGTTAAAAGGATATGCGAAGTCTTTTCCCAAGAAGCTTACCGTGTCTTCTGAAGTAACTTCCAATGGATTTTCAAGATTTTGGTATTGGATAACAGGATATCGGGAGGGGAATTCGGACAAAAAATCGGTTTGGTTAAAATGATAATTGGCACCGCCTGATAACTCAAAACTTATATTGCTGATCGCATTTCGAAAAACATTACCTACTTCACTTGAACTTTTCCTGCTTCTTGCTTTGGTATCGATTCCAAAAATATCTTCCTGGGCATATAAAGAAAATGAGCTGATAAAATAAATCAGCAATACAAAGCATACTTTTCTCATAATTGTACTAACGAATTTGGACCAAAAAATATACACATAAAATAAATAAAAAGACCTCCAAAGCTGGAGGTCTTTTTAAAATCAAGAAACAAAAACATTTATTCTGTTACCTCTCCATCATCTGAATTTCTTTTTTGACTCAATTCAGAAATCATGGAATCTATTTTTTCTTTGACAGAAGGATCTGAATCCATTGCCTTTTTGACCTTATTATAAGTTGCAGCTCCAAGTACTTCAGCATCCATAATCAAATCTGTTTTATACTTTACCACATCTTTTCCAAGAGAATCAACATAATCCTGAATTTCCTGGAATGCCGCTCTTTCTTCATCCGTGATATTGATTTCGGCAAGCTTACCATCATCACCCCAAGATGCTTTGATTTCATTGTATCTGGCAGGACCTCCAAGAGCTTCATCTGATTTGATCATTTCAACTAATTTATCCTGTTTTTCCTGAACAAAGGCAGTGACATTTTCCTCCATTACAGCATATTTCATCATTTCTTCTTCTGTAACTTCCTCTTCTTCTGTCTCCTGCGCAAATGCCTGCATAGTGAACAAGCCCAACATCAGGAAAGCAAAAACAAATACATTTCTCTTCATCATAATCAGTTTATTAAATTTACAATTTCAAATAATATACAATAAATCACATTTTAATTAATTTCACAAGAAAAAATATAGAAAATCAGTCTTAAAAATTGTTAAAGGCACATTTTTCGGTTTGATTGGATATTTATAAAAATAATTTTTTAAAGGCCTTTAAGCTTTTTTATGACTCCCTTTGGATCGGCTGAGGAGAAGACAAAGTTGCCTGCAACAAGAACATCCGCTCCTGCTTCTATCAAAAGGGGGGCATTGTGAAGATTTACCCCTCCATCTATTTCTATATCAGCAGAAGTACCTTTTTCAGCTATCAATTTCTTCAGTTTCCTGACTTTTTCATATGTGCTCTCGATGAATTTCTGCCCTCCGAATCCCGGATTAACAGACATGACGCAGACGAGGTCAATATCCTGAATAACTTCCGACAACAACTCAATAGGAGTATGGGGATTGATCGCTACTCCTGCATTGATTCCCATAGCCTTGATCGCCTGTACGGTTCGATGCAGATGATGACATGTTTCATAATGAACGGTTATATTGAAAGCACCGGCATTTTTGAAGGCTTCCAAATAAAGATCCGGATTTACAATCATCAAATGGACATCCATAGGCTTTTTTGCGTGGCGGTGGATGGCTTCAGTCACGGGAATACCAAAGGAAATATTGGGCACAAAAACACCATCCATAATATCCAAATGCACATAATCGGCATCGGAACTGTTAAGCATTTCTATTTCGCTCTGAAGATTAGCAAAATCAGCAGCCAAAACAGATGGGGCAATTTTAATGGACATGTTTTATTGGGTATTTAAATATGTGCTTTTTCTTAGAAAAACGAAGGCTACTGTAGAAATGCTGAATGACATAAAGCATCCTATCTTTTTATCAGTTTGGACCTTTTGAAATCTTTTCCTGATCGCATTTCGACAAAATACATTCCTGAAGGTAGAGCGGGTAGATAAACTTCAAAAGCCTCCCTGTTGGAAGCTCGCTTAATTTGATTGTTTCGGATTACATTGCCATTCATTTCATACAAGGTAAACTCTCCTTCTTCCTGATTTCCAAAACTCACGAACAAATTGTGACCCTCCAAAGGATTGGGGAAAATACTCCATTCGGATTTTTCCTCGGCAGTGAAGATTTCCAGAATTTCACCATAATATGCTCTTGAAAAATTCGGAATCCCATACCCCAGCAGATTATCCGGAGCTTCTGCCTGGGTAGCGCTTCGAAGAAGGTTGTTGATCAGCTGATCTTTGGTCCATTCAGGTCTTGCGCTCCAGACTCCTGCTGCCAATGCCGCAATTTGAGGGGAAGAAAATGAGGTGCCGTTGGATCTTCCGATCGTGCCATTGAACCTGATCAAATATACACCTGATCCATAGGTAGACAATTCAGGTTTTATTCTTCCATCAGCCGTCGGACCCTGCGAGCTGAATACTGAGGTGGCAAGATTTTCGTCAACTGCACCAATGGATAAAATTCCTTTTGCATCTGCCGGAGCCGTAAGTGAAGCTTCTCCCCTACTACCGTAATTACCCGCGCTGTTGACAATCAAGATTCCTTTATCCGAAGCAATATTAGCTCCTAGGGTGATAAGGGCAGTTTCACCATCCAGATCTTCCACAGAATAATCCATTGATGAATCGTCAAAATCCAGGTACCCCAAAGAGCTGTTGATGATATCGACTCCAAGACTGTCGGCATACTCAGCAGCTTTCACCCAATTGTATTCTTCAATTCTAAACTCCGTGGGAACCTCTTCAGTAATACAAAGAATGTAATTGGCTTCAGGTGCTCCTGCGACCAACAGCTCAGGATCATCAGCAGCTATCAATGACAAAACATTGGTGCCGTGCTGGTTTTTGGTGAAAACATTGTCGTTCCAGGTATGAACAAAATCCCGGGTTCCTATAAGTTGATTATTGTCGAAAAGATGGCTGAATGCCGGAATCACATCGACCCCTGGAAAACCGGCATCAAAAACCGCAACAGTTATATCTTTTCCTTTAAATCCCCCCTCGTGCATTTCACTGAATCCAAGCAATTCATTTTGGAAATTGAATGGAGCATCGGTTTTTCTGGCTTTAAGTTTGAAATTTAGATTCAAACCAGCATTGTCTTTAGGTTTGTTTACCCATCTGCCTGCCGGATTGAACCCCGGGGCTGCCAACACCACTTTTTCTACGAAAGGAAGTGCTGTAATTTTTTCAATTTTGATCGGATCTGCGACCACGACGGAGGCATTAAACCAGTGACTTTGATAAAGGATTTCCTGAATAAACGGTTCTATCCCTTCAATATATTTTACAGAAACCGGGAGATCAAGACTGTCCAACGGAATTTCATGCCTAATCCTTCTTTCAATTGCTTTTTCTGTCAAAAAAGCTGATGGATCCAACAGGGTCAGGTTATCTTGGGGTTTATATTTATAATGAACTGCATATCTGTTCTGTGCCTCTGCCAATTGTGAAAAAAGTATCAGGGCAACCAATATGCAGGTCGTGTTAATTTTGACCATATTCTACTATTTTTAAGTGTGTCAAACGTCCGGTGTCAATGATTAGTTGACCCAAGCAGTCATTTCTTGAGCAGTAAGTATAAACTTCATAATATTCCTCTATCATTCCTATTCCTTCGGCAAAAACCATATACCGGTTGTCACGAAAGGTGATTTCGTCATCAGCTTCCTCTTGTAAGACCTTTAATGATCTCGGAAATTCTTGTTCATCCAGATTGTAGGACCCTAATAAATCTATTTTGAACTCATCTGCCTCTTTGGCTGAATAGATATTGGAATCCCAGTTAAGACCCAAACTTGGAGGAAAAACCAGGTTTACTGTATTTTGGTTTTCAATAAACCGGATTAGGGTTCTTTCCCGGAGCAGTAAAGCATAATTACCCTGGACCTCCCAATCCGCTCCATCAAGGGATTTTGATCTGGTCAAAACATATACTTCTTCATTCTCCGCGTTTTTATAAGTGGATTCTATTTGATCCCTATAAAAAAAAGTGCCGGATTCGTTGTCGTTTTCTCCGAAGATTAGGTTTTCACTAACCTTATATTTCCAGAAGAGGCCTATTTTCAAAGGCTGATAATCCGTCCCAGAAGCGGGTATAGGTTTTTCTGTTTCCGTACACGCCAAAAATGGAATACAGATAGCAATACAGATAATTTGAACCGGAAATCGCATAGGGCAGAGCTTCGAGGGCTAAAAATACATTTTTCAAATGAAATCTTTTACCTTAGTGCCCATAAAAAACATTATAAAGCATGTCTTTAAAAACTTTTGTCAAAATCAGCTCAGTCAATAACCTCAGTGACGCACGCTATTGTGCCGGAATGTATGTTAATCTTATGGGTTTCAATCTCGAGGAGAACAGCAAAAATTACGTTTCGCCTGAGAAATATAATGAAATTACAGGTTGGCTTTCCGGTTTGGATTATGTTGCAGAATTTAACATGAGTCATCCTGAGCGGATTTTGACCTATCTTCAGGATTATCCGGGAATAAAATACATTGAAATACAAGAAGAAATTCATCTGAAAATGTTGGTCAATACTTCTTACGAAATCATATTAAAACAAACAATAAACAATCCCGAAGATTTGGAAGACCTGATTCTCAAATCTGAATCCTATAAATCCAATGATATCACCCTCCTTCTGATTTCTGAATCTAGGGAACTGGATGAGACTACAATGACGAAAATTGCGGAATTAGCTGAAGATTGTTTGGTATTATTAGGTTTCGGCATCGAACCTTCAAATATCGAGGAGGTTTTGCAAAAAACGAACGTCCGAGGAATTGCACTACAAGGGGGTGATGAAATCAAAACCGGATTGAAAAACTTTGACGAACTTGCGGATATTTTGGAAACGCTCGAGGAAGATTGAGTACTTAAGAATATTCAAGATTATGATTATCCGCAATGATGCCGGTCACCTAATTTCCTTTGCTTTTCTGGACGGATGACGGATGACCGATGCTGGCATGAATCGAAACTTCCCCTTATCATATATTTATTTTCGAGCATTACCGGTAAAAGAGGATACTCAGATTAAAGATTATCCTATATCAAATCCAAGACTTTCTTTTATAAAATTCCCTTTCAAATGAATAAAGAATCCATAGCCGAGGATTTTAAAAGTATCCAGGATCATATCTGCAAAGAACTTGAATCAGCCGACGGAAAAGCCAAATTCAAAGAAGACAACTGGACCCGTGACGAAGGCGGAGGAGGCAGAACCAGGATCATTCAGAACGGCAAGATTATCGAAAAGGGAGGTGTTGCTTTTTCTGCGGTATCCGGTCCGACGCCTGATAAGATTCTAAAAAAACTGAATCTGGAACCTGCGGACTTTTTTGCAACCGGCGTTTCAATAGTCATTCATCCCGAAAATCCGATGGTTCCTATTATCCATATGAACATCAGGTATTTTGAAATGACAAACGGTGTAAGTTGGTTTGGAGGAGGGATTGACCTGACACCTCATTATGTGAATCCGGAAGATGGAAAGTTTTTCCATACCGCATTGAAAAACACCTGCGATGAATTTGATGAGGAATATTATCCAAAATTCAAAAAGTGGGCTGATGATTATTTTTTTATCAAACACAGAAACGAAACCCGAGGAATCGGAGGAATTTTCTTTGACCGGTTATCAGCTGATAATCCCGGGCAGATGGGACAGATTTTCGAATTCGTGAAAGCTATAGGATACCTTTTTCCAAAAGTCTACAAAAAACTTATGGAAAAATATCAATCGCTACCTTATGGACCCCGCGAAAAAAAGTGGCAGGCACTGAGAAGGGGTCGATATGTGGAGTTCAACCTGGTGTGGGATGCAGGGACAAAATTCGGCCTGGATACAAATGGCCGCACCGAGAGCATTCTGATGAGCATGCCCCCTCAGGCCAACTGGGAATATATGCATCAAACCGAACAAGGATCCAAGGAATCATTTACCCTCCAACATCTAAAAAAAGGAATCGACTGGATCTCTATTTAGCATGCAGCGAAATAATTATTAAAACTTAATCTTCAACCTTATGTTGGATCTGACGAAATGGAAAAAGTTAACATTGCACTAAAACTAGGCTTGTTCGAAGACCATTGGCATCCCAGAATTGTCGGGGAGCTGAACGGACAACATGTCAAACTGGCTAAATTAAAAGGAGAATTCATTTGGCATAAACATGATCGGGAAGATGAAATGTTTATGGTATTAAAAGGAATATTGAAGATCGAATTCAGGAATAAAACCGTTGAACTGAAAGAAAATGAGTTTATCATCGTACCTAAAGGAATAGAACACCGACCGGTTGCTGAAGAAGAAGTCGCTGTGATGCTGTTTGAACCCAATACCACTATCAACACCGGTGATGAGTCCAATGAACTTACCCAAAAAGACCTGGATCGAATTTAACTTTCCATTTAATAAATTATCATTCCAAAGTGTGGGTTTCTTTGCTCCTACCCTACATCTCAAAAAAAATATTTATGATATCAAGCCTTCAACAATGGGATGAAAAGCTGTTTGTTTATTTGAATAGTTTTCATTCGGATAGCCTGGATGCAATAGTCTTTCAATTTACCCAGACCATTACCTGGATTCCCTTATATATATTTTTATCTTATATCATTATCAAAAACTTCCGTGGTAGCTGGTGGTGGATATTAGCAGCCATCGGACTTTCTGTTTTATTCGCTGATCAGGCAACATCCGCATTTTTAAAACCCTATTTTGCAAGATTGAGACCTTGTCATGATGTGAGATGGGACGGATTGATTTATAATTATGGGATTTGTGGAGGAATGTATGGCTTTGCTTCTTCACATGCCGCAAACGGATTTGCTGTGGCGACTATTATAAATCTATCCTGTAGTCGCAGAATCAGATATCTTTCCTGGCTTTTTCTTTGGGCCGCGCTGTTTTCTTATACAAGGATCTATCTCGGCGTTCATTACCCATCGGATGTTGTCGTCGGGGCATTGATCGGGATACTTTCGGCTTGGTTAGCCTTGAAATTGGTTAAAGGTTTTCAGAGAAAATTTTTTCCTGAAACTGTCACAGAGTAATCTCAATCCTCATATCCCTTTAATATTCTCCTGATATATTTCCCCAGAATATCAAATTCAAGATTTACCTCATCCCCTACTTTCAATTCGTGGAAGTTTGTTTGCTCATAGGTATATGGAATAATTGCCACGGTAAAACCTCCCGACAGGGAATTGAAGCAGGTAAGGCTGGCTCCATTAACTGTTATTGATCCTTTTTCTACAGTTACATTTCCCTGTGTGGAATCATATGAAAAATCAAATAACCAAGACCCGTCAACTTCCTCAATTTTTTCAACTGTTCCGATTTGATCCACATGACCCTGCACGATGTGGCCATCAAATCTGCCATTGGCGGACATACATCTTTCGAGATTCACCTTTTTTCCTGCTTCCCAGGATTTAAGATTGGTCTTTTTCAGCGTTTCGTCAATGGCTGTGACTCTGAAAAATCCATCATTTACCGCCACCACTGTTAGACACACTCCATTATGGGCAATTGATTGATCTACTTTGAGTTCTTGGGTCAAGGTGGTTTTGACATCGAAATGAACATTGCTCCCCTCTGTTTCTTTTCTATTGATAATACCTATAGACTCTATTATTCCGGTAAACATGCAGATCTAAAATTTAACTTTCAATGATTCAGGCCAAAGGCACATTTGACCAATAAGAGTTCAAATTAAGCCATTTTATCACTTAACTTAGCAACTCAAAATAAAGTTTGCAGGAAATATATAATTGATAAAATGTTGCAATTAGAGGATAGTTATAGGCATAAGGGGCAGCGGAGAGCTTTAATCAAGCTTCTGAAACAAAAAGGAATAAAAAGTGAAGCTGTCCTGAATGCCCTGAATACACTTCCCCGACATTTCTTCTTCGACAGTGCATTGGATTCCCATGCCTATGAAGACAAAGCCTTTCCCATCGGTGAAGGTCAGACGATTTCCCAACCCTATACAGTCGCTTATCAAACCGAATTGTTGGAAATAAAACCGGGTGACAAAGTTCTGGAAATCGGAACCGGATCAGGTTATCAGGGAGCGATTCTCTATCTGTTAGGTGCTGAGGTACATACCATTGAGTATCAGAAAAAATTATATTCAAAGACAAAAAAATTTCTGGATAAGCTGGGGATCCACCTTCACACCTATTTTGGTGACGGGTCAATGGGGCTGCCGGCACAGGCACCTTTCGACAAAATACTGGTAACCGCAGGCGCACCGGTCATTCCGAATTCCCTGTTGAAACAACTTGCAATCGGCGGAATGCTCGTAATTCCGGTCGGTGACCGAAACACCCAGAAAATGATTCGTCTTATCAAAAAAACCTCCTCAAAGATCGTTCAGGAAGAGTTTGATAAATTCGCCTTTGTCCCATTATTGGGGAATGAGGGATGGAGATAACAAAATAATATTCCGAATCACTTCTTTTATTTCTTTATTCAGGCTTAATTATTTGTAATTTTGCCAAAAATCAGTTTTACATGACCAATAAGAAAAAAGTAAAGGAATCGGAAGCAGTTATGACCGAGATGGTCCTGCCCAATGATACCAATACCTTGAACAACCTCATGGGCGGCAAATTAATGCACTGGATGGACGTTGTTGCTGCTATTGCCGCCCAAAGGCATTCCAACAGGATGGTCGTAACCGCATCCGCGGACAGCATATCATTTAAGTATCCGATTGCCCTTGGGAATGTCGTTACACTAAAAGCTCAGGTAACCCGGGCGTTCAATTCCTCCATGGAAGTGTTTATCGAGGTTTGGGCTGAAGATATACCTGCTAATAAAAAGATCAAAACCCACCGTGCTTTCTTCACTTTTGTAGCTGTTGATCAAAACGGCAAACCTATAGAGGTTCCTGAGGTCGAGCCATCCACACCTGAAGAAACGGAATTGTATGAAGGTGCTTTAAGAAGACGGCAACTGAGATTGATTCTTTCCCAAAGAATGGACCCCAAAGATGCTCTGGAGCTCAAATCCATCTTTGATTTGGAAATAAATAAGAAGGTGATAAATTAATTTGATATCATTATTCCGCCTGATTTTCCATTACCCCTGTTTATTTAAAAGAGAATTATGTGTTTTCACACCAGCAATAGTAGCAATTCTTGTTTTGCTATGGATTTTTGATCAATTTTAGGAATATGGAAAAAATGAGTATTCATCACCTTGGTTTGTTTATGGATTCAGATATCGTCCTATTAAAAGAGGAAGTCAAAACATTCCTCCCTGAGTCCAAAGAGGTGGCAGAGGAAATTCTCGAACTTTTGTATGAGGGGAATTTTGAAAAAGGAATATTGATCATCTATGAAGGAAATCACCTTGAACCCGCACTTCGAGAATTTCTATTTAAGATCCTTCAGGCTGTAAACTGCTCTCTAAAAGATGTAGCATTAAGTGCTTCAGAATCTGTGGAAGAAATCCCGATGCAAACCGTATTGGATATGTCCCCAAATAAAGTGGTGGTATTTGGCAAACTTCATCACGATCTTACAAACCTTAAAAAACACGCCTACGAGATCACGAATGAAGATGGCGTAGAATACCTTTTTGTTGATTCCGTGCAGGAGATTTCAGGGAACGTGCCGCTGAAAAAATCATTGTGGGAAAAACTTCAGGTATTGTTTAATATCAAAAACTAAATCCCACGGGTAGTTGATTTCGTGGTAAATTAAGTACTAACCTTAAATCCACACTTAGATTCATGTGGAACAAAACAATAAATAAATGATTCCCATCACCGAAAAGACCAAGTGGATCAAACGATTCAGAACAATCAGTATTATGGAAGGTATTTCATTTCTCGTATTGCTGTTTGTTGCCATGCCTTTAAAATACACCATGGATTTACCGATAGCTGTAACAATAGTGGGATGGCTGCACGGTATTCTGTTTGTGATTTATATCTATGTTGTTTTTCCAACAGCCCGCAAGCTGAAATGGACTTTCAAAAAAACATTTTTCGCATTGATTGCTTCTATTATTCCATTTGGTCCATTTATATTCGATAGAAATCTCCGACGAGAGGAAAAGGAAATGGCTGAATCCTAAATAAAAGGATATGGCGCTGATCAGCAGAAAAAAAATCATATATACCATCAGTGCAGGTTTGAGAAAATACCTGAATAAGTATGGCCGAGAAGTGGATTTCCCAATCCATTACAGGGATTTGCTGCGGTATTCCAGTTCTATTCCATTATATGATTTTAAAGGGAATGATACCTTTTGGGAAAGTGTATTCTTTAATGAATCCGACAGAGAAGAAATCCATTATAGCGTCAAAAAAATCTATGCGTTGCTGAAGGCTGAAGGAGATATGTCAGTCATGAAGCATTTATATGTGGATAGAATTGACCTATGCATTTATGGCAATACCCAACCGTTTCGGGTCAGGATCGTCAACAGGATCAACGATAATTTTGATTATTTTTACGTCAAAAATGCAGATGCATCCAGGGTATATGGTTTGGAACTGGAACATTTACTGTCTCCAAACAGAATCAACTATCTGGTCCATCAAAACACGCTTATTGAAGAGCATATTGCAGGAATTCCCGGTGAACAATTTATGCGTCAGCATATCAATGACCCGCTTTTAAACCCAATCCGCTTGGCCAAGGAGTTTGTCAAGTTTAACGAACGGTGTTTCGTCCGTCTACTTGGTGATATGCATTCTTCAAATTTTGTGGTGGATGTCACTCCCGATTTTGAAGAGACCCATTATAGGATCAGGTCCATAGATTTTGATCAGCAATCCTACGAAGGAAAAAAATCGATTTATTTACCTCAGTATTTCAAACAAAACAATGCCCTGATTCAAATGGGTTTCAGGCACATCACTCCCGAATCGATGGTTCAATACCAGAGAGAAGAGCGGGCATTGATTGCCACCCGCCTTAAATCAAGCCCCAAAGAGATGGAAGATATTATCAGAAGCATGGAAAATGACAGTATTTCCACTCCCGAAAACGTTGATTCACTCAAAAAAGAACTGGCCAGGCACTATAACAATCCTAAATTCTTAGCCTGCAAAAACATGGGCAACATCCTTCGAGAAAGTCTTGTACAGGTAATTCACAGGTAGCTCCACTCGAAAAAGAAAAACCCGGCATAACCGGGTTTATTATTATTTTTAAAATTGCGCAAAAATTTTAACCCCTAACTCCGCCGCTATTTTAGGTTGCCTATTTCGATTTTCTTGAAAAGGTCATTAGTTTTGACTGTGATCTCAGACAGGTGCCAATTTCCTGATATTTTCATTTTGTAAATTGATTTTGCGGTTTCAATAATA
>JBGTDA010000234.1:0-2397 GCA_041748555.1 Rhodonellum sp.
ATAATACCGGAAACGATTAAGGTGATAAAGGCAAAATTAAAAGCAGCACCAAAGCTCATATAACCACCGATTGAATTTCTGTATTGAGTACCGAAGTAAATAATCAATCCGATATACAACACCATCAATGCCAATCCAACATACCAGGTAACCAATAATCCTGCGTCTACGAAGTAGATTAAAAAGGTAAGTACGACGGAGATCAGCCCCAAAATAAGGCCTGAATTCAAGCCTGCTTTAGAAGGAGTGGTTTCATTTTCCATAGCTTTTAGAAATTAGTTTTTCTTAAAATAATTGAAATTAAAATGGTAAAAAACAAACCCGGAATAATTTTCCAGATAAAATCATTAAAGGCAATGTCAGATGGAATCATTTTCAAGACACTCTCATAGGTGACTTGAAAAGATGCTTCATTGAGTTGATCGACAATCAGCTGTCTGTTATTTTCGATGACAGCTGTTTTTGATGTTTTGATTTCTTCAAATAACCCGGGATATAACATCAGAATTATATAAATTCCTACACCGGAAATTACTGCAATAATACTATAGATAAAAAAACCGATTGTCATACCATGGGAAAAACTCAAACTCCCTGAATTAGCTTTGTCTCTAAAGAATTTAATCCCAACAAATAAAAATACCGGAAGCATGACATATCCAAAAATCAAACTGAAATTGGTCGGATCTATATCAATCCAATAAAAAACAAGAAATGCCAGAAGGCAAAAAAAACCTCCTATCAACCCGAACCGATATGATGATTCCATGAATCTAATCATGGGTTCTGAAAACTTTTGATCCGTTGATCGCAAAATCTACCTTACCCTTTAGTTCTTTGTTGAACCATGGTGAATTATGGGAATTGGACCTGTTGCTACGCAGATCATATTTCCATATTTTGTTCGGGTCAAATACTGTTAATGATTCAAATTTATTTTCATCTATGCCAAGGATTTTTTGTGGGCCTGTTGTAATTTTTTTAATCAATAGCGGCCATGTTAATTCTTGCGACAATTTTACCATGGCAGGTAGAAATGTTTGAAGTCCGATCATGCCGAAAGATGCCAAATCAAATTCCATGTGTTTGGAATCTCTGTCCTGAGGCTGGTGGTTGGACACAATAGCATCAATAGTCCCATCCCGCAACCCTTCAATTAAAGCATTCCTATCTTCCTTACTTCTAAAAGGAGGCATGACCTTTAGGTTGGTGTCGAAATCCACTATATCATCATCGGAAAAAATCAGTTGGAAAAGCGATATGTCACAGGTGATTTTGAGACCTTTGTTTTTAGCTTTGCGGATGGTTTCAACAGCTTCTTTGGTGCTGATTGTTTGAAGATGTAATCTACCTCCTGTATAATTCAATATATCGATGTTCCTTCGGACAGCTACTTCCTCTGCAAGGTTTGGAATGCCCTTAACACCTATTTTCGTGGAAGTGATCCCTTCATGTACATGGCCGAAGAGAGCCAGCAGAGGATCATATGATTGGTCAAATAAAGTACCGTTGAATTTTTGTAGGTACTGAAGGACTTTCATAAAGCGGTCAGGATTTGCCAAAGGTTTTACACCATCCCCAAAGATGGTAATCCCTTCATTATATAAATCCAGGATTTCTGTAAAATCTTCTCCTTTTATATCTTTAGTAACAGCACCCAGAATTATTAAATCAGTAAATAATCCGGAAGCTTTGTTTTTTATAAATTGTATCTCGTTTTTTGATTGTAATGCAGGTTCGGTATTCGGAAGTATTACAGCTTTACAAAAACCACTATCCTGAAGTACCGCTCCAAGACTTTCAATGGATTCTTTATATTCCAAACCAGGCTCACCCCCCATACACCTAAGGTCTACCCAGCCTTTTGATCCCAAAAGATTGGCGCAATCTATTACTTCCTCATATTCTAGATTATTTTTTTCTAAATATGTGTGAATTTGTTCACCATTATATAAATAATCCTTAGGAGGTAAAATTGAATTATCATCTATCAGTTTAAGGGATTTCAGCAATATGGACATAAAGAAAATTGTTTGTGCAAAACTGCAATAATATTCATAAAAAAGGAAATAAAAGAGGGCTTGAGATCATCTATAATTCCGGTTACATATCCTCAATTTTAAAAATTACTATGTTTAAAAAAGTTGAAATACGGAGGTTCCAAGTGAAATGACCATGAATAAAACATAATTTGAGTTTTGTTGCAAATGAAAATTCTACATTATTAACTCCACTTAAACAAAACCCAACTTATACAAAAAGGCATAAACGAAAAAAAGCCTCCGGGATGACCGGAGGCTTCTGGAATAAAAAAGGCGGCGGCCTACTCTCCCGGGAACAACCCCAGTACCATCGGCGCTGCAGGGCTTAACTTCTCTGTTCGGGATGGGAAGAGGT
>JBGTDA010000235.1:0-61626 GCA_041748555.1 Rhodonellum sp.
CAAATTTTCTTTTTTGATTTTGTTTCCGTTCTCCTCTATCATCACCAGTTTCAACTCATCGGAAACCGGATTGGGATATACATTGACATCATACATGCCGAAACTGCAATTATATCCCGGAAAAACGGTAATTCCGCTATAATCCGAGTATCCGCAGCCATTGTTTACCCTGAACCGGACAGTTCCATAATCCGGATTATAAGAGGGAACATACAGCGTGATAAAATTTGCGGATTGGGTTTGGACAGACCAATTGGAAGGGTAAGTCCATTGGTAAACGTTCCCTGGCTTATGGCCTCCTGGTATATTCGCATAATAGGTATATTGATTACCCGGACATACAGCAGTGCTTCCGGTCACGGTAGTCTGTGCGGAATTAATTCGCCCTACCTGAAAGGTTTTTTCAAACACCTTGTTTCCACACATGTTTTGGATGGTGAATCTGATTTTAACCTGACCCGTAACAGATGTGTTCAATAGAGTAACAGTTGCAGACTTGCCTTGTCCTGAAGTGGGGGCGGCCACCAGATTTGCCCCCTGTACGATACTCCAAGAAATCGGTAAATCCAGGGGAGGATTGAGCAGTGTAAATACACCGGAGGTACAGATATCATTGGGACCCACTAACTGGGTAAAAACTTTTGGACCGGGGGTACTTGTGATGGTATTTAAAGCAACAATTCCTTGATTGTCAGGATCAAGATATTGACAAAACTGTGGCCATGATTTACTCAACCTTCCAGCAACAGCATCAAGGTTTGGACCGGCACAGGTATAAGGAGGAACACTGGATAATCTTGCGCTTAATGCCCCAATTACTCTTCTGCTATCATTCAGAATGGGACTTCCTGAACTCACAGACTCAGCAATACCATCCGTTAAATTAAATTTATAATAATAATAATTTCCAAATCCGATTGTCTGGTTAAACACCTGAGGTGCAGTTCCTGCCAAATACTTTTGAACATCTCCCAACGGATGATGGATACCCTCGACAAAGGGGATATATTGGTCAATGATACTCCAACCCAGGTAACTGACCGGATTATTTGCAAAAGCCGTACTGTGATACGGATTGACTTTAAGTTCTATTAATTTCAGATCGGTTGTACCTAATCCGATTCCTAACGGTAAAGAACCCTGAACAAATATTGTGGTAGGTCCATTAGTTGTGGGATTACATTGGAGGCTTCTGTAATGAAACATAAACTGGGAATTGTCTATAAATTCATCGGTGTAGATATGAGTTGCTGTCAGCATGATGGGTCTCAAATTCTGTTTTCCGTTATTCAATAAGGCTCCGGTTCCACGTACAATATAATTAGCACCTGATTTAATAAGTATCAATGCCACCGCACGGGATTCTGTATCCAAAGGCCTGCATTTAATATTTGGGGTGCATGGTGCCGAACAACCGAAACAAGTTCCGGATGCCAATCGGGATGAAATATGCTTGTCGACTTTAAAAAAATCAAGTATGCCGTGGGAAGCTTGATTAATTTCAATAATGCTTTGGTTGGCTTGCTCCTTTGGTTCTATTAACAGTAATCGCAATTTATCACCCGGCATCAAGCCAGAGATAAAATTTTCTTTGAAATTTACAGTCTCTTTTGTCAGCGGTCCCTGAACATACAGTTCTTCATCGTTGATAATAAATAATTGCGCCTTTTCGGTTAATTCAATTCTATTGAAAATGAATCCCAGAGTATTGGAACCAGGGGATTCCACTTCAATCTCCTTAAAACAAAATCCATTAACGCATATCCCCTCTATGTTCTTAAAATCCAGCTGAAAATCTACAAACTTAGCAAAACTGAAGCTATCGGTTTCTATATCCATTCCCGTTAAATTATCCTCCAATTCCTGAAGAACAGCTGCTTTGTTGTTGAATTTCAACAATAAAGGCTTTGGGACATCGGCCTTGACCTTTTCCGGAATTTCGTCTAAACTGACTTTTTCTGTCTTCACCTGTGAAAATGCGTGATAAGACACCATAAAAATGATCGGGATCATAATGAATATTTTTTTCATATATTGTTTTTTAAAAAACCTATTACTAACTTAGTGAATATAAACTCGTTAACTAATGAATACTAAAAAATTATTTTTTATAATTCTTGCTGGATTACTTGCAGGCTGTGAACTAGGTCAGGAACCTCAAACCGTCAGAGATGTTAAAAAAATTGATGAAGTGAAGGAAGTACTGAACAGTGAACTATTTACCTCTGCAGGCAAACTTAAAAGTCAATTTTTCTATCAGTTTCAGTTCGAAAAATTTTTGGGCCATACGGATTGGTTTTATAACGAACATGGACAGGAAATCCTTACCATCGGATTTACTGCTGCCAATGACACTTTTGGTATAAAACTTTATGGATATGATGATTTGAATAATAGGACTTCGGAAATTGATTACAACTGGATTGACGGAAAATACATCAAACACAGTAGCAATTCCTTTACTTATGATGCGGAAGGCAATTTGCTCAGTGTTTTTTCAGGGATTGATACCCATACCAGAAGGCTGATTAACACCAATTATTACAATGAAGACGGACTTTTGGAATTGACCATATCCGGGGTAGACCAAGAAGGTGAAAAATATGTTTATGAGTATGATGAGAACAATCGGGTGAGTAAGATGAGTTGGTGGGGAGGTGGAGAATCCCCTATCATGGAGTATTTTTACAGGTATAACATATTAGGGCAATTGGAAGCTAAAGAAACCTGGTCTAGGTCGGATGGTGGAGAGCCCCAAAGAGATGCCTTTCAGTATTTTTACAATGATAAAGGCCAATTGATTGAGGAAAAAGAATTTTATCCACAGTGGGGTTTTGTACTTAACTTCAGAAAAACCTATGAATATTATCTGGACACGGAAGTCAGCGGCAATTAAATAACTTAGTGAGTATAAACTACCTCGGTAATGAATAGGGGTCCTCAAGATCGGTATATAAGTTGTCTTGATAACTAATTTTAAGTAAATTAAACGAAATTTAAGTATAAACAATGAGAATTAAAAAATTAATTTATATAGTCGCTATCGCACTGGCAAGTTGTAATATTACCGAAGACCAAAGTACTCCGGTTCCGGTTCCGGCTTCGACTGATCTTGTAGATGAGCTTAGGAAGGTTATGTCCATGCCTCTTGGGTCACCTTCTGATAAATTGAAAAAAGTGATAACTTATGGAGGTAATTCGGATATCGTTCATGTAACCAGGGAAATTCATTACCCAAGTGTCGGAAGTATCACCTATCATGTAATCAGGGACCAAAATCAGGATACGGTAGCAGTCGGCCTCAATTATTTCAAAGCAGAGGACATGGTGGAGACCTCTATTTTATTCCCTTTTCACAATGGCCCACCGATATGGCAATCAACCCGGGAATATGCATATAATACCGAAAATCTTCTTGAAACAATATACCTGACCAGTGACCCAATTGGAAGAAGACTATTGGCACAGTACCGCTACAATTCCCAAAAACTCCTGACCCAAATCGATTACCCCTTTGACGGCGGTGCGGAATTGAAGGTATACAGTTATGACGACCAAGGCCGGATTTCGGGCGAATGGACAACATCTCAAGGTCAGGAAGAAGCCAAAATTGATTACCTGGTTCATAGATATGGCGATGAGGGATTGCTTGAAGCCAAGGAAGCAGAAATCTATGGGGTTTTAAACGGGAAGCGGCAGGATGCTTTCCAGTATTTTTATGATGGACAGGGCAAGTTAGTCCTGCTAAAGGAATTTGATCCTCACTTCGGCTTCCAGCAAAAGTACAGTTCGGAGTTTTTTTATCATGAAGGGAATCAGTAATTAATTTTACTGGTGTCTATAGAATTTCTTCCTGTAAATTTTATCCTTGAGGAATTTAAAATAAATAAGGCGGAGGGCCTTGCAGCTCTTCGGCCTAACATTACCAAATTCGGACCAGGGCTTACTTAATCTACCACCAATTGTGTCATTTTTTCATATATTGTTTTTTAAAAACCTATTACTAACTTAGTGAAAATAAACTAATTACCTAATGAATACTAAGCATTTATTTTTTGCACTACTTTCGATATTGCTGGCAGGCTGCGAGCTGGGTCAGGATAACGAGCTGGTGTCGGAAAAAACCGTTGCCTTGGATGAAGTGAAGGCAGTACTGAAGGGTGAGCTTTTGACCCCTCCCGGAAAATTAAAAAATATTTATTATTATGAATTTGAAATAGAACGTCTTAACCACAGACAGGATTGGTATTACAACGAACAGGAACAGGAAATCTTCACTGTTGGTATAAGGGCGGCTAATGACACTTCACGAGTTACTCTGTATGGGTATAATGCTCTTGGGAACCAGATATCAGAAAAAAGTTTTGAAATAGTGGATAATAGGTATAAATGGTTTTCAACTAAAGTATATTTTTACGATGATTCTGGAAAACTTTCCCAACTCTATAATCAAAATCCATTTGGTAAAAGACTCATTGCTACCTATCATTACAATGAAAAGGGTTTGTTGGAACTTGTTCAGTTTGATTCCCAAAGATACTTGTATGATTATGACGATGAAAACAGTGTTACAAGATTCAGGTGGGTAGGTCCGATAGGTGATGATTTTGCAATTCATGATTATTATTATCGGTATGACAATCAAAACCGGCTTGTATCAAAGGTAACCAGCACAGGAATTCCCCCGGGAGAACCCATGAAAGAGGTCTTTGAATACTTTTACAACGAAAAAGGCCAGCTTGTGGAGGAAAAAGAGTATTATCCCGAAATGGGGTACCCCCTGCGCTATAAAAAAGTCTATGAATACTATCCGGAATTAGAAGTTACCCAGAAGTAATAATTTGATTAATATGGATATTTTTTCTGGTGGAAAAGCAAAGACCTTTGAGGTTTTCAAAACCTCGAAGGTCTTGTTCTTTTAGGATCAAATCACTCGGAAATGTAAGAATCTATTGGATAGACCCTTGGAAACGTAAGGATTAAATGGATAGACAATTTAAACTAAAGACCTTCGAGGTTTGAAAAAAACCTCAAAGGTCTTTAAATTATATATGCAAGGCCCGGTTGTCCGTAGCAGCCATACAGGCTTCTTTAAAAGCTTCCGTATAGGTAGGATGCGCATGGGACATGCGGGCGATGTCCTCGGCTGAAGCACGGTATTCCATCGCTACCACGGCTTCCGCAATCATATCCGCCGTCCTGGGTCCGATCATGTGTACGCCCAGGATTTCGTCCGTTTTGGCATCTGCCAAAACTTTGACCAAGCCATCGGTATCCATAGAGGCTCTGGCTCTTCCTGAAGCCGCAAACGGGAATTTCCCTGTTTTATATTTGATGCCTTTTTCTTTCAGCTGCTCCTCGGTAAAGCCAACCGCCGCCACTTCCGGCCAGGTATAAACGACACCGGGGATGAGATTATAGTTGATGTGTGGTTTTTGTCCGGCGAGCTGCTCAGCCACTAACACTCCTTCCTCTTCGGCTTTATGTGCCAACATCGCACCTTTGATTACATCGCCAATGGCATAGATATTCGGCACATCTGTCCGGAGATGATCATCCACTTCCACCAGACCTCTTTCGGAGATTTTTACCCCTGCTGCCTCGGCATTCAGGCCTTCTGTGTAGGGTTTTCTTCCGATAGAAACCAACACATAATCCCCTTTTAGCTCAAGAATTTCACCTTTGCTGTTTTCGGCTTTGACAGTTACCTCCTTACCCTTTTTATCCACTCCCGTAACCTTGTGTTTGAGGTAGAATTCAAAGCCGATTTTCTTCAGGGATTTCTGCAGTTCTTTTCCCATGGTCCGGTCCATGGCGGGAATCAGGGAATCCATATATTCCACCACAGAGACTTCGGCTCCCATCCGGGCATAAACAGAACCCAGTTCCAGGCCAATTACGCCTCCACCGATCACAATCATGTGTTTAGGGATTTCTTGGAGCGTCAAAGCCTCAGTAGAGGTAATCACCCTATCTTTATCCAATTTGATAAATGGTAAGGAAGCAGGTTTGGATCCGGTAGCGATGATGATGTTTTTTCCCTGGATTTCTTCGGAAGAGCCATCGTCTTTGGTCACCTTCACAGTAGTTTTATTGACAAAAGATCCCAATCCCTGATGAACATCGATCTTGTTTTTCTTCATCAAAAAGGAAATGCCTTCGACGTTTTGTTTCACCACATCGTCCTTCCTCAAAACCATCTGTTTGAGGTCCACCTTCAGGTTACTGAGGTTGATGCCATGGGTTTTAAAGGTATGTGCTGCATTATGAAAGTGTTCCGAAGAGTCTAAAAGTGCCTTGGAAGGAATACATCCCACATTCAGGCAAGTTCCCCCCAAAGTTGGATATTTCTCTATAATGGCAGTCTTCATCCCAAGCTGGGCAGCTCGAATGGCCGCTACATATCCTCCCGGCCCGGAGCCGATTACGATTAGGTCGTACATATTTTGATTTTTGTACCAGGAACCAGGTACGATGTACAAGGTAACAGGTTGATTTTCATTTAATATTTAAACTCTTTTTTAGCTTTACCAACATATTTTGAATGATCTCCAGCTCCGCAACAATGTTTTCAAATTTATCATTTTCAATAAATTCCAGTTTGTTGGAAATGATCAACTGTGTATCCAATTCAAAAGATGACCCTAAGGAAATTCCAAGGAAATTATTAAAATCCTTGCTGGAATTTCTTCCCGCTCCTTCAGCAATATTGGAAGGAATTGAAATTACAGCTCGATTTATCTGACTGATCAAACCATACCTTTCTTGCTTTGGAAGTTTTTCAGTAATCCGATAAACTTCAACTGCTAAATCTATGGCGCTTTGCCATACGTGTAATTCTTTGTATCTGTGCATAAGAAAAATATTAAATGAAAAATTGAATATATATTTTAAATAAGATTCAATTTAACATTTAATATTTCCTTGCATGCAATTAACATTCACCTATTTCTGCTTATCCTGCCCTACTTGGTACTTTGTACTTGATACCTAGTACCCAATACATTACACCCCAAACAACAACCTTGTCGGATCTTCCAGAAGTTGCTTCACCCGAACCAGGAAGCTGACGGATTCGCGGCCGTCAATTACTCTGTGATCGTAGGAAAGTGCCAGATACATCATGGACAGGATTTTGACTTCGCCGTTTACTGCCATTGGTCTTTCCACAATGTTATGCATTCCCAAAATGGCAGACTGTGGCGCATTGATGATCGGTGTGGACATCATGGAACCGAAAATCCCACCGTTTGTGAGCGTAAAGGTTCCGCCTGTCATTTCCTCTATGGAAAGTTTGTTGTCCCGGGCCTTTGTGGCTAATCGAACCACTTCTTTTTCGATGGCTTCAAAGCTTAAAGACTCCGCATTACGGATTACGGGAACCACTAAACCCTTGGGCGCAGAAACGGCAATGGAGATGTCACAGAAATCACTGTAGATGATTTCATTTGCATCAATCTGGGCATTGACTGCCGGCCATTCTTTCAAGGCCACACAGACTGCTTTTGTAAAGAAAGACATAAAGCCAAGATTTACGCCATACTTTTCTTTGAACTGCTCTTTGTACTTTTTGCGGATTTCCATTATGGGACCCATATTCACCTCATTGAAGGTGGTCAGCATGGCGGTCTCATTTTTAACCGACACCAATCTTTTGGAAATGGTTCTTCTCAGGGAAGACATTTTCTCTCTTCTGACTTCTCTTTCTCCTGAAGATTTTGGTGCTTCGGAGGTTTCAGCCGCTTTTGGAGCAGGTTTACTTTCCTGTGATTTGGGAGCTTGTTGCGGTACTTTTTCGGCTTGCTCGGCATCTTCTTTTGTGATGCGCCCATCTTTTCCGGTGCCTTTGATATTCTGGCCATCCAATCCTTTCTCAGCTAATATTTTTGCTGCTGCAGGTGAGGCATGTCCTGTTGCATAAGTTTCTTTTCCGTCACTTTTCATGCTCTGTGGTTCTGAGTTGTAGAAAGTGGAGGAAGATCCCTCTTCGGCAACTTCTGCAGGTTTTCCTTCGGAAACTTCGATTTTACAGATCAGGCCGCCGATTTCCAGCGTATCACCTTCCCGGGCAACATGTCTCAATATTCCCTGGGCTTCAGCTGGGAGTTCAAAAGTGGCTTTATCAGAATCAACTTCAGCAATGATATCATCAAGTTCTACAAAATCACCATCAGCTTTGAGCCAATTGGCCAAAGTAACTTCGGTGATTGATTCACCCACTGTAGGCACCACCATCTCTTTGACTTCGCCTGATTTACCGTTTCCATCGGAGCCGGTTCTCCTCTCTTGTTTGGGGGATTCTGCCTGTGCTTCCTTTTCAGGAGTTTCTGCGAGTTTTCCCTCTGATTTTCCTTCTGTATCAATCTCACAGATCACTGCTCCGATTTCAAGAGTATCCCCTTCTTCGGCCTTTATTTTCAATACGCCTGCTGTCTCAGCGGTCAATTCAAAAGTAGCTTTATCGGATTCAAGTTCGCAGATCACTTCATCCATCTCAACAATATCACCGTCTTGTTTAAACCATTGTCCAATGGTCACTTCGGTGATTGACTCACCAACGGTTGGGACTTTAATTTCTAAGCTCATTGTTTTTTTCTTTTTCCCCAAACCAAGTGGTCTAAGGTTTATTTAACATGAATGGATTAAATATAAAACCAAAAGTGAAAACAGCATCTTCTCCGTTGAAGAATTATCTGCCATTTTCATTTGGGAGAATTATGAAAGTTTCAGTGCTTTGTTAATTATTGCTGTTTGCTCCCCTACATGAACTTTATTGTACCCTGTTGCAGGCGAAGCACTGGATTTACGTGCAATCAAATCCATGGGTAATTCTCTGTAAAGGAGTCTTAAAATATAATTCCAATATCCCATGTTTTCAGGTTCTTCCTGAACCCATACCACCTCAGCATTTTTATAGGACTTCATAATCTCAAAAATCTGTTTTTTGGGCAGTGGATGCAATTGCTCGATGCGGATGATGGCGACATCTTTCACCTTTTCTTTTTCTCTGGTTTCGTCAAGATCATAGAAAATCTTCCCGGAACAAAGAACAACCCTTTTGACATCCTTGGCCTTTACCCTTGTATCCGGAAGAATTTCCCTGAATCTTCCTGAGGTAAATTCTTCAATAGGAGACATAACTTTGGGATGTCTTAACAAGGATTTGGGAGACATGACCACACATGGCTTTCTGAACTCCCAAGCAAGCTGTCTTCGCAGCAAGTGGAAAAAGTTTGAAGGTTCTGTTACATTGGCCACGATCATGTTGTATTCGGCTGATAGCTGCAAAAATCTCTCAGGCCTGGCATTTGAATGCTCAGGTCCCTGGCCTTCATAACCGTGAGGAAGCAACATGACCAAGCCGTTCATTTTTTGCCATTTTGTTTCTCCCGAAGAGATAAACTGGTCAATCATTACCTGGGCACCATTCGCAAAATCACCGAACTGGGCTTCCCAAATCGTGAGTGAATGGGGATTGGCCATACCATAACCATATTCAAATCCCAAGGCCGCATACTCGGAGAGCAAAGAATTATAGATGCTGAATTTCCCGGTGCTGCCTTTTAATTCTTTCAAAAAGTTGTAAGGCTTGTTTGCTGTAGCATCATGCACTACCGCATGGCGGTGGGAAAAGGTCCCCCGCTGGCAATCCTGACCTGTAATTCTGACTGTCTTGCCTTCCATTAGCATAGAGCCATAAGCCAATAATTCTGCTGCGGCCCAGTTCAAGGATTTGGCATTGAAAAACATGTCTTTTCTCTGCTTCAGCTGTACCTCGATCTGCTTGATCGGTTTAAATCCTTTAGGTATGGTAGTCAGCGATTCTGCTACCTTCTCGATAATTTCTTCGTTGATTCCGGTTTCGGGAGATTTATCAAAATCTGCGGGTATGGATCTTCTTAAAGATTGCCACTCCCGCTCAAATTTAGTTTGCTGATAAGGAAGCGGTTTTTCCTTTACCATGTTCAACCTGTCCTGCAAAAGCTGACGGAATTCTTCATCCATCTGTTTGGCTATTATGGCTTCCAGATCACCGCGATCTGTCAGTTTCTTGACGTAGATTTCACGTGGGTTGGGATGTTTGGAGATGATGTTATAGAGTTCTGGCTGGGTAAATTTCGGTTCGTCGGACTCGTTGTGCCCATGTCTTCTGTAGCAGACCATGTCCACGAAAATATCCCTCCTGAATTTTTGTCTGAATTCGATTGCCAATTGGGCGGCAAAAACAACAGATTCGGCATCATCACCATTGACATGGATGACAGGTGCATCTATTATCTTTGCAACATCCGTACAATAGATTGAAGATCTGGCGTCATCAAAATCCGTGGTAAATCCAACTTGATTGTTGATTACAAAATGAATAGTGCCCCCGGTATGATAGCCCTTCAGACGTGCCATCTGGGTGACTTCATACACTATGCCCTGACCTGCAACGGCTGCATCTCCATGAATCAAAATGGGAAGTGCTTTTTTAGTGTCGCCATTGTGCTGCGAATCAATTTTGGCACGGATGAAACCTTCTACTACAGGATTTACCGCCTCCAGATGAGAGGGGTTGGGTGCAAGTTTCAGGTGAACTTTCTGATCTTCAGAGGTGATGATATCGGATGAATAACCCATGTGATACTTCACATCTCCATCTCCCATCGTCAGATCAGGCTTGGCTGTTCCTTCAAACTCCGAAAAAATCTGTTCATAGGTTTTCCCCATGATGTTGGCCAGCACATTCAGCCGACCACGGTGAGCCATGCCTATCATCACTTCTTCCACACCAAGTTCTGCACCCTTGTTTATCACAGCATCCAAAAAAGGAATGGTACTTTCACCACCTTCCAAAGAGAACCTTTTTTGCCCCAGATATTTTGTATGCAAAAAGTTTTCAAATACAACTGCCTGGTTGAGCTTGGATAATATCCGTTTTTTTCTTTCGACAGGAGGATTGAAGACAAGGGCTTCTTCTTCAACCTTCGTTTTGAACCAATCCAGCAATTCCGGATCCCTGATATACAAATATTCAAAACCCATCGGTCCTTCATAGATGGTTTTCAGGGCTTCCCTGATTTTGGAAAGCTTTGCTGTGCCGATTCCGATTTCCTTTCCGGCCTGGAATTCTGTATTCAGGTCATTTTGATCCAAACCGAAATCTTCAAGATCTATCAAAGCTTTTCGGTCTCTTCTTTCCCGCACAGGATTGGTTTTGGACCTCAAATGAGCTCTGGATCTATAGGCATGTATCAGTGCCCTTACCTTTATTTCTTTCGGTAATTGCTCCATGTCCATGATGGTTCCTTTGGTGGCAAGTGCACCTTCGGGACGGGATTCCTTTATTCCATTTGAGGAAGTTTCATTGGAATCTTTCACAGCTGCTGCGGCACCTCCCTGCTCGTCTTCTCCAAATTGGGTAATGGCAAAATCAAATCCATCAAAAAATGACTTCCAACTGGGTTCAATCGTTTCGGGGTTTTTTTTGTATTCCACGTAAAGCTCATCGATGTAGGCTACGTGGGCATTTGAAATGTATGAAAATTTATCCATGATCGCTTTTTGGCTTCTGCTACAAATATAGCTTCAAAAGTTTTTATTAAAAAACTGCATATTCGGATAAACGAATGTAATTTTATATATGATAAACCCCCTAAATTATCATATCAGACTTTAATTCCAAATTCCAAAATCAGGGTTATTCCGGAGAAGGTATATGTAATATTAATAATCCTAATTCCTTGATTGAAAATATAAAGAAAATTTTCTTCGGGTTTGTCTAAAAAAAACAGTGCCCAGAAGACACTGCTTTTATATGAAGAAAGTTTACTAGTTGCTTACTTATTATCTTAAACCTTCAGGCCATGGTTTGTCATCAGGAGCAATAAGAGTTGTTCTACTTGCTTCGTTATCTGTAGTAACCCAATCAAAAACCAAGTTTTTACCATCGTTGCTTACAAAAGTGAGGGTATAAGCACTTCCATACTTATCGGAACCTGAAAATGTAAGACCACCACAAGCATCATTAAGCCTAAGATTACCATTACCCCAACCCGTATCAGAACAATCGAACATACCAAAAGAACCATCAGAAATAGTATATCCGGAGGTATTTGGAATTGGAGTAAGAGTTACAGAACCTGTAAGCGTTTGACCTTCACAAGCTCTCGCATAAGGAGAATTGGTCACCAATGTACTGTAGGTGTAAGTTCCACCTAAATCGGTAGGACATACTACGGCTACATTGTAAAGGAACGGTGAGGCATAAAACAGACCACCTTTAATATCCGCAGAAGCATTCACATCATTGAACACCCTTCCGGATTTGTCCCGTAAGGTGAGTCTGAATTCGAATATGTCTCCTCCTTCCACTTGAGAAGCGTTAATTCCCAATGCAGTCAAAGTCTCAGGGGCAGTCACTTCAATTGTTGCCCTGAGAAATTTTGATTCAGGATTAGGGGCAAAGTCCGATGCTGTCAGGGTTGTGATCAACACATCGTTCACCTGATCCTCTGCACCTGCTGCAGGAACAAATTCCAGTCCGACTCCGGGAATCAACCTTCTTTTTCTAACTCTTACCTCAACAGATTCAACAGTCGCTCCATTTTCAGAATCAACTGCATCAACAGTTATTGCAAATGTTGAACTTTGTAAATCAAAGAAATTGAAACTGGTGCTTGTACGCTCCACAGTTCTAAGATAAGCGCCGGTATCGAAGGAAGAGTAAGGAATTCTCGGTTCAACAAAGTCAGTACAGGAGGTGATGGTCACCAACACCAGTACCAACATTCCAAAACTATATTTTATTAATTTCATATTTTAGCTTTTTAATTGTTTAGTAAACCCAAGCATTTCCTTCAGGATTAGTATCCCAGAAAACTCTCACACCCAGATCTGCTTTTTGTTCGGCAAAACTATTGGTGACAACAAAGTCATTCGGATACAACAAAGATCTAGGGAACAGTCCCGGATCAGCGGCCAAGGCAGGCTGCATTCCATCAGGTTGTCCGGTTCTTCTATAAAGGTTATAAGATTCGATACCGTTTCCGAATAAGGAAATCCAATATTCTCTACCGATAAGTTTCATCTTCCGGCCCGCAGGGGCAGCATCCCATTCGGAGGTCAAAGTTGCAATGTATCTGTTGACTTCAGCAGTCCATTCAGCTTCCGGATACAAGGAAGTAACAACATCGGCCTCGGAGGTAGAAAGCGAGTAAGTTCTTACATAATCCATGTGTTTCCTTACCCCACTTAACATCAATGCTTTAGGATCTCCTGTGGTACCTAAGGTCTGAGCAGCTTCTGCTAACATAAAGTCAACAAAAGAAGCTAGCATTATTGGCTGGATACCTTCACCACCGGCTCCTAATGTCGGAGAGTTAATAGGTGCACCACTGTCGTTGTCGAACCTTCCTCCTGCTGGATATAAACCGTACATGGTTCTTCTGAAACCATCCGGTGGAATACCTTCATTGTTCAGATGATCTCTACCCCAATAACCTCTACCACTACTTGTCATATTAGGCAAACAGAAAGGATAATTCTGAGCAAGATAATGGCCCGGTGCTATTTCGCCCAAACATCTCAATTCATCAGGATCTGTTGGATTTGTAGTGGTCTGCCTGTAAAAATAGTAACGCGCTCTCGGGTCAGTCAAGCCTTTGGCTTCTGTCAGATGATACATAAACCAAGTACTTTGATAATCGCCTCCACCGGAACCGTACTGATCTTGGTATTTAGGATGTCTTGAATCCGGGTTTGTCAGATTGGTGCCATAGCGGAAAACAAAATCATCACCTGCGGCCAAAAGATTATTTCCTGCAACAAGGGCATTGATTGCAGCTGTACTTCCCGATTGGTCAATCAACTTTAAGTTCAGGTGATATTTCAACTCCAGGGTGTTGATCAGCTTCTGCCATTTCTCAACATTATTGTTATAAAAGAAATCAACCGGAAGATTGGGTGTCTCAGTAGCAAAATCGACTTTTGCCTGTTGCAAGGATTCAAAAGCTGCACGATATACCTGCTCTCCGGGATCAACCTTTGGATTAAAGTTGCTGGGATCCAAAGCTTCAGATAATGGAACATCGTTTACAAAATCAACGATATTCATCAGGGTCAAAGCTCTAAGAACCCGCGCAATTCCCATGTGTCTTGGAATGGGGTTGGCAGCATGTAATTCCTCCAGGAACTTGATGTCATTCAAAATACTGGAGTAAGTAGTATTCCAGGTACCATTCAGGGTCTGTGCAAAATATGCATTGGCATAATTTACATTTGGCTGAGAGATGATTCGTGTCATTCTCATCCCGAATGTACTAAGGGTATTAAATTTGCCCGCAAAATTTATCTGGACACTGTTCAGAATAAATGTTGGTGATGCTGTGTTAGCAGTTACTGCATTAGGATTTTCCAACAAATCCAAATCACAGGACGTAGCAATCAGCATACTGAAGGCAACAATCAAACTATATAATTTTCTTTTCATGTTAGTCTTATTTAGCTGTTTAGAATGTAAGGGTCAAAGTGCCACCCATTCTCCTTGAACTAGGACCGGTTACAAAGTCAAATCCAAGACCGTTTCCTACTCCTGTTCCTAAAACGTCAACGTCATAATTCATATTCGGAGGAAAGTTCAAAGCTCTAAACCAAAGATTTGTACCGCTCAAAGAAAGGGAAGCCCGTTTGAAAGGAGTACTGGAAAGTAAACCGGAAGGAAGGTCATAGCCTATGGCTAATTCTCTTAATCTTACAGAAGATCCATCAAATACGTTAGCCTCATCTGCTCCTACGTGATAGCCATCGAAGAAGTAATTGGAAGCGGTAATCTGAATATCATTTGGAGTTCCGTCTCTTTTTACTCCCGGAAGAATAAAGGATAGTTCTCTGTCAACAACCGGATCTTTAGTCACACCCCTTGCCAGGGTTGCAGTCACAGTATTGGAGAAAATAATACCACCCCTTCTGTATTCCAACATCGCATTCACAAAGAATCCTTTGTATCTGAAAGTGTTGATCCATGAGCCTGTCCATTTGGGATTGGGGTCACCAAGGATGCCGATTTCAGGAGCAGTCAGATAAGTCCCGACATTATCCACAATCGGTTCACCTGATTGCTCATCTCTGGCAAATACAGTACCCTTGATTACGTTGAACGGCTGTCCCGGAATCGCAAAGTTACCTAAAGAGGTAAATCCTGCAATTACAATTTCTTCCAAACCTTCACCCAATTCCATGGTGACTGATCTGTACAAACCAAAGTTTGCAATAGTTTCCCAGCTAAAGCCTCCCGGAGTACTTATTGGTGTGGCAGTTCCCTGGAATTCAACTCCCCTATTTCTGATTCTACCGATGTTGATGGCGGTCCTTGTAAAACCTGTTGCGGGATCTATCGGTGATTCCGTTATCAAATCTTTTGTGTTTTTTTCGTATAGGGATAAGTCAAATCTAACTTTATTATTGAACATCGAAGCTTCGATTCCAAATTCAAACTCTTCATGTAATTCAGGCTTCAAGTTAGAATTTCCCAAGAAGGAGTTGACCGACTGAGTCTGATAAATGGTGCCCCCCCTTTCAAATGATCTTGAAGCTTGATCCAGAATATTTCTTGTTCTGTATGGTCTTGGAAAACCGGCAGAAGTACCATAACCGAATCTCAGTTTCAAATCATTTAATACAGGAGAGTTCCAATCAAATGCATCGGTAGGTATAAAGGAAAGGGAAGCTCCAGGATAAAGTATCCTTCTGTTTTCAGGTTCTACCGTTGAAGTCCAGTCATTTCTCGCAGAAACATTCAAGAATAAATAATTGCTGTAATCAAAGGTGAAGTTGGCATAAATACCCAACCTTCTTTCTTCAATCAAGTAATCCATATTGCCTGCTCCCAATGGGTCAATATTGGCACTTTCCAGGAAGTTTGTATGACGGAACAAATCGAAAGCCAGCTGACCTGTTGAAGAAATCCCGTTTTGTTGATATCTGTCATATCGGGAATTGGCTCCCAACAATGCACTTAGACCTACAGTTTCGGAAATCGTTTTTCTCCAGTTCAGAATAAAATCCTGGTTCCAGATGGTATTTTGAATGTTGATCGTTCTGTAATAACCCTGTCGGGCTACCAACGCTACACTTGATGCTCCACCTTTATTATACATTGCTTCTTGCAACTCATTGTAGGTATCCAAACCAAGTCGATAAGTTGCTGAGAAATTATCGCTGAAATCATAATTCAAGGAAGTTGAATTAAAAAACCTATCCACCTGTGAAGTGTTTTTATAATTTTTCACCAGCCAAAGTGGGTTTGGTATATCATTGCCACCTCTATAATATACAGAACTTCGGTCTATAGGATGTTCAAAGGGCAAACCTCCAAGATCTACAGAACGCGGAGTATACAACACGTGTGCATAAGCTGAAGGTACCCCGCCTGATGGACCGGAACCGAAAGCAGCATTCACAGGAGGGGACTCTACACCTGTCCTCGCAAAAGTAAATGAGGAATTAATGGTGAACTTATCCGTAACCGAGGATTTGAAACCCAAACCGAAATTGAGTTTTTCCAGTTTATTCCCGGGAAGGAAACCTTCGTCATTTGTATAACCAAATGAAGCATTATATCCTGTTTTTTCACTTGCACCTGAGATTTGAACTGAAGTATTGGCAACTAATCCAGTTCTAAAGAACACTTTTGATGGGTCATCATAAGCTTTATAATCATATTGAACCGGCGTGCCATCTGCATTGAAAAATTCCGGGAAGGCATTTCTGATACTGGCCAAAGAGGAATTTGCAATGGGGTGATTTACTGTCAAGCCCAGATCCAAGCGGGGACCGAAGTTGGAGAAGAAGAATCCGGGTTGTTGTTGAAAACCATTTCCGTAAATCTGTCCATATTCCGGTAAGGAGGCAGCCTCGTTTGTAAACAAGGATTGGTTGATGGTTACCTCGGCTGCTTTTCTTTTACTTGCACCTGATTTGGTGGTGATTAGGATAACACCGTTCCTTCCCTGATCACCATAAAGAACGGTAGCGGAAAGTCCTTTTAACACAGAAACATTTTCAATGTTGTTTGGATCGATGTCCAGGAATCGGCTGGATGTGGTAGCACCCCCATCGGCAAATCCTGTCTGGGCATTGGTACTGGTGCTGAAAGGAACTCCATCTACTACAAACAACGGTTGATTGGAACCGGTAGCAGAGGAATATCCTCTGATTACAATGTTGGTACCGGACCCTGAGTTACCGTTGGTAGCAGTTATGTTTACACCGGCTACCTTACCTTGTAGTACTCTGGAAACGTCAGCTTCAGGTCGGTTTTGAAGTTGCTCGTCGCCCACAGTAGATACAGCGTATCCAAGTGCTTTCTTTTCCCTCTCGATACCGATGGCAGTTACCACCACTTCGGATAGCTGTGACGCATCAGTCGTTAAGGTAACATTGATAACGGATCTGTTGCCGATAGCCACTTCTGTGGTCTTGAGACCGATAAAGGAGAAGATCAGGACATTAGATTCTGCAGGTACATTAATAGAATAATTACCATCCAGATCGGTGGTAGTACCTACTGTGGTACCTTTAACAAGAATGGTTGCGCCAGGCAAGCCCATTCCATCTTCGTCGGAAATTACCTGTCCGGTAATTACCCGTTGCTGCGCCGACGCCTCATAGCTGAGGGTCATGGTGAAAAGCGCAACAACTAAGAGTAAAGCTTTTCTCATAAGGTATTTAGTTTAGTTGATAACTGTAAATAAATATTAATTCCCGCACATTTCAAAATGGGTAAAAGGGAACCGGAAAAGCAAAAAAATCAAAATATTTTGTTCTATTATTTTATTTATATAAAATATATATAAAAATTATTATATTTATTAATTTTATATTTATGATAATTTATATTAAAATTATTTAGCGGTAATAATTAAGTCTAAGCGGTCAAAAAAAGGGAATATTTGGCAATGTGTTTCAGTTATGGTTATTTTGCAGATTATTAAATGCGTTAAACCAAAAAGCAATATATTATTCTGTTTTTAATGAAATTATGAAATAATAAATAATACATTTTTATGGATCATATTTTGCAAAATTGTTAAAATCGTCCTCCATATTTTGTCAACTGATTTAGGATTTATGCTAAATTTTAATTTAACGGTAAACAATAAAACTCATTTTCAAAATTCCGGACAAAATCGGATAAAGGGCAATCTTTTTTCTATCCAACCTTTAAAAAAAGAATGAAATTCTCAAAAGAATGATTTCGCAATGTAAAAAGGTTTATTTAAATGACATTTTAGACAATTATTTAAGTTTTTGGGTTTTTTCAACGAAAAAATGTAAAAATCACAAAATATGGACGTCACAGAATATTATACTAAAAATGCCTTTTACAAATCCCCGTTTTTTATCAGAAAATAGCAGCGTGTGGATGCCCCAAAAACAAATGTCCTCAATGGAATTTTGGCTCCTGAAACTTACGAGGAAGGCGATAGTTCTGGAGGATTTATATACCAAAACCAAGATATGGCCTCCCCTATCGATTTTACCGGTCCGTTTGCAAGTAATATGACCAGTTTCTCGAACATCCAAATTGTTGGAAACAACCACCGCATCTCCTAATGCATTTGGCTGATTTCCCTTGCCTCCTGTTATCAAAACACTTTCTTCGGCTTTAAAATACCCAGAACATTAACTTAGGAATTATTCCCTCCGTGATCCACATTGCCGGAAACCACATGCCCTGCACCCAAAAACACATTGGCATTTGATTTTTGGCCAAACTTCAAGCAATATACATTCCATGCACTCTCCCATTTTCATAAAGTCAAAACTGCCTCATTCTGACTATCAAGAAAAATAAACCCGGGACAAATTATTGGTTATCAAAATCCCAATCTATTTCTTTAAGACCTTGATGTGTTCAACCTTTTGCCCCCATCTGATCTCGAATATTTGAATCCCGATGGATAATAAGGAGATGGACTTTGCTATGAAAGCCCTAAAAATTACCGATGCCTGTTTGGGGGATGTGATTAAGCCGGACCATAGGACCATTTTTTTGACATGCAAATGCTTTTTCATTATTATAAAAATCCAATTAAAAGAAATGCGATTTCTTATTGTGGGGAAAACGAGGATAATAATAGTCCATCACCCAGATTTAACCAAATACTTGGTTTTCTTATTTTATTATCGGATAATTATCAGAAAAAACCTTCCACTCGAAAAGGCGGATTGACTTGTCCGAAAAACCCAAAATTCATAAGGCTGATAAGCAAATTTTGCGTATCCATAATATACCGGTGTCTCCAAAATCCGGCAGATATTTGGTCAGATCATTGCGTGGGTTTTTCCCGGTTATCTTTTCAGCACTTTGATATGCTCCACATTTTGCCCCCATTGGATTTCCACAACAAAAACCCCTCTTGGAACACTCCTAGCAACTTGGCCAAGAATTTCGTTCATTTCAGCTTCATTACTGACGGACTTGCCAACAGAGTGCATCATGGGGTGGATAATTCTAAACGTAATCGCTTCATCATCATATTGATTCCTGTCCAAGAGACTGATCCGGAGTTGGTCGCCATTGGTAGGGTTAGGATAAGCCCGCCATACACCCTGTGTGAACTGAAGCGCCGGGATTCTTACTGACAAAACTTTTGAATATTCAGCATTTCCTGAGAAATCAACTTGCCTCAGCCTATAATAAACTGTTCCTCCGGTTAGGGGTAGATTTTTATCCTGGAATGTATAATATACAGGTTCGTCGGAGTAGCCCATACCGTCTACCTTTCCTAAAAACTCCCAATTATTTATATTTTGAAAAGAACGCTCTACCTCAAAATGCGAATTTTCCCACTCCATGGCAGTAGCCCAGCTAACTTCCGCAAATCTCTCCCTCAGTAAATATTCTGCCTTGATGAAAATATATTCCACCGGAAGAATTCTAAAGTTTTCATAAATAATATATACTACACCTGAACCACCCCGGCCACCGCCGGTAGTACCCGCACCGCCTCCTGAACCCGTTTGGTCAGTTCCCTGAAATCCTATTCCTTTATTTCCGTTTCCTCCAAGGGGACTTCCATCAGGGCCTATACCTCCGTCTCCCGCCTTGAAGGGTTGTCCGTTAAAATTAAAGCCGACACCACCGCCACCACCACCGTAAACAAACTGAAAACCAAGAAAATTATAGCTTAAACCATTTCCACCAGCCCCTCCCAAGGCCTGTCCGGCACCGGCGGCCTGCCCACTGGTACCTGGCCCTGCAGCCCCCCCGCCGCCACCTCCGGTAGCAGCACCTTTATCAGGATCATTTTGGAATAATTTGGCATCAGAGACTCCACCGGCATATCCCAATCCATTTGTACCTGCTCCACCTGCGCCCTGATAATTAGTGTCCCTAAAATACGCTCCTCCTCCACCTGAAGCACCGGGGGCTCCATTGGCTGGGTTTCCATTAAAAAAGGACCCTCCGCCTCCACCACCTGGTGAAGAAATATTAATAGAATTTCCATCTACCACTCCGGTAACTTCAGAATTTCCACCAATCCCACCTCTCATACTGGTGGAAGTAGCACCCACACCACCTTGGCCTACCCGAATATTAAAAGCTGTACCGGCATCCATTCCATTTGGATTGGTGGTAAAGACGCTGGAGGAGCTTAAACCTCCGGCTCCACCTCCACCACCGGTATTGCCCATTCCACCTCCGCCACCAGCACCGACAGCAACAACAGTAAAGTCCAATAAGCCTGTAGGGGGAATCCACTCACTTTCTGCGCAAGTAAATTTTATAATGGTATTACCTGATTTTGCACCATCATCAACTACCTGAAAACATGCATCCGGAGAAACCGGGGGGCATGAATATTTTATAACTACCAAACCGTTGCCACCGTTTCCGCCGTGGCTATTGGAATCATTGGTGCCTCCTCCTCCTCCTCCGGGAGCACGTCCAGCCCTGCCATTTCCTGCTCCAATAGTGGTTTTGCCTAAACCTCCATTTCCTCCTGATGCACTTCCGCCCTTTCCCCCATTTCCGCCACTCGTGCCCGAAGCTGACAATCCAGGGTTTCCATTTACACCATCATACCTTGAATCCTTCTCACCACCCGTTCCCAAAGAAGAGCCTGAAGCTGCCAATCCACCGTTGGCGTAAAGTAGGCTGGCACCGCCTGGGTTTTTGGTGATGTAGGAATTACCACCATCCGGGCTATCCGAATTTCCTCCTGCTCCCACGGTTACGGCCAAAGTTTCACCCGGACTAACCGCTACATTTGTTCCCGTTGAATATGCACCGCCGCCGCCGCCAGCACCCGTGGCCCCACTTCCTCCTCTTCCGCCGCCGCCCCAGACTTCAACGGTAATTTCAGTGATTTCAGCCGGAACAAAGAAGTTTCCATTGGTCTGATATACTGCCATGCATATCCCAAAAAAGGTGATATTATTTTCGATTATGGAAACTGTACAAATATCATTTGGTCTCCTTAAGGTTAAAATTTCCAAAGAAGTCAGGTCTGGATTAGTGATAGCTCCGGTGTTGAAAGTTCCGACCCCGTTGACAAAATTTACAGTAATGGTATAAGGACCACCTGAATTTGCAAGACCTACCCGATAGGTGACGGTGTAAGTACCATTGGGTATAGTGGCTACATCACCCTTCATGGTGATAGCCGCTGTTCCTCCACTGAAATTGGGAGATACTGAAGTAGTGGAGGTCAGCTCATACACGGGAGTAACTACTATTGTACCTGTTGCACTTACAGTGCCACAGCCTCCGGTTAAAGGGATACTGTAATTGTAAGTTCCGGGGATTGTGGGCGTACCTGAAATTGAAATGGTGTTATTTGCAAATGAAGCCGAAACTCCTATTGGTAATCCGGAGGGAGTACCTATTCCTGTTGCAAGGGTAGTAGCAATAGTAACTGGTGAAAGAGCCGTTCTCACACAGACCGTCGGAGCAACCGGATTAGAAGCAGAAAAAGTATTCTTATTAACTGTAATAGCATTTGAAGCCGTTGGAGAGCTTGCTGTACAACCGTTACCATTCGTATAATTTACGGATATTGATTTTGACCCGGCCGTTAACCAACGTATCGTGACGGAACTATCTATCGAAGTACCTCCTGAGGTAATGGAGTAATCTGTCATAAGTATTCCCGGAATGGTCCAAACATAATTGGACTCACCCGGCTGTGTGGTGTAGGTCAAATCAGCATCCACACAGGATGTACTGCTTGGCTGGGCAGTAAATGTGATTACAGGTAAAGGATTCACAACTTGGGCACCGGAAACAGCACTTAAAACCGATGAGCCACAGGCACCGGAAACCTCTACAAAATAATATAAGGTACCTTCCACATTGGAAGGAGGAGTAAAGCTTGCTGAATCAGCACCGGAAATGGCTGTACCCGTAGAATTATCCGCTATGGTATTGCTATACCATTTATATTTCAGCCCGGTTTCCTCAGGAATGGATAAAGCATCAAATGGGGAATTGATACAAACCGCCTGTGTGGGAGTATTTTGTGAAGTTATGGCAGGTATGGCATTTACGGTGAGGGTCCCGGTTGCATTCGCCGTGCCACATCCTCCTGTCAGTGGAATGCTGTAATTGTATTCACCTGACTCGCTGGGAGTTCCACTGATGGTAATGGTTCCATTAGTCCAATTAGCAACCACTCCGTTTGGAAGTCCATTTGATGCACCAATACCGGTTGCTCCGGTAGTGGTATGCATGATAATGGGAGAAATGGCTTGATTGACACAGACTGTTGGTGAATAAGAAGCGCCGCTTACGGTATTTCCGGGGTTAACCACAAAAGCACCTGAAGGTGAACTTGTCACTGACCCACCGCAAGCATCTAAAACTTGAACATAGTAATAAGAAGTACCGACAGTTGTAGAAGAAGGCGTGTAAGTATTTGATGTGGCGTCATCAATTAGAGTTCCTCCTGTAATTGATAGAGATGAATTTCTGAACCATTGGTAGGTGAAAGCTACCCCCGGACTGATGGAGATAGGAGAAAAAGGTGAGCCAACGCAGACAGTTTGTCCATTCATCATAGAATTGCTAACGGCGGCCACTTCATTAATAACAAGGGTGCCAGTGGCGGATTCATTTCCACAACCTCCGGTAAGGAGAATGCTGTATTCAAAAGAACCTAATTGGGTGGGTGTTCCTGAAAATACGATGTCGTTGCCAATAAATCCGACGCTTACCCCATCCGGAAGGCCGTTAGCCGCTCCAAGTCCGGTAGCTCCTGTGGTAGGCTGAAGAACATCATCAGGTAGAGGAATCCCTGCACAAAAAGTATTGGAAGTAATGGTTCCAAACGTGTTGTTTGGGGTAACCGAAATTGAACCAAAAATTTTATTGCTTTCACACCCTCCCACTGGAGTAATGGTATAACTAGAAGTCCCTTCTTGGGTTGGGGATCCTTTAATAGTGACATTTCCGTTGCTATAACTTCCGGTAACTCCATCTGGCAATCCGGAAAAAGTTGCATTATAGGCTCCTCCCATTACATAAGTTATGTTACTGATCGGAGTTCCAATACAAACCGATTGATTATTGGAGCTTGCCCCTGAGGTAAGGACAGGAGCGGGACAAGTCCATGTAATTATAATTCTACCATTGCCCCCTTTTCCTCCTATGCGGGGAGAATTGTTTTCTTTTCTAGCGCCTCCACCACCACCTCCTGGATTGGAGCCTGCACCGCCATCTCCGTCTCCTGATCTTCCAAGACCACCGTTTCCTCCACCCTGAGGAGCGATACCCCCATTTTGGTTGTTTCCATTGGTTCCAATGCTCCCTGTTCCGGCAGAAGAACCGCCACCCCCACCAAAAGTCGTTCCTCCATTTGCGCCATTACCGCCAGAAAATTTAACTGTCCCAACTCCTTGTGCAGCATCTCCCCCGGTAGCGCCCACAGTATTATTATTCGGAGCAGAATTACCCCCTTTAGCCATGACAGTTGTAGCCGATCCAAAAAAACTGTCTCCACCAGGTATGGTACTGGGATCTGTCGTACCTAAACCAACCGTATAAGAAAATTGCTGCCCTGGAGTAACAGTAAGTATACTTCTTGAATACGCCCCACCACCACCTCCTCCACTGCTTCCCTTGTCATTTGATCCACCGGATGACCTAGCCCCCCCTCTTCCACCTGCTCCCCACACTTCTACAGTTATGCTGGTGACGCCATCAGGAACCCTAAATGTGTCAGTCCCGGGAACAGTGATGGTTGTTGTTTGAGCTAAGGCATCTAACTGAAAAATAAGGAATAACATCACCCAAAAAAACATCTGGGTTAGCTTTAAAAAGTGGTTATATATGATTCTGAAATTATTCAAAGCTTTTCAAAAATTAAATTTATAATGGCAAGTAAAAACACAATTTTTAACAATCCTTAATTAATCCAAACCTCTAAATTTATACGCCATAATGGTTAAAAAAATCAAGGTTTAATTATATAGACAAATATCAGTTTCAAATAAAAATGTAAAAAGATAAATGTATTTCAAATATATAATTATGTATTTCATTTATCTAATTATTTCGTATATATATTTTTCAAATTCCATATAAGCGCACATTTACAGCATTAATCAGTAATTTGGATGTGCCTCGAAATGATAGCTGCCATTCATTATCAATTCTGCATAGGAACGTGGTACATTTTTATGATTTCGGGGTAAAACTACAGGAAAACATAACATTATTTACCTAATTGAACTTCACCTGTCTAGGGATTTCAACCTTTTTCCTCTAGTAAACTTTTGGCAACATAAATATCTCTTGTTGCCGGTTTTTTTTATATCCGGATAAACTTGAAGCTGCACTAAATTATAAAAGAAGCAGTCGGCAGAGAGGCAACAAAATGGAAAGCATAAGTTTCGTTTGAGGTATAGGATCCTATGCATCGAAAATGGAAAGGAGAAACGTTTAAAAAATTATTCATTATTAAAGGATTTTATTCAATGATTGCCCGTTGATATAAAAGCCTGTTTTTGATTCATAAAAAATTTGGGTATTTGGTTAACAGCACGACTGTTTATTACTGGTGAATGCATTTAAAAAAATTGAATTGAAGAATTCCTTTTATTTTTTTAGCACTTTAATATGCTCGATTTTTTCCCCCCATTGGATCTCTACTACAAAGACTCCCCTTGAAATACGTTTTATCATTTGGCCAAGGACTTCGTTCATCAGGGATTCATTCCCGACGGTCATGCCTATAGGGTGCATCATGGGGTGAATAATCCTAAAAGTTATAGCTTCGCCATCATATTGTGTTCTGTTCAAAAGACTTATTTTCAGCTCACCCCCTTCTGTAGGATTAGGGTAAGCTCTCCACACTCCGTGGGTAAACCGAATGTTCGGAATTTTTGCCGATAAAACCTTCGAATATTCGGCTTTCCCCGAAAAATCCACTTGTTTAAGCCTATAATAAACCGTTCCGCCCATCAAGGGCAGGTTTTCGTCCTCAAATCTGTAATGTACAGGTTCATCAGAATATCCCATGCCCGTTATCTTTCCCACCGGTTCCCAGTTGTTGATGTTTTGGAAAGACCGCTCCACCTCAAAGTATGAATTTTCCCATTCCTTGGATGTGGCCCAGGTAACCTCTGCATTTCTGCTGTCAGGGAGATACTCAGCTTTGATAAAAATATATTCAACAGGTAAGATTCTGAGTATTTCATAATAAACGTAAACGACTCCATTGCCTCCTTTTCCTCCGCTTCCATAACCTGCGCCACCACCTGATCCGGTTTTATCAACTCCGGGAAAACCCGCCGGGTTGCTACCTACCAAATTCCCGTTCCCACCGATTTTTATACTGCCCACCGATCCACCTATTCCTATTTTCTGGGTTCCGTTGAAGTTGAAGCCCACTCCTCCACCACCTGCGCCAAAATTGCGCAAAGTATCCCCCATCATAATGGGGACTCCATTTCCACCACCGCCCCCTTCTCCTTGCCCAAGGCCGGCCGCTTTACCATTTCCTCCGGCAGAAGCCAATCCGCCCCCGCCACCCCCCGCACGGGCTTGATTTGGAGAAAAATCCCCTGCACCTCCATTTGGATTTCCTCCTGTTCCGAAACCGAAGTTATTCGCCCCTCCTCCTCCTCCTCTGGCTCCGTCAAGTCCGGAAATGGCATTTTCTGATCCTCCTCCACCGCCTCCCAGGGCTGAAAAGGTCACAGTCACTCCTTCCACTATCCCTGTAATACTTGAACCTGAGCCACTTGCACCTTGCGCATTGATATTGGCAGATCCGGCACCACCGTTACCTACTGCCAGGTCAAAGGAAGTGTTTCCATTAAACCCGAGATTGTTATTGGATAGAATCAGACCATTGACTAATCCACCTGAACCTCCTCCACCGGCTGCGCTGCCGGATCCCCCTCCACCGCCGGCTCCACCAACATTAACATTGAATTCCAGAAGCCCCAGAGGAGGAATCCAAGTGGTATTGCAGGTAAATTCTATAATGGTAACACCTGACCGGGAACCATCGTCTATGACTTTAAAGCAAGCCCCAAAAGGAGGTAGTGGATAAGAAATACTCACCAGACCATTTCCTCCGTTTCCTCCATTAGCATTTCCCTTGGAACCACCCCCACCTCCACCTGGAGTTTCCCCGGCAAGGCCGGGTTTATTTCCACTTCCGGACCCTCCCCAGCCTCCATTTCCACCATTTTCCCCTCCATCACCCCCTTTTCCACCTGCAGAAGCAGTCGGTGAACTCCCGTTTTGTCCGTTTCCGGCATTGCCGTTACCTCCTGTACCGGGGCTACTTCCATTGGCCCTATTACCTCCATATGCATAAACCAGGCTTGATGAAACCGGATCAGGATCGGCGGGATTTCTGGTCACGTAGCTGGGGACCCCGTTCCCTGCTTGTGAACCTGATTGTCCATTGCCTCCCCCACCGATGAATACATTGATTTGTTGACCGGGAATCACCGAAACAGTTTTGATGGAATAACCCCCGCCGCCGCCACCTGCTCCATTTGATCCTCTGGAGCCACCCCCTCCACCGCCCCAAACTTTTACGGTGATTTCAAAAATCCCTGCCGGCACATAAAAAATCCCGTCTGCAGTGAAAGTGGTTGCTTTAATTCCAAAAAAAGTAGTATTATTTTCTGTTAATGGGACAAAGCATGAATCAGTAGTCTTCTTGATTTGGGAAATGGTTAAACTAGTCAAATCCTCACTGAGAATCGCCAAACTACTAAAAACCCCTTTCCCGTTTAGGATAATGACTGTTTTGGTTTCGGAGCCTGAATTATTGAGTCCAAGAGAATAAGTTACCTCATATGTCCCGTTTGTTAAGACGGTAGGGTCTCCCGAAATGGTAATGGTAGCTGTACCTCCGGAAGTGGATGGAGAAACCGAGACTATGGAAGTTAATTCATAATTGGGAGTAATTTCAATGAAACCCGTTACCGTAGTAGTGCCACATCCAAGAAGAGGTATGCTATAATTATAAAGCCCGGGAGTCACAGAATTGGAAATGGTGCCGGATATGGTAATGGTACCCGCATTGAAATTTGCCGTCAAACCAGCAGGTAGGCCTGTGGCGACTCCGATACTGGTTGCTAATTGCGTGCTATGGGTGAAGGGCACAAAAGAGTTCAAATCAGAAACACAAACACTTGGATAGGGATTAGAAGCTGCTGAAAAGGTGCTTTTTTGTATCTGAATGGAAGAAGAAGTTATAGGTGAGGTTGGACCGCAGCTATTTGGGTCTTTATAATTGACACTAATACTTTTGTCTCCGGCCGTCAGCCATTTTATGGTGACAAAATTACTGGATGTAGTGCCGCCGGATACTATGGCATAATCCGTCCCGGCCACACCCGGGAATATCCAAGAATAATTGTTTTGCCCGGATTGAGTGGTGTAGGTAAGTTCCTGTTCCGCACAGAAGGTTCCTGAAGGTTGAGTTTCAAAGCTTACTGCTGGAAGAGGATTGACCTTAAATTCCCCGGAGACATTACTCACTGCTGTAGGTCCACAAGAATTGCTTACCTGTACATAATAATAAGTACTTCCTTCATTGGAGGATGGAGGTAAAAACGTATTTGAATTAGCACCGGGAATTGGAGTTCCTCCAGAAATCGTTGGATTCGAATTACTGAACCATTGGAAGGTGTACCCACTTCTCGAGGCTACTGATATTGGGGCAAAAGGAGAATTTAAACATCTTGTTTGCCCAGCCAAACTGGGAGAAATTATCGCAGGAACTGCATTTACTGTAATTGTTCCGGTCGCTGCCACGTTGGGTCCACAACCAAGAATCGGAATTGAATAATTGAATACTCCCTGAACGGTGGGCGTTCCACTGATGGTTAAGGTGTTTGCATTCAAAGAAGCAGTTACTCCGGCAGGCAGACCGGTCGCTGTTCCAATTCCGGTTGCGTTTAAAATAGTATGCATGATGGCAGTAATCGGCGTTGAAACGCAAACTAGGGGAGAAGAGGAAGCTGCACCTGCGGATTTATTGGGATTAACTCTATGCGCACCGGAAACAGGGCTGGTTACAGACCCTGTACAAGTAACGGATGATAACATTACATAATAATAGAAAGTCCCTGCAACATTTGCAGGAGGAGTATAGGAAGAAGAAGTTGCTCCACTAATGGGTGTTCCACCTGAATTAGACGGGCTACCATTGGTATACCATTGATAACTGAACCCTTGTCCCGCGCCAACAGAAATAGCATTGAAAGATGTATTGATGCATGTTGTTTGGGCCGCGGTATTTTGGTTTTTTATGGCTGGAATTTCATTCACAATGATGGTTCCTGTGGCATTCACATTTCCACACCCACCTGTCAAAGGAATGGAATAATTGAAAGATCCTGACTGGGTTGGTGTACCTGAAAATACAATATTATTGGAATTGAATACAACATCTATTCCCGCAGGAAGACCGACTCCTGTACCCAAGCCAGTTGCTCCAGTGGTGGGCTGAACAACGCCATTGGGAAGCGGTGAACCTGCGCAAAAGGTGTTAGATGTAATAGTTCCAAAGGTATTGTTTGGTGCAACTGCGATAGAACCGGATATAACATTTCCCTCACAGGCCCCTACCGGTGTGATGGTGTAGTTAAATGTACCGGCTTCTGTAGGACTTCCGCTAATGGCAATATCGCCTTTCGTGTAGGTTCCTGTTACTCCCGCAGGCAAGCCGGAAAAAGTGGCTCCATAAGCACCGCCTAATATATAGGTAATCGGACTGATTCCAGCTCCTGTACAAACTGTTTGGTTATTAGAACCGGCGGCAGAAGTAAGTGTGGGAGCAGGGCATGTCCAGGAGACGATAATTCTACCATTTCCACCGGGGCCACCTCGGATTCCACTTCTTCCTTCACCGCCCCCGCCACCACCAGGTTGATTTCCGGGCAATCCATTTTGGTTTACATCTCCCGATCCACCATTGCCTCCAGAGCCAGCTCCATTCACTCCAGCCCCTCCAATTCCACCTGATACCAAATAGGTGCCTCCCGTTCCATTTCCTGCAGGGCTACCAGCTGCAGCTCCACCGGAACCTCCGGTATTTGGGCTATCTGGCGGTAGTGCAGATGTTCCTCCTGAAAAATAGGTGTAAATCCCTGTTCCTGCCGTACCGCCTGCTCCAGAAATTCTACCATTGGCACCGGATCCACCGTTAGCAGAAAGAGCAGTTCCAAAAAATGAAGTTCCTCCATCTCCTGCTGCAGGTGTACCTGTCTGGCCTAGCCCTCCATTTCCAATAGATATAGTAAATACTGAACCAGGTGCGACAGGAAAACTATTAGCTTGGGCAAAAGCACCACCGCCACCGCCTCCTGCTCCTTTATTGTTATTTGCAAAGCCACCACCTCCACCGGCTCCCCACGCATCAACCCGTATAGATGTTATTTTATGAGGAACTGTAAATGTTCCGTTGGCATTATATGTTCCGGTTTCGGTTTGGGCAAATCCATCGAAGGCGAAGAACATGATAAACACTATCCCAAAAAATATTCGGGTAAACTTAAAAATGAAACTATATGTTCTATTCCATTTATTCACAGCATAGATTAAATTTTTTTGTACCCGCACAAAAAGTCAATCCTTCACTTAGAAAATAAAACCTCAACATATGATCCATCACTAATTACAATTCTGTTCTACTTAGAAAGTGAAAAGGAAAATTTAACCAATAAAATTTTTCATTATGCATATTCAAAAAATCAACAAAACAGCGGGATGGGGACTTAATTGATAGTTTCAATACCAAACACATTATTCTGATTTCGTATTACTTTTTCCTTACATCTAAAAGCAAAAAAGAAATTTTATTCCTTTTTAACCTGAAAATAGTCTTAATACTAGCTTTAAAATCTGTCATTTAAAAATATAACGACTAACCTTTTGTAAATAACTTTAGGAAAATCTAAAAATTTTTTTCTAAACATTGGAAGGAAAACCAAATTTGTTCTTTTCCTATACATAATTTTTTTTCAGTCCATCTCATATAAAATCAACTTTTCAAATATGACCAATCACAAAAAATGCCCCTGAAAAAATCCAGAGGCATATTTGTTTTTATGGAAATAAATATTGTGAGTCAGAAATTATGAGTAGCTCAACCTAATTTTAAATGAGCTATTTTACCCATTCATGCTGATCAAAAACTCGCTGTTGTCCCTTGTTCCTTTCATTCTCTGCAAAAGGAACTCCATGGCTTCCTGTGAGGTCATGTCCGACATCAGTTTTCTTAGTATCCATACCCGCTGCATTTCTTCCTTGTCCATCAGGAGATCTTCTCTTCTTGTACCTGAACCCGGCACATCGATCGCAGGATAGATTCTTCTGTTGGAAAGTTTTCTGTCCAGTGAAAGTTCCATGTTACCGGTTCCTTTGAATTCCTCAAAGATCACCTCATCCATCTTGGAACCTGTTTCAACCAAGGCCGTTGCGATGATCGTCAGCGAACCTCCGTTTTCCACATTTCTTGCTGCTCCGAAGAATCGCTTCGGTTTGTGAAGCGCATTGGCATCCACACCACCGGAAAGTATTTTGCCGGAAGAAGGAACGACTGTATTATATGCCCGTGCCAATCTGGTGATCGAATCCAAAAGGATCACTACATCATGACCACACTCTACCATTCTCTTTGCTTTTTCTAAAACAATGGTCGCTACTTTCACATGTCTTTCCGCCTGCTCATCAAACGTGGAAGAAATCACTTCCGCTTTTACTGAACGGGCCATTTCAGTCACCTCCTCAGGTCTTTCGTCGATCAAGAGGATCATCAGATGCACTTCCGGATGATTTTCTGCGATGGCATTTGCGATTTTTTGAAGCAAAACGGTCTTACCCGTTTTTGGCTGAGCTACTATCATCCCTCTTTGACCTTTACCGATCGGTGCGAAGAGATCAAGGATTCTTGTGGAATAATTGTCAGATTTTGTAGTCAAATTGAGTCGTTCTTCAGGAAACAAAGGAGTCAGGTACTCAAAAGGAACCCTGTCTCTTATTTCTTCGGAAGTTTTACCATTCACGAAAATCACCTTCAACAAGGCAAAGTATTTTTCCCCTTCCTTTGGAGGTCGGATAGAGCCTTTGATATGATCCCCGGTTTTGAGACCAAAAAGTTTGATTTGTGAAGGGGAAACATATATATCATCCGGTGAAGCAAGATAATTGTAATCCAGCGATCTTAGGAATCCGTATCCCTCGGCCATGATCTCCAATACCCCTTCATTTTCGATTATTCCGTCAAATTCTTTCAGGCTGACATATGGTTTCCTTTTGGAAGAAACAGTTTCTGCCGTCGGAATATGAGCCTCCTCAGCATCCCTGTAGTTTTTTCTTCTCGGTATATCTCCGTTTGAATCAGCGTGAGAGGCCGATGAGGCTACAGGTTGCTCATTTGGAATATCTTCGACTACCTTTTTTCGGGGTCTGATAAATCTTGGTTTTTCATCCTCGGCGGGTGGCATGGGTTTGGCCTTTGGCTTTTCTTCCACATTGACAGGTTCTCTTCGGGGAGGACGTCCTCCGTTATTGTCACTATCAGCTCTTTCCCGCTTAGGTCTGTCGTTTTGAATTTTTGAACCCTCGCTTTTTGATGATTCTCCTCTTGGAGCATCATTTTTTGCATAATCTCCTTTTGGAGCATCACCTTTCGGAGATTCCCTTTTTGGAGTTTCTTTTTGGGGTTCCCTTTTCGGTGACTCCTTGGGCTGTTCGCTCAAATTCTGTCTTCCTGTTTTGGGTTTGCTTGGTGCTTCTTCTGCAGATACTTTGGAGGTTTCTTCCTGATCAGGTTTGGATTCCTCGGTATTTTGCTCTCCTTCAGATGCTGAAGGCTTTTTCTTGGGCAGGGCTTTCTCGGGGGTGATGGCCTGCTGATCCAATATCGCATAGACAAGATCGTCTTTTTTGAGCGTTTTGTGGTTTTTGACGCCCATTTCCTCAGCGATATCCTTTAATTCAGAAAGGAGTCTGATTCTTAATTCTTCTATGTTATACATAAAAAGCTAATAAAATGATATTGAATAAAACGTGTTGATATGATTGAATGTGATTTGAGTATTACTGCACTGAATTAAAAAGATCTTCAGGATAGCATAAAACCTTCGGGGAGAAGATTTTCAAATACTTGATGTCACAATATTAAGGTATACAAGTGTAATACGCAAATTTTTAACGGTCGGACTTGAAATTTTAAAAAATCATCTGTCTGAGCACTTTAACAGATTTCCATTCTGACGAATATTCAAGGTGCTGGGAATAAAAAAGCAGAAAATGATCCAGAAGTCTTCTGCGATAACCGGAGGGTATTTTTTCGGTGCATTCAAAGGAATCGCGGATCAGCAGATCGAGGTAATCCATTTCCTTGCGGACATATTCTTTGGATTGTGCTTCCTGCTCTATTTCGTTAAAAAATGAAGCGGCATCAGTGGGTGCAAAGCCCAAATATTTGGAAGTTTCCCATAAAAAGATCACAGGATAATTCGCCAGAAGAACTTCTTCGCTGTCAAGGTGGCTGATGGCAAAGCTGAGAAAATCAAAAAGTGATTCGTTCTGATAATTTTCATAAATTGATTTTCCCAAAACCTCACCTACAAACATCGCCACCCCCGAACGGTGAAAATCAAATGGGATCCGATGAAAAGGAATTTTAAGCTTTACTTCTGATATCCTGTTTAAGCCAGCGCCTTCTTTGTCATACACCACCATATCCAAAATCGTCAAAGGTTGGTAAAAAGCCATTTTATTTTTGGCAGTGCTGCTTCTCACTCCATTCACTATATAACTTTTCAAACCCAGTTCACGGGTAAATATATGGACCACGATAGAAGTTTCTCTATAGCGGATGTAGCTGATCACTATGCCTGAAGTTTTTTTAAGCATCAGAGTACCACAAATTTTCCAGCCACTCTTTGGGCACCTGATTCATCCATCACATACACCAGGTAAACTCCCGGGGAAACTTTACCACCTTGACCAAACCTAAGGTTCCAGGTTGTCTTTCCGCCCCTGACCCGGGCTGAATATACCATCCGGCCAGCCGAGGTGGCGATCTTGATGTCAGCAAAATCAGTCAAGCCTTCAATACTCAACAACCCCGTAAAGTCAGGCCGGACAGGATTCGGGAAAATTTTGATAGCCGAAAGGGTCGCCGCTGCTTTCACGCTGCTGCCCCTGTAAGCCAATGCGGCATTGGGTACCACAATTAACAATTCTCCCGAAACCGCATCTATTTCCAGATTGCTGATGGAGTTAGATGGCAGGGGGCTGTTTAATTCGCTAAAATGTTCCAATAATTCGTCCCCCGATGCTGAAAAGTGCCAAAGCCCATCATTTTGAGTTCCAAACCATTTGGTCTGATCAGCTGCCACCTGCACGGCATTTACCACTTGTCCATCAAGCAAGTTTCGATTATCGATTAATGGTTGGATCATAATAATCTCAGATCCGGCATTAACTGAAGACACATTAGAAATATAAGCCACACCATTTGTCAGTCCCAACCAAAGATTCCCCTCGGTATCAAGATCCATATCCAAAATCTCCCCAGCTCCTTTTCGATCAGACTGAATCAATTGCCTATTAAGATTTGTGTTTTCATTAAAAGCCCTTAATCGTCTGATCCCTGACGGAAGAGATTGTAAAATCCAGAGGTTATGGGCATTATCCGCAATTATCTTATGAACATACTGCAGTCCGGGAACAGCTATGGACCGGGGTTTTCCGGAGGCATCAAATTTCAATAAGCTTTCCCTGCTATCATAAAATCCTACCCAAAGTTGGTTTTTTTGGTCTTTGGAAAATGCTCCTACTGTTTCTCCAAGTCTCTCTTCCAATAATTCAACTTTTTGCAGCTGCCCATCAGCAACCTTCCATAAGCCATCATCCATGGTGCCAAAATAAGTGATATTTCCAAGATCCGCCTTTGCCATAACATTCCCCGGAGCTTGCAAATCTTCCCAGAAACCGTTTGTCAGCTTAGAACTTCCAATATTCCCGGATTGGATGATGCCTTCCAAGGCATCTATATAAACAGGAAAGGCCAATGTACCTGCTTCATCCCAATAAAACTGTTGGATTTTTGCTTGTGGTCCCGGAACTTTTATCTCCATTTGATCTTCATGACGGACAAGTCCCTTTCCGGGAACGCTCAGATAGCTGTCATTTCCGCTGAAATGAAAATCAGAGATTTCCGTGTAATTATTTTGAAGGAATAAAGAAAATGATCCGGAAGCCTCCAGTTGATAAATATTGTTATCCTTTATGAAAAACAGATCATTTCCGATTTTTTTAAGGTTACGGCACTCCTCAGTTCCCAATATCAATTCAACACCATCTTCTGTAAGCAGATAAAGATTCTTGTCCGACCCGATCAAAAACAATTGCCCGTCCAGACTTTCTGCTTCTACAAACCCATCAGTCAGTTCCGTTTTAATCAATTCCCAATTTCTGAAATCTTTCAGGTTCATGCTTGGATCTCCTTTTAAAACGCCTGAGGATGTAGCCAGATAAAGGTGCTGTGCATCGGCACCCACATCCCTGACCGCCAAAACATTTCCATCGGGTCCAATATTCAGGTATGCTTCCCGGAATTGTCCGGTAGCCGGATCCAGCAAAGCCAATCCAAAATCAGCAGCCAGATAAAAAGTGTCGTTTATCAATTTGATCTTGTTAATTCTTTTTTCGGTAATCAGATTGTTATTTCTCAAAGCTGTGATATGATCAATGCTTTTTTCCCCGATCCTATCCAACGTACCATCGGGATATGCTACTATTAATGTCTTACTCTTCCCATCAAATCCGGAAGCAGTAAATGATTGTCCGTATAATCCGTCGTTTGCTGTGAGGGTATAAGATTGGTCTTCATTGATAGAATAAAAAAAAAGTGATTCTCCGCTCCGGGCGAAAACCGTTTGATCATTTCCTGAGAGCCAGGCCGCCCCCTTATAGAATTGGTGAAATTTCCATGTTCCCACTGGAATATTGGACTGACCAAAAAGATATTGCACCTGGAATCCAACTGTCAGAAAAATCAAAAGTAACTTCTGATAGGCATTCCATTTCCAACCACGTGATTTGGGGATGTTTAAGAGTGCATTTATTACATATAATACTTTGGGATTTTCCCGAAATAAAGAAGCAATGAAAAAGCGTGTGATAATTGATTTCTTAAATATCGGATTCATACCAATCGCCTGCCTTTATTTTTTTTCCTCCATAAAGCACTTCCGACATCTCGCTTCATATGCTTCTTTTTCCCCTATAAAAACTTTTTCTTTTGAGTCCGACAATCTAAACGAATAAGAGGCAAGATCCCCGCACTTCATGCAGATGGCATGTACTTTAGTTACATATTCGGCAATTGCCAGCAGCTGAGGCATGGGTTCAAAGGGTTTTCCTTCAAAATCCATATCCAAACCTGCCAGTATCACCCTTTTTCCTGAGTTTGCCAGTACGGAGGCCACATTGACCACCTGCTGATCAAGGAACTGTACTTCATCTATGCCGACCACATCACAATCGCCTGCCAGCAAAATGATATCATCTGCAAACTGCACCGGGGTAGATCTGATCGAACTTTCGTTGTGGGAAACCACATCCGATTCATGATATCTTTTATCTATGGCAGGCTTGAAGATTTCGACCTTTTGTCGGGCTATCAAGGCGCGGTTCAGTCTGCGGATAAGCTCCTCGGTCTTTCCTGAAAACATTGATCCACAGATCACCTCAATATGTCCTCTTTTTTCTTTGAGGCTTTTTTTGCCAATGGTAGGTTCTAAAAACATTTAATTTATTTGCTGTATTTCATATGGGGAAATTTATTTGCGTCATCTACACGGATGCGAAGGACTCCGGATACCAAAATAGCTTGGCAAGTTAACCTTTCGTCTAATTTTAACCTGCCGTTTTCTCTAAATAATTCTTCACTTTCGGTAAGCGGACTTAAATTTTGGGAGCCTTCGAGTACGATCATTTTGCAAGTAGTACATTTTCCTTTTTTGCCGCAGGCATGCATCCAATCGATGTGGTTTTCATGAATTAATTCAATAACTTTACGTTCCTTTTCAGTGGATATAATCTCCTGTTGATTTAAATTTTCGATGGTAATCTTCAGCATGATTTCTGGTTTGAACTTCAATAAATTTTAATTATGTGTGCCAAAATAAACAGCAATTATTTAGAAAACTACGCCACCAACTTTACAAAAACGGTCTGTAGGAATTATTTTACCACCAATAAGTACATGTCCGGTCAGGGAATCATTGAGTTGACATCCAGCCCTCAGGTAAATTTTTTTATTTTAAAAGCGCTTTTTGAAGCCTGGCAGGGCGAACTGGAAAAACTGAAAAGCAACCCATATTTTGATTATAGAAACAATGCCGTCCATGAAGCTTTAAGGGACTTTATGAATGTACTTTCCAAATCGATAAAAATCGAAAAGGAGGATTTTGAACCCTTGGTGACAGAGGCAGTGGCATATTCTGTTATACTTGCCGTAGATCCGGTTGGTTATTATTCAGGAGAAATTGATAAAGTACCTGCCGACCAATTGAATGATTATTTTAAAGTAAACAAAAAGTATTTTAAATGGCATGCCACCCTTATCACAAGTTTGATTGATAGGGCCGGTTTGAGTCATACACATGAGGCCTATAAAAAAGCTTTGGCTTCCAATTTTGATGAACAAAATGCACAGTTAAATTCAGCCGAAAGTTTATTGAACAGTCTCAATACAATTTTTCCGCTTGACTTGGATAAGCTTTTGGATAGAAGCCAGCCTGCAAAACAAGGGGAAATAAAATCGGAAACCATTCCTGAAAGGCAAACCATTACCGCGGAAGCGGACAAAGAGGCGGATCTGGATCAGCCTGAAAGGCATGAGGCTGAAAAAAAATCTTCTTCCGAATCCGATTCGCTTATAAATAGGGAAGAACAAATTAAGGAGCCCACCTCTGCCCCTGCTATCCATCGAGCAGCTAGCGGCGACAAAGCCATAGATCCCCTTGAGGCATGGGAGCGGTTTGAATCCCGGGAATACAAAGTAATGAAAGGGAGTATAGGAAAGCTATCCGAAAGTGTCGGCATTAACCAAAGATTCATGTTCACCCGGGAATTGTTTGATGGAAATCCTGATCTGCTGAAGCATGCGCTTAAATCTGTGGATAATTGTGAAAGTTTTGAAGATGCCATCCGGCTTCTGAACGAACGTTTTGTGGCAGAGCTCAACTGGGACAAGAACACGGAAGCAGTTGATGAGTTTTTGCAACTGGTTTACAGAAAATTTGATCAAACGATGTAAAAATTCCTCAAAAAGAAGATTTGGTTTGAAAAACAAAAGTAAATTGTAATCCAACACTCAACTGTGTTCAATCCAAATAGATTTTAATGACCAAACCTCCAAAAATACCTGAACTAATGACCAATTCTGAGGATCAGACTCAGGAGGATTTAATGGATCATTATTGGTACCTCATCACTTATATACATGGATTAATAAAAGCCTCAGAACTGAAAGCCGGACTTATACTCTCGTTTTATGGAATAGTGCTCAATCTCTATTTCCAATACATTGATGAACTTTTGGCCACTTCCGAATACGATCGGGTAGTCATTATATTTTTAGGAGCATGGTTTATTTTGACCATGATATCGATGTACTATAGTTTCAGGTGCTTTTTGCCTCTGATTCTTAACAAGTACAACAAAAACGTGTTTTTCTTTGGAGATGTAATCTCTGCGTTTGGCAACATAGAGGAATATGCCCAAAAGCTATATCAGGTAAGCAACCACCGGAAGACACTTTTTTCACAATTAGGGGAGCAAGTTTATATCAATTCTAAAATTGCCGCAACAAAATTCGGTTTTGTTAACAAATCAGTCAGGTATTTGGCATTTAATATTATATTGCTTTTATTATTCAGTATTATTTATTCTATAAGGGTCTTTCTTTAGTGATTTTTTCGGAAAATCTGCAAAATGAAAAATTATCGTAAACTGGAAAAGTTAGTTATTGAAAAACTGAGAAGTGAATTACCCGTTCACCTGACCTACCATGCAATCGAACACACCTTGGATGTATTGGCTGTATGCAATCAATATATCGAAAGGCTCGGAATCAAAGAGGATGAAGCTTATCTTTTGAGAATCGGTGCTGTGGTACATGATATGGGTTTTTTGCAGACCTACACAGACCATGAGGAAGTTTCGGCAATCATGGCTGAGGATTTGATGTCATCAATGGGAATAGGCAGAGACGATATTGAAGTAGTCAAAGGGCTGGTGCTATCAACAAAAATCCCCCAAACACCGCAAAATTCCCTTCAGGAAATCCTATGTGATGCTGACCTGGATTATCTTGGCAGGGATGATTATCCCGAAATCAGCACCAGGTTATATGAAGAATTTATAGCTTATAAGATTATTTCCGATGCGGATGAATGGCGGAACCTCCAGATTAATTTTTTAAAGGACCATGCTTTTCATACCTCATATGCAAAATTAAACAGGGAGCCAAAGAAACAGTTTTGGCTGAACAAAATCATTGACGGTTCAAACTAATTCATTCTGCCCAGCAGCTGTACCCTATGTGAATCGAGCTTAATGAAAATAAAGAGCAGGATGGTAAAGGACCATAGTGAAGATCCTCCATAACTGAAAAACGGTAGGGGAATACCCACTACAGGAAACAAGCCAACGGTCATGGCAATGTTGATTCCGAAGTGGAAGAGTAAAATGGATATGACACAATAGCCGTACACCCTGGAGAATCTGCTTTTCTGCCTTTCTGCCAAAATAACCAACCTGATCAACAATGCACTGAAAAGAAGTACCACCACAAAACTTCCAATCCAGCCAAATTCCTCACCTAGCGTACAGAAGATGAAATCCGTATGTTGTTCAGGAACAAAGTCGAATTTTGTTTGAGTGCCTTCCAAATAACCTTTACCTAAGAATCCACCTGATCCAATCGCAATTTTGGATTGGGTAACATTCCAGCCCACACCGAGAGGGTCAAGGTCAGGATTGAATAAAACCATAATCCTGTTTTGTTGGTGATCAGGTAATTTGGAAACTACATAATCAAGACTGTAGCAGTATCCTAAAATTACTGCTCCCAAAGCAAATAAGCCGACGATCCTGGCAGGGTTTTTCTTTCCCATCATAATTAGGATCAAAACAACCACCGCAACCCCTATAACCAAATAGAGATTGTTGTCAATACCCAAAGCCAAAAGGGAAACGGTGATAAAAGTCAAAGCCAAGACATAGTATCTTTGGGGCATACCCTCTCTGAAAAGCATCACAAAAAAAGCGGAGTAGACCATTGCTGTTCCGGTATCGGGCTGGAGCATGATAAAAGCCACGGGTAAGAAGACGATTGCCATGGACTGTAGCTGATATTTGGTCTGGCTGAGATCAAAACTCGGCCTTTCCATAAATTTAGCCAATGCCAGGGCTGTAGCAAATTTGGCAAATTCAGCCGGTTGAAGCCTAAAAGCCCCTATTTCAAACCATGCGCGTTGCCCGTTGATTTCTTTTCCGAAGAAAGGGGTAATCAAAAGAAAAAACAGAAAAATCCCATACAGGATAAGGGATAGGTTTTCGAACAGACGATAATCAGCAACCATGATCAGTGTAATCAGCAGAATTGCTGTACCGATCCAAACCAGCTGCTTTCCTGAATTGATTGAAAAATCAAAAATGCTTTTGGCAGCCTGCTCGTCATATACTGCCGCATAGATATTGAACCAGCCAATAATAACAAGGGTGCCATAAATGAATATGGTTATCCAGTCAATCCTATTGATATATAAATCGTCCTGTCTCAAAATTACATGAATTTTCCTACCCGGACGTATTCCTCCAGTGCGGGTCTGGTGATTTCTCCCCGCAGGTATTTTTCAATCATCAGACTGGCAGTACTGGCAGCTGCCCGTCCACCCCATCCGGCATTTTCAACATACACAGCAATGGCTATTTTAGGGTCTTCTTTTGGGGCAAAAGCGATAAATACGGAATGGTCTTCTCCTTGAGGATTCTGTGCAGTTCCTGTTTTTCCCGCTATTGCGATATCCTTAATAACGGCTCTGGCTGCCGTTCCATAGATGGCCTGTGCCATTGCATCCTGAACCATATCAAAATGATGGGCATCTACACCTACACTGTTTTTGGTAAGGAACTTTTCGGGAATATCATTTGAATTTCCGTTTATTGCTTTTATCAAATGAGGTGTATAATAGTATCCTTTATTGGCAAAGATTGCAGCTAAATTGGCCATTTGAAGAGGCGTTACCAACATTTCTCCCTGACCGATGGAAAGTGAGTAAATTGTAGAATACTTCCATCTTCCGGGACCATAAACGCGGTCATACAATTGGCTGGACGGGATAGAACCGCCTTTTTCGTTGTACATATCCAGACCCAAAGGAGAGCCCAGTCCAAATTTCATTACATCTTCCCGCCATTCGTTCAACCCGATTTCTGTATCCTTAAAAGTATTGCCGGACACTTCTTGGTTGATGATCATTCTAAAGGCTTGATGGTAATAAGGATTACAGGAATTACGGATAGCGCCGAAAAGATTTACAGGACTTGGGTGGTTGTGACAGGCCACCAGTGATCTGTTACAGCTGAAAGTAGTGTTGAGATTCAAAACCCCCGACTGAAGACCAACCAAAGATTGGACAATCTTAAAGATGGAACCCGGAGGGTACATAGCCATGATAGGCCTGTTAAACAATGGCCTACTGTCATCTTGATTTAAAAGAGAATAATTTGAGCTGAATTTGGCACCTGTAAGTTCATTGGGATCATATGTCGGTGCGGAAATCATGGCCAGAATTTCACCTGTTTTGGGTTCAATAGCGACAACAGATCCTCTTTTACCTTCCATCAATAACTCGCCGTATTGCTGCAAAGCAAGGTGTATTGTTGAGGTGATGTTGTTTCCTGCGACCGAGGCAGTATCATATTCACCGCTTTTGAAGGAGCCTTTGTCCACTCCCCGCACATTCACCATTTTGTATTTTACACCTTTTACTCCCCTCAGCTCATTTTCATAAAAACCTTCGAGACCACTTAAACCTACATAATCTCCCTGTCTGTAATAGTCGGATGAATCTCTCTCTAATCTTCCTCCACTGATTTCTCCGATATATCCCAGCGTGTTTGCTGCACTTGACTGAGGATAAGATCTGACGGCACGCGTCATGACAAAAAGGCCCGGGTAATCGATCAGGTAATCCTGGATTCTGGCAAAATCAGTTGTGGATATCTGTTTGATCAGCGGGGATGGTTTTACCGAGCTGTATTTTCTAGCGGCTGTATAACTTTCGATCAAATGGTCTTTTGTAACCCGGAAAATTTCGCAGAATCTGGCGGTATCTTTAACCTGAAATTCTTTGGGGATCATCATCAAATCAAAAATAGGATTGTTGTAGACCATAATCTTACCGGTTCTGTCATAGACAAGACCTCTGTAAGGGTGATCTACCACCCTTTGGATGGCATTTCTTTCAGCTCTTTTCAGGAAGCTGTCATCCGCCACCTGTATCATAAATAATTTGGCCAGCAAAACCACCCCTACCAGGATTACAACTATAATTATGGTAATCGGCCTTTGATCATTCATTAAATTCCCCTCCTTCTACTGTAGAATAACAGTTGGACAATTATACTCATTATAAACACAAAAATAGCACTTGCAATTACTTTTTGAACGACAGATAAAAACAAATTAGTGCCTATATTCTCAATATAAAAAAACAATGTATGGTGAATCAGAATCATAGGAAAGCTATAGATAAAAAACCAGCCTATACCCAGATTTAACAAGGAAGGCTGCAGGTCATCATCATATCCACCTGTAGGTGTGATCGCCTGAATCCATCTTTTTCGAACAAAGGCCAACATCAAAACACTTGCAGTGTGCACTCCAATAGTATCATAGAACAGATCAACCCCCATTCCTAATACGAAAGCAATCAGTAAAGTCTGAACTGTTTTGACATTGATGGGTAGCAACAGAATGTAGAGTATATACAGAAAGCAGAAAGCAGTTCCGAAAATAACCAGGTTCTTTAACACCAAAACCTGAATAATTAGGTAAAGAAAGAAACCGGCAATAAGTGAAAAAATCCTGGTACTATTCATTGGTGACTCCTGTGGCGTTATAAAGTGAATCTAATTCGGTTTCAATATGGTTTTCCACAAGATACACATAGGAAATCTTAGAAAAATCGGTCGCCAAATCCAAGGTGATATCCAAATAATTATTCTCCAATCCCGGTTTCACTTCCAGGACGGTCCCAACAGGAATCCCCTCAGGGAAAATCGCATTATATCCGGAAGTCACTACCTCATCTCCAACTTTCACATCCACGTGTCGGGGGATATACATCAGCTTTGCTTTTTTGGCGTCCAGCCCATCCCACTTGGTAGAGCCGAAGACATCTGTTGATTTGATTTTGGAAGAAATCAAAAGATCCGTATGAAGCAGGGAAATAACAGTGGAAAAGTTTTTGGAAACACCTTTTACCCTTCCTACTATGCCTTCTTCATTGAATACCCCCATGCCTTCCTTTATACCTTGATCAGCGCCTTTGTTGAGGGTAATGTGATTTCGGGAAAACCGAAGAGAATTGTTGATGACTTTTGCTCCCTTAAACTGAAAAGTATTCATAAAAGCACTGTCCAGCTCTATATAAATACTGTCTACAGGACTTTTCAATCTTTCAAGTTCAGCCAAAAGCTCGGCATTTTTATCCACAAGATTCTTGTTGACAGAAGCTAGGGAGAAATATTCCACAACACCGTTTTTATAGCTGAGCACAGTGCCGCTTACCTTATTGGAACTGTTGAAGAAGACGGCTCCCTGTTGGGAATTGAAGGAAACCATCATATAGATGGCAACCGCCTCCAAAAATACAAATAAAAGAAATGCCCTTAAGCTATAGAGAAATAGTAAAATCCGCTGCATTCAATCATCAAGTCATCAGGACAGTTCTGAAATTATTGATATTTTTCAAAGCGGTGCCCGTGCCCCTGACAACTGCTCTTAATGGATCTTCTGCAATATGGATCGGCAACTTGGTTTTCTGGTGCAGCCTTTTATCCAAACCTTTGAGCAAGGCCCCTCCACCGGTCAGATGGATGCCATTGTCATAAATATCCGCAGATAGTTCCGGCGGTGCGATTTCAAGTGCCTTCAATACCGCCTCTTCGATTTTGGAAACGGATTTATCCAAAGCAAATGCAATTTCGGAATATGATACTTTGATCACCTTAGGAATACCTGTCATCAAATCACGACCTCTGATTTCATAATCCTCCGGAGCATCGTCCAGTTCTGTCAGAGCTGATCCGATCGCAATCTTAACTTTCTCGGCGGATCTTTCACCTATGAGCAAGTTATGCTGCCTCCTCATATAATCAAGTATGTCTTTGGTAAAAGTGTCACCGGCAACTCTGATGGACTGATCCGCTACAATTCCTGAAAGTGCTATCAAAGCAATTTCGGTGGTACCACCTCCAATATCCACGATCATGGATCCCATAGGTTTTTCGATATCGATCCCGATTCCGATGGCAGCCGCGATGGGTTCATAAATCATATACACTTCCTTGGCCCCTGCATGCTCGGCAGAATCTCTTACTGCTCGCTTTTCCACCTCGGTAATACCGGAGGGAATACATATTACCATACGATGTGATTGGGGAAACATTCCCTTTTTATGACCCGGAATCATTTTGATCAAACCTCTGATCATTTGTTCTGCGGCAAAGAAATCGGCAATTACGCCATCCTTTAGCGGACGAATGGTTTTGATGTTTTCATGTGTTTTTTCGTGCATGTTCATCGCATCCCTTCCCACAGCCAAGACCCTGTTGGTGGTCCTGTCTATAGCAATGATTGAAGGTTCATCCACCACAATTTTATCTTTATGTATAATCAGCGTGTTCGCTGTTCCTAAGTCTATAGCAATGTCACTTGAGAAAAAATCGAATAATCCCATTCTATTTTATGATTGATTTGATTTTTGATAATCTTTAAAGTTAGCACACTCTATGCTAACATATACCGCGGGTCGACAAAATTATTATCTTAATCTTAATTTATAATACGAAACCCATTTTTTTTTGAAAGTATATTTCCGGATCAAGAATTTAGGCCTCCTACACAACTTCCGGATCATCTTATCTACATTTCTGAAAAAATTCATTTAAGAAGCTTATGCACTTTAAAATTTGACTTTAAGACGTATTTAATAAAACCGTTTCAGTGAAAAGGGACACGGAGGGCAAGTATACTAAGTCTTTTTTTTTATGAAATTTATTTTATTACCTTTGTGGCGTATTAACCAGAGTATGGGGGAGGGGACAAAAGTCCCCTCTTTCATTATGGTAAACTGTAAAAATGAGCCTGAAACAAACTATAACTGAGATCGTCGAAAAGCATCTTCCTGATGAAAGCCATTATGTGGTAGACATACAGGTGATAGAAAAAGGTGTCAAACCCCAGGTGAAAATCCTCATTGATGCTGATGGAGGCCTGAAGATCGATACCTGTGCAAAGGTCAGCCGCAAGGTGGGGAATGAAATCGAAGAAAACGGATTGCTTCCCGAGGCATATGTATTGGAGGTTTCCTCACCCGGGATTGATTATCCATTGACCACCGAAAGGCAATATCGAAACAACATCGGAAGAAAAATAAAGGTAACTTTAATTGACAATACCGAAATTGAAGGAGAACTTGAAGCTGTAGAACCAGAAATTGTCAGGCTTAAAACAAAGAAACAGAAAGGCAAGAAAGCTGATGATGAGCAAACCATCATTTCCTTGGAACAAATAAAGAAATCAATTGTATTAGTCTCTTTTAATTAAATAAAATGGATGCTAGAGTTCTTATAGAATCATTTGCAGAATTTGCAAGATCAAAAAATGTGGATCGTCCGACGATGATCCGTATCTTAGAAGATGTATTTAGAGCGATGATTCGCAAGAAGTACGAGACCGATGAAAACTTTGATGTCACCATCAATGCTGACAAAGGTGATCTTGAGATTTTGAGGATCAGAGAAATTGTAGAAGATGACTCCGAGGACATCTGGGACTTTGACAAGATAAGTCTAAGTGATGCCAGAAAAATCGAACCTGATTTTGAGGTGGGAGAAGAAGTTTTCGAAAAAATTGAGCTCGAAGAATTTGGAAGAAGGGCTGTCATGATGGCCCGTCAGACGCTTATCCAAAAAATAAAGGATCTGGAAAAAGATTTGCTTTTCAATCAATATGAAGAACTGGTCGGAGAAATCATTTCCGCAGAAGTTTACCAGATTCTGGGCAGAGAAATATTGTTGATGGATAGTGATGGAAATGAACTTATTCTTCCCAAAACCGAACAGATATCCAAAGACCGTTTCAGAAAAGGAGATTCCGTCAGAGCAATCGTCCACAAAGTGGAACTCATCAACGGAAATCCAAGAATCATCCTATCCCGGACCTCACCGATGTTCCTTGAGCGGCTTTTTGAAAACGAAGTCCCTGAGGTTTATGACGGACTCATCACCATCAAGAAAATCGTAAGAGAACCGGGTGAAAGGGCCAAGGTTGCCGTGGAATCATATGATGACAGAATTGACCCGGTTGGCGCATGTGTGGGCATGAAAGGTAGCCGGATCCATGCAGTTGTTCGTGAATTGCAGAATGAAAATATTGATGTAATCAATTATACCGAAAACCTTGACCTTTATGTCAGCCGTGCCTTGAGTCCTGCAAAAGTAAGTTCAATTACTGTAAATAAAGATGAAAAAAGGATTTCGGTGTTTTTGAAGCCTGACCAGGTGTCCATGGCAATCGGTAAAGGAGGATTCAACATCCGCCTTGCCAGTAGATTGGTGGGATACGAAATAGATGTTTTCAGAGAGCTGAACGATTACGAGGAAGAAGACGTGGATCTGTCCGAATTTGGTGATGAGATCGAAAGTTGGGTAATAGATGAATTGAAAAAGACCGGTTTGGACACTGCAAAAAGTGTACTGTCTCTGACAAAAGAGGATCTTTTGAGAAGGACAGAGCTGGAGGAAGAAACCATAGAAGAAGTATTTAAAATATTAAAACAGGAATTTGAACAGTAGATAAAGGCCTATAACCCAATAATAGGCCTTATATTTGCCGGAGAAATTAGAAAGAGGTTTTAGCGTATGTCAGAAGAAAGAACGATGCGATTGGGCCAAGTAGCCAGGAAACTAAACGTAGGAATTTCTACGATTGTAGATTCTATGGCAAAAAAAGGCTTTGAAGTAGAAAACAATCCTAACTCCAAAATAAGTTTGGAGCAATTTAACATGCTAGCCAAGGAATTCAAGTCCTCCGCACAGGAAAAGGAGGAGGCTTCCCACCTTTACATCGGTAAGCGTCATCATGAAAATTTTACGATCGAAGCAGAGTCTGATGTACGGGAGGAAAAAAAGCCGGAGGCCATAGAACCGAAAAAACCGGAACCTCCAAAACCTACTCCTCCTTCAGAACCCAAAACCGCACCCACCCCCGAATCTGATAAGTCAAAGGTAGACTCTCCCAAACTTCAAGGGATCAAAATTCTTGGGAAAATTGATCTTGATGCAAGAAAAGAACCTGTAAAAAAAGTAGCCGAAAACCCTGAAAAGATAGAAAAACCTCAGCAGGTGGAAAAACCCGCAACTCCTCCTGTATCTGAAACTCCAAAGGTGGAACAAAAAGCAGAAGAGCCTAAGCAACCAAAAGTGGAGGAACCTAAGCCACAGGATCAGAAGGAAAAAGAGATTGCTAAACCGGAAGCGAAAAAAGAACCGAAGTCCGAGAATAACCCTGAGCCTAAGAAAGAGACTCCGCCACCGGCACCTCCTGCACCTCCCAAACCCACTCCCACAGCCGAAAAATCGGTGGAAAAACAAGTGGAAAAGCCCGTTCCTACACCTCAGAACCATTTAATCTCTGCAAAAGCAGATGCTCTAAAGGGCTTGACTGTTCTTGGCAAGATTGAATTGCCTGACGATAGAAACAAGAAAAAGGGTAAGCCTGTAGCGTCATCTGACGAAAAAGGAAAAGATAAAAAGAAAAGATTACGTAAACGAATTGATAAAAATACGCCCGGTGAAGCCAAACCTGCTTCAGGTTCAGGGACCGGCCAACCTCCTAGAAAGCCGGGCACTCCACCTCAGGGTCAAGGACAAAAACCAGCTGTTGGAGGAACCCAGCAGCGGGACAGAAGAGCACAAGGGGGAGGACGTCCCGGACAGCCTGCCAGACCCGGCGGCCAGGCTCCTGGCGGAAGTAGATTTCAAAAAGCTGAACCTACACAAAAAGAAATTCAGGATCAGATCAAGCAGACTTTAGCCAGACTTCAGGGAGGCAAAACCGGAGGCGGAAAGTCTAAAAACAGAAGAGACAAAAGAACAGAAAGATCCAGAGAAGTGGATGAAGGGGTTGAAGAAAACAAAGTACTTCGAGTTACCGAGTTTATATCGGCTAATGATCTGGCTTCTTTAATGGACGTTACCGTAAATGAAGTTATTAAAGCTTGTCTTTCCTTGGGCTTGTTTGTTTCTATCAATCAACGATTGGATGCAGAAGCGATCACCATAATTGCCGATGAGTTTGGTTATGAAATAGAATTTACTAAATCGGATGAGGAAGAAAATTTAATCGTCCAGCAGGACGAGCCGGAAGACCTTAAACCAAGAGCTCCTATTGTCACCATAATGGGTCACGTAGATCATGGTAAGACTTCTCTTTTGGATTATATCAGAACTTCCAAAGTAACAGCAGATGAGGCAGGTGGAATCACCCAGCATATCGGAGCTTATGATGTGACGACCAAAGATGGAAACAAGATTGCCTTTTTGGATACTCCGGGTCACGAGGCATTTACAGCCATGCGTGCAAGGGGAGCCAAGATTACAGATGTTGCCATTATTGTGATTGCTGCTGATGATAACATCATGCCTCAAACCAAGGAAGCCATTAACCACGCGCAAGTTGCGGGGGTACCGATGATCTTTGCCATCAATAAAATCGATAAGCCAAACGCAAATCCAAATAAAATCAAGGAGGAATTGGCCAATATGAACCTCTTGATAGAGGAATGGGGCGGCAAATACCAATCCCAGGATATCTCGGCCAAAACCGGCGCCGGGATAGATGACCTTCTTGAAAAAGTATTGTTGGAAGCTGAAATTCTGGAACTGACCGCAAATGCAAATAAAAACGCAATAGGAACCGTAGTAGAGGCTTCATTGGATAAAGGTCGTGGATATGTTTCCACAATTATGATTCAGGCAGGTACACTTAGAATCGGAGACATCATGCTTGCCGGCCAACATTATGGCCGTGTTAAAGCAATGTTTGACCATACCGGTAAAAAGCAGAAAGAGGCAGGACCATCCACACCTGTACAGGTGCTGGGATTAAGTGGAGCTCCTCAGGCCGGTGATACCATAAAAGTATTCGATACAGAAAGAGAAGCCAGAGAAATTGCCAATTCAAGGGAGCAGATTCAAAGAGAGCAGAGTATGCGAACCAAGAAGCACATTACGCTCGATGAAATCGGTAGACGGCTTGCCATTGGAAACTTTAAGGAGTTGAACATTATCATCAAAGGTGATGTGGATGGTTCTGTGGAAGCACTTTCCGATTCTTTGTTGAAACTCTCCAAAGAGGAAGTAAGCGTGAGTATTATTCACAAAGGTGTAGGACAGATTTCTGAATCTGATGTGCTATTGGCCTCTGCATCAGATGCGATTATTATTGGATTCCAGGTGCGGCCATCTCCTAATGCAAAGAGACTTGCCGAACAGGAAGAAATCGAGATCAGACATTATTCCATCATCTATGATGCCATCAATCAGATTAAGGATGCCATTGAAGGAATGCTGGAGCCAACATTTGAAGAGATTATTACCGGTAATATTCAGGTAAGGGAAGTCTTCAAGATATCTAAAATAGGGACAGTTGCAGGTAGTTATGTTACTGATGGTTATATCACCAGAAAGAACAAAATCCGCGTGATAAGGGACGGTATCGTGATTCACGAAGGTCAGATTGACCAGTTGAAACGTTTCAAGGACGATGTTGCCGAAGTGAAAGCCGGCTATGAATGTGGTATTTCAATCAAAGGTTTCAACGACATTGAAGTTGATGATACCATCGAAGGATACCATATGCAGGAAATCAAACGGAAAAAATAAGTTTTCTTAAACTTAAATATAAAAGGAGCGGCCAAAAGCTGTTCCTTTTTTTGTTTTATAAAAATGATCAGGCCAAGGCATTCCCTAAAATATTGATTTGTATAACTCAGTTCAATTCAGGGAATTGATCCAAAGTGCCTTTTATATTTTCTTTAAATATTACCTTTCAGACCCTATTGTTAAAAACAAAAACTCCAATTAAAAATCGGTTAATATAAATGTAACTATGATCCAAGCCATTCTACTTTTGATCCAAATCATGCTTTGGTTGTCTATTTTGGCTTTATTATTTGGTTTGATCCGACCTGTTTATGTCCTATGGTTTTTGGATAGATTTAACCGGCTGAGAGTTATCCGAATTTATGGAACAATTAGCCTGCTGCTAATGGTTATATTAATTGTATATAAAATTATATTTATATGAAAGACAATAAAAAATACAATCCTATTGAATGTGCCGATTATGATCGGCTAGAGGCGTGGGCAACAGAAGGGGTGACCTGTGAAATCAAATACACCAAGGATGGTCATGAACAAAATGTTTTATCTAAAATAATCACTTTTGAAATTAAAGATGGTGTAGAATATCTCATTGGGGAAGATGGTTTGACAATCAGGCTAGATGAATTGGTATCAGTCAACGGATTCCCTTTTGAAAAAACTCGTAAACATCAATAATCTTCTTCCTAAGATTATTGATGTTTTTTTTGAATATATTTTTCTATAACTTTCCTTTTCAAAATATTAATTTGTTGAAAAGGATAATTGCCATATTACTTTTAGGATGTTTCACATTATACCATTTTGGGTATTATGTGTTCTACTTTTCCATGAAAATCCAGATTGAATCCAATTGGTCAGATGAAGTTTTCAGTGAAAACCCAAATAATCAAGATCATAGCGTTTTGGATATTCCACTTACTCTTCCTTATATGGCTGATCAGGAAGAGTTTCAGGTCACCAATACTTCCTTCGAAAAAGATGGAAAATTTTTCAGGGTTATCAAGCAAAAATACGCAAAGGATACATTACAGCTTGTTTATGTTCCGGATACAGCAAAAAGGATTCTTGACAAAACTATGAAGCAATGGATCTCTTCTTTGATTCATGATAAGGTTCCTGATGGAAGCGGGAATACCCTACTTACCAAAACATTTGTAAAGGATTATACACAACCCAAAAATCCTTATGATTTTGCTCTTTTGACTTTGGTCGAAAAAAAATATTCATGCTTTCCTTTTTTAATTTTAGAAGATCAGCCCACCAACCTCGACTCCCCTCCCCCAGAATCGGCTTAAGTTTTATTTATAATATCCCGATAGGACATATCCATTGGTGATACCTGCATTCCTAAATCCTAGGTTATGTTGTTGTACTTATTATTTAAAATAAAATTAAAGCCAATGAAAATGAAAATCTACATACTGATTATATTTTGCCTGATATCAGGCGCACAAAAAATCCATGCCCAAGGTTGCGTAGCCATTCGTCAATTTTCCGGTATGGGGAACGCCGTAGGCCAGGGAAATATTCTTGAAAAAGGTGAATGGAACATCAGTGCAAATTATCGCTATTTCAAATCCTTCAGACACTTCAGGGGAACTCATGAAGAGCCGGATAGGATAGAAAACAATACAGAAGTCATCAACTGGTCGCATGGGATGGACTTCAACGTGAGTTATGCCTTTTCGGAAAGGCTATATGGGTTGGTTTCATTACCGTTTGCTTATAATGAAAGAAGCTCATTATATGAACATGGCCGTACAGAAAGACACACGACCTATTCGGGTGGATTGGCAGATATGAGAATCGGAGCGGGATACTGGCTTTTATCAGGAGAAAATGCCCAGAAGGGTAATACTGCAATCGGCTTGGGATTGAAAATTCCGACAGGTAATTATAATGCCAAAAGCACCTTTTATAATGTAGGGCCTGAAGGAGAACCCGAACTTAGACCTGTTGACCAATCCATTCAGCTTGGTGACGGAGGATTCGGATTGATCGTGGATGCTCAGGGAATCCGGAACCTGTACTCCAAACTTTTCCTCTATTATGATGGATTTTATATGTTTAACGCAAGGAATACCAATGGAACCCAAACAAACAGGAGACCGAGTGAATCAGTCATGAGCGTTCCGGATCAATTCGCATTCAGATCAGGCTTGTTTATGCCGGTCAATGGAATTTATGGCCTAGGAATCTCATTGGGAGGAAGGGTTGAAGGTATTCCTGTGAAAGATACTTTCGGTGGTAGTGATGGATTCAGAAGACCGGGGAATATCATTTCCGTAGAACCCGGAATCAGCTATATGTTGGGAAATTTTACAACTACGATAAATGTCCCTGTGGCAATCGTCAGAAACCGGACAAGGAGTCTAACCGACATTGCGGATTCAACACCTGAGAATTTCAGACACGGGGATGCTGCTTTTGCGGATTATCTGGTCAATGTCAGTCTTGCCTGGAGAATCCCCAAAAAGGTTCAGGATGTTTTCAATTCCGTTGACTAATCCTAGTTTAAATATTATCTTAAAATCAAAATCAGTGGACTTTAACCGGTCCGCTGATTTCTTGTTTAAGGCTTCTTGCCGCCAGTATGATCAAAGCAATGGATAACAAGAATAAGAGTGAGGCAATAATGGCCAGCACATAGATCTGGTCCTGATAATTTTTCCAAGCAAATAAACCCAAAGAAGTCAGTGTGACCGTGAACATAAAAAACATCGGGATCAACACAAATGTCGCACTGATTTTTTGCTTCACCAACCAAACAGCAATTGTCAACAGGGCCAAAGCTGCCAGCAATTGATTGGCTGAGCCGAATATCGGCCAGAGTGTGGTGAATCCTCCAGAGGCCAATAACATCACAGATAGGACAACGACAACTGATGTGGATAAATATCGGTTCTGGGAAATTTTTGAAGCTACCGGATTTTTGATATCCTCAAAATACTCCTGTAAGGTAAATCTGGCCAAACGAGTGCAGGTATCCAAAGTGGTCAATGCGAAAGCTGAAACTGTCAGCGCCACAAAACCTATGGCAAATTCTTCAGGAATACCCAATGAAGAAATCATATTGCCCAATCCATTTGCAAAAAGAGGGACAGGACCGTCAGTTGCCAACCCGCTCAAATAATCTGCTCTGCTTAAAACGACCACAGCACCTACAGATATGATGGCTAAAAATGATTCTATAAGCATACCTCCGAAACCAACAATTTTAGCATCACTTTCTTTGTCCAACTGCTTTGATGTGGTACCTGATGCTACCAGGGAATGGAATCCACTGATTGCCCCACAGGCAATGGTCACAAAAAGGACCGGAAACAGATACCCAAGATTATCTGAACTGATATGAATATCGTTTTCCATAGTGATTTCCGGGTTGGCGATAAAGACGCCAATCACTGCGGAGATTATCAATCCATATAATAAAAAGCTGTTCAGATAATCTCTTGGCTGCAACAATGTCACTACAGGAGTTACTGAAGCAACAAAGGCATAACCCAGCAAAACATAAATCCATATCTGATAATCCAAAATAATTGGAATCTGCATGCCCAGATATACAAAATAGTACATCAAAACAACACCGATTATTGAGATGATTATAAAGGCATTTTTTTTATTCCCTACCAATTTGTTTACAACTCCAAATACCAGGGCCAATGCGATAAACAGAATGGAAGCCGACGCGACACCGGGATTACTAACAAATGTCTTGGCTATGATGTCTGCAAAAACGCCTATTATCAAAATCAGTGTGGAAAAACTGAAGAGAATAAAAAGCTGCTTTCCTTTATACCCGATGTTATTGTTTATGATCACTCCTATTGATTTTCCCTGATTTCGCAGGGAAGCAGCCATACTGCCAAGATCATGGACGGCTCCAAAAAAAATCCCGCCAACCAAAATCCAGATTACTGCAGGAATCCAACCAAAGGTGACTGCTATGATGGGACCAACTATGGGACCGGCACCTGCAATGGAAGCAAAATGGTGGCCCAAAACAACAATTGGTTTACTTGGAATATAATCAACTCCATCACTGTAGGTATGAGAAGGTGCTTCCCTCTTGTCACTGAGTCCGAATTTACGGTATACATATTTGCCGTAAATAAAATAAGCAGCTATCAAGATTGATCCGGATAATACCAGTAGAGTCAAGAGGTCCATTAATGCTTAGGTTCTTTGGTTAGAGAAATAAGGAATATGAATATCCTTTAAATTCCATAAAATTCAAATTAAAAGACAGGAGAAAGAAAAATTATGACAATATTCATTCTTGTCTTATATTGAAAAGAAAAATTACAGCATCTTTGCCCTCCCAAAAACAGGGGCATCTATTAACTTTCGCCGGCGAGTCCTCCTTTGTCAAATGGGGTAGAACCTGAGGAAGATTTTATTTAATGGATAATACCTATAAATTTGTAATCCCTGAAGCTTAGGTTTCGGTAAAAAATAGCATAATCTATGGCTTGGTTTAAAAGAACAGATAAAGGAATAAAAACCTCCACTGAGGAAAAAAAAGATACCCCGGATGGATTATGGTACAAATCTCCAAAAGGCAATATCATACATACACGGGAGTTAAAGAACAATTCCTATGTCTGCCCCGATGATGATTACCATGTGAAAATCGGTTCCAAGGAATATTTTGAAATATTGTTTGATGAAAACAGATTTACCGAACTGGACAAAAACTTGAAATCTGGTGATCCCCTGAAATTTGTAGACACCAAACCTTATAATAAAAGGATCGAAGATACTATCGCCAAAACAGAACTTAATGATGCCGTTAGAACCGCATATGGAAAGTTGAACGGGCTTGACCTGGTAGTAGCATGTATGGATTTTAATTTTATAGGTGGATCTATGGGAGCTGTGGTCGGTGAAAAAATATCGCGGGCAATTGATTATTCTTTAGAACATAAAGTCCCTTTTCTGATGATTTCCAAATCAGGCGGTGCCAGAATGATGGAAGCAGGCTTCAGTCTGATGCAGATGGCCAAAACTTCGGCAAAGCTGGCTTTGTTGGATAAAGCGGGAATACCCTATATTTCGCTCCTTACCGACCCGACAACAGGCGGAGTAACTGCCTCTTATGCAATGTTAGGGGATTTTAACATCGCAGAACCCGGGGCCTTGATCGGGTTTGCCGGTCCAAGGGTAATCAGGGAAACAATAGGAAAAGACCTACCAAAAGGATTCCAAAGTTCTGAATTTGTGTTGGAACATGGATTTCTGGATTTTATCATCGATAGGAGACAGTTGAAAAACAGATTGACAACTTTATTAAACCTCCTGAATCATTAATCTGTTACAACCGTAATTATCCCAAAGGATGGGTAAATTTCAACAACAATTTTAGTCTTCTTTATTGATTTATAAATATATTTGTGTTCCCGATTCAGGGGCAAGAAATTGAAAATAAAAGTAAAATTATCTTTAAATGGGTACAGTAATAATCACCTCAATAGTAGCCTTTACATTAATTATTCTGCTACTCGTCTTTATCCTCCTGTTTGCCCAATCAAGGTTGGTTTCTTCAGGAGATGTTAGAATAATAGTCAACGGAGACGAAAGCAATCCACTTATTGCATCTGCGGGCACTACCCTGTTGAGCACTTTGAGCGGCAAGAAAATATTTCTTCCCTCCGCTTGTGGAGGCGGCGGTACATGCGCAATGTGTAAATGTGTCATTGAAGAAGGTGGTGGAGAAGTGTTACCAACTGAAGTCGGACACCTCAGCAGAGCCGAAAAACAAGGAAATGTACGGCTTTCATGTCAGGTGAAAGTAAAAGAGGATATGAGGATCAGAATTCCTGAGGAAATCTTCGGTATCAAAAAATGGGAGTGTGAAGTTATTTCCAACTATAACGTTTCAACTTTCATCAAAGAATTCAAAGTAAAATTGCCTGAAGGAGAATCCATGGATTTTGAATCAGGGGGATATATTCAGATAGATGTTCCTATTATAACCGTTAATTTTAAAGGAATGGATATCACTCCACATCCGGAATTGGGTCACCCACAGGATGTGTATCAAAGCGATTGGGATAAATTCGGTTTGTGGGATCTGGTGATGAAAAATGATGAAGAACTCTTCAGAGCGTATTCCATGGCCAATCATCCTGCCGAGGGAAATATAATAATGCTGACAATTCGTATTGCAACTCCGCCATGGGACAGAGCAAACAATAAATGGATGGATGTGAATCCGGGAGTTTGTTCGTCCTATGTCTTCTCCCGTGTCCCAGGGGATAAAGTAACCATCTCCGGACCTTACGGAGAATTCCACATCAATCCAACCGAAAGGGAAATGATATACATCGGAGGTGGTGCAGGAATGGCCCCTTTGAGATCACATATCTTCCACCTTTTCCATACAGAAAAAACAGACAGAAAGGTTTCTTATTGGTATGGAGGCCGTTCTAAGAAAGAACTGTTCTATTCTGAGCATTTTAGAGATATAGAAAAAGATTTTCCTAATTTTAATTTTTTTGTTGGACTATCGGAGCCACTTCCGGAAGACAACTGGAAAATCAAGAAATCTCTTGAGGATAGAGAAGGTGATGGATACGTAGGTTTCATACATCAGGTCATGTTTGATAATTATCTCAAAAACCATCCTGAGCCCGAAGAAATTGAATTTTACCTTTGTGGTCCGCCGTTGATGAACGCCGCGGTTCTTAAACTCCTTGAGGATTTGGGAATACCGCAGGAAAACATCAGATTTGATGACTTTGGTGGTTAATTAAAAAATTCATAGTCCCGCAAAGGCGGGACTTTTTTATTTCCTCTCATTTTTTTGATTATTTTTGGGCAATTCTTCGATATACCCTATGAACCTGAGATCCTACTTTGAGCCAATTCCTGATTTTATTCTCAACCAAAAATTTGCTCAGAATTCCTTCTTTAATTTCATTCACTTTCATGGTGAAACCTTTCCTGATCTAAAAGGCAAACAAATTGCCCTTATCGGAATTCAGGAGAAAAGAGGGATGCCCAAAGCCGACAGTGTGGAACGTGCTGCTACCGAAATCCGGGAAAAGCTTTATCATTTAAAAAAAGGCCAATCTCTATATAAAATCGCCGATCTGGGAGATTTGATGCTAGGGGATACTTTATCCGAATCTGTCAAAATACTTCAGAATGTAGGAGAGTTTTTGATGAAAAGACAAATTCTTCCGATCTACATCGGAGGTACCCATGACATGGATTTAGGTCAGTACCTCTCTTATCAGGGACTCAAAAAACTGGTCAGCATGGTAACTGTGGATGCCAAGATAGACATGGAAGAAGATGGAAAACCTCATGAAGTTCATTCACAGGATATCATTTTACACCAACCTAATTTTCTTTTTAACTTCAGTCAGCTCGCATATCAGAGTTTCCTGACAGATCACGAATTGATCAATGTGATGGAAAAACTTTATTTTGATCATGTAAGGCTGGGAAATCTGAGGGGGAACTTCAAAGAAATAGAACCTTTGATCAGAAATGCTGATTTGTTGAGTTTTGATGTTTGTGCCATACAATCTGCGGATGCTCCGGGAGCATCGGATGCACAGCCTTTTGGTCTAACCGGAGAGGAAGCTTGTCAGATTTGCAGGTTTGCGGGAATGAACGAAAAACTGAGTTCAATAGGCATCTATGGCTACCAACCCTACTATGATGATAACAGGAACAAGACTGCTGCTGTTATCGCTACGATGATATGGTATTTTATTGAGGGCTTTTATGACAGGAAAGACAGCCCTTCTTTTAAAAGCTCTGATTATATCAAATACACGGTTTCCTTGGATTCACATCCATCCATTCTTGTTTTTTATAAAAGCAAACTCAGTGAGAAATGGTGGATGGAAATCCCACAATCCGATAAGGATAAATTTGACCGAATGACAATCATTCCCTGTAGCTATCAGGATTATCAAATGGCACAATCAGGCGAAATCCCAGAAAGATGGATTAATGCCCAATTAAAACTTTTCTAATGAAGTTTTACAGCAAGCAGCAACTTGCACTGCGAAACGGTCAGGATAAACCGGAGATTTGGGTTGCCTACAAAGGAACAATTTATGATGTGTCCCGATCCAAATTATGGAAGAAAGGCCAACATTATGAACATTGGGCAGGTCAGGATTTGACAGATGAATTGCCTGATGCTCCACACACGGATCAGGTTTTTGAGAAATTTATGCCCATCGGGCAACTTAACGGATAATATGATACTGATAGCAGACAGCGGTGCCAGCAAAACCGATTGGCGGGTCATCAAAAAAAGCGGAAAAATCGGCCAATTCCGAGGTATTGGGTTCAATCCAAACTATCAAACTGCTGAGGAAATGTCAAATGAACTGAGGGAGGATTTCCTTCTTGAACTTCGAGATGAAATTGAAGTGATCTATTACTATGGATCTGGTTGCGGTTCTGTAGAGAACAGGAACCATATCGAAACAGCCCTCAGAAGTATCTATAGAGAGGCCCAAATAAACGTTGATCATGATCTGATGGCGGCAGCTAGGTCCACTTGTGGAGATCAGCCCGGAATTGCATGTATTTTGGGTACTGGCTCCAACAGCTGCGATTATGATGGGGAAATCATCATTGACAGCCACCCGGCCCCAGGTTATATTCTGGGAGATGAAGGTGGTGGCGCTTATATCGGCAGGAAATTTCTCCAGGATTTTATCCATGATGAAATGCCGGACAAACTGAAAGAAAAAGTAATAGACCGATTTCAGCTTGATTATAATCAAATAATTGAAAATGTTTATAAGAGACCCTCTCCAGGGAGGTATATGGCGAGTTTTTGTAGGTTTATCAGTGAAAACAAGTCAGAACCCTATTGCTATATGTTGTACTATGAATCCTTTCAGGATTTTTTTAAAAAACATGTCCTAAAATACGAAGGCTTCAAAAACAAACCTGTTAATTTTGTGGGGTCCATCGCCTTCTATAACAGTGATATTTTAAGAAGTGCAGCATATGATGCAGAAATTCACGTGAATATCATCATTGAAGGCCCTATTGCAGGATTGACACTTTATCATCAAAAAACGTTATGAGCACCACAGAAAGCGCGTCTTTATACGATAACCTTGAGAAAATGGAAGTAGCCACGTTGCTACAGAATATCAATGAGGAAGACAAGAAAGTGCCGGAAGCTGTTGCAGCCGCAATTCCCGCCATTGAATCTTTGATCAAAAAAATAGTCCCCAGAATGCAGAAAGGAGGACGGTTGATTTATATGGGTGCAGGCACCAGCGGCAGGCTTGGTATTTTGGATGCATCCGAATGCCCCCCAACTTACGGCGTTCCCCATGATATGGTTTTGGGTATTATTGCAGGGGGTGATACAGCCATTCGTAAAGCAGTGGAAAATGCGGAGGACAATGCGGATCAGGCTTGGAAAGACATTCAGCAACATGGAATCAATAACCAAGATACCGTCATTGGGATCGCAGCATCAGGATCCACTCCTTATGTGATCGGCGGAGTGAAAGCTGCCAAAGCCGCAGGGTTAATGACCGGCTGCATCACCTGCAACTTGGACAGCAAATTATCAAAAACCGTGGATTTCCCAATTGAGGTAATTGTTGGCCCCGAATTCGTGACAGGAAGCACAAGGATGAAGGCAGGAACTGCCCAAAAACTTGTCCTGAACATGATTTCCACTACAGTCATGATCAAACTGGGACGCGTAAAGGGAAACAAAATGGTTGATATGCAATTGTCAAATGAGAAACTGGTCAAAAGAGGTATTAAAATGATCATGGAATCAACCGGATTAGAGGAAGGAAAAGCCAAATCCATGCTACTTGAATTTGGCTCTGTCCGATCAGCTGTAGAAGCCTTTTATAAAAAGTAAAACGGATAATGGATTTTCTGCAAGTAGGATCTCCTTTCTTTGAAAACAAGTTGGATCCAGAAGGCTTTCGGAGCGAAGCCCGAGGACACGGGGAGTCTACTTAAAGAATTAAATGTTTCTTTTGATCCTATCTCTGTATTACTTTTCATTAAAGAAACATGATTTTTTTATCTCAAATTGTTCACATCGATTCTTATCCCTATACTAACTTGAAGGTTTTCACCAATCAGATTGATTTACATTTTTTATTTAATCAGGTTATTTGCGAAGTAATATCTATCTTTGCAGCCCGTTTGTATTCAAGGACTTAAATAATCGTCTTGGGCACAACCGAATACTTTACAGCAGAGATGCAGCAAAAAATCATGAAGAAGGATAATAACAGAAAACGCACAGGCAAAGGCCCCGCAACACCAAGATCAAACAGCCCGAAAAAAGAAGAAAGGGAAAGAAAACCAAAAATCTTTTCCGGTTCAAGATCTGAAAGCCGAATCAAAAAAGGGGACGAAAGATTTGAAAAGAAAGCCAGACCGAATTCTGGAAGATCAGATCATGAGGGAGAAAGAAGAGGTTCATCAGAAAAACCTGCTTATGGAAATTCCAATAAAACCAGGGAAAGCAAAAATGAAGGATTTGCTTCCGGATTTAAATCGGGAAACAAAAAGACCGGAACTGATGAAGGTTTTGATCGAAAAACAAGTTACAAAGGAAAACCCCAACCATCCTTTGGATCCTCCGACCGAGATCAGGACATAAGAGGAAAGGGCGAAAAAAAATCCTATGGGGATTCTCAAAAAGGAAAGTTTGGCAAGCCGGCGTTTTCTAAAGATTCGCTATTTGGAAAATCCAAAGAAAACGAGGATTCGGAACGCAAACCAAAATGGGATAAAAAACCCAGGCCGGAATTTGGATCAAACTTTATCCGTAAAGAGTCAGATCCCGCCCAGTACAAAACTGTATATAAAGGAAGAGGAAAAGACGAAAGACCTGTTTATGAGACGGTCAGGAATACAGATTCGGATAATACCTCTGCTTTCAAAAAGAATTATAAAAAAAGTTACGACCAGGACGGTACAGGAATAAGCCCAAAATACAACTTGGATAAAGTAGATAAAAAATTCACTAAGAATAAAGAAACAGATGTATTTAGGCTGAACAGGTATATTTCCAACTCAGGGATTTGTTCAAGAAGAGATGCGGATGTACTGATTGAAAAAGGTGAGATTAAAGTCAATGGTGAGGTAGTGAAGGAATTGGGTTATAAAGTTGAACGAAAAGACCGTGTGACTTATAAAAATAAAACCATCAATCCTGAAAAGCCAGTTTACATATTATTGAATAAGCCTAAGGATTTTATCACTACTACAGATGATCCAATGGAAAGAAAAACGGTCATGCAGCTGATCGGCAATGCCTGTGACGAACGTGTTTTTCCTGTAGGAAGACTGGATCGGAATACAACCGGACTTTTACTATTCACCAACGACGGTGAACTGGCAGCTAAACTTTCCCATCCGTCCAATGAAATCAAAAAGATCTATCAGGTTACACTGGACAAACCTTTGACAAAAAACGATGAGGAATCTATTCTGGAAGGGTTGACATTGGAAGATGGACCTGTAAAGGTCAATGATTTGCAGGTTTTATCCAAAGACAAAACCATTTTGGGACTGGAGATACATTCCGGAAAAAACCGGATAGTAAGAAGGATTTTTGCCCATTTCGGATATGATGTGATCGCCCTTGACCGGGTTACCTACGCCGGGCTGACAAAAAAAGACCTGCCCAGGGGAAAATATAGATTTTTGACCGAAAAAGAGGTTATTAATTTAAAGTACTTACGTAAGAAAAAGTAGCCAATTGGCTACTTTTTTTACTTTATCCCAAAATAGTTCTAGGTATTCAACCCTTCTTTTTAATTGCCAATTAAAAAGAAAAAAAAATGGGACCAATTATCACTTGATTAATTGATGAATCCAAATTTTAACGATTTCCAGTTGCAAATTCTTTAGATTTTTTAGATTAATAT
>JBGTDA010000236.1:0-23445 GCA_041748555.1 Rhodonellum sp.
AATTCGGTCAAATTACGTTATATTAGTGGTCAAATTACCTTTTAAGCCATGTCAAGAAAGCCGTCAAAAGTAAGTGAACCTGCAGTAGCCTATTATAGAAAACCCACATTGTCTGTTGAGGAAATATTGGACGTTGAAATGGATTTCTTGAATGAACCACTGCAACGGGTGGAAACTTTTCGCGAAGGCTTGAAGAAAAAATCCTTTGAAGGCTTAAAAGAAATATCAGGCCTTGACAATCATACACTTGCTGCTGCTTTGGCGGTTTCCGCAAAAACACTGCAGCGAAAGGAAGTTTTTGATGTTGTACAATCCGAAAAGATGTATGAACTGGCCGAATTGTATTCAGTGGGGACCAATTATTTTGGCCGTGAAGGATTTCGGCGTTGGATGGAGCGTCCGCTTTTCACACTAGGAAACCGAAAGCCCCTTGATCTTATTGATGTCTCAGAAGGTCTTACACTACTTAAAACAGAGATCATGCGTCTTCAGCATGGTATTGCAATTTGAAAATTTGGGATGAGGATTTACAGGATTGCGCTGACCGAATATTGTGATGCAAGTGGGGAAGGGGCCAAGCGCTATGGAGGCAGGTGGAATTTGCCAGGCTACCCGGCTTTGTATGGAAGTTCTTCAGTTTCTTCCTCTTTGCTGGAGAGACTAACGATTGATTCGGAATTATTCGCTTCTGAAAGATATGTGTTATATTCTGTCATGGAGTTGGAGGTTCCTGATAAGAAAGTGTTTATTCCCAAATTAAATGAATTACCGGAAGGTTGGGATGCTTTACCGCCTAAGCGGGTGTCGCAGGAGTACGGAACCCTATTACTCCAAGGGGGAAAGGTTTGCTTTGGCGTTCCCTCAGTAGTTGACAAAACCTCCCTAAATTTCATTATAAATCCTTTATCTGAGAATTTTTCCGTTGTTACCTATAAGGTGTATTCCTTGGACTTGGATCAACGTCTCATTCGGTAATGTTCTATTTGGAGAAATCTGAAGACTGATTTGGTTATCATGTGGTATTGGAGATCTTAATTGAGAGCCTTTTGACATAAAAAAGCTCCATTCGCTCCGTGCGTGAATCAATTCCCGGTTTATTTTAGTAAACCGTGCTGAAATCAAATTGATTTTTAAAGTTTTTTTAGCTGGATATTCTTAAACCTGACCTGCATTGGGGGACCCACATGAACCTGGATTCCTATAAGGCCTTCAGTGTTTCGATTGGCCGGATCGTTGTCCTCAACCTCACTCATCAGAACACCATTGACATAGTGTTTCATATTGTTGCCATCAACAACAAGATGGATGGTGTTCCAGTCTTCGCTTTTGATGAGGCTTCTGAGCGAGTCCATGTCGCCAAGCTGTTCGGTGACTTTTAGGCCTTTCCAGGCATTTTTCTCTATATTCTCACTCAAATCCCCAGGCTGTTCCTGAGGTTGAATATCAGTTTTTTGTCCACGGTAAGCCAGGGTAGTCCGCTTACGCTCTTCATAATTTTGGCCGGTGTAGTTGTTTTTTCCGTCAATATCTGCCTGATATCCCCTAAGGGCATAAGGTACTTCCTCAACCAGTTCACTTCGGTAGTTGATGCCTGAGTTGCCGCCTTCTGTAATTTTGAAATCGGCTTTCAGTTCAAAATCCGCAGGTTCTCCACCTTTCCAGATCAGGAAGGTATTGGTTTTGAGCAAGGTGGCAGGAGTAACTTCACCTACTATCTCCCCATCTTCCAATCTCCAATAAGTTGGATCACCTTCCCAATCACCCATGGTTTCTACATCGAGTATGGGTTCGAATCCATCTTGATCATCGGTTATTTCTGTTTGGGCATCCTCATTTGTTTCGGTATTGCTGGATGAATCGTTGCATCCCAAGACACCTATGGCTGCCAGGCCAAATGCCAGGCAGGAAACAGCATGTCGCTTGATTTTTTTTAACATTGGTTTTTTATTTTGCAGTGATGGAATTGTTTTGATAAACCTCATGCTCAGCATTGCCACCTGAAATCAGGTAAGCCACCAGGTCTTTCAATTCCTCCTCATTCAATCTGTTGATTAAGCCCGGCAGCATCACCGATACTTCGGAAAGCTTCTTGTTGTTGACTTCGCTTTTAGGAATCTCACGAAGAGTCAAAGGATCAAAAGGGTTTTGAGAAACAAAATATTTTTCATCGTCTTCATTGACCAATTTCCCAAGAATCGAACTTCCATCCTTCATATAAAAGACAGATGCCGCATATTGATCGCTGATCACATCACTCGGATGAATGGTTGCTTCCAGAATATCTTTTGCAGTAAACCGGCTTCCCAATTGGGTAAGATCCGGACCCACAATTCCTCCGTCACCTTGCATGGAATGACAGGAAAGACATAAGGTCGCAGCATACATGGCTTTTCCTTTTACCAAATCACGTCCTTGGAGAGAATCCACCAAAGGCAATGCCTCGTCAACAGTCCAGCTTCTTCCGGGACCTTCAGGTTGGATGTCCGAAACAGCTAGATCATTTCCGCTGCCTGTAAGCAAGGCTGCTCCGGAAAGCTCATCGTAACGATCAAAATCACTCTTTGAAACATGCGTCAACGCCATTTTTCTTGCCCTATCGATAAATCCTACATAACTTCTTCCTCCTTGGTACTGGAAGGCATTCTGAATCCATGTAAAATATTCTTCTCTTAATTCAGGAGTCCAGCCAGCTTTCGCATTCCCTAAAACAGTCGCATAATAGGTCTGTTGGGCAGGCGGAACTTTGGCAAGCATGCCGGCAATGTCCAGGCCGTATTGAGGATTTCTGAAAATCAGATCCGAGGAAGATGTAAATGTTTTTTGATAATCCGCATCATCTTCAGCGTCCTTCAGAAGTGCCAAGGTTTTTTCGACCGCATCCTCAGAACCTAAATGGACCAATACGGTACTTAATGCCCTGTTCAGGTTATTGTTTTCTGACGGGTAATGATCACCCAGATATTCAATCAGTTGGTTTTTGATGGCAAATTGAGGTTCTCCTTGTCTGTAAAGTGTAAGCTCTATGGCTCTGATCAGGTTTTGCTTTCCTTTTTCATCCAATTGGCCATAATCAACAGACATTAAAGACTGCAACATCCCGCTTTGAAGATTTTTACCTCCGTGTCTTGCCAAAGCGATCATTGCTTGGGTTAATATCGCAGGATCTTTTTCATCCAATGCTTTTTGCTGCCATTGACTGATAGGTTGGTGCTCAACCGCAATCCTTGCAGCATATTGAACGAATCTGTCCTCGTGTTTCAGATATGGCCAGGCAAAGTCCACGGCACCCGCTTGTGGTCCACCTGTATGGAATGCTTCCAGCTGTCTTCTAGTTCGATGCTCTTCAGGCAAATCCTCTAGGGTCATTTCTTCCGTTTCGGAATCATCATCACCGGTGTAATGAACTCGATAGAGATCAGATTCCAGTCTTCTTCCTCCCGTCATAAAATACATGGCACCATCGGGGCCGATGATTCCATCAGTCAAAGGAAGCGGGGAACCGGAAATGAATTCTTCGGCAGTGGCATTATAAGAAGCACCTGATGGCTCGAGGGAGACAGCATAGATGATTCCGAAGCTCCAGTCAAATGCGAAAAGTGCTTTTTTGTATTTTGCAGGAAAATTGGATCCCGTTCCGAACATCACGTTGGTAGGGGAGCCCTGACCGATGTTCAGGATTGCCGGAAGGTTGTCCGGATATACCGGAGACCATTTTTGATTCCCCGTTCTCCAGCCAAATTCACTTCCACTTGTCACATGGCAGATTCTGGTCGGCCGGTACCAAGGCATTCCAAAATCCCATTCCATATCTGAATCATAGGTGAACAAATCCCCGACTTCGTTAAATGCAATGTCGAAGGAATTTCTGAAACCGGCACTGATCAGCTCCCAGTTTTCGCCAAGAGAATCTATCTCTGCTATCCATCCTCCGGGAGCCATTCTGCTGTTGGCGTGTCCTCTTGGATCTTTTATTACGGGAAAAAGATTGTCTTCGTCCCAAACAGCCGGAAGTCGGTAAGCATCCATATTAGGTACATCGACATGATTTCCGGCTACCAGATATATTGAATTTCCATCAGGAGAAAGAATCATGCTGTGTGGGCCGTGTTCTCCCGGAGAACCTTCCAGCGTTCTGATCAAAGTAACCTTGTCATATTGTTCATCACCATTGGAATCCTGAATTCTGTACAAACCAGTGTTTTTGTCAAATTCCTCATTGGCATTGTGGTTGACCATGACATAAATGCTGTTAAATGCATACAGCAAACCCTGGGCATATCCCATTCCTATTTGTTGGCCTGTATCCAAACCCACTTTAAGTTTTTCTATCCTGGGTGCCAGAGAATCCGAGCCTATTTGAGGGATGTCCAACCGGTAAAGTCCACCGTATTGATCTGCTGTGATCAGCCTCCCTTGAGGATCAAAAGTCATGGCTACCCATGAACCCTGATCGTTTTCCCCGGGACTGTAAATATGTTCTGCTTCAAACCCATCGGGTAATTTCAGCTTTGCTACTTTGGGATGAACAGGACCTTTTTCTTCCGTTTCATTATTTCCACAGGCAAATACTACGAATAGTAAAATCGGGATAATGAGCAGGCTATAAATTGATTTTTTCAGGTACATAAATATTAAGGTTTATTGAGTGCTTTCGTAAAATGGGATTCATTTTCATAAAATGAGTTGAATCTTAAATCTAATGCTATTTTGTTTTCTTGTAAAGCATTCTATAGTGTAAATGCACCTTTGATCAAATAATTTCCCAACATCCTTTCAACTAACTAGCAGACTGGATGTCGGGAAAGTTATTTGAGGTTTAAATAGGCTTAGAAATGAGGAGTTATCTCTGATTCAGCAGCAGGCAGTGCATAATATTTGGTAATATTTGTAAAGGCATTCGGTCTGAAGGTTGCCCCGGCAGGATAGTAATATTCCTGAGGATTGGCCAATGCCCTGGCGCCGAACTGCCCAATGATTTCCTGAACACGATCAGTTCTGGTAATGTCGAACCAGCGTTTGTTTTCAAATGCCAACTCAACCCTTCTTTCCTTGAAAATCGCTTCCCTCATATCACCTTGAGAGGAAGCAGTGGTGTTTGGTAATCCTGCCCTGGTTCGTACCTGATTAAGATATGCGGCAGCTTCACCTGTTTTCCCTTGTTCGTTCAATGCCTCAGCAAGAAACAGCAAAGTCTCTGCATATCTATAAACCGGCCAGTTCATCCCGTGGTTTCCATGAAGAGAATGCTCTTTTGCATATTTCTTAATGTAAGGATACGACTTGTCTACTCTAAAACTTTGAGATAATTCTACATATGCAATAGAAGCATCTTTCCTTAGATCACCATCCTCATAAGCTGCAATAATATCAGGAGTGGGTATATTGTTACCCTGACCATCCAGTGGTTCAGGATTTGATGTTCCTGTAATTGGCTGTAGTTCCTGTGGCGTAATAGGGCGGGGCATGAAGTTATATAGAAAATTCCCTGCCATACCTGCTGCACCTTCGAGGAATTGTATTTCATAGAGAGATTCTAAATTGTTTTTGTTAGAAACACTCTCGGAAAATACATCAGCATAATTAGCTATAAGTTGATATTGATTACTGTTTACTATTTCGGCTAATAGCGTTTCAGCCTCAATCCATTTTTTCTGGGTAATATATACATCCGCCAAAAGCATGCGAGCTGACCCTGATGTTACCCGCCCTAATTCCTGTTGGGATCTATTAGGCAGCAACGTGATTGCCTGCTGTGCATCTTCAATAATTCGGGCATATATCTCGTTTTCGGGCGCTAATGGAAGGGCAGCCTCTGATCTTGTCTGTACAGGAGTCAGATGCAGCGGGACGCTTTGAAAGTATCTTACAAGTTCATAGTACGAATAAGCTCTTAAAAACAGGGCCTGTCCCTTGATGTTGTTTTTTGACTGTTCATCGAACTGCACATTGTCTATTTGATCAAGTATTTGGTTGGTGCGGGATATAATCAAATAATCCAGCCGATACTGATTCAAAACATGGACATTTGATGTAATGCCATCTGCTTCAGGTAAGGCATGGTCCGAAAGATCCTCTTGCTGCTCGGTAGCTCCAAAAAGAATATTCCGCGCATATATGGTATTGTCCGACCTCATTTCACTTAATAGCCACGCCCGATCATTTACAATATTCCTTTGCGGTGCATATGCTGCATTTACAGCTTGTTGAAAATCAGCTTCTTGTTTGAAGAATGTTGCTGTGCTCAAGGCTGTTTCAGGTACTATGGAAAGAAAGTCATCACAGCTGGAAAACATGATCCCTATCATTACAATTAATATATTTATCTTTTTCATTTTTTCTCAAATTAATTTTTATCCTAGTAAAAATCAGAAATTAACATTTACACCAAATGTGATGGTACGAGGAATGGGGTAGGAAGGTAAATCGACACCCTGACTGAGGTTGCCACCATCTCCTTGTCCATCCGGCTGCACACTGGTTTCCGGATTTGATCCTCCCCAATAATTGGTGAAAACATACAGATTTTGGATGGATGCATAAAATCTGGCAGATTTGATAAATTTGGTCAAGGCTCCTGCATTATACCCTAATGTTACGTTTTTAATGCTGAAAAAAGACGCGTCTGCCACAAAGTTGGAATTCATCCAATCACGTTCAATCCCGGTGACGTTACCCCCACCTACAGTAGTTCCGAAGAAACCGTCTCCGGGATTTTCAGGAGATCGGAATCGATCCTTGGCACGTCTAACCATATTGAATACTCCATCTAGATTGGCGGTACTATAGAGATGACGCATGATCAATTCGTTTCCATAGGAGCCGGATCCTACTATGCTCATGTCCCATTTTTTATACTGAAAATTGTTTACAATGCCATAGGTGAAATCGGGGAAAGGATTCCCAATTATAGTCCTATCGTCATTATCCCCACCAATGGTGATAATGCCATCGCCGTTAATATCCTCCAACTTGATGCTGCCTACCGTGGAACGCCCGGGAACCTGTGGTGAATTGGCTAAATCCTCTTCGTTCATATAGTTGCCCAATTTATTAAGGCCGTAGAACATGCCGAAAGGTTGACCTACTTGGGTAATATGAAATCTGCCATATACGCGGTCTATTCCTTCAGCCAAAGCAAGAACTCTGTTTCTGTTAAAGGATATATTGGCATTGGTGGTCCACTTTAATGCACCCGTGGTGTTTCGGGTGTTGATGGAAAACTCGTGGCCCCAAAATTTAATTTCTCCGATATTGTCATTAAAGCTGCCAAATCCAGATTCCTGAGGAATCTGTACGTTATAGAGGAGGTTTGTCGTGTTTTTCGTATAGAAGTCATATACAAATTGTATCCTGTCATCGAACAAGCCCAAATCCAACCCAATATCAAATTGCCTCGTGGTTTCCCAACCTAAAAAAGAATTGGATAAAGACGTTACAGCCGCACCTGGAACTACTTCATTGTCAAAGACATGGTTGATTGTGTTGTTGATCAATGCATATTGGGTATAGTTACCGATGTTGTTGTTACCTGTAACACCATAACTTGCCCTGATTTTGGTAAATGAAATTTGTTCATTTGTGTTGAGAAAACCCTCATCTGATAATACCCAGCCGGCAGAGATGGATGGGAAAACACCCCATCTGTTTTCAGAACCAAACCGCGAAGAACCATCGGCTCTGACGGATGCTGTTAACAGGTACTTACCTTGATAATTATAATTAAGCCTGGATAAAAGGGATGTTAGAGCCCATTCCTGTACATCTGAAAAGCTACCTCCCCGATTGATATTTATAGCTCCCTGTATGGTAGGGAGGCGGTCGTCGGAATAAGTGTCTGCTTGTATCCTAGTTCTAGACCTTCTGAAATGTTGATTGGTATAACCTCCCAATAATTCGAAATTGTGATCACTGAAACTTTTAGTATAAGTAACTAGGTTTTCGTTCAGCCAGCTGAAATCTTCTATATTATCCCTTATCGACTCCGCAACGGTCGGAATAGGTCTGTTTATAAACCGGGTAGCTGTGGAGGGATTAAAGAAGAGGTAATTGGAACTTCTGATTTCTGCATTCAGAGTAGATTTAAATACCAATCCTTCTATAGGACTATATTCCACAAATCCATTGGTCAAAATATTTGTCTGTTTGGTTTCATTAATGATTTCTTGTGCAGATCTTACCCAATTTGGATACGCAAAGATATTTCCGGTTTCTGCAGGGAATCTGTTAAACAAGGTCAATTCTCCAGCTTCATCATAGATAGGCATATTTGGCCAAGTATGTAAGGCGTTAAATAAAATACCCTGACCCCTTTCTCCATCCGTTCTTGGTGTATTGTCAAATACATAGGAAGGAGCTACATTGAATCCCACCCGAACTTTGTCGGAAATGTCATAGTCAGTATTCAATCGGATTGAAAATCTTTTATAATCCGTATTCAAAACAACCCCGTTCTGATCAAATAAACCTGCTACTATGGATGTCCTGCTTTTTGCTGTATTGGATGTGATGGTTAAATTATAATTGGAAATGGGTGCTGTCTGCAACAGTGCATCGTACCAGTCTTGTGTCTGTCCTTCATACTGAGATGGATTTTGGAACATGGCGGGGACGGGCATGCCTGCATCTTCAAAATATTCTTTTTTGAACTGTGCAAATTCTACCGCGTCCATCATTTCCAATCTTCCCTGCATCGGGACCTTTTGAAAACCTGTGTACATATTGAAAGAAACATTCGTCTCTCCTGCTTTTCCTTTTTTAGTTGTTATCAAAACAACTCCGTTGGCTGCTCTTGATCCATAAAGAGAAGTGGAAGCGGCATCCTTTAATACCGTAATATCCTCGATTTCATCAGGATTTAAAACCGAAATATCACCTGTGATTGGGAATCCATCCACCACGTAAAGGGGATCACTTCCAGCCGAAACAGAAACCTGGCCTCTTATTCTTACATTCATACCCTGGCCGGGTCTACCTGTCGTCTGATTGATTTGTACTCCGGCCAATCGACCCTGCAGTTTTTGAGTAAGTTGTGGAGTAGGAATATCCATCAGATCCGTACCGCTTACGCTTTGTACAGAACCCGTAATCTCCCTTTTCAACTGACTGCCATATCCGACTACAACTACCTCGGACAGATCAGACATGGACGATGACAAGGATATGTCCAGGTTGTTTTGCCCTTCCTGGAGATTGACTTCCTGCATGGCGTAGCCGATAAAGCTGATCACCAATGTTTCACCGGGAGAAGCCTGAATAGAAAACTCCCCATCCAGATTGGTAACGGTTCCCCTTTGGGTTCCTTTTACCAAAACCGTAACACCGGGAATGGGTTGTCCATCTTCTTCTGCTTTCACCACACCCTGTATGGAAGTGGTCTGTGCATAGGAAGCGAAACTCCCTAAGAGGAGGGCAATGGTGATTGCCATGAGCCGCCTCATCAATTCTGAGTAAAATTCTTTTTTCATAATTTTTGGGTTTAAAATATTATTATTAACTGATCTGTAATTGTTTTAATTAATCCCTTAAATGAAAAGTATAATTTCTCTTTATCTATCCTTTACTATCCTGTATAGTCCTAAAAAATTCGTTTCGTTCTTTTGGTTTTTTGCCTTAGATTTAATGATTGAAAAAGCGGATTAATAGAAGAAAAAACTTCTGGTTCTCCACCTATCCAATATATATTCTGTTTATCAAAATCAATTCGGTTAAAAATGCATCGAAAACTGTTTTGCAAGCAGGTAGGTGGAGTGGAAAGGAAAAAAAAATCGGGCAGAAATTTTAGAATATTCTGATTATCCGGATTTCTACAATAGAAACAATCCAATTTAATTTTCATGCTGACCGTGAAATCATGGGACATCAATTAGTCCAATGATATTTTTTCAGAATAGGATGAAAAAAATTATGTATACCCGCAATTGTGCCGCAAGCCAGATATTTTGCCAAAACATCTACTGTTACATTTATCAAGGATCGATGTGCGGCAGGTTTGAAGACGTGCTTTTTTTAAACGTTTGATCGAGAACTTAAATTTCAAATAAATAAGCCCATTGTTTCCATGCAGGCTATCCGGTGATTTCTTATACGGAATAGAAAAATATTTGGGATTCGGGGCAAGATCCGCTCTTAGTTGTGTGCCAATTTTGGTAAAAAAATATTTCAATGAATCCAGCTTACCAACGACAAGTTGCCTTGATGATTTCGGATCTTGATGTTATCATGAGATCGCCCCAACATAGCGAAAGGCGAATTTTATCGAGATAAAATTCGCCTTTCGCTATGTTGGGGTTATAAATTTCCGCTGGATTAACAATTCGATAACATGGATTAATGATTATTAATTAATACCCAGCATTTTGTCTTAATGCCGGGTTGATTCTGATCTGATCCTGCGGGATGGGGAATAATATTTGGTAAGGTTCAAATTTAAAGTCCTCATCAGAAAAGGGAATACCCCCTCTTGGAGTAGTTGGATTCTCTTTTTCGATTTCTCCATAAGCATTCAGAAATACCACCAATTGTTCTGTTGTTTTAGTTCTTTTCAAATCAAACCAACGATGGTTTTCAAAAGCCAACTCCAATCTTCTTTCATTTAGGACAGCTTCCCTGAAAGCGTCTTTTCCCAACCCACTGATCTGACCTAATCCAGCCCTTTGTCTAATTTCGTTTAAATAACCTAAAGCTTCCCCCGTTGGTCCTGACTGTTCATTCATGGCCTCAGCCAACATCAATAATACATCTGAGTACCTAATAACAGGCCAGTTATCATTGGTTACTCCCCTAATGGAATGCGGATGATTGTACTTGTTAATAAAAGGTACCGGCACCCACGTTCCTTCCAGATTGGTGTATCCCTCCTTTAGGGATACCTCTTTTCTCAAGTCTCCCGCTTCGTACGAATTGATAATGTCCAGCGTAGGGGTATTCCAACCACCTCCTTCCTGTCCGGGAAAGTCAATCACCGCACCGCCGGATTCACGGGGGGCAAATGTATAGATAAAGTTACTGTGCTCACCGAAAAGATTATCCCCCTGAAACTGGGTATCGAATATGGATTCCGTGTGGTTCTTATTCTGCGGATCAAATATGTCTCCATAATTTGGCAGTAATTCATACCCCAAAGGCAATACCTGGTTGAGGGCATTAATGGCCTCTGAATATTCTTTACGTGTCAGATGCACTTTACCTAACAAAGCCAATGCAGCCCCTTTGGTTACCCGACCTATATCGTTGCCGGTATAGCTGGTGGGAAGTGCTGTTACCGCAAAATTTAAATCCTGAAAGATCAATTGATATACAGTTTCCGCAGGCTGCCTTTCGTACTCAAATGCCTGGGAAGGTTCATTGATGGGATCTGTAATGATAATGACATCCCCAAAATACTGTACCAATTGAAAGTAATAATAAGCACGGATAAATTTAATTTCTCCTTCGGATCTTGTTTTAATATCTTCTCCGGCATTGGAGGCAGGGAGCTTCTGCAGGGTTGTATTGATATTGACCAATGCCCCATATATACTGTTATACAACCCCGCAATATTTGGAGTCGCTGCATTGTATTGCCAAAATTCCAAAGCCTCCAACGCAGGGCCTTGTCCCCTGTTTCCTACGTTAAAGTGTAGCGTGGTATTATCGGTTAAGAATTCTGCATATTGCCACTGGCTGCCGGTATAGGGTTGAAGCTGACCGTAAACGCCGTTAACTGCCTGTAAAATCTGCGTTTCAGATTGATAGAAGGTACTTGCAACCAGGTTTGTTGGATCGGTTTTGTCCAAAAAATCTTCCCCGCATGAAGTCGAAAGCACGCCAAGGAAAATAATCGCTATAGTATAATTTTTCATTTTCATTTTATTTCGAGGTTAAAATTAAAATCTGATACTTGCTCCCAAGGTGAAGGTTCTTGGTACCGGATAGGCTTCATCATCCACACCGATGTTCAATCCACCTCTTGTGTTTATCTCCGGATTGGTCCCGGGATAAGAACTGATCAAAAACATGTTTTCTGCACTGAAGTATACCCTGGAATTCGGAATTACAGGATTTTTGGGGATGGTATACCCTATACTTACATTCTTTAACCAGATATGGCTGGCATCATAGACGTACCTGGAGTTGGATTCACGCTGCCATTTCCAGGTATTGGTGGTGGCACCTCTTCCATCGCCCGGATTTTGTTCGGATCTCCAACGGTTGACACTGGAATGGAGGACATTGAATACTCCATCCATATTCATTGTAGTTGCTTCAATATTTCTAAATATATCGTATTTAAATGCTCCGGTAAAAAGGATATTGAAATCAAACTTTTTGTAACCCCCTCCCAAAGTATACCCAAAAATAAATTTCGGATGTGGATTGCCTATTTCGATCATGTCCTGCTGATCGTAAGAAATGACACCATCTCCGTTGGCATCAAAATATTTATAGGTACCCGGTATTGCGCCATCCTGCTCGGGCCAGGCATCAATTTCTTCCTGGTTGTTAAATATACCCATCATGCTAAAACCATGTAACATTGCTGCAGGTCTACCTACTTTGGACACATTGTAAACACTATAAAAACCGCCGCTCCAAATTTCATCAGATTCCCCCCTGATTTCCAATACCTTGTTCCTGTTGAAAGTTATATTGAAATTACTCCGGAGATTCAATTGGTTGATTTGTGTTCTGAAATCCAAAGCCAGTTCCAAACCTTTGTTTTGCATTTTTCCTATATTGGTTTGGGTTTGGGTAAAACCTGAAATCACCGGTAATTCTACTGCCAACAACATGTCGTTGGTTACTCTATTGTAATATTCAGCGGTGAAGACCAGTCTGTTGTCAAACATAGCCAGGTCTATACCGATATCGGTTTGCCGGGATTGTTCCCAGCCCAGATTGGTATTGGCAAAATTAGCCAGTACCTGGCCATTGGCAATCGCTCCTCCAAATACATAATTGTTTGTTGTAAGATTCGATAAGGCGGTATAATTTCCAATTGTGTTATTTCCTGTAATGCCATAGCTTCCTCTCAGTTTTAGGTCTGTAAGCCAGTTGGTCTGCGGCATAAAAGGCTCTTCTGAAATTCGCCATCCGGCGGATATTGCGGGGAAATTACCCCATTTGTTATTGGCACCAAATCTTGAACTTCCTTCTCTTCTATAGGAAGCGGAGAACAAATATCTGTCGTCCAGGGAGTAATTAATCCTCGCGAAATAAGCTAATAAACTCCAGCTAGCCTCACCGGATGCTGATGTCTGACTTATCCCGGCGTTCAGATATCTAACGATATCATTCGGAAAATCATTTCCGGTTCCCTGAAGTGACTTTAAGGTTTCCTCCTGTGCGGAAAAACCTAAAAGTGCATCGAATCTGTGAATATCAAAAGTTTTGGAATAGGATAGCAACTGATCTGCAGCAATATTTAAAGTCTCGAAAGATCTCTGTACCAGATTGGCCTCTCTTGGAGGGGGTTGGTTGAATCCTCCCCCCGCTAAAGTGGACGGTCTGAATTCTTTCTGGGAAGTATTGATTAAAGTAGCATTAACAGAGGATCTGAATTTGAAATTCTTTAAAAAGGTTAATTCCATGTAGCCATTGGTAAGCACGTTATTAATGGTTTGCTTTCTTTCAAATTCATGTAATTCCTGGACCAGATTAGCTGTTCCGAAAACCCCGTTTGTGCCACCTATGTAAGAATTGAATGATCCATCTTCCCGATATACAGGATATCTTGGGTCGGCCCACAGAGATCTACCGATCAAAGCATCTCTTCCATTGGTGCTTGAATAATCTTCTCCGGAATGGGACGCAGCTAAATTCCAACCAACAGAAAGAAAGTCATTGATTTTTCCATCAATGTTAGCCCTTACGTTAAAACGCTCAAAGCCGGTTTTGATAACCGCACCTTCTTGATTGATATATCCAATCGAAACCAATGAACGGACATTGCCGGTTCCTGAGGAAAGTGTGGCGTTGTAATTTTGGAATTTTGCGTTTTGGTTCATGATCTCCTCAAACCAATCGGTGGAGTATTGGGTCTGCTCCGGAAAACGGAATTCTGCCGGGACTTCCTCCAAAGCAGGTTCCCGTCCCTCAAAATATCGGATCCTGTCCATAAAGCTGTCCTTCTTGAATTGGGCAAAACCCACCCCGTCCAGCATTCTTGTTCTTCTCGATTCCGGCACATTTGTAAAACCCTGATTGGCTACAAAATCAAAACCTAATTGACCATCCTTTGCAGATTTGGTGGTTATCAAAATCACGCCGTTGGAACCCCTTGCGCCATAAATTGCAGTGGATGCTGCATCCTTGAGTACGGTCATACTCTCTATATCCGCAGGGTTAAGGTTTTGGCCCAATCTGTCGCCAATGGGAAATCCATCCACCACATACAGGGGGCGGCTGTTAGCGCCCAATGAGCCAATACCTCTAATGGTTACCTCCATTTCCTCCCCGGGCCTTCCTGAATTTTGTCTCACCTGAACGCCTGCTGCCTGACCCTGTAGTAACCTGCTTACGTTGGTGGTGGGCACATCTCCGATATTTTCCATATTGATGACTGATACAGCCGAAGTAATGTCCGCTCTTCTTTGGGAACCATAGCCGATCACTACCACTTCACTTAAATCACCCAAAGATGGATTAAGAATGATTTCGTAATGGGAAAGACTTTCTGTTACTGCAATTTCTCTTGACTCAAATCCTATATAACTGGCAGTCAATGTCTCACCTGTTGCAGCTTGGATGGAGAATTCACCGTCCAAATTAGTCACAGTTCCCCTGTTGGTCCCTTTCACCAGGATAGTTACACCCGGCAAGGATTCTAAATCTGCTTCTGATTTGACAACCCCTGTTACAGTTCGTTGTTGGGCATATGAATTGAAGTTGAGCATCATGATTATTCCAAATAGAAGAATAAGCTTGCTTTTGTTAATCAAGTAAAATTCGTATTCCATAATGTTTGGTGTTTTTTGGATTACATTGTTACATTTTGTAAGAAAAATATATCCTAAGTAAATATTAATCCTACCTCAGTCTATCCTGTACTGTGCCGCTTTATTAAAAAATTATCTATTGAAATTTTGTTTAATATTAAAATTAACAATGGGATACAAGATGGAATATCTATGAAAAGTTCTCATTGAAAGAAAAGTGAATGTGAAATATCTGCTTTAATAAATCTATTATGGAGAAAATTAACCGTAATTTTTTTTGGGGCGGCTCATTTATGGAATTTCGTTTTGAACCCGCTCCCATTTTTTTGGGAAGCCCATTGGGGCACGTCGAGGAATTCCTGTTTATTTGTTGACCGTCAGCAGATCCAACTCAACCTTACCATGCCCATCCGGTGTAGTATAAAAGGGGCGCTTTTCAATTTCATAATGGGTGTCAGGTATTATTCCTAATGCATGATACATGGTCTGATGGATGCTGTCGATTTTAATGGGATTTTCAATAGTCTTACAGGGTCTTTCATCAGCAGTCTTGCCATACAAATGGCCTTTTTTGATACCTCCCCCAAACATCAGCATGGAACAACCGTCTGTAAAATGCCTGTGCATGCCGTAATTTTTCAGGTCTTCAATGATGTCAGGAACCTCCACCTGATCCTGGACTTTGGCATCAGGCCGTCCTTCGGTCATCATGTCCCTGCTGAATTCACTGGCCACAATGACCATCGTTCGGTCCAGTCTTCCACTTTCGTCCAGATCCCTGATCAGTTGGGCAATTGGTGCATCGATCATTTTCTTCATCTCCTTCAGGCGGATGTGGCCGTTGTCATGGGTGTCCCAACCGAAGAAGGGTTCATATTCTGTCGTCACGCTGATAAACCTTGCTCCCTGATCCACCAATCTCCTAGCCATCAAACAGCCCAAACCAAATTTTCCGGTGTTATAAATATCATACTTTTCCTGGGGTTCCTGACTGAGGTCAAAAGCTTTTGCCTCTGGAGAATTCAACAGAATATAAGCCTGCTCCATGGATCTTTTCAAGGATTCCTTTTGATAGTCACTGCCGAATTCACCCATGGCACTTTCTTTTATAAGATTTTCGTACAACTGGTTTCTGGCTTCAAACCGCCGGACTGACATTCCCACCGGTGGTCTGACACTTTCCAGTCCGGCAGAAGGATCCGGTATCAAAAAAGGGCCGAATTCACTTCCCAAAAACCCTGCACTGTGAAAGGCTTTCAATTCCTCTCCTTCTCCCACTGTAAACCTTTGGCCGATATTGATAAAAGCGGGGATTACAGGGTTCATGGGGCCTTTTTCTTTGGCGATCCAGGAACCCATATGCGGAACAACAACAGATTGGGGCGGCTCATAACAGGTATGCCAATGGTATTGGTGCCGTGTATGAAGGATATGTCCCAAATCCGCAGCCACATAAGACCGGATCAGGGTGCCTTTATCCATTACCTGTCCAATGGATTCCAATCCCTCAGAAAAATGGACACCATCCAATACAGTGGGGACAGAAGGAAAAGTACTCAATACATCATTGGATTTCATTCCTTTACTGAAAGCTGTATATTTTTTTGGATCAAATGTCTCGGTATGGGCCATACCGCCGGCCATATACAGTAAGATGACTGTATCAGCAGTGGAGGGAATGATTTTCTCATTGGAACAGGAAGAAAAGAATCCGGCAAGCGGAGAACCGGCAGCCATCGCGGCAATGGCAGCAGCACTGGTTTTCTTCAAAAAATCCCTTCTGTTCTGGTGGGTTTTCATGGGTTTATCGGTTCAATTGATTAATAAATTATCTGAAATTCAGGAAGTAACAAAACGGCCCAGAAAAAATCCTGGATTTGATCTGCTTTCGGAGAATCCCCCAAAGCAGCCATTGCGATTTTTAATTCTTCCGCATTCGGATCTCTGTTGAGTGCCTTTTTATAAACCTCGCGAATGATGGGTTCACCCTCTTGGTACCTTTCTTTCCACTGCTCTGCACCGCTTTTCAGGACGGAATTCAACCTTTCTCCATTGGTAAGCTCCAAAGCCTGCAAAAGACTGGCCTGCGAATCCCTATTGGTGGAAACCACCTCCCGGTTTGGTCTGCCCAATGCGGTGAGCAAACTGTTGTTTGCTACCAAAGAAGCTCTTGCAAATGATCTTCCCGGCTTTTCTTCTGAAAGCAATTCAAAAGGATTGTACTTTAATTCTTCTTCATCAAATACAGGACTGATGATTTGACTGACCGCATCAGAAAACTGTTCGGCAGTCATTCTTCTTCGCACCATTCCTTCAAAAATAAAATCATCGGCCAGGAGGAGATCCGGAGTTTCCACTCCTACAGAAGTGGATTGATAAATCTTCGAGGTACCGATCATATAGATCAAATCCCGGAGATCATAACCGTTTTCCACAAAATCAGAAGCCAACCAATCCAATAAATCCTGACTCCAGGGTTCGTTGTCCATTTCATCCGCAGGTTCTACCATTCCCCTGCCCAGCATCTGCTTCCAAACCCGGTTGACGATTGTGCGGTACATCCGGCCATTTGCCGGCTGTACAAGGTTTTCCGCAAGTTGCTTCAGTTTTTCGGACCTGGAGGCGGCACTGTCAATATCCCCGAGTTCCTCCCAAAGGATTTTGGTTCCGGCGAGTTTTCCGATGGGTTTTTCACATCTGCTGACTTCAAGGGTGGTGTCTGCAAAAATATTGGCGAAAGCATAGGCTTCTTCCAGTTTCCAGTCGCTGATAAAGCTGTCATGGCAAGAGGCACATTTTAGATTCAGTCCCAATATAACCTGGCCGACATTCTGGGCAGCCTGCATCTCTGTCCGCTGACTGGCGTTGACGGTTCCCCGCCACCTGATCCCTTCGATAAAACCTTTTGATTGCTCGTCAGGATCTAAAAGCTCTTTGACAAACTGATCGTATGGCTTATTTTTTTTAAGTGATTTGTAGAGCCAGTCGGTGATATTGTATCTGCCATTGGTGATGTATCCGGTCCCAGTATAGTCATTTCTCAAGGCATCATTCCAAAATGTCAGCCAATGAATCGCATAATCATCGCCCCTGTTCAGCAGCGCTCTTAGCTGAACAGCCCTTTTATCTGGCCTGGAATCCCGGGCAAAAGCTTCAACCTCTTCTGTTGAGGGCAACAAACCCACCACATCCAGATAGATTCTCCTCAAATAGGTCCTGTCATCGATTGCTGCTTTCCAGGATAGGTTGTTGTTTTGGAAATAATCATTGACGAATAAATCAATTGGGTTTTGCAGATCTGCAGTGGGGGAGGGCAGAGCCGGATTCCTTGGAGCCATACCGGCAACCCGGTAAACACTTTGCTCCGCTGCTCCATCGGGCCAGGGAGCCCCTTTTTCTATCCAAAGATCAAGCAGTGCAATTTCTTGGTAGCTTAAAGATTTCCCTTTGGAGGGCATGGCGTCTTTATGGTTTTTGGGCAGGTTGATTCTTCTGACCAACTCACTCTGAGAAGGATTGCCGGGTGTGATAACGGGGCCTGATTCACCTCCCTGAAATACAAATTCCTTCGTATCCAGTCTCAGTTCTCCCTCAATTTTGGCTCCGCTGTGGCATTTGTAACAGTTATGTGCCAGAACCATCCTGACCTCCCCGATCAATTTAAGCTCCGTTTCGTTACTCATCCCAGAAGTATCAGATGTGTAAGCAACCAAATCGAAGTTGGTTCTGGCGCCATATTGATAGCTTTCACTCCATGGAAGTACATCGGTGAGGAAATCTTCACCATGGGTGAGGGATGCACCAAAATGACCTGCAACCGAAACACCGATGGCAGTTATAAAAAGTGTAGCCCTGAATAATTTTATTTTATTCATTTGGTTTTTGTTCCAAACCGAATTCAGGAAGAAAAGGACAACCAGGCTCAATACCGCTGTACCGATTCCTATCCATTGATGAAGATTCAAAAGCTCACCGGTTATTTCTTCATTTTTCGCCAATAACAAACCGAATGTTGCTGCAACCACTGCGCCTGCTGCGCCTGCCAAAACCAAAGCATTGATGCCCGGCCGTAATTTGGAATGGTATTTTCCTAAAGTGAACAGTTCCAGAAAAGCTGCAAACAAGATCAAACCTACCGGAAAATGAACCACCAAGGGGTGTAACCTTCCAAAAAATTGCCAGAGCCAGAAGCTCTCCTGACTTGTGGAATCAATGGTCTGAGCCGTTGCCTTCAAAAAAACCATCGGAAAGCTGAATACAAAAATGAGTAAAGAAAGGTGCAGTACAATCCTCCATCTATTTATATTTTTAAAATCATTTAACATTGTTGCTTACAATTAGAGGAAATGGAGTACTTGAGTAGTTACCGGGATTTTTAATGGAACAATATTTTTCCAATTAGAATTTCAACTGTGATCTTAATATACAATATTCAATGATTTTATATAAAAAACCATCCTGTACACACATGCCTCTAAAAACCATCAAACCGATTATGTTACAAGAAAAGAAAAATAAAAGTGATTATTTTGATCCGATACAACTTTTTAAAAGACTATTTTTATTTTTTGGGCAAAAGCTTGTGATTCGGATGTTGTATAAAGTTTGGATTTTAAATCACCTTACTGGGTAATGCAATTTTGAAAAAGATATTTTGCGGAAATCAAATTCCTTAGATTTACAAAATATCTAAATTGATGAAAGCAGAAAGTAATTTTTAAAAAACAGAACGCAGAACCATTCGCAGATTGAATTATATTCAGTTTATACGTAAAAACAAGGTCATGTCCATTTTTGGGGGTATGATGACTACGCTTTCAAGTTTTGGGCAGACTTTTTTGCTGGCCTTATATGTTCCCTTCCTTATCAATGAATTCAATATTACCAACAGTCTGATCAGTTCGTTTTATGGTATTGCTACAATAGCAAGTGCCTTGATCCTACCTAAACTAGGCAAGTATATTGACATTGTGCCCCTTAAGAAATATACTCTTGCCACCACGGCCATTTTCTTGGTTTCATTAATATTTTTCAGTTTAACAACAAAATGGTGGCATATCCCGATAGCTTTTTTTGGATTGAGATTGGCAGGACAAGGGCTTTTTTCCCATATCGCAATCACTTCCATGTCACGTTATTTCCTTCAAAACAGAGGGAAAGCGATTAGTGTGGCATCCCTGGGCCACCCTCTTGGACAGGCAGTATTACCTGCCATTACGCTGTTGGTAATCGCTCAGATCGGTTGGCGTGAGTCACTTTGGGTCAATGCGGCCTTAGTAGGTATTATAGTCACCTTATTTACCGTTTTTGCCATTAAACCTGCACATCTTGAACCTGAATCAGATCCTGATCAAGTAGAAAAAATAAAAAAAGAGTCTGATAAAGTTGATAAAATCCGACAAAGAGACATCCTGAAATCAAGACCTTTCTGGTTGTTGGCCCCCAATATATTTTTTATTCCTTTTGCCATCACAGGTCTTTTCTTTTACCAGTTTAGCATTGTAGAAGATAAAGGTTGGGGAATTGAATTTGTGGCTTTGGGACTTACTGCCTATGCAGTTGCCAGCTCATTCAGCATCCTGACCGCCGGACCTTTGATTGACAAATATACCGCAAAGACTTTTTTCCCGTTTTACCTGATTCCGTTTTTGATTGCTTTGGTCATTATTTGGCTGGTTCAGGGACCGTGGGGAATGTTTGGCTACATGATCTTTATGGGCCTGTCTGTCGGTTTTGGAAATGCCACTGTTGCTGCACTTCAGGTAGAATTTTTTGGCCAAAAATATATAGGCACTGTAAGGAGCCTGTTTACATCTATGATGGTACTCAGTTCGGCAGTTGGACCGGCCTTGTTTGGAGTGATTTTGGATGCAGGATTGGGATTCAACACAGTTTTTATGTTCAGCATCGGACTCCTGATTTTGATAATCCTACTCTCCCTGAGGTCAATTCCTGCCTATTCAAGAGCCAAGTGGAAATATAAATGGAAGTACAAGTACAGGAAGTTAAAGAAAAGGTAAATGTTTGAATTGGGATTTTCCGTGGAGCGGGTTACAAATCCCAAAAGCTAAACGGATAAGGATGTTCTGCAGATTATGTCAATCAGAGTCAAGGTTAGTTGATAGTGTAATGGTCGACAAAAGATCGTTTTACCAATGTAGAAATTGCCTCATGATCCAGGTTGGCACCGAACATTTGCCAAGTCTACATTCGCAAAAAACGCATTATGACAGCCATCAAAACGGGCCACAATATCCGGGATACCTAAAATTCCTGAACAGATTGGTAAAGCCGATGTTGCATTACCTGAAAAAGGATATGCAAGGATTGGATTACGGTTGCGGACCCGGGCCTGCCATTTCCCATTTATTGGATAAGGAAGAAATCCGGTGCGAGGATTATGATCCGGTTTATTTTCCGATCTCCATTGAAGGGCCATATGATTTCCTGTTTGCCACAGAAAGTTTCGAACATTTTCACGATCCCCATGGAGAAATCATGAAAATTGATCTGCTTCTGAAGCCCGGGGGAATAATAGGCCTGATGACGGAAGGCTATGATTCCCTGGAAGAATTCAAAAGCTGGTATTACATTCGGGATTATACCCATGTGTGTTTTTTTCATCAAAAAACCTTTGAATGGATAACCCAAAACCTTAATTGGGAAATGATTTTTACAGATCATAAGCGTGTATTTATTTTTAAAAAAAGGTAATTGCTATAGCAAATAACATTTCCTTACTTTTACTTTTAAAATCCTATTATCTTAACCTAATATTCGCAACCCAAGAACCTTTTACCACTATGAAAAAAATACTCTTTTTATCGCTCTTTCTGATCAGTACATTGTCATTTGCACAGGATAACAAGGATATTGAAGCGGCTGTTGAAAATCTTCGGAAGGAATTGATTGATCCGACCCGCCAAGGCTTGCAAAACCTCACCACGATGGACCTTACCTATGGCCATTCCAGTGGAACAATTGAAAAACAGAATGAATTTATTGAGGCATTGGTTTCCGGTAAATCCGATTTTAGAAGCGCTGACATAAGCGATCAATCCATTGTGATGAGGGGAAATGACCTGGCCATCGTCCGGCACAAGCTTAAAGGTGAAATCATGGACGGGGAAAAAGCAAACCCTGTTAACCTCGGTGTACTGCTGGTATGGGTAAAAGAAAATGGAATGTGGAAATTGGCTGCCAGGCAGGCTTTTAAAATATAAAAGGTATGAGTGATAGGGCACTTCCGTCTTCACGATTATAGGTAGTTTTCATTTAACCGTATAGTTCGTTCCTGGCCCTTTCCCAAAGGCGGGCATTCGGAGCCACATCCCTCAATCTTTTACCTAAATCGTGAAGATGCTCATTTCTGTTTTTACAGAATCCGTGCGCTGTTTTCATGGTATTTATGAAGGTGTTCCATGAATTCCGCCTCGCTCCATTTGACAAAGCTTTGGTTGCAGCGTGGGCTTGTGGGGCTTTGGCAAACCGCTTGCGGTTCACGAGCACCACTAAAAACAAAAATTTTGTGCGAGTAATTGCTTGCAAAATACATTAAATATCCATTTTCAAATGGTCGGCAATCCCAATTCCTTCAAATATTGATTGTGTTATCTGTATTCGTTTTTATGTTTTCATTTATTGCGGTCAATCTGATGTTTACCTCGTTTAAGTCGATTTGTATTTCATCCTCTGATGTACTTGCATATTGTGAAATGTCCAGATTGTATCCTTTTTTCTCAATTTGTTCCACTGAAATTTTACGGGAATAACGGTCTCTTTCACTTCGATAATGAGGGGCGTCAGCCCTGAAATCTTCGTAGAATGTTATACGATGATGTAAAATGAGGGGCGTAGCCCTGAAATCTCTCAATTATACCATTCAAACAAATATTTTGGGTCATATTCAATTTCGAATTTCTCGAGTAGCAACAAGTATTCATCCCGGAACGATTGTTTTTTGTGATGCACAGGTTGGTTCAAAATATATTTCACCACATTGTCGATATGTGATTTGGAATATGTAAATGCTCCAAATCCATCTTGCCAAGAAAATTTACCAGGTAAATATTTTTTTTCATTTAACCATTTGGAAGATCCTGATTTAACTTGTTCCATTAATTTTGATGGAGAAATGGTGGGGTGCATACCTACAAATATATGTGTATGGTCGGGGTTACAATATATGGCATAGGTTTTACATTTTTGGTTTGATACTATGCCACACATTACCTTTTCCAATTCATCTCTGAAATGTTCTTTGATTAGATTATGTCGCCCTTTGACGGAAAAAACAAATTGAACGTATAGTTGAGTGTAGGTATTTGCCATATTTTTAGATTTCAGGGCTATGCCCCTATGTTTTTGTCAATTATCATTTTTTCTACGAAGATATCAGGGCTAACGCCCCTTTTTGTTCTCATTGTAAATTGGTTCTACGATGATTTCAGGGCTAACGCCCCTCATGGTCTTCGTAATTGTTTGGTTCTACGAAGATATCAGGGCTACGCCCCTTAATTCTGTTTTTATA
>JBGTDA010000237.1:0-4160 GCA_041748555.1 Rhodonellum sp.
TTGTGCTGGTATATTGGCTGCGCGGTGCACGCCTTTTGGAGGTCTTTCGCATAGTTCCTTGCACTTGTCTTCACTTAAATTGCAGAAAAACCCTCTTAAAACCAATAGAACCTCATAAATTTACTTTATCAGCAGACCCTAAATAGGGCTTCTGTTGAAACAGAGGCCTTTTTTTTGACTTATAATTTAGGTAATTTAAGGTCTTGATATTTAGTCGAATGAAAGTCTTTTAATCCGGGGGACTATTTCCTTGCCTGCTGAATTAATGGAGTACCTGTCAAGATTTATCTATTTTATGCTGAAGCCTCAAATTTACCATTCCTAATGCCAATCAACAAGAAAGTGATTTGTGCTGTTTTGCTTTTTAAGGCATGTTTCATATTCCTGCTTTTCCAAACAACGGCGCAGGTGGGATTTCCATATTGTGAAACCTTTCAGGATAATTCAACTCAGTCTTCAACTGTCTTGGGTGGAGATGCACGGCTTACTTCAGGAGTCCTCAGGCTGACGAGTAATGAAAAGGATCAAAATGGGTATGTATATGTGGATATTCCTTTTTCATCTGTTTTCGGAATCAAAACCTCTTTTGAATACTTCAGCTATGGCGGTACAGGTGCGGATGGATTAAGTGTTTTTTTATTTGATGCCGAAACAGAGGACTTTGCCCCTGGTGGATTCGGAGGTTCTTTGGGATATGCCCAAAGAGATCAGCAACCGGGACTTACAGGAGCCTATATGGGAATCGGTTTTGATAGTTTTGGAAATTTTGGAAACAGAATAGAAGGGAAAAACGGGGGATTTCCAGGCGCCTTAGATTTACGTCATCCCAACAGTATTGTAATTCGTGGTCCGGGGAACAACTTCACAGGATATCCTTTTGTACTGGGACTCAAAACCAACGAAACGGGAACCGATGGATTGCCGGCAGATCAGCTGTTCCCTTTGAGTTCCGGAGGTATCGGAACTCAAAGAGTGACAGATCCCGAAAAGCCCGGTTACAGGAAAGTTTCTGTTAACCTTGAGCCTACAAATAGCGGTATCGGATACCTTTTGACAATTGAAATGATTTTCACTACTGAGGCGGATAATCCAAGGCTGATAACACTTTTTGATAAGGTATCTTTTCCTTATGAAGCACCAAAGGATCTTAAAATTGGATTTGCTGCCTCTACCGGAGGAGAAACGAATTTTCATGAAATCCGCAACATTATCGTTCAGGTATCCAATGAAGACGGTTTATTAAATCCTACAGGCAAAGATATTTTCGATAAAGCATCCTGTGAGGGTCAGGAAAATACATATGAAATCCTTTCCAATGAAATAAATTTGCCAAATGAAAATTCTGCTATCAGATGCCTCCAATTGTATGGTTCATTGGAAGAAATTGAAGCTGAGGAAGAAGATATTTGTGCACAGGGAAAGTGTCGTCCTGAAAACAGGGAAATGATATTGCCTCAGGGCACATTTAAAGCAGCAGATGAAGGAGGGAAGTTCACCTTTTTTCCAAATTATGGATTTACGGGTCAGGAAGTCACCATTTTCTATACTGTCACGGATAGCTATGGAAAGTCCTCAGCCGGAAATGCCCTCAAGTTGCTGATTCAAGAATCCCCTGATCCTGTAATGCTTCAGGTTGAGGGTTACTCAGATGATATTACTGAAATAAGATTATGCAAGGATGAGAAAGTGGAACTGTTGGCTATTGGAGAAGAAGAATATGATCGCTATGAATGGTATATAGATGATTTGTTGATACCGGAATCAGATAAGAAAAATATTGAAATTGAAGGTGAAGGTGCCTATCATGTAGTAGCATATAATTCCAAGAACTGTCCGGCTGAGTCTGAAAGAATTTCTTTGATCAATCCCCTTTTTCCTGTGTTGGAAATTGTAGACCCTGTGGTTGGTTGTGAGCCGAACCGGCTATTGGACATCCGAAATTTTATAGTTGGTTATAACGAGGACCTTTTTGATTATGAATTGGAAACCCCTACTGATGACAAATTGATAAACGAATCTATGAATGCAATTGGCTTGTCCGGTATGTATTACCTTCGGGTTAAGCACAAGGATTTATCGTGTTGGTCCGATCCATTGACCTTTTCTGTGGTTATTTTGGAGGAACCTATAGTCGCTTTATTTGATTATGAAGTGGATGGTACAGGAATAAAAGACGAAGCAGGGGGTGGTATTTTTATTGACGATCCCATTAGATTCAATGATGAATCATCAGGTAATATTTTAAAATGGGAATGGGATTTTGGAGATGGGGAAAAGAGTTTAGAAAAGTCTCCGGTTCACGTTTTTGGGAAAAAAGGAAATTTTAAAATAACCCTTACCGTAACAAATGATCTCGGTTGTGAAAGTATTTATAGTTTGATGTTGCCCATTACCCAATCCTACCGGGTAATGTTTCCCACCGGATTTACGCCTATGGAGGTTGACAATCAGTTTTTTCGTCCCAAGACCAAAGGTATTGTTAAGATGGAATTGATGATATTCAATATGTGGGGGGACCTTATATTCAAAACAAATGACTTGGATACACCCGGTTGGGACGGAAGGTTAAACAATGAATATTCTCCTGGTGGAAATTATGTTTATAGAGTAAATATGGAATCCTTCGATGGAGAACAGATTATGGAAAGCGGTAATTTTATTTTGATCAGATGAAAGCAAGAAAATCGATGATCATTATATTTTTAAACTGCCTTGCCCGTATAGGTTTTGCTCAGGACGTCCAATATTCACAGTTTTATGCTTCAACGATGTACCTGAATCCAGCATTTACGGGAAGTTCGGAACTGACCCGGGTTGGTATCAATTTGAGAAATCAATGGCCTGGATTGGATCAGACATTTCTTTCCTATTCTGCCTATATAGAACATTTCGTTCCGCAAAAGAACAGCGGCTTTGGCTTATTGATTAATGGCAGTAACGGAACCTTATCCAGTCTTAACAATATTGAAGTAGGGATGCTTTATTCTTATAGGCTGAGAATTGCAGATAATCGATATTTCCATTTTGGGGCCCAAGGAAGTTTGGTCTCCCGGTCTTCTAATTTTGATAAGGTAATCCTAAGCACCCAGCTGGATATAGATCGAGGAGTTATACTGGATGGAGGAGGCAATCCTGTATTTGATGAGAGTAAGCGGAATTTCATGGATTTCAATACTGGCATATTATATTATGACACCAGGAAATGGTTAGGTGCATCGGCACATCATCTTACACAACCTCAGATTTCATATTTGGATAATGCATCAAATAAATTAGCAATAAAATATTCCCTGCATGGCGGAATTCGGTTCAATTTCAAAAGTGGGTTTATTAATGATTATTTCAATAATACCAGGCAAGAAAGATCCGTTTCGTTTGCCTTCAATTATAAAAATCAAGGTGATTTCAACCAATTGGATATAGGTACAGAGTTGTATTTTGAACCCATTGTTTTAGGGATGTGGTATAGAGGCTTGCCTACCAAATACGCTCTGCCTAATAATGAAGCTTTAATTGGCTTAGTCGGGTTTTCCCTGGCTGACGGATTGGATATGGGATACAGTTATGATTTTACAGTCTCAAAACTTGGATGGAGAAATGCTGGGGGGGCTCATGAAGTTTCCATGAGATATTCTGTAAATAGGGATGTTTCTAAAAATAGAAGCAGATCTGTCATGCCAGGTTTTAAATATTAAAGATGAAAATTTTATTTGATTTTTTCTCTTTGATAATCAGGGATCTTTATAATTCTGGTTAGATTTTTCTGAATTGTGTTTTGCTATTGTAAAAAAGAGTTGCACCTTTGCAAACCCAAATGAGGGGAAATGAAAAGAAAACGTTGTTAGATTATCCTCCCATCCTCTAAAACAAAAAAATCAATATTTATTCTATTAAAAATAACTTTAGTAGAATTATATATTCGTCTTTTATGTTCTGAAAATCTGAGTGTGAAATAAAATGTGAAATAAAAGAAGATAAACTCTTAAAAAGAGATCAAGCCTATTGCAATGGCAAAGGATAAGTTCATTGAAGTACTGTAAGACGAAACAAAACCAACCACGCCGGCTAAGCCGGCGGAAACGGGGATAATGGAACAGACAGCAGAAAGAGCTGTAAAAAAAACTTTACAACGGAGAGTTTGATCCTGGCTCAGGATGAAC
>JBGTDA010000238.1:0-13265 GCA_041748555.1 Rhodonellum sp.
TCATCTTCCAGTTTTTTTGTCAGTTTCATATTTTTATTTGTTAATTGGAATATGGATCCTAAATATTGAACCTTCCCCGTCTTTGGTTTCTAACCTGATCTCCCCACCATGTGCCTTTACAATATCATAACTCAAACTCAAGCCCAATCCCGTTCCCTTCCCTGTTGGCTTGGTAGTGAAGAATGGTTGGAAGATTTTGTCTTTGATGGAGTCGGGGATTCCGGGGCCGTTGTCTTTTATTGATATCTCTATTTTGTCTCCGAGGTTTTTGGTGGTAACAGTGACAAGAGGGTTTAGACCTGTCAGGTTTTGGAAACCTGACAGGTCTTTCTGCGCGCAGGCCTGAAAAGCGTTGTTGATGATATTCAGCAGCACCCTTCCGATTTCCTGTGGTACAACATTCACCTTAGGGAGATTAGGATCAAAATCAGTTATATAGTCGGCATTAAAGTCTTTGTCCTTCGCACGCAATCCATGATAGGACAGCCTCAGGTATTCATCCGACAAAGCATTGATATCCGTGGGTACTTCTTCCCCTGAACTGGCCCGGCTATGCTCAAGCATGCCTTTCACGATCGAATCAGCTCGCTTGCCGTGGTGGTTGATCTTTTCTATGTTCTGCTTGATATCCTCAAGAATCTCATCTTCCAACTCCTCACCATCGGTTGATTTTTGATTTTCGGCTCTTGGCTCTTGAATCTTTAAACTTGCATCTTGTCTCCTGGCTCTTGCATCTTGGATCTCCAAAATCAATTCACTGCTGACTTCAGAAAAATTATTCACAAAATTCAGGGGATTCTGGATCTCATGGGCAATACCTGCGGTCAATTGCCCTAAGGAGGCCATCTTTTCGGATTGGATCAGCTGGGCTTGTGTGGATTTTAACTCAATTAAAGTTTTTTCAGCTTTTTCTCTTTGGAGGTTGATTTCTTCTTTTTGGGCATGTAATAAAACATTTGCCTTTTGTTTTTGGCGATTATTTCTCAATAGTATTAATGCAATCAAAAAAACCACTGTAAGCACAGCCAACAAACTAAAAACCCATATTTTGTTTGTCAATGCTTTTCTTTCCTGTTCAGCCCGTTCTTCTCTTTGGAGGTTCTCAAATTGCAACTGTTGTTCTTTGACAGCGGTAAGTTGTAAGTTCTTATAATTCTCAGGGCTATAAAGACTGTCCCTATAAGCTAGGGTTATTCCCTGGTATAAAAAGGCACTGTCTATCATTCCAAGTTCGGTGTAAAGTTTAGAAAGAAGCCTTGAGGCATCCATTATCCAGGTTTTCTGAAATGAATGTTTATTGTTATTATAGGATAGCCTTGTATAGTGTAAGCTGGAATCCTGTTGGCCTAGGTTATGAAACAAATCCGCCAACCAATATTGAATAACGCCTTGGTTAAGGTAGTCTCCAATCTTTACTGCTTCTTTATAATAGCCCATTGCTTTTTCATTTTCTCCCATTTTGGCATAAACCTTACCTAGACCAATCAGTACATCGGAGTGCAATGGTGAGTTATTATATCCCAAACTGTCAGTTAGAAATAATGCCTTTTCCTGAAAATAAAGCGATGAATCCAGCATGTTAAAATTTAAATAGGCATCTCCGATATTAGAATAGGCAAAAGGGATCATAGGCGTATAAAAGATAGCTCTTTTGTTTACCAATCCCTCGAACAAATAATCCAGGCCTGTTCTGTATTCTCCCAACATATTATAAGTAATACCAATATAAATTTTCGTTTGATTTTCATTGTCAAGGTCAAAGATTTCCTTGCTGATATGTAAGGCATTGAGAAAATTTTCCAAAGCCAATGGATAATCACCGTTCAGCCTGTAATTTTCTCCCAAACTTTTTGATGCCCACGCTTCTCCTTTGCGGAAACGGATTATGCGGGATCCCTCTAAAGCCTTGGTAGACAAAATAATGGCAGAATCCAAATTATAAAACTGGTATAAACTTCCAAGTCCAACGAGTATCTTTATGTCGAGGGAATCTAATGAACCTGGATCGGATAGGTTAGGTAGAAACCCCACTACCTTACGGGAATACCATATTGCGGAATCTAACTCAAAACGATCAACAAAGATTTCAGATATCTTCACCAATGCATCACGTTTAGTATGAAAGTCCTTTGATTCATTAAAAACACTCCTGAGGCTGTCGACATTGCTATTCTGGCCGAATAATGCGGCTCCTGAAATGAGAAAAATGCATATGAAAATTGAAAAGTGCATGTTATCGAATTTTAATTGCCCATAGATATTTCAATAATGAATACTGTTCCCACATTTTCTTGGGAATTGACTTTTATGCTTCCCCCATGCGCCTTCACAATATCATAACTCAGACTCAATCCCAACCCCGTTCCCTCACCGGTCGGCTTGGTAGTAAAGAAAGGCTGGAAGATTTTGTCTTTGATTTCGGGAGGAATGCCGGTACCGTTGTCGGATTCTGAGATTTGTACCCCTATATCATCTGAAGGGGATTTAACCTCTGTTGTTTTGGCTGCAATGGTTGGATTTTCCGGATTAACGAATGATGAAGAGGAGAAGGCAAAGTTGACAAAACCTATAAGAGCTTTCTTCGACAAGGTTTGAAAAGCATTGTTCAAAATATTCAGCATTTCTCTTCTGATGTCCTGACATACGAGCTCGAATTGGAGGCATTTATTTCGTTTTGGTAAATAATAATTGATTAAGGGCAGATCCGTTTGAAATTTTAAGTTGGGGAAAGCAATAGTTGATAAAAAACAATTAATTAAAAATCTTGAAAAAAAAGAACCAACAGGGCAAACCTTATTGATAGAATCTGGATTTTCCATAATTCAAAAAGATTATTACTGTGAAAATACATATTTTATGGAATAAAATAATCATGGGGAATTAAGATTGTGCTAAATTTTCACGTAAAAGGTATAGTTCCAACCCTTCATCGGATCGTCAAATTCTTTGTTGAAGTGCATTTTTCATAAATTCGAAAAATTCCTATTTAATACGCCCAATGAAAGCCTTATGATGAACCTATATTTTTGAAGATTCCTATCTTTAAGTTCCAAACCGAAAAATATTTTTCCTAATGCTTAATCACCCCACCTATCAATGTTGTCCGCTCTTTTTCTTGATGATACCTCCACCCACTTCTTTGATGCTTTGGATGTAAAAAAATGCCTTGGGGTCGATTTCCGTTATGGCTTCTTTGATCCTGTGGATTTCCAGCCTGGTCACAATGGTCATAATGATATCCACATCAAACTTTGATTCATATTTGCCTGGCAAATAGCCCCGCTCTCCTTTGTAAACCGAAATGGCCTTGCCAAAATCATTCACTATCAATGATTTTACCGAATCATATTCTCCCGAAATGATCGTCAATGCAGTATATTCTTCAAAACCATCCACCACATAATCAGAGGTTTTCATGGCTGTATAATATACCAGAATGGAATATAAGCCGGTTTCTATCCCAAACTTAAATGCCGCAGCCAATATCATCAAGGTGTTCAGTGCCAGAATAATTTCTCCTGAAGTAAGTCCGGACTTTTTTTGGGTATAGTAGCCGATGACCTCCAAACCGTCTATGACTCCACCTCCACGGATCACAAACCCGATTCCCAATCCGATAAAAAAACCACCAAAAACAGCAATAAGAACCTTGTCAGTGGTAAATGGCTGGATTTCCATAAAATACATGCCCGCTGCCAGCAGGAGAATTGAAATGAGTGCCTGTATGCTGAAGGTTTTCCCGATTTTTCTATATCCCATTATCAAAAAGGGAATATTGAAAACTATCAATAAAATGCTGATATGGATGTTTGCAAAACTCTTGACCAGAATGGAAATTCCCGTTACCCCGCCATCCAGAAAATTATTGGGAACCATAAAACCCTGTAGACCGATGACTGCAAAAAACACCCCGATGACGGTGAATAAAATAGACCTTAATGAAAAAATTGTCTTCCACTTAATCGGTTTACTTTGGATCATTAACCTGAACTTTAACGGTTTAATTTTAAATCACTTATAATAATAGTGTTTCTTTTTAAACAAAAAAACAGGGATGGATCAAATTGCCCAAAAGGGCATCCAATGGTGTGGGATTAACGGGGTGATAAACCGAAAGGAAGTGCAAACGCATTCAGTACTCCCATTATATTTATCAACATCGCACGGAGCGCTTTTTCCAAGGAATGATCAGTATTTAATGTGGTCAATTTTGTAATTCAAATAGTAATAAAGTTTTGCTTATTTGATATTTTTATTATATTTATTCAATACAAATAGATGTTTTCTTTTTCAATATATTTTTCACTCTAATTGATTCAAATCATGAGAAAATTTATCAATCAACAAAAATTCGGATATCGAATACTATCTGTTTTCATAGTAGCTGTGATATTTCAGGGATGCGAATTTCTGATGCATGCTGATCTTCACGGTATAAAAAATCCCGTCTCGCCAAAAGCAAAAGATTATGAAGTTTGGGCTCTTGATCAGGGTACAGACCTTAGCAGGATTCACATATTCAATTCCGCTCTTGATGAAACAGCGGTGATCGATTTTCCTGCATTGATTTCTTCCGGCGAAATTTCGCAACAGGTTACCATGCCTCATATGATTGAGTTTAACTCAACCCATGAATATGCTGTCGTGGCTTCACCTGCTTCCGGGAATGTGGCAATTATCCGGACGGAGGACCGGAAAGTAATTGAAATCATCGCTACGGGAGCGGGTGCCCATATGGCAAGTTTTTCTCCTGACGACAAATCAATCTGGGTGGCCAATATCGGCACCGTCACATTCACTGAAATTACAGTTGACCTCAAAAACGAAAGCTTTGCCATTGGCCGTGAACTCAATTTGCTGGAAGACCCGGAATGGATCGAAAAATTTACAGGCGTCACAGGTGGTGGTGGCGGTGCTTTGGGAATGAATGTATCAGCACCGGTTTGTCATACTTATACAGCTGACGGTAGGTATGCATACGTTACACTTGGACCGGGAGCCGGCGGCCTTGTGGTGGTGGATGTTAAATCAGGGGAACCTAAAATTGTAAAGGCATTCTCCCGCGATCAGGTAAAGGCCAATTGCGGACTGGCACTTAGTCGCGATGGTCGTAAAATGTATGCCAATTGGGGTGATCCCGGCGATCCAAACAACCCGCCTGCGCAAAGCGGTGAGTGGTATGTTTTTGATACTTCCGATCACACTCTGATAAAATCAAGCAGTGATACCCGGGGTGTGGACGCACATGGTGCTCGTATAAGTCCTCGCGGGCCGTGGCTATGGCAGGTAAACCGTGGTAGTGACAACGGAATAGTGATCAACACCAATACCGATAAAATTGTACATAATCTGAATGATGTTGGCAGCAGCCCCGATATTCTGGATTTTTCACCGGATGGCAAATATGCATTTATAACTTTGCGTGGTCCAAATCCCCGCAGTGGAGCCGCCCACGTAGCCACAGGTGAAACTCCGGGATTTTCAGTCATCAATACTGCTACAAGAAAGAAAATTGCCCTGATCCAGCCGGCACCTGTGGAAGACCGACAAGCCAGTGACTTTCACGGAATAAAAGTACGATCCCTTTATTGATCGTTAAGCCGGTTGTAATCTGTGATATTAAACTCGGCAGGTCCATTTCAAATGTCTTAGCATATAGAAATGGGTAAAACAATGATAAACTCACTGCCATTTCCTTCATTGGAATTTATGATCAGTTCCCCTCCATGCGCTTTAATGATATCATTGGTGATGCTTAATCCTAGCCCGGTACCTTCCGTCCCTTTTTTTGTGGTAAAGAAAGGCTGCAGGATTTTGTCTTTGATGTCCTCTGGAATCCCAAGCCCGTTGTCTTCGATTTCAAGGGTGATGGTGTCCCCTCCGGATGTTGTACGAACCGTCAATTTGGGCCGGTAATCTTCCAACCCTCCAATGGTTTCGAAACCTTGGAGGGTCCTCAGGCGCATTGTGTCAAATGCATTGTGGCAGAGATTGATCACCACCCGCGAAAAATCCTCTTTGATCAGCGGTACCATGCCCGGTTCTGCATCCAAACACAGTTGGATGTCAACATTGATGGGATTTTTTCCCGCGCGCATTCCGTGGAAACACAGGTTGACGTATTCTTTGACCAAACCATTTAAATCTGTAGGCTGCGGCTTACCGGAGCCACCCCGGGAATGTTGCAACATTGAATTCACAATTCCATTGGCACGGGTATCGTGCTCATGGATTTTTTCCAGGTTGTCTTTGACATCCTGAAGGATTTGATTGACCAAATTCTCGTCTCTTACTCCTTGGTTCTTGTTTCTTTCTTCTAAAGCCTCCTCGATCAGTTCTATGCTCACTTCAGAAAAGTTGGTGACAAAATTCAAAGGGTTCTTGATCTCATGGGCTATCCCTGCGGTAAGCTGTCCGAGGGAAGCAAGTTTTTCCTGCTGGATGAGCTGGGCTTGGGTGGCTTTGAGTTCTGTTAAGGCCACTTCTGCTTTTTGTTTGTATCCCTCCGATAATCCACGTGTCGGGGATTGATCATTTATATTATTTAGACCGGTATTCTTCCCAGTTAGAGGGCAGAAGTTGGTAAAGGTCTTTTCTCTTGTGTTCATGGATTCTTTCGAAGACATCCTTGAGCCAATCAAATTCATTGATTTTGTTCTTTTTGCAGCTGGCCATAAAGGAGTACATTGCTGCAGTCATTTTTGCCGCCTCATGGGATCCTGCAAACAGGTAGGCTTTCCGGCCGACAGCCAGGGGTCTTACCGCATTTTCTACAAGGTTGTTGTCAATTTCCATTTGGCCATGGAGAACGTAGGCGCCCAAACCTGTCCATCTTTTATGTGCGTATGCGATTGCTTTACCCATCGGGCTTCCAGGCCTGTAGCTGTACTGGTTTTTTTCCAGCCATTTGCCCAGCTCCTGTAGGACAGGCTCTGCATGTTCTTTCCTTAACTGTGTCCGTTGTTCCCAGTCCATGGCTTCATCCCTCATCTTCTGTTCGAGAAGGTACAGCTTGCCGATTTCGTCCAGCACATAATTGGCCTGTATTTCATCATCCTTTACCGCTTCTATGAATTTTCTGCGGGCATGGGCCCCCGAAAGAATCGGGGCAGGCTATACAAAAAGTCAGATGGATATCCGGATGGTCCCCGTAGAGGGACTCATAGACGGCATAACCATCCGTCTGGATGATGCCCTTAAAATCGGAAAGCATCTCTTTGGGGCCGGATTGGTCCCGCCCTTTTCTGTAATCGAACAGCACAAGCCTGTCCACGGGGGCATGGTACAGCCACATGTAGCCCTGGTGGATACCTTTTTTTTGGTCCCTGTCCAGTACCTTTATGGGGGTCTCATCAACCTGGAGATATTTTTGGTTGATTATGATCAACCTCAGCAGTTCCCAGAGGGGGCTGAGGTGTTCCCAGCCCCGCATTATCCAATCAGAGGCACTTGAGGCGGGGATACGTACCCCCATTTTGCTGTATTTGTCTATCTGTCTGTGGAGCGGCATGCCGTAGACATATTTGTCTACCGTCATCTGGGCGATCACAGATTCGGAGGGGATGCCTTTTTCTATCACCCTGTCAGGAAGTGTCCCGATGATGATGCTTTCACCGTTAGATCTGGCATATTTTGGGCGGATATAGCGCTTCACTAGAATGATGCAGGTACAACTTCAAGAACTTCTGTCACTTCTTCCCCTATTCTTGTGCAGCCTTCGGTAGATTCAGACGGCTCTATCACCACTTCTTCTCTTTTGAGTTCCTCGGGGAGAGACATGCGTCCTGTTCCTTTGGCTCTTTTCTTCGGCTTGGGCTTTTCCGGAACCTCAACAGATTCGGACAGCTCTTCCTTTACCGCTTTGGTGGTGCCAAGTTCAAAAAGTCCCAGCTGGTCCACGCCGGCATCACCCTTCCTTTTCTCGCTTTTGAACCCGAAAATATATTTGCGGAGCTTGTCGAGTTCGAACTGCATGTCCGAGATGATGTTATCCTTTTCGGACACGGTCAACAGGGCATCCTCATAAAGTTTTTTATAGTCTGCCGCCCTGTTTTCCATGACATAAATATACAAAAAAAAGTGGCGCTAAAGGTATTTAAAGGCATATTTTTACCTTTAAATACGTATTGTTTTCATGCTCTTTTTAAGTGCTCGTAGCGCTTTCTGTAGCTCACCGACCCGAGCCTTATCCCCTGTAGGAGCAGTCCCAGTCGGTGGCTTGTGACCGCGTTTCCCGCCAGTTCAGGGCGTTCAAAAGTGCCCTTTTCCAGCTTTTTGATGTACAGGGCAAAACCGTCACGGTCCCACTGAAGTATGCGTATCTGATTGGACCGCTTCCCGATAAAAACAAACACATCCCCGTTCATCGGGTCAAAGCCCAGCCTTTTGCGGACCAGGCCCGCAAGGGAATTGATGCCGAAACGCATATCGGTGGGCTCTTGGTACATAAAGTACCGCGTTGAACTTGACAGCGCCAACATTACAGGAGCCCTTAAATGGAATCAGGGGAAACCTGCCCGAAAAACTCGATACTGACACCGGATGGATACCTATAAACGCCGTTTTTTTCAATGGCGTTTATTACGTTATTATGTGCTGCCTTTCTTGTCATTTATTATTGTCGTAAGTTGAACAATTTTATACATAAAGGAGTAAGTCCTATGGAAACTGAGATAAAGATAGCCACTCTTATATAGTTGAGTGTCTGCCAAAGTGAAGTTCGGCTTATCAGGTCTTCTGCAAGCGAAGGATTTTCCGCTACTTTTTGAAAGTAAATAATGTGAGAGGCAAAGTAAGAAATCGTCCAAACCCTAACAGCAAAATGAATGGCAAACAAAACTAAAAGCCAATTTCTTACAGGGGCAATTTTCCAACAGAAAATAATTGCAAGTATGAAAGTAATCTCGTGTAAGGAATGGAATATTATCCAAAAAAATTTCAAACTTGCTCCTTTTCCGTCCAATAATAGTTTGAAGTTGTCTGCTGGGAAAGCTACCCACTTTGGTACGAATACGAGTGTTTCAAAAATTTGTGCCCCGTTCATTAAAAAATAAATGAGCGTTGTTATACATAACCATATTTCGGCTCTTGTCAGGTAATTTGATGTTATATTTTCCATTTTCCCCATTTTAGTTATTATTGAAGTTGTCAGTGGTTTCTTTCATTATTGCCGATGCTTCTACAAAGTATCGTTCGATTGCCTGTATTTCTTCAATAGAAAAAGTTGCAATAAGATTTGCGGTTTTCTGTTGCAATTCATTAAAAAGCGGTTTCATAAGTTTCATACTGTTTTCAACATTTGGGACAATGATCACTTTTCGTCTGTCGTCTTCGGTAAACCGCCTTTTTAGAAGCTTTTTTTTTCCAAACGGTCTATTAAGCCTGTTACTGCCCCTGTTGTTAAACCTGTTAGTTTTGAGAGGTCGCCTGCCGTTAATTCTTTGTATTGAAGAATAAGTCCTAAATATTTGTGGTCAGCACCTGAAAGTCCTGCTTTACGGGCAATTGCTTCATGCATAAAGATGGAAGCGTCTGAATATTGTCGGCTTGCGGTCCTGAATTGTTGAATAATATTGCTGTCTGGTTTTTTGCTCATTGAATAATTATCTTAGTGGCTAAGATAAAATATTTGTCCGCACAAATGCAAGAATTTTAAAAAATTTATTTTGATAGGTTAGATAAAAACTTTTCTGATCGATTGATACTGTCGGTAGGTTAAGGTTGCACGTAACGTCTCGTATATGGCTCTTAACGTGTAAAAAAAGATAGTATTTTTTCGGTTAAGTATAAGCCGAATTTTTAAATTTTAGATTACAACTAATGAGCTATATACGTTATTGTACAACGTCATTTTCGTTTTTTTTTAGTTCTGGGAATGAACACCAAACATATTTCCTTCGGTGTCAGAGGCTAAAATCATAAATCCATATTCGCCAAGCGATTGTTTTGATTTAAATACTTTTCCTCCCGCATTTTCTATTTTTCCTTCCTCGATAGCACAATCTTCACTTCTAAAATAGACTATTGTAGAATTTCCTCCTGCCTCAAATCCATTCATTTTCACTAATGCTCCACTTGCTCCATCTTGCTCCATTTCCATTGGGAAGGCTAACATTTTCATTTCATCTTGAACTTCATTTGGGGTTGGTAGTTCACTTAATTTTAGTCCAAGTACACTTTCATAGAATTTCTTTGCTCTTTCAAGGTCGTCAACATAAATTTCGAACCAAACTGCTGGATTTTTAGATTTCATCTTTCTTTGTTTTATGATTATACTAAACAAAATTAACTACTTGAATTCAGAATATTCTTGTCATATGACAGGAATTACCAATTAAAAAGAATTTCTTTTCTTATTCGGCTCAATGAAGTATCCGTTATGCCTAAATACGATGCAATATGTTTTAATGGTGCTTGCTGGATAATTTCAGGTTTCTCATTTATTAACTTCAGGTATCTTTCTGTTGCACTTTTTGTAAGCATATCGATAGAACGTTGTTTTGAAATAAAGAGTTGTTGTGACATCCAGGCTCGTCCCCATTCACGAAAACTCTCTATTTCGTGAAATAATTCTTGAAATGTTTCAAATTCAATTTTCCAGGCTTTTCCATTTGTAAGCGCAGATATATTTTCTTTTGTTGGTATTCTTTGAAATAAAGAAGAAACTTCAATTGATATTTCTTCTGTGCTGTGAAAGTCCGTTGTGATTTCATTTCCGTTATAGTCGTGAACAAAAACTCTTAATAAGCCATTTTCAATCAAATAATATTCATTTGCCATTTTTCCACTTTCTAAAAACAAGTAGCCTTTTGAAAAATTAATTTTTTGATGTGCATCTATAATCTTTTTTAAATCATCTTTTTTAATAAGTGGATGATGATAGATATTTTGGAAAAAATCTGCTTTCATTTTAGCCTGGTATAATTTTTAGTTAAAATCTTTTTAAATGTTGCACAAGCGTCAAGTATAAGCGTAGTGCGGGTTTAGAAGCACTGCCTGTTCCGTTAAGCACAAAGATAGCTAAAAGCGATAACTTTCGATTTGGCACAGAAACCGCTATTGCTTATACACAATGTTAGCGGGTCGTTGTTTTTTAGTTCGTTAAGTTGTTTTCTGTCCAATTTAACTTTCTTGAATTCTATTGTGCTACCTGTTTTTAAATGTTGCTTTAAAAATACCATTGGGTATTATGACTTTCTTTTTCGTAATATTCTGAGCAATAGAGTAACCCATTAGTATTAGAATTCAAAAATTCATCCAACTTAAAAATGGAACGAATATGTTGGGTTTCCAAGGACTTGTAATTTTTGAGTTGTGAAAGTTCCACTCCCTTGGGTAGGGTATTGGCTGTTCCTATGAAAAGTCGTTTGCCATTCATATTTTGTTTTGGAAGTTTAGCAATAGTACTGATTAAATACTTTTCGTTGTCGTACCACATACTTGGGTCAATAGCGATGTGGGCATTAAATAGTTTAGGAAAATTAGTGAGAATATCAATAACTGTAAGTCCGCCTAATGAATGACCAACCAACATTTTATATGGTGCAGTTTTATAATTCGTGTCTATGTGTGGTATTAATTCGGTTGCCAGAAAGTCTATAAAGGGATTTGGCTTGTCTAAATCATTAGATGGAACAAAATCTCTTATTCTATTTGTGTTTTCAATGGCAACCACAATCATTTCAGGCAACGTGCCATTTCCGTTGGCTTGACTATGTTGCTGAATAATACCAACAGTCGAATAGAAATGTGCACTACCATCTAATAAGTACAAGACAGGGTATCGCTTGTCAAGGTCTGGATTTTGAGAAGTAAAGTTTGGCGTATAAACCCAAAGTGACCTGTTTTCATTTAAAACTTTGGAAGTAATGACTTCCTTTTTGCCAATGGTAATATTTTCGTCATTCTGTGCTTTTAAGCAAAATGAGAACAGTAATAAAGCGAATGTTATAAATATTGTTTTCATAAGTGGTTTAATTTTCGGTTTCTTCAATATATTCAAGAATGTCAGCAGGCTGGCAGTCTAAAACTTTACAAATGGCTTCTAAAGTGCTAAAGCGAATGGCTTTAGCTTTTCCTGTTTTTAAAATGGAAAGATTTGAAAGGGTTAGCCCTACTTTATCCGATAGTTCATTAAGCGACATTTTTCGCTTTGCCATCATCACATCTAGGTTTACAATGATTGGCATAGCTTAAACAGTTAAATCGTTTTCGTTTTGAATATCTACTCCTTTTTTGAAAATAGTCGCAATAATATAGATTACAGCTCCCATTAAAATAAATGCTTGACTGTCTGCCCAAAATTGGTTCAAGTTGTTGGTAACATAACCGTGATGCATTAAATTTTTAGCTAACTGTCTGGCAATGTAACTTAAAAGTCCAATTGAAAGGGTGAAATAACTAATTAGTGAAATCTGTCTCGAAACAAAACTGTTGAAGGGTTTTGATATATCCATTTTATGCATTAGTCTGATAACTATGTAAAATAGGACTGCTTTTAAAATTGAGATGGATAGAATAAAACTATAGATTCCAAGGAAAGCCCATTTGCTGTCTTGATACATTTCAGTTAAGTCCAATTTTTGATAAAGATTTGGTACAAATTCAGGGTTATACAAACTGAAAAAGAAATTTACTATTACGCCTCCTGCTTCAATGGACAAGCCGACAAAAATGAGCCAAGCCACAATATATAAGGTCCAAAATACGAAGTTGTTTGTTTTTGACATATTTGATGAAATTTAAAATTGATATGACAAAAATAATAAATATTTATTTATAAACAACAAATATTTATTGAAGTGTAAAAAATATTTACCGAACTTCATTACTTAACTATTGTAATTAATTGATTGTCTGATATTTAATTTTAGTTTATAAGTCCGAAAAAAATGTTTCGTTTGGGACAGGTCTTTTTTTGGAAGTATTTGTTTTTCTCCAATGCCCGCTAACGAGTAAAGGCTTATGCAGTATGGGAATTTGATAAACTTCAGCTCAGCCTTTATCCTGTTGATGATTAAAGGTAATCTGCTTAAAACACTTTCAAAAACCCATATTGCTGGAAGCCCATGTTGAACTGACACCCTCCGGGTGAGCGAATTACCTAAATTCTGTTTAAATTCTGTTTAAACCCTAACTCCGCTACCTTTTACCCCGTCTAATTGAAAAAATGCCAAAAAACCGACAAAATGTTTGTTTTGTCGGTTTTTTTATCGGATATTAGACAACCTAAATAGGTTGTCTATGTCTCTGCCGCAATGGGTTAT
>JBGTDA010000239.1:0-27421 GCA_041748555.1 Rhodonellum sp.
GCATTTCATCATAACCTGCACGCTTCAGTCCTCTGCTGATATTACTCTGTTTGATGTTTAATATTTCCGCTAATTTTTTTTGGTCAGCTTTTGGGTTTTCCAATGCCGTTTTGATGATCGTGGCCGAGGTGGGAGTCCATCCGTCCATTGTGAGAGAAGCCAGTTCCAGCATCAAATTCATTTGGTCATTAAAGGATTCGTCTGTTGATTTGATTCCGATGGTATTTTTCTTGAGCTGTTCAAAGCATTCTCCTGAATTGACAAAAGCAGGGCCGTTGGATTCGGTGATTTTTCCTGCTTCAAATGTTTTTTCCCCTATTCCGATTGCCATCCGGATATCCAGTTCCTTGAATTGCTTGATTGTAGCCTTTAGGAGTAATATTACTTCCAGTGCACTTTGAGGTACGATTTCCAATTGAAGACTATCCCCTCTGAATATTTCCCAGGAAATGGGTTCTGACCCATATCTGTTTAACACAGCTTTGAGCTCCTTGAGCCATAAATGGGTTTCTACCGCTCTTGAATTGATGATATCTCCTGTGATGATACTTGTCATTTCTTACTTTTCCCCTAAAATATGCGCTTTAATTGATATAATCAAGAATATGCGCTTAAAGTGATATAATCAAGAATATGCGCTTAAAGTGATATAAAAGAATTTATGCGCTAAGACAAATATAAAAGAATAGGATATGAGGCAACCTTAATTGGCAACCTCCACTTTAACCTTTGTCTTTTTGAGTTTTTCGTTTTTGATTTTGGCAAGCGCTTTATTCACCTTTTCCCTTTTTACAGAAACATACGAGGCAAAGTCAAGAATCGTAATCAAACCGATATCTTCACTGTCCAGGCCACCTTTTTTTGTCAATAAACCAACAATGTCGCCTTTGCTGATTTTATCCCGTTTTCCCGCACTGAAATACAGACAGGAAAAAGCGGGTGGGGGAGGAAGAACCAGTTCCCGGTCGACTGATACTTCTTCGACGGTTTTTTCAATGTAATCAGGCAAAGTTTCATCATTTGCCAAAATCAGATATCCCTGTCCTTCGGCGTGCATCCGGGCTGTACGCCCGTTGCGATGGATAAAAGCATCCTCCTTGGGAGGCAACTGATAATGTACCACATGTTTGATTTCGGGGATATCCAAACCTCTGGAAGCCAAATCTGTAGCAATCAACAAATTATGGGCTCCGCCTCTGAATTTGATTAGATTCTTCTCACGGTCGATCTGCTCCATACCGCCATGGAGAATTCCATGTTCGAACTCATGATCGGTCAGCAACATACTGATCCTGTCTACAGCATCACGGTGATTACAGAAAACAAGGCAGGCTTCATTGTCAAATTGAGCGACAAGCCGCATCAGCGTTTCGGCTTTTTCGATACTCGAGGTTTTGACAAGTTTCAGTTCCAGCTTGGAATCCACCTCGTCTTTAAGAAAATCAAGCGTCTGGGGTTGGGAAAAAGGCAGAAAATCCGGAAACCTGGCAAGTTTGGTGGCAGAAGTAAGCAGGTGACGCTGATTACCATGGAAGGCATTAAAAATAGTTTTCAACTGATCATGAAAACCGAATTGCAGGGATTTATCAAATTCATCCAAAACCACCAGATCAATACCGCAGGGATCAAATGAGCGACGGAGAATATGATCAGCCAATCTGCCGGGAGTTCCGATAATGACGGCAGGAGCTTCATTTAAGCTGTTTTGTTCTATTTTAACGGAATGTCCCCCATAGCAACAGCTTACTTTAAAGGAAGTCTTCATTCCTTTGAAGACCTGCTCAATCTGAAGGGACAATTCTCTTGACGGAGCTATGATCATAGCCTGAACACCGGCAATATCCTGCCTAAGCATATTCACAAGGGGAATTAAAAAAGCCAGGGTTTTTCCGGATCCTGTAGGTGCCAAAAGCATCAGATGATCTGTTTTGGAAGCAGTTTCTATAACCTCCAACTGCATTTCATTGAAGGCAGGAATGGATAGGTTCTTTAAATAAATATTGTTGGGGGATGAAATATTGCTTTGCATGGTACAAAGGTAAGCAATTCAAAAGTTTGATTGCTCAGGCAACAATGTCAGAATCCAATTTTCAGGTATCAAAACTCACAACATCAAGAAAATTAATGAATTAAGACTTTATCCGGAACCATTAAAAAAGACTTCCCTGAACAATCTGCGGCCGCTGTGCCTGAATGGATCCTTTCAGCATGTCATGAAGCATCTTGATAAATCCGGGTTTCCAGTTGTCGATTTGGATTTTAACTTCCTTCCCTTCATATTTTATCGGCCCGATCAACCTTTCATATCCGATCAACATACTCCATACTGTATAAAAAGTGATTTCATGCTGCAGTTCGGGTCGGATACTTCCGTCTTTGATTCCCTGCGTCACCATCTGAATCCCGATTTTTGCGCAGTCATGATGAATTTCAAGGAGTTTTTGGAAATGAACGCTATCCAGAATCAATGGATCTATCTTGGCCTTCAAATCTTGATTGTTATACAGGTTCATGATTCCCATAAAATTCAGAATGGCTTCGTAATACATTCTGTTGTTTTGGCTGAAAATGATGTAATTATTTGCCAGATCAGTAAGCATATCTAGACCTGATTTACCTTTAGCTTTGATTATTTCTCTGAACACATCTTTCAGCTCGTCAAATGCTTTCTTGGTAACAGCCATATATAGATCCTCTTTATTTTTGAAATAAAAATAGGTAAGACCCTTGCTGATTTTTGCCCCTTTTGCTACATCATCCATTTTTGTAGAATGATATCCTTTTGATGTAAAAAGTTGTATTGCAGATTCCAGAATAAGTTTTTCCTTTTGTTGTCTTTCCTGCGCACCCATGGTTCTTTGATTTTCGAATATTATTCAAATATATTAAACCTCGGTCATAAACAGGCGGGCCGACATTCATAAATGTCCAATGAATTGAAAATGAGAAGAAAATAATCCGGATCAAAAATTTTATCAAAGAGGAATTCTGCCAGTAGCATTTGTTTTTTTAAGAAAAATGGCTGGATCCTGATATCGATTGCGACAAAGATCGCAGTCGCTTCTATAATTCCCGTTCAAGGAAAGAGCAGACAGCCGTATATCTAAATATCTATACACAATCCTTAAAAATCACCCATTGATCTCTGTTGATCGCGGAATTAATGTCTCTGATATAAATATTTAAACAATTCCTAAATTCAGCGCTGTACTTGTTTTTGATTTCCAATACCTCGGATTTGATTTCACTTTTTAAAGTTGCGAGCTGAAGTTCCACTTCTTCAGCTGAAATCTGACCGGCATAGAATTGAGCGAAAAGTTCAACCCTTAGTTGTTCTTTAATGCTTATCGCAGCTGCCACTTCCTCGATATATACTGGAGTAACGGCTGCCCTACAGTCGCTGAAAGAATTTGTAGCAGTCTGAAGTCTCAATAGTTGGAAAACACTTGGATTTGTGTTCTGAATGCAATCAAAAAGATTCTGATCATCATCGCCAAGATTATCGGTATCTCTTGTCAAACCATAAATACCGTTCATTCCACTGTTTTCAATCTGAAATATCTGTGATTCGGGACCTCCCAACACCTCAAATTCAAAAAAACTTTTGTGAAGCTTTTCAATAACGGATTCAATTTCTGCCGCAACAAGTTGCCTGTCTTCTTCACTATCCTTTACACATGACAAAGCTGTCAACATTAAAATAAACCCGCCTAAACTGAGGAAAAAAGAAGAATTTTTCATGTTAAGGTATTTTGAGTAGATTCTTTTAATCAAACCAAGGTACAAAAAGGATACTTGTTTTGATTCTTTCTACAAATCCTAAGGGTTAATTGGGCTTTTGGCTATTTAACTTCAATAATGAAATAATTTTTTTTGCCTTTTTGAACCAAAAAATATTTGTTCTGTAGCAAGGTAAACTTCACACTACCGTTGGGATCGGATACTTTTTCTTTATTGATACTGACTCCTCCGCCCTGAATCATCTTGCGGGCTTCCCCTTTGGAAGGGAAAATTATTCCTTTGGATTTCTCACTGAGTAGATCAACAGTACTGTTTATTTCATCGAATTCAGCACGATTGATTATAACTTGGGGAACACCCTCGAAAACCTGAAGAAAAGTCCGCTCGTCCAAAGCAACCAAATCGGCTGTGGAAGATTTTCCAAAAAGGATTTCTGAAGCTTTTAACGCCATTTCATAATCCTTTTCGCTATGCACCATAATCGTAATGGCTTTTGCTATTTCCTTTTGAAGCAACCTTAAATGAGGAGCTTCAGTATGATTTTTTTCCAGCGTTTCAAGTGTGGATTGATCAAGCGTGGTGAAAATCCGGATATATTTGGAAGCATCATCATCCGAAACATTCAACCAGAATTGATAAAATGCATAAGGAGATGTCTTTTCGGAATCCAACCAAACAGAACCGCTTTCGGTTTTGCCGAATTTACTGCCATCAGCTTTGGTGATCAATGGAACAGTCAAAGCAAAGGCACTTCCTCCACCCATTTTTCGGATCATTTCCGTGCCGGTGACAATATTTCCCCATTGATCAGATCCGCCAAGCTGAACGGTGACACCATGGTTTTTCCAAAGGTGGAAAAAATCATATCCCTGGATCAGCTGATAGGTGAATTCGGTAAAGGATAAACCATGGCCGTCCTCAAGTCTTCTTTTGACAGAATCCTTTGACATCATATAGTTTACGGTGATGTGTTTTCCTACTTCTCTTATAAATTCCAAAAATGAAAATTGGCTCATCCAATCATAATTATTGACAAGTTCGGCCTGATTATCCGAACTACCTGAAAAATCCAGGAATTTTCCCAGCTGCTCCTTGATCGAGGCAACATTAAGGTCAAGAGTTTCCTTATCCAATAAATTTCTTTCCGCAGACTTAAAACTTGGGTCACCGATCATTCCTGTTGCCCCACCCACCAATGCAATGGGTTTATGTCCTGCCCGCTGGAAATGCAGCAAAGTCATCACACCAACCAAATGGCCGATATGCAAAGAATCGGCAGTGGGATCAAAGCCAAGATATGCCGCAGCCGTTCCTTTATTCAGGTGGTCTTCGATTTCCGGTGTCATATCCTGGAGCATTCCTCTCCACCTTAATTCTTCGATAAAATTATTCATGTCTGTTACTGGATTTTTTTGAAGGGGCAAATATAGGTTTTATGCGGAAGAGTAGGAAAGAAATACATCTACATTGGTAATTCAGGTTTTAATTTGGTTAAAATCGGCTTTCTTCTTTGTGTTAATTTTGAGAAAAGGAGGGAAGCCCGAAGTAATTAGTCTGCTAGTGATAGATCATATAATTATCGAAGTCAAGCCGAATCAGCTTATGGGATAACTTAATTTATGAACCACTTCGGAGAATTTGAAATTGAATATTAAATCCTTTTCATCTCATTAACTACCATGCAATTCCATAATCTTCATATATCGCCTCTTTCCTATTTTTACCATTGGCTAAGGCAGCTTTTTCGGAATCAACCAGAATCAACCAATTTCTTCAGTGTTTGGTATAAATCTTCCTGCACAAAAACTTCCCCTGGCTTAGGGGTTTCTCGTTCCTCCCCTAAATGGGGCAAAAACACTTTCTTAGAATAAGGCCACTCCTTTATCCTGTCCTTACTGTTTTCAATCATATTGGCGGTTTGTGCTTATATGGGATAGCCTTTTGCCATTTCCATAGCGGGAGCGAGAACTTCCTCTAGGCTCAATGTGCCATATTCCGCCAACATTGTCATCAACCCACCCGGAGTACCGGGAGTTGTTGCTGCCAAAGGGCCATATTCCGGAGGATATTCCATATTCTTCTCCTTGTAGAAATCCGGTGTCGCACCTGTTGGCGCAACACCCATTGCGTTGATGGCGATGACTCTCTTGGTAGTGGGATGAAAAATCAGGGCCTGGGTTTCCCCGCCCCAATTCAAAACATCCCACATCGTACAAGTGGCAGCAAGCATGGCGCAGGCAGCATCCACTGCATTTCCACCTTTTTGAAAAATCATTGCACCAGCAGTAGCTGCCAATGGTTTACCGGTAATCGCCATCCAATGTTTTCCATGTAAAGGTGGTTTTTGAGTGGTTTTGGCCCATACTAATGGTACTGCACAGGCAGAGGCAGATAAAGAGGCGTATTTTTTTCATATTTCAGTAAGGAAGATCTGTTAATTTTGGGTTGATAGGTTCAAAGCCGGCAAATAAGCTGTTGTATTGAGAAAAAAGGACAAACATACCCGAAGGATCTTTTAAATTGACTCGGTTATCTCCTGCAAATTTTTTTATTTCCTCGGATTTTCCTCCAAAAAGAGCAAAAAATTTCTTTTTCTTTTTTGGAATTTCAATGATTTCAGAATCCTGAATATAGTAATAGGTATTTCTTTTTAAAATCTGATCGTCTCTGTCACCGATCATTAAGGCCTGATTGTAATTGGATTCTTTGATTGTAGCTTTCGTTCTTCTTAATAATGGTTTTTCACCATCAACGAGTACTTCAAAAAAACCAAGTATAGGAGAACCGTCTTCCTTAAAATCCATTCCGTTTACAAAATACCGGGGAACTCTATGCTCAGAATCTATCCACACGATGTTTTGAACTCGCAGACCTGGTATGGTACTGACCTCTTCGGAATCTTCCGGTCTTACCTCAAAAATATTGGTACTGATGTTATACCTGACAAAGTAACCTTCGACGATTTCCCGGTTTTTGTAGAGGAGAATAGAAGCTTTGTTCCACTTATTGTCCAGATAAAAATTACCGATCAATCTTTTGGGTTCCGGGGGAATCCCATAAACTGCATTCCCTCCTAGTAAATTAGGTCTGTTTACAAACATCTCCGCAATATTGGTGGCCCTGATAGTTTTTTGAAGTGCCCCTAGTTGATTATCATAACCTAAGGGATACAGGGTAATCACGCCGAGGTTAATTTCTTTCCGCACATTGATCCGGGATTGGTAGGATTGAAATCCATCAACTTTAATGTTCAATACGAATTTATCCTCATAAACTTTTTCAATTTGAAATTGTCCGCCATTGGCGGAAATTGCTGAAAAGGCAGTTTCTTTTAAAGAGACAGCTGCACCGTTGATCATTTCTCCTGTGAGACCGTTTTTCACAGAACCTGTGATATTGTGTTGCTGGGCCAAAACCATTTGACTTTTTATCAGAAAACAACTGATTAAAATTGCAGCCGAATATAAAACTCGCATTTTTAAATAATTTATTCCAGATCAACCTGCAGATAAGAAGTTCATTATACCATCAATCCTTTACTATTTTGTATTATGAACCCTAAATGATACATTTGGTTAAATATAAGGATTGAAGCTTAATTCTACACAATTTCCCGATGTACCTATTTTTTCTTTACTTGATGAGTGGGATTTACATATTCGCCGGGTCTTTACATTTTGTAAAACCTAAAATGTATCTGAGAATCATACCTCCTTATTTACCTTATCCTAAAACACTGAATTACCTGTCAGGAGCATTTGAAATTCTTTTTGGAATAGGATTGTTGTTCGATCATACCCGATCCATTTCGGCTTTTGGTTTGATTTTACTTCTTTTGGCTGTATTTCCTGCCAATATTTACATGTATCAAAAAGGCGCCAAAGGCATTCCGCGTTGGGCCTTATTTCTAAGATTGCCTTTGCAGTTTGTTTTGATTGCCTGGGCGTATATTTACACCTAAACAATGTCAACATTGAATTTTAATAGTTTTAATTTTGAATCCGAACTTAAAGAAGGTTTGGATGCAATGGGTTTTGAAAAACCCACACCAATCCAGGAATTAGCCATTCCGGTGATCATGAACGGTAAGGACCTGATCGCATGCGCACAAACAGGTACAGGAAAGACAGCAGCTTTTGTTTTGCCAATATTGAACAGAATCGCTAAAGAGGGTGGATCCAAGCTGAATACATTGATCCTCGCTCCAACCAGAGAGTTGGCCATCCAAATAGATCAACAGATCCAGGGATTTGCCTATTTTTTAGGAATCAGTGCTATACCCATCTACGGTGGTGGAGACGGCATCGTCTGGGAACAACAGAAAAGAGCTCTTGAAGAAGGTGCCGAAATTATTGTGGCCACACCCGGTAGGTTGATTGCCTTGCTTGCAGGAGGGAAAATCAATCTGGAAAGTTTGGAACACTTAATTTTGGATGAGGCGGACCGGATGTTGGATATGGGTTTTTCGGAAGACATTCTAAAAATCATCAACTATTTGCCTAAGAAAAGGCAGACCATTCTTTTTTCAGCAACCATGCCACCTAAAATCAGGCAGTTTTCAAAACAGATTTTACAGAATCCTGAGGAAATCAGTATCGCCTTAGGCAAAACAGTCGAAGGGGTTACACAGTCCGCATATCTTGTATATACATCCCAAAAGGAGGAGCTTGTAAAAAATATCCTTCATCAAAAAGATTATGAGGCAGTGATCATATTTGCCTCCACCAAAGACAAGGTGAAAAGCTTGTATAAAGTGCTGAAAAAGGATTTTGAAATTGAAGCTTTTCATTCTGATCTTGAGCAGGTTGAGAGAGAACAGATAATGTCAAGATTCAAGAACAGGTCTTTGAAAATATTGGTGGGAACGGACATTATTTCAAGAGGAATTGATGTAGTAGGAATCGAGTTGGTCATAAATTTTGACACGCCTAATGATCCGGAAGATTATGTTCACAGAGTTGGGAGGACTGCGAGGGCAGATAGCAAAGGAGAGGCGATTACCTTTATCAATGAAAAGGACCAGTATAAGTTTGCCAATATAGAAAACCTGATTGGTATGGAAATTCAAAAGCTGCCTCTACCCCAAGGCTTTGAAGCAGGGCCGGATTATAAGAAGTCAGGAGATTCAAAACCAAGAGGAAATTTCAACAAACAGAAACCAAAATCAAATAAGAGGTTTAATGAAAGACCTAGGAATGAAAGACCTAAGCCGGTGAATACTGATAAATCCGGGCCAACGGGTCAAAGAAGAGAAAGACAGCAGGTTGTTCAGGAAAAACCACTTGAGCAGAAAACGGATCAACCAAAAAGTCAGGAATCCAAACCTGGAGAACAATCCAAAAATGACTCTAAATTCGGGAACAGATCCAATGTAATCAAAGACCAATAAACAAGGTGGATGTCTGAATGATAGGTTTTTACCCTAGAATAATTTATTTTTAAGTTAATTTTTTTTTTGGTTAAAAAATTATTCATCATGCAGACGATACGTTTTAAATCCAGAGGAACTTCCGTGAGAGATCACCTCAGCGCATTTGGAAGGTATATTCGAAAAAACGGTTGCCTCAAACATCTAAGAGAAAAAATTGGGATGCTTTTGCCGGATGCTATAATGGACCTGCATTTGCCAAAAACAGAAATGACCTAAAAATGGCCCAGGCTTATAGGAAATATTCAAATGAAGGTTAATCCTTTAAATCCTCTTATTATAATCTTAGGATTTGTAATATAAAAATGGTGGAAAATTCCACATTTACCACCATTTGATTATTATAATTCACACACTTCATAAATCCACTTTTATTTTGGAAGGCTTTCTAGAATCAGCTTTACAAGTCCATCTTTTTGATCGTTTTTAATCCATCTGCTCACAATCACCAAATCATGCTCCTCATCAACGTATATCATATTTGTACCTGCACCTAAGTGGAAAAATGCTGTAGTGGGGGCAGATGGAAGTTCCTTTTTATCTGTATTGAGAAAATAATTCATAAAACCATAGTTGGATTGGGCTCCGGTTGGAGTTCTGGATTTATTGATCCATTCTTCACTGATAATCTGTTCGCCGTTCCAGTTGCCTTTATTCAATGTCAGATATCCGAAACGGGCCTGATCATAGGCATTGATAAAAAGGCCGCCTCCCCAGTGGGATCCTCCTGACACTGACTGCATGATCTGTCCATCAATTATTACAAATGAATTTTCGTATCCGGTCCATCTCCAGGTGGGGCTGGCACCAATTTTATCCATAATGTTTTCTTTCAATACAACCGGAAGGGGTTTTCTCCACACGTTCATGATGGCCAAAGCCAGTACATTGACTCTAGTGTCATTGTATTTATAAACTGAACCCGGCTCATTTCTTTCTCGGGTCAACCAATCGGACGCATCACCCTGTGGTCGGTCAGCCCAGTCGGGTTTGCCCCAAAGGGTGCCTTCCCAGTCAGAAGTCTGCCTTAACAGATGCTCCCAGGTGATCTTTTTATTATGTTCTGTTTCAAACAAATCTATTACATCCTCCTCCATCAGGTGATCTGATTTGTTCATGAGGGGTTTATACGGATCATAGGGAATGATAGGCCCCACATATTGAAAGACCTTGTCCTTTTCGCTTTTGATCAAGCCCTTTTCGACAGCCAGACCAACTGTGGTGGAAAGCATACTTTTTGCCACACTAAATGTCAGGTCAACACTTTCAGGGTCTCCCCATTTTCCTATAATATAGCCTTTGTATATAATCAAACCCGTTGCTTCGGCCCGTTCTTTCATAGGGCCAACAGGATAACCGAAAGGTTCTCTTCCGAATGCACTTTGGTAATGGGCCAGTTTTAGGTTTTTTGCAGCATCACTTTCTGTATCAATTGCAAACCGGATAGCTTCTTTTATTTTGGAATCATCTACTCCCATTGTATTGGGAGCTCTTTCTTCCCAGCTTCCATATCCAGGAAAATAAGATTTTTGAGCTGACGAATGAAAGTGGATGCAGCCAAAAAATAAGGCAAAACAATATAATAATTTGAATCTCATAAATTAGGAGTTGAGGGTGTTTTAATAAAATTCTATCAAATAAGAGGAGGGTAATTTAGGGGTTTAAACTGTAAAAACGATGAATGCGGTTTAATTCCAAACAATTTATGGGTAAATTGGTATAAACATTAAACTGATATATCATGGAGGATACAAAAATTTTTATTGTCGGTGCAGGAATTTCAGGATTGATTGCAGCGATTGAGCTTGAGGCAGCCGGTTTTAGGCCGACCATTTTGGAAGCTTCAGACAGGATTGGAGGAAGAGTAAAAACCGAAGAAATAGATGGATTTCTTTTAGACCGGGGATTTCAGGTCCTGTTGACAGCTTATCCTGAAGCAAAAAAATACCTGGATTATGATTTATTGAACCTAAAGGCTTTTGAACCCGGAGCGATCATAATGAACCCGGGAAATTCTTTTGCAATTCATGATCCTATACGAAGCCCGTTTAAAATCATTGACATGGCAATTTCGCCTGTAGGAACCTTGAAAGATAAATTCAAGATCTTTCAGTTGACTCAATCCTTGAAATCAAAAAGTATCGAGCAGATTTTTCTGGAACCTTCCACAACTACCCTGGATTTTTTGATTTCATATGGCTTTTCCCAAAAAATCATTGATAATTTCTTTAAGCCTTTCTTCAGAGGAATATTCTTGGAAAATGAATTAGAAACATCTTCCAGGATGTTCAAGTTTATCTTTAAGATGTTTGGGAAAGAAAATGCTGCGATACCTGAAAGAGGGATGGGAGCAATTCCTGAACAATTGGCAAATAGATTGGAAAGAACAGCTGTCCGGCTGAAAACCAAAGTAGAAAAAATCGAGGGGCTTCAAATCCATTTAGAGGGAGGAGAAAAACTTGATGCGGATAAAATCATCATCGCCACCAATCCTAGGTGGGTTCTTCCCCAACTTGTAAAAAACTATAAATCGAAAGGTAAAGTTGTCACACTTTATTATTCGCTGGAAAAATCATTTATGGCAAATCCGATGATTGGCTTGGTGCCTGATGATCGCTTTCTGATCAACAACCTGGTTTTTTTGACCGATGTGAACAAATCATATTCCAAGACAGGAAGGGCATTACTTTCGGTTTCGATCACTGCACCGGTTACTGTAGATGAATCCCTTTCCAAAAAAATTGCTATCGAACTGGAAGCACTTTCCGGTATAAAAGCTGAATATTTTAAGTTTTTGAAATCTTTCGAAATCAACGATGCCCTTCCTGATATTCAGGATGTAAAATACACAATGCATCCCCATTATGATCAACTTTATGATCATTGTTTCCAAGCCGGAGATTATTTGCTCCACGGCTCTATCAATGCTGCCATGACTTCAGGAAGAATAGCTGCAGAAGCTTTAATATTAAGTTTACAAACACAAAAAATTTGAACCTGGAATTCAGGGAAGTTTTGGAAGGAAGGTTTATGATATCCGCAATCCACGAATTTGTTCCCGGACTGCCATGGGTTTTGTACCTCAGCACTGAGGCAAAAACGCATTTATGAACAGCTTTAGGAAATATCTTGTAAAATTCACGGATTAAACCGGGAGGAAAGGTTTTAACGGTGAACAGCAAATAATAAAAATAAGCATAAAAAAGCAACCTGATTTTAATTTTTCGTGTTTGATATCATAAGAATATTTAATAATTGATTATAAACAGAATTTTATTTAGATTATTATGAAAACTATTACTTTTAAAAACGGGGATTCATTGCCCATTTTAGGGCTCGGTACCTGGAAATCCGAACCGGGAGAAGTTTATCAGGCTGTATTGTGGGCCATAGAAGCCGGTTATAGACATATTGATTGCGCTGCGATTTATGGAAATGAAAATGAAGTGGGAAATGCCCTGGAAAAAGCTTTTCAGGAAGGTATGGTTTCCAGAGAGGAGTTGTTTGTTACTTCAAAATTATGGAACCACGCTCACCGAAGGGAGGATGTGAAACCCTATCTAAAAAAAACCTTGAAAGATTTAAAATTGGATTATCTGGATCTTTATTTGGTCCATTGGCCGGTAAGTTTCAAGCCGAAAATCGGGTTTGCCAAAACTAGAGAAGAGTTTTATACCTACAGTGATGTGCCTTTGTCACAGACCTGGGCAGGAATGGAAGAAATAAAAAAGCTAAATCTTAGCAAACATATCGGGGTTTCGAATTTTAATATTTCAAAGCTGGAAGAAATTCAAAAAAACGGAGAAGTAAAGCCTGAGATGAATCAAATAGAAATGCACCCTTTCCTTCCCCAGCAAAAGTTGGTTGATTACTGTAATTCTAATGAAATTTTGTTGACTGCATATTCACCACTCGGATCAGGAGACAGGTCCAGCTCCGTCAAAAAATCGGACGAACCAAGTCTTTTGGAGAATGAAGTAATTATTGAAGTGGCAAATAAGCACCTTGCTAAACCTGCCCAAATACTAATCGCTTGGTCAATTTCCAGAGACATTGCGGTGATTCCCAAATCGGTGAACCAAGGAAGAATCAAAGAAAATTATGAAGCAGCGAAGATTAAGCTTGATGACGGTGATATGAAACGTTTGGCTGCTGTCGGAAGAAATTACCGATTTATAGATGGAAGTGTTTTCACCGGCTCCCAAAGCCCTTACTCTTCAAAAGATTTATGGGAAATGGATGATGCATAGAAAATCCCAGTCTGATAATTTTTTATAGCTAAAAAACCGTAGAAAATGCTGAAACGAATTAAAAAACTCACTTTTTCTCAGATTATTATCGATAGTGTAAAAGATTTCGGAAAGAGTAATTCGATGATTTTTGCTGCGGGAACGGCATTTTACACCATTTTCAGTATGCCGGCTTTGTTGATTATCATTCTCAACATCGGCACTACGTTTTATCAGGAATCCAAAATAAGAGAGCAAATCATTGTACAGGTCTCAGAACTCGCAGGGGAGGAAAGTGCAAAAACGCTGGATAACATCATGTCCAATTTTTCGGATGATTCTGAAGGAGTGATATCAAATGCCATAGCTATTTTAGTGCTCGTTTTCAGTGCTACCACAGTATTTGTGGCTCTTCAAAATTCTATCAATCATATCTGGCACATAAAAGCAAAACCTCAACGGGGAATTTTGAAGTTTTTGGTCAATAGACTTTTAAGCCTTTCTATGGTGGCTTCCATCGGGTTTATTCTGCTTGTTTCTCTGGTTTTAGAAGCCGCCGTTGTTGTGCTGTTTAATTATCTAGAGCAGTTTCTGGATTCCTTTACAATATATTTAATTGCGATAGCACAGTTTATTATAGCTCAGGGATTAGTAGTCGTTGTCTTTGCTTTGATGTATAAAATCCTCCCTGATGCTAGAGTAAAATGGAAATATACCTGGTTGGGTGCTTTTGTTACAATGATTCTATTTGCAGGAGGAAAGTACCTGATAAGTATATATATGGGCAATGCAGATGTTGGCTCGGCCTATGGCACTGCAGGTTCTTTGGTGATATTGCTAATTTGGGTATATTATTCTGTGGTTATTTTTTTATTCGGAGCCCAGATTACTTTTTACATTGTAGAAAAAACGGGAGGAACTGTAAGGCCTAACCCTCACGCTGTGAAAGTGGAAATGCGGGAAATTGAATAAGGGTTTGAATCCCTCAAATATAAGAATTGGCCATAATTTTATTTTTACCTATAATCAATTTTGAAAAATGGAATTTGAGGAATTCAAAGAATCAATGAAGAAGGATTCACCGCCTTCAAATTTTTCAAGCCAGCTGAAGGCTTTATGGTATGATGGAAAAGGTGAATGGAAAAAGGCACATGATTTGGCAGATGGGCCTTCAGATCAACTTTCGGCACGGGTTCATGCCTACCTTCATCGCAAGGAGGGAGATATCGGTAATGCTGATTATTGGTACAGACGAGCCGGTGAAAACCGCCCTGAAGAAGGATTGGATGAGGAATGGGAAATGTTAGTCAAAAAATTATTGTCTTAAATCCAAACATTGGCATTTACCCATTAAAAGGGATATCCGATCCCCACATTGACAACTGTTTGACCTCTTTCTCCCATAAATTTGTTAAAGAAATTTCCTAAAATAAAGCGCTGCCCCTGAGGCCGCGCAGGATCCAGGGCCTTCACACCCATATCAACTCTAAAAACAAGAAAATCGAAATCCATTCTTATGCCCACACCCGTTCCGACAGCAATTTCTTTATAAAATCTTCCTATTTCAAAATTTGCCCCCGGCCTGGTAGGGTCGGGATTAAAGGTCCATGAATTTCCCAAATCCACAAAAAATACCCCATCAAAATAGCCATATAGTTTGCTTCTTAACTCAAGCATGCCTTCAAAAAGAATTTCGCCGGGTTGTTCAAATCTATAATCAAAAGATCCGTCTTCCCTTACCGGAGGAGAATATGATCCGGGGCCAAGGCGCCTTGGTTGCCAAGCTCTGATACCGGTACTTCCCCCGGCAAAAAAATATTTCTCATAAGGCAAAATTCCATTGCTCACTCCATACGGTTTCGCCAAACCAAGGTTTAACCTGTAAGCAAATGTTTGATTGTTGGAAAGCGGTATATATCTTCTGAAATCCGTCTGGAATTTGAGAAACTGGAAATATGCCAAGCTTCTTCGGTCTACAAACTCCCGGCTTACAAAGTTCAAGGTGGAGCCACCGCTTTCCATAAAGATCCTCAAAAGTGTGGCATTGCTTTTTTGATACAAACCGTATTGGTTAAAATTGATGATCACCTGACCCGAAACACTGCTGACATAGGATGGAAGAAAGGAATTAATAAGGTTGTTTCCCTGATTTTGCAGCCCTTCAAGAAGCTCTCTGAAATCAGTATTGAGGTTGGATCTGATGAAATTGGCATCCAGAACATTCACTGTAAACTGCTGTCGGAGATTTCTCGTATTCCAGTTGTAGGCGATAATACCATTGAGACTCTCTCGTATATATTCCTGTCTATTTACATAATTATAACCAATCAACGTCCTCGTTCTTGGATTATACCTGCCAAACCGCTCCAAAGCATTTACTTTTAGAGGAAAAAGAAACTGGGGAAAAATGATCGAACCCGATGTATTGAGTTCCCGGCTCCGAAAAACCCCTCCTTCACGTGTGGCTGAAACTACTCCTTCAAGACCTGCCCTGAAATTGAACTCAAAAATTTCAGCTCCTCTGAACAGATTCCTGTTTCGAAGAGAATGACTGAAAAAAGGTCCGGGAACCTGCTCCGTGATACTGGCACCGACCTGGTTTGTGATCTGATATTTTTCGTTGGGCTGAGTGAATATTTTGGGAGTCAGCACATTTCCAACTGTATCAAAAGAGATGTTGACAAAGCGGAATAAATCAAGGTTTGCGAGCTGCCTTTGGGTCTCCAAAACATCGGTTTTGTTATACAAATCCCCTTTATTCAGAAAAATTCTGGAAGAAATTATTTTTTCGGAATAACGGTCACTGTAAAGGTGGAACTTGATATCCCGATATACAAAATTTGACTCCTGGCCAAAAAATGCATCAGAGGGTGCATCTATAAAGAACTGAATAGAATCCAGCACATAAAGTCTGTGATTTTCCGCATAAACAGGTTTTCGGATCAAAAGCTCTACATCCACTTTCTTCTCAACAGTATCCTTATAAACGTTGTATTCAATGTAGGATTTTGAGAAGGTGTAGTAGCCGTTATCCTTTAACAGATCTTCCACCCGTTGCCTTTCCCTGGACAACTTGGCCTGTTCATATCGTGTGTTGGGCTCTATAATTGCCTGTTCAGGATCAATCTTCAGTATCCTGTAGATTTCGGGATCATCGGATCTGACATAAAATGTATCAATAAGGTAGGGTTGATTTTCGGTGACATTATAGGTAATCTCTACTTTTTTATCAGTAGTATCCACTTCATAATCCACCTCAGCATCAAAAAATCCATAGTTGACCAAATAGAATTCAATCTGTCGAACCGTTTCTTCAGTCAGTTCCTGATCGTATACAACAGCGGGATTTCCTGTTCTCATAAAAAAATTCCCGAATTCCAGCTTTTTATCCAGTGAGGATATCTGATTCTGTATTTTATTGTAGCGTTTTATCTGCGGTTTTTTCATTTCACCGGATTCTGATAGCACCTCGAGAGCTTTTTTTTCGATTTCAAGATTTACTTTCCGTTGGGCATGCTTTGTACTGTCAAAGGTCCACTCACCAAACCGGTAGATCGAAACCCCTACAGAAGTATTCAATAGGGGTATTGTGGTATTGGGATTTTGTTTGATAAGGTTGTTGATGGCAGTTTTGTCGCTTCTTTCTATTCCTTCCAACCCGACATCCTGAACCAAATACTCACCCTCCTTCAAACCTTTAGTCAAAGAACAGGCGGAAATCAAAAACAGAAGAAAAAGAAAGTTTATATATTTGGTTTTATTCACTAGAAGACCATTTCCGAATGTTAAGCAAAAATACGCTTAAGTTTATAAAATCCTTGCACCAGAAAAAATTCCGGAAAAAGGAAAACGCATTTTTTATTGAAGGAAACAAAAATGTAACGGAATTATTACAATCTGATTTTAAAGTTTCTCTGCTTTTATACACAGAAAGATTTTATGAAGAGAACAAGGACTTGGTAAAATCCTTTGAAGGTGAGCCTCATTTGGTAAGCCAAAAAATCCTCGAATCTACCGGCTCATTTCAGTCCAACGACAGCGCTTTGGCAGTGGCAGCCATCAAAGCAAATCTACGGCCTCTTTTACAGGAAAATGAATCTGTAATTGCCTTGGATGATGTACGCGATCCCGGCAATTTGGGGACTATCATCCGGATTGCTGATTGGTATGGAATCAGAAACATAGTCCTATCTACGAAATCCGCCGATTTTCACAATCCAAAGGTTTTGCACTCCAGTATGGGAAGTTTTGCGAGGGTCAACGTTTTTTACACGGATCTGAAGTCATATCTTGAGGAATTGGGAAAACCTGTTTTCGGAGCTTTTTTGGAGGGGGAGAATATTCATGAATTGAAGTTCCCGCTATCAGGAGTGATTTTGATGGGCAATGAATCCAATGGGATTTCGAAGGAAATGGAAGCCGCCGTCACCCAAAAAATCACGATCCCTCGCTTCGGTCATGCAGAATCCTTGAATGTAGCTATTGCCACCGCTGTGATTTGTGATAACTTTAAAAGAAGCTATGTCTGACCTGATTCCAATTATCCTCATACATTTCAAGTTAAAAAATTCCATCAATGATTAAATTGATTGATACTCTGAAACGGGTAGGGCTGAATGCCTTTTTCTTTTCGTTGATAGGAGTGATAGTTTTAGCTTATTTTTTTCCTGAATGGGGATCGACCGAAAGTCCCCTTCCGCTGAAAGTCATAACAGGAGCAGGGATTTCCATCATCTTTTTCTTTTACGGAGTAAAACTGAGTCCTAAGCAATTAATGGAAGGACTTTCCAACTGGAAGCTTCATTTATTGGTCCAATCCACCACCTTTTTAATTTTTCCCCTGATTATATTGTTGGTTTATTCCATTTGGGGAAGTGAAGATTCTTATTTGTGGTTAGGGACATTTTATCTCGCAGCCTTGCCTTCAACAGTTTCTTCTTCCGTTGTGATGGTTTCCATTGCCGGAGGCAATCTTTCCGCAGCCATCTTCAATGCAAGCATTTCAAGCATAGTGGGAATATTCATCACACCCTTATGGATGGATTTACTGTTGCCGGAAACCGCTGTGGGATTTGATCTGGGGGAGACGTTTCTAAAGCTGAGTCTTCAGGTTCTGCTGCCTGTTATCATCGGATTGTTTTGTCACCGTTTTTTGATACAATTTGTGGACAGGCATAAATCAGCTTTGAAAAATTTCGACCAGTTTATAATTCTGCTGATAGTTTTCACAGCATTTTCGGAATCTTTCGCAGAAAAAATGTTTGAAGGACATAGTGCTGCAGCTTTGATTGTGTTAGGGTTTTTGATGCTGCTCTTCTTTCTCTTCATGATGGGGTTGATGCATTTTCTTTCCAAGGCGTTTGGATTTTCTGACCCGGATAGAATTACCGTGCTGTTCTGTGGAAGCAAAAAATCCCTGGTTCAGGGAGCGGTAATGGGTAGAGTGATGTTTCCTGATCCCGTTGTTTTTGGCGTTATTTTACTTCCTCTGATGATTTACCACGCATTACAGCTGATGGTAGGGAGTGCAATTGCACAGTATTTCAGCCGACATAATCAGGCCACAGTTATCAAAGTAAAATAAACAAAACTTATTTATGAAGTTAAAAATATATCAAGTTGACGCTTTTGCAGAAAAAATATTCTCAGGAAATCCGGCTGCAGTTGTTCCTTTGAAAGGTTGGTTATCGGATGGGATTCTTCAGAATATAGCCGCTGAAAACAACCTCTCTGAAACAGCTTTTTACATCAAAGAACCGGATCAATATATCATCCGTTGGTTTACACCAACAGCAGAGGTTGATCTTTGCGGGCATGCCACACTGGCGACGGCACACGTCCTGTTTACCCAAGAAGGCCACAAAAGTGAACAGATCAAATTTTTCTCCCCAAGATCAGGAATGCTGACAGTGACCAAAAAGGAAAATCAACTTATCATGGATTTTCCTTCTGATGAGGTCCATGAAGTGGAATTGACCGCTGAACTGGAAGCAGGTTTTGGATCCAGGTCCACAGCAGCATATAAAGGAAAAACAGATTATATGCTTGTTTTTGAGGAGGAAAGTCAGATTCAAAATCTGGAATTTGATATTCCTGCAATAGCAAAAATAAAAGCCAGGGGAGTGATCGTCACAGCAAAGGGTGATCAGGTGGATTTTGTGTCCCGTTTTTTTGGGCCACAGGTAGGAGTCAACGAAGATCCTGTCACCGGCTCTGCCCATACCACACTTACTCAATTTTGGGCTAAGAAATTAAATAAACCCAGGTTGACTGCGGCTCAGCTGTCGCCAAGAAAAGGTCATTTGATATGTGAGATTTTTGGAGATCGGGTTCTGATTTCAGGTCAGTCAATTACTTATCTTATTGGAGAAATCCAAATCTAATTGATCAGGGAACCAAATAAACAAAAGCGTTGACATTCATCCCGGCACCGACTGAGGCAAAAACAAGGTAATCGCCGGAATTGATCCGATGACCCTCCATTTCCCCTTTCATAATCAGATCATAAAGAATGGGGACTGTGGCGACAGAATTGTTCCCTAATTTGGAAATACTCATTGGCATGACATCTTCTGGTATAGAATCTTCTTCGAAAAGCTTATAAATCCTTTGCAGAATAGCGCCATCCATTTTGGCATTTGCCTGATGAATCAGCACTTTTTTGATGTCTTTGATATCAAGTCCGGCTTTTTCGATTACATCCTTGACCAATACAGGCACATTCGTGATTGCATATTCGTATAATTTCCGACCGTTCATCTTCATAAAAAGTGTATCATCCTTATAATCCGGGTTGTAAGAAACATTCATTTTAAGAAAATGTGCCTGGGTCAGCGTATCAGTTCTTGTTTTATGGCATAAAATCCCGATTTTTTCTTCCGACAATTTAGCTTCAAGAACAACTGCTCCCGCTCCATCTGAATAGATCAAACTGTCTATATCATGTGGATCAGAAATTCTGGACAAAGTTTCTGCACCAACCACAAGAATCTTTTTTGCATCCCCTGATCTGATGAAATAATCAGCGTGAATGACTCCCTGAATCCAACCCGGACATCCAAAAGGAAGATCGTAAGCTACACAATCCGGATTTTCGATTTTGAGCAGATGTTTGATACGGGAGGCAAGAGAAGGAACAAGATCTGATTTCTGATTATCAAAACGGATATCTCCAAAGTTATGGGCTACAATGATATGATCCAGCGATTCGGGATTGATACCTGCATCCTCAATAGCCAATGCCCCGGCCAAATATCCCATATCCGATGTGTTCAGGTCATCTTCAAGGTATCTTCTTTCTTGAATATCAGTGATTTCCCGAAGCTTTTTAATAATTTCAGAATTTGGCTTAGTCAAATGTTCACCGTTTTCATTTAAGAATTGGTGGTTCAAAAAATCGCTGTTCTTGATGATTCGATTAGGAATATATCTTCCTGATCCCGAAATTATAGAATGAATTGGCATAAAATTCTTCTAATGAAAATTTATTTGAAGGGTCAAATTAGGTAATAAATACAAATTATTTTAGCCTTTTATTTTACAGAAAAAGCCCGGACGACTAATCCGGGCTTTACAATTGATTAATACAAGATTTATAGATCCGGCTGTGGAGTGGTTCTCAGATAATATTTTATCCTATTATGACCTTTTGGGAACTTGGCAGGTATATCCTCATCCTTTATTGCAGGAGCTATTACAACATCCTCACCATGTTTCCAGTTTGCGGGGGTGGCCACAGAATAATTGGCTGTTAATTGTAAAGAATCGATGACCCTGAGCAGTTCATCAAAATTTCTTCCCGTGCTAGCCGGATAGGTGATGATCAATTTAACTTTTTTATCATTTCCAATCACAAATACAGATCTAACGGTTGCATTTTCACTTGCATTCGGATGGATCATATCGTACAGTTCTGAAACTTTTCTATCCTTGTCCGCTATTATCGGGAAATTTACTGTGGTGTTTTGGGTTTCGTTAATATCCTTAATCCAGCCTTCATGGTCAGGCAAACCATCTACACTCAATGCCAGAACCTTTACATTTCTCTGATCAAATTCATCCTTTAATTTGGCCACTGCCCCCAGCTCTGTGGTGCAGACAGGAGTATAATCTCCCGGGTGTGAAAACAGGACACCCCAACCATCACCCAAGTATTGGTGAAAATCAATTTTTCCTTCTGTCGTCTCTGCGACAAAATTCGGTGCTAAATCTCCTAATCTTAATGACATAATTCATGGTTGTTTAAAATCCTACAAAAGTAATAGAGTAAATATAAATATTAATTGTTCTTTCAATTAACTTAAAACTGATAATTTTGGTTATTAAAGATTAGGATTTTTATCCTTAAAAAAACCATAAAATAAGTTTCCGAAAAGGGTTTGTGAAAATGCACCCTTTTCTTAATTAACCTGTTCTGATGGTTTGTGTTTAATATTCGGATAAAAATCCAAATCATCTCAATAATCGTAAATCGTAAATCTCAAAAAGTACGCAACTATGAAGACATATTACAACTCTGAGGACCTAAAAAAATTCGGAAAAATCGGAGATTTTCAAAAACCAATGGCCGACAAATTTTTTGAATATTATGGAGAGGTTTTTAAAGAAGGTGCCCTGACAGCAAGAGAAAAATCGTTGATCGCTCTTGCCGTTTCCCATGCAATCCAATGCCCCTACTGCATAGAAGCCTATACCGTAGATACCATGGAAAAAGGCTGTGATGAAGAACAGATGATGGAGGCAGTCCATGTGGCCGCAGCCATCAGGGGAGGGGCATCACTTGTGCACAGCACGCAAATGATGAATAAGGTCAAAGAAATCTCAATGTAATGAAATCACTTAAAGCACAGAATCACCCATTATCAAACATCGCTTATGAATTGGAACTTCTTGAAGCACAACAGGAAGAAGTTCTTTTCACAGAAAAACTTAAAGGCTCGGGTTTATTTCCTTTAAAACCCACCCGGATCGAAATTCTTCAGATCAACTTGGGGAAAATGTGTAATCAGATATGTAAACACTGTCATGTGGATGCAGGACCCGACCGCAAAGAAATAATGACCAGAGACATGATGAAGATGTGTTTGGGGGTGATCAGCATCCAAAACATCAAATCTGTGGATCTGACAGGGGGAGCGCCTGAGATGAATCCTGATTTCCGTTGGTTCGTAGAGGAGATCAGAAAAATCGGTGAGGATATCAATATTATTGTCAGGTGTAATCTGACGATAATTCTCGCCAATCCGAAGTACCATGATTTACCACAGTTTTTTAAAGAAAACAACATTGAGGTGGCTTCTTCTTTGCCCTATTTTACAGCTGCGAAAACAGATTCCCAAAGAGGTGACGGTGTTTTTGAAAAATCCATAAAAGCTTTGAAAATGCTGAATGAGGTAGGCTATGGAATTGAGGGCTCAGGTTTGACCTTGGATCTTGTTTATAATCCTTCCGGTGCATTTTTGCCTGCCTCGCAGGATAGCCTGGAATCCGAATTCAAGAAAAAACTTCATGGACAGTATGGCATTACTTTTAATAAACTCTTTACGATCACCAATCTTCCGATCAGCAGATTTTTGGAATACCTTCTCAGAAGCGAAAATTATGAAGCTTATATGGAAAAATTGATCAGTTCCTATAATCCCATAGCCGCTGCCAATGTCATGTGCAGAAATACAATTTCTGTTGGATGGGATGGATATTTATATGACTGTGACTTCAATCAGATGTTGGAGCTGAAAGTTGATGTGAAAGGGAGTCAGCATATTTCTGATTGGAACAACCAGGGTTTGGCCTCACGCAATATTGTAGTTAACCAGCATTGTTTTGGTTGTACCGCCGGAGCGGGATCCAGCTGTGGTGGAGCTACTTCTTAAAGCCATGGAAAAGACATCTCAAAATGCACTGATCGTTTTTCAGAAAAATGCTCTTTCCGGTAAGGTCAAAACAAGATTGGCAGCTACCCTAGGAAATGCAAAGGCTCTGAAGATCTATCGTTATCTGGTCGAAAAAACCTTTTTTCAGATCAATAATTGCCAAACTGATATGGATGTAAGGGTTTATTTTTCTGATTTCGTAGAGGAAATCAGAAATGAAAATTCCCGTAAGAATATAATTTCTTTGGTTCAAGAAGGCAATGATCTTGGCGAAAGAATGAAAATGGCCTTCCGGAAATCTTTTGCCGAAGGGTATAATAAAATTGTCATTGTCGGAACTGATTGTCCTGAATTAACTCCGGATTTAATCGAAGATGCATTCCACAGTTTAGATGAAACCACTGTAGTTTTTGGACCGGCTAAAGATGGCGGATACTATCTTTTGGGGATGAACATTCCCATTGACCGGCTGTTTGAGGATATTCCATGGAGCACTTCCAATGTGCTTAAAATCTCCACCCTAAGGCTGGATGAGCTGAACATTACATATCGTTTTCTAACCATACTTTCTGACATTGATACAGAAGAAGATTGGCTTCAGTATAAAAAATTAATCCCCCACGAAAATGAGTAACTATTTAGATGCAACCGTCGATGTTTACAGAGATGCGGCTTTAACACCTGATGTTGGACTTTGTTGTACCACCACTCCGGTATGGCAGCTTCCGGGGCTTAGGATTCCCAAGATCATGCAGGAAATGAATTATGGCTGTGGAAGCACCGTAAATCCACGTGATCTGATCAATCAGCCTAATATCCTCTATGTTGGTGTGGGTGGTGGAATGGAGGTTCTTCAGTTTGCCTATTTTTCCAGAAAAGAAAACGGGGTGATCGGTGTTGATGTAGTGGATGAGATGCTGGCAGCCTGCGATAAGAATATGGCTCAAGCGGAACAGGAGAATGACTGGTTCAGCAAAAGCTTTGTCTCACTGAGAAAAGGCTCGGCCTTAGACCTACCAATAGAAGACAATTCAATTGATGTGGCAGCACAAAACTGTCTTTTCAACATATTCACAAAAGATGACCTTCAAAAAGCTTTACAGGAAATGTATCGGGTGCTCAAGCCTCATGGAAGGTTGGTGTTGAGTGATCCCGTTACCGATCAGGTGATGCCTGATACTTTGAAAAACGATGACAGGTTAAGGGCGCTTTGCCTGAGTGGTTCACTTTCCCTTCATGAATATTTAAAAATCGTTACTGATGCCGGTTTTGGTACAGTAGAGATACGTGCCAAAAGACCTTACAGGATTTTGGCCCCCGGTCAATATGATACCCCGGATTTGATATTTCTGGAAAGTGTGGAAGTATGCGCCATAAAAGATCCCATGCCTCTCGACGGCCCCTGCATCTTTACCGGAAAAGCTGCCATCTATTATGGTTCCGAGAAATATTATGATGATGAAAATGGGCATGTGCTGATGCAAAACCAGCCTTTGTCCATATGTGATAAAACTGCCAATGCCCTACAAAATCTCAATCGACCTGACATTTATATTTCCAAATCGACTTTCTTCTACGATGGTGGGGGTTGTTGTTAAGTGATTTTTTTACCATCTTGGATTTCACTATTCATTAATATCTAAGAAGGAACCTTAAACATGGGAAAATTTCTTTGTGCATTAATTCTGGGATTATTCCTTTTTCAGGAAATAAAAGGTCAGGAAACAATCAAATATGATATCTCTGTAGCAGGGTTCAGCATAGGAGAAATGGTGGCTGAAAAAACCAATAAAGGTCCGGAAACCAAATATGAAATCACCAGCCAGGTCAGCTTCTGGTTTTTTGGGTCAGTTTCAGTAGATGTTCAAATGACTACACATTATATGGAAAACCTGATGACAAAAGCAATTGGCAGAACAAAGACAAACAAGGGAGATTTTTATTCCGATGTAAAATGGCTTGACGAAAAAAAGCATTATAAAATCGAAGCAACAAGTTATAAATACGAATTGGATACCATCATTAATAGGCCATTTGAATTCAGCTCCGTCAAGCTATATTTTGAGGAGCCTGTTCATTACAAAGAATTTTTGGCAGAGAATTTCGGACTTCCATCTTCTATCAAAAAAGTTAAGAATTATTATGAAGTGGTGGTAAATGGACATACAAACAGATTTTATTATACCAATGGAAAGCTGGAAAGGGCCGTTATGCATAGCTCGATTAAGAATTATGTGATTAAAAGAATAAGTCAGTAATGATTTTATGAGAGTAAGTGTCATTATTCCTACATTGAATGAGGAAGAAAACCTTAAAGATGTTATTCCCGGGATCTTCGATTGTGCCAACCAAGATCTGATGGAGGTTATTGTTGTGGATGGAGGCAGTTCCGATAACAGTATTTCAACAGCTGAAAAACTGGGTGCCATTGTTCTCAAGTCATCTATAAGAAGCCGTGCTGCGCAAATGAATCTTGGAGCAAAATCTGCCCAAGGGGAAATTTTTTATTTTGTTCATGCAGATACCAGGATTTTACCGGGTTTTATTGAAGACCTTCAGGAAGTAATCATAAATCGGGGAAATCACGCCGGATGCTACCGGTATAGATTTGATTCTTCCGATATTTTGTTAAAAATCAACTCCTGGTTTACCCGTTTTAATGGTTTATTGTCAGGAGGTGGGGATCAAACCTTGTTTATTACCCAGACTGTCTTCAGACAATTAGGTGGATTTGATGAATATTACACCATCATGGAAGATTTCGATATTGTAAGAAGGATCAGAAAAAACCACAAATTTTGCATCATCCCGAAGAGTATTCTGGTGTCGGCAAGAAAATACGAAACCAATTCATGGTTCAAAGTACAGATTGCAAATCTCACCGTATTCCTCTTATTCTATCTCAAAAGACACCCAAAAAAAATCATGTCAATCTATCATAAAATTTTGGTTGGCAGATAGATAATTAACACTTTCATTAAAAATCCCAACATTACATGAGAACCCATTATCAGTGATTTGCAACAGGCGGAGTCGGTGTTGGAAGGATAGGAGGCAATCTATCAACTTCAGAAATGATTAAAAAAAATGCGGAACAACAATGTCATTCCGCTTTCCAAATTCCAAATGAGAAGTTTTACTGCTTCAAAGTTTGGGATTTATAATTCAAATACGATTAAGGCATTGTGAATAAATTGTGACTATTGACATGGTTATTTTTTATCATCCATCATCACATCATCCCTTTTCAATATATCCATGGCAAACAAACTCATTGCTTTAACTCCCGCTTTTATGGTTGGTTCCGGAAGCGGGGCAAAATAGGGAGAATGAAGTCCCGGTAAATCCAAATTGTTCTCTTTTGCATTTTGAAAAGTTTCCGGATCTGTCGCTCCCAGATAAAACATCGATATCGGAATATTCCTGTCCTGAAGCCCGTATCTACTGAAATCTTCCCCGATCATCTGAGCCTCAACCTCCACGACTTTATCCTCTCCGATATTGTTTTTGAATACACTCACCATTTGGTCTGTCAATTCCTGATCATTGATCAGTGCAGGGGTATGAGGATCCCTGATCCAATAGGTAGGCATTTTTTCTTCCGATAAACCGGCCGATCGCGCAAGGTTTTCACTGATTCTTTTGATGCTGGAGATCATTTCATCTCTGACTTTGGGATCATAAGACCTTAAGGTTAACTGCATCGTAACTTCGTCAGGAATAATATTATGAACAGTGCCGCCATGAATGGAACCTACCGTCACAACAGCCGGATCGGTTGGGGCGATTCTTCTACTTACTATGGTTTGATAAGCCTGAATCATCTGGGCACTCAGTACAATCGGATCGATGCCTTTGTGAGGGGCAGCCCCATGGGCACCCTCCCCATAAACAGTCACATTCATCATATCGACTCCTGCCATCAGGGCACCTGATTTAAAACCCAACATTCCCGCAGGAAGAAAAGGGTCGTCATGGAGTGCTATTGCATAATCAGGATGTGGAAAGCGCTCCTGTTTTCCTCTCTGGGACACCCAAATTAAAAAATATTGAAAAGTCTGACCAGGTACCTTTGCCCGTCATTGGTAATGATGTTTTTATTGATTGTTTTGTCTGAGCCTATTACCTTGACCTGTATGCTAAATATTGTT
>JBGTDA010000240.1:0-4463 GCA_041748555.1 Rhodonellum sp.
GGTAAAGAACTATAGGATTTTTGATTCCGAGTTTTTTCATTTTGGAATCAAGAAACCGGAGCCATTTTGGACCTGGGTTTTGATGGGATTTTGAACGGAGATTTCGGATATCGGCCAAGCTGCTACCGAGTCGAACCATAAAAAGAAGTGCCCCGATAAACCAGAAGTTCACCAAAGTAGGAATCCAATTTTCGATTCTTCTTGCAATAATTGAGAAGTCAGAAGAATTTGAAGTGACGAAAATATCTACATAATTGGAATTCATCAGCATGATTGCTTCCTGTTTGGTGAGAGAAGCATATGCCGGATTTGCGGAGCTGACCGTATTTTCACCTGAGTAGTGGACGAAAGTGGCTATACTCATAAAGGAAATCAGGACAAGAGATGCGATGCTGAGTCTGTAATTAAAAGCTGCGGATTTGTGCCTGAATATTTTTTGGCTGAGCCAAAGTAAAATTCCTACACCTGCAATTTGCCAGACAGCATGAAATATCATCCATCCCAAAGCGAAAAGATATTTTTCAGGAATTAAAGTGTTTATCCATTCCATTGTTATTCATTTTCAAGTTGATCCAAAAAAGCACGGATTTCTTCTAACTCTTCTTTGGAGGAATTTCCTTGTCCGAGTGCCTGCATGACGAGGTTTTTGGAAGAGCCTCCAAATGCCGTTGCTACAAAATTATTAAGTAAATTTTTTTGGGTGTCTCTTTTATCTACCGAAGGAGCATAAATATGCGTTCTGTTCTGCTCATCTCTTTTCACAAAGCCCTTTGCATTCATGTTTTGCATGATCTTCAATGTGGTCGTATAGCCGGTATCTTTGTTTTCGGCTAGTTTCTCATGGATTTCCCTCACGGTTGCCTTTTTCATCTGCCACAGTAAGGATAAAATTTCAAGTTCTGATTCTGTAGGTTTCGGTTGCATTGGAGTTAGTACGATTACTTTCGTACAAAGTTATACGACAGATATCGTATTCCAAAATTATTTACGATTTTTTTCGTATAAAATTATAATTTTATTTCCAAGAGGTTTTCTAGCTGGTTGTAAAAAAATATTCTTCTTAAGAAATTCATTTCTAATCTTTTAGAAACTGCTTCCAAAGAATCTTGGATTTATTCCGAACGAAAGCATTTTGAAATTAGTTGTATATACACGTAATATCAAACCAATAAATTATGAATAAACAACCCCTTTTAGAAAAACTGGAACTACAGGATTTACAATTGAACAATAGAGTAGTCATGGCTCCTATGACCAGGAGTAGAGCTGATAATCCTGACAATGCGCCAACTGACATGCATGTAAAATATTATATGCAGCGAGCTTCGGCCGGATTGATCATCACAGAAGGTGCTCAGGTATCGGAGAAAGCTGTTGGATATATCAATACTCCGGGAATTTATTCCAAAGATCAGGTTGAAGGATGGAAAAAAGTAACAAAAGGCGTGCATGATAAAGGAGGAAAGATTTTTATCCAACTGTGGCACGTAGGAAGAATTTCACATCCGGATTTCCATAATGGTGAATTGCCTCATGCACCTTCAGCCATCAATCCGCAGTCCAAATCTTTTACGCCCAGAGGATTTAAGGACACGGTTACTCCCAAAGAAATGACTTTGGAAGAAATCCAACAGACAATACTTGATTTTAGAAATGCAGCCAAGAATGCCCGGAAAGCGGGATTTGATGGAGTGGAAATCCATTCTTCCAATGGTTACCTTTTGCACCAATTCTTCAGCAGAACATCAAATGTCAGGACGGATGGATATGGAGGTAGTATTGAAAACCGCGCAAGAATCCTTTTCGACATAATTGATGCAGTAAAAGAAGAGCTTCCTGAGAATAGGATCGGTCTGAGGCTTAATCCATCACTTCACGGGATCTTCGGAATGACTATGGATGAAGAATCAATCCCTACTTTCGATTACATTATCGAAAAACTTAATCAATACGATTTGGCTTATCTTCATTTGTCAGAACCATTTAATGACGTCTCTGAAGTTCCTTTTGCCGAAACCGAAATAGCAAAAAGATATAGACCCGTCTACAAAGGCAACATCATTATCAACTCAGATTTCGATCAGGAAAAAGGAAATCAGTTTATTCTGGAAGGTCTTGCTGATGCAGTAGCATTTGGAAAACCCTATGTTTCCAATCCTGATTTGGTAGAGCGATTTGCCCAAAGTGCACCTTTAGCTGAATGGAATCAGGCTACTTTTTATACACCCGGAGAAAAGGGATATATAGATTATCCAAGACTGAAAAACGAAAAAGCTGTTTAAAAATAAAAGTGAAAGATAGGCCAAAATATTTGGTCTATTTTTTTCCCCGGATTATTCTAAATGAGTGTCATGTAACCTGTTTTTGCGCTTTAGTTATCTGGTTTTCACTTAAACTGATCCCATGGTATGTCCCATGGAAATTTTTTGCTAAAAAAATAGAACTTCCTCCAACCCCACATCCCGCATCCAAAATCTTATCCCCGGCTTTGAATTCCGCCATGTCACTGATTCTTCGGTTCAGATTGTGCAGCGCATCCCCAAGATGAACAGTTTCCTTTTCCCAATAACCATAATGCATGGCCATATGGGTTTTCAATTTCCATATCAACTTATAATCAACCTCACAGGTATCATAATACTGGATGACGGTTGTATCCAGTATTTCATTTTGCGGTTTGTTCATTAAAAAAAAATTTTGAATGAGTTTCATTTCAAATATAGAATTTTATTGCTTGTATATATCAATTTGCGGTTAGAAAATATGCCTTAAGTGCCTGAACTTCTTTAAGTTTTAAATGTCTTAACTCAAGAAAAAAATCAAGTCAAATCAGTCGGATTTCTTAATAGAATTCTGTTCTTTTATGGAAGATTATTGCCGAAGAAGGTAGAAAAAAATCCTTTGGTAATAAAACCCATCCACAATTACCCATCTTACTTATTTTACTTCTATGTGTTTAATAGCTTTTAACTGGAAAAATCACCCGGAATATAAATTGATCCTTGTTGCCAATAGAGATGAATTCTTTGTCAGGCCGTCTGAAATGCTTCACCGATGGGAATCCGGCTTATATGCAGGGAGAGACCTCAAAGCCGGAGGCACCTGGTTGGGAATGCATCCTGATGGAAGATTTGCTGCCCTTACCAATTATAGGGATCTTAAAAACCCAAAGTCGAATCCAAAGACCAGAGGGAATCTTGTTAAAGATTTTTTGGAAGGCCATCAAAATCCCGGCGAATATATGCTCAGAATTGAAAAAGAGCGCGACCTTTATGATGGGTTCAATCTGATAGTAGGCAACACAGATCAGCTTGTTTATTTCTCAAATTATGGAGAGGAAGTCCAGGAGATACCACGGGGATTATATGGAATCAGCAATGCCTTATTGAATACTCCCTGGGAAAAAGTGGAACTTGCCAAATCCTGCTTGACGGATCTTATCAGAAAAGATCAGCTTCATCCCGAGGATTTGATTTCTGCTGTACATTCCAGATCAATGGAAGTGGAGTATCTATTACCCGATACGGGAGCAACTCCCGAACAGGAGAAAAAATTATCTTCCCAATTTGTCAATGTTGATGATTATTATGGTACGGTAAATACCACGGTTTTACTATGGAAACATACAGGTGAAGTGGAAATTTTTGAAAAGACATTCAATCAGGTAGAGAAAAAGCAGTTTGAGAACAAAGCAAATTTTAAGGTAAAAAGCAAGAAAATCCTTGTTTCAAAAATTAAGGATTTAAAAAAACAGTTAGTCTTAAAATAAGGTTTTTTACATTTTTGGAACACATCATTATTGCAGGCTGTTGTTTGCAGATATTATAAGTTTTATGAAAGAACTGGATGTGTTGATAATCGGCGGAGGCCCCATTGGTCTCGCTTGTGGAATCGAATGTGAGAAAGCGGGATTGAAATACCTGATCGTAGAGAAGGGGGTTTTAACCAACTCACTTTTTAATTATCCGGTAAACATGACGTTTTTTTCCACTTCGGAGAAACTCGAAATGGGAGGGATACCATTTATGTCCATCAGCCATAAGCCAACACGTCCGGAGGCACTGGAATATTACCGGCGAGTGGCAAAGGCATGGAAGCTAAAAATCAATCTTTATGAAGAGGTAAAAACGCTGAATAAATTGGATCCGGGTGTTGAAATCCACACCTCAAAGGCAAGGTACCTTGCAGAGCATATCATTTTTGCCACCGGTTTCTATGATTTACCCAATTTGATGGAAGTTCCCGGAGAGGATCTTCCCAAAGTCACCCATTATTATAAAGAACCATGGCCATATATAGGACAAAAAATCCTCGTGGTGGGCGCTGCGAATTCGGCGGTAGACGTAGCATTGGAAACCTGGAGAAAAGGAGCAGACGTCACGATGGTACTTAAGGGTGAAGGAATAGAGCCTAATGTAAAATATTGGGTAAAACCCGATATTGATAACCGCATCAAAGAAGGA
>JBGTDA010000241.1:0-81173 GCA_041748555.1 Rhodonellum sp.
CATCCGTTAAGATGGCCCGAAACATCATTCTGGCAGGTTTTATACGGAAAAACAGTTGGGGGAATACCAAAGCGGCCAACTGGGACGGACTGTAAATCCGTTGACTTATGTCTTCACAGGTTCGAATCCTGTTTCCCCCACAATTATTAATTGCAAAATTTTGATTAGTTTTGCTGAATAATTAAAAGCGGGAGTAGCTCAGTTGGTAGAGCGGCAGCCTTCCAAGCTGCAGGTCGCGGGTTCGAGCCTCGTCTCCCGCTCTATGCTTTTTATAGCATCAGGTAATGTTAAAAGCCGACGTAGCTCAGTGGTAGAGTACTTCCTTGGTAAGGAAGGGGTCACGGGTTCAAATCCCGTCGTTGGCTCAGACGCATTGAATAATTTTAACTAATTCACATCTTTTAACTTAAACAGAGGATTTTCACACATGGCAAAAGCAACCTTTGACCGTTCCAAACCGCACGTAAATATTGGTACGATTGGTCACGTAGACCATGGTAAAACGACATTGACAGCAGCTATTACTTCAGTATTAGCTAGAAAAGGATTTTCAGAAATAAGAGATTTCTCTTCTATTGACAATGCCCCGGAAGAAAAAGAAAGAGGTATTACAATCAATACCTCACACGTTGAGTATCAAACAGCATCCCGTCACTACGCACACGTAGATTGTCCGGGTCACGCTGACTATGTGAAGAACATGGTTACTGGTGCTGCCCAAATGGATGGTGCTATTCTTGTGGTAGCAGCAACTGACGGACCGATGCCTCAAACGAGAGAGCATATCCTTCTTGCCCGTCAAGTAGGCGTTCCTGCCCTTGTTGTATTTTTGAACAAAGTCGATCTTGTCGACGATCCTGAGCTTCTTGAGCTTGTGGAGATGGAGGTAAGAGAATTACTTTCTTTCTATGAATTTGATGGGGACAATATCCCTGTAATATCAGGTTCTGCACTTGGAGCATTGGAAGGCAATGAGAAATGGGAAAATACTGTGTTGGAATTGATGGATGCAGTTGATAACCATATTCCGATTCCGGAGCGTCTGATTGACAAAGACTTCTTGATGCCAGTTGAGGATGTTTTCTCGATCACAGGTCGTGGAACAGTAGCTACCGGCAGAATCGAAAGAGGAGTAATCAACTCAGGAGATCCTGTAGATATCATTGGTATGGGAGCTGAAGGACTAAAATCCACTGTAACGGGTGTTGAGATGTTCCGTAAGATCCTGGACAGAGGTGAGGCAGGTGATAACGTTGGTCTATTGTTGAGAGGTATTGAAAAATCCCAAATCAAAAGAGGAATGATTATCTGTAAACCAGGTTCTGTAAAACCCCACGCTCTTTTCAAAGCTGAAGTTTACGTTCTTTCAAAAGAAGAAGGTGGACGTCATACTCCTTTCTTCAACAAATACCGTCCACAGTTCTACTTAAGAACCACAGACGTTACAGGAGAAATCAAACTTCCGGAAAACGTTGAAATGGTTATGCCAGGTGATAACGTTACTATCGAAGTTAACTTGTTGAACAAAGTTGCACTTGAAAAAGGACTTCGTTTTGCGATCCGAGAAGGTGGTAGAACAGTAGGTGCCGGTCAGGTGACTGAAATTCTTGACTAAAAATTATATTTAATTTTATATCAGATGCGATCCCAAAATTATTTGGGATCGCATTTGTTTCTTTACGCATTAATATATAATTTTGCATTCCTTTTGGAGTTCGGAATTCTACGGGCATAGTTCAACGGCAGAATAGCGGTCTCCAAAACCGTTGATGGGAGTTCGAATCTCTCTGCCCGTGCAATAAAAATAGTAATACCATGAATGTCAAAAATTTTGTAGTTGAGTCAATAGACGAAATGAAAAATAAGGTCACCTGGCCTGCCTATTCATATTTACAAAACAGTGCTGTTTTGGTGATCGTCGCATCTCTGGTCTTTGCCATGTTGATAGGGGTAATAGATTTGGGATTTGAAAATCTGATGACATGGTTTTATGATTTATTTTAATTGAATGACAATTACTGATGACTGAACATAAGTGGTACGTACTTCGGGTGGTAGCAGGGCAAGAGAAGAAAGCCAAGACTTATTTGGATAATGAAATTCTTCGCCAAAAGCTTGAGGAATATATTCCCGAAGTTTTGATACCCTCCGAGAAAGTTTATGAAATGCGCAACGGCAAGAAGCGTGTGAGAGAAAGAAATTTCTTTCCCGGATATGTTCTTGTCAATGCGGATTTAACCCACGGTGAAGCAAATCATGTAATTACAAGTATTCCGGGAGTCATCGGTTTCTTAGGATCAAACCAAGGGGGGGCTTCCAAAACCCCTGAGCCATTGCGTCAATCGGAAATCAACCGGATTTTAGGCCGTGTTGAGGAGATTGATGAGTTTGCAGAGAAACTTGAAACGCCATTTATAGTTGGAGAGACCGTAAAAGTAATGGACGGTCCCTTCAGTGGTTTCGCGGGATTAATAGAAGAGGTGTTTGAAGACAAAAAGAAATTGAATGTTATGGTCAAAATCTTTGGTCGGAACACGCCGGTAGAATTAAACTTTATACAAGTAGAAAAACAAGACTAGGAAATGGCTAAGGAAATCACTGGTTATGTGAAATTACAAGTGAAAGGTGGCCAGGCAAATCCATCGCCTCCTGTTGGACCGGCCCTTGGTTCCAAGGGTTTGAACATTATGGAGTTTTGTAAGCAATTTAATGCCAGAACCCAGGAAAAAATGGGCCAGGTATTACCTGTTTTGATTACTGTTTTTTCAGACAAATCCTTTGAATTCGTAGTAAAAACCCCACCGGCTGCAAATATGCTGATAGAGGCTGCGAAGATAAAAAGCGGTTCGGCTGAACCCAACAGGAAAAAAGTGGGATCTGTAACCTGGGATCAGGTGAAGGAAATTGCTGAGGTGAAAATGCCTGACTTAAATGCCTTTAAAGTTGAATCTGCAATGAAAATGGTTGCAGGTACAGCTAGAAGCATGGGAATCACAGTGTCTGGAAAAGCTCCTTGGGAGGATTAATAAATAAACTATGGCTAAGTTAACAAAAAAGCAAAAAGAAGCTCTTTCGAAGTACGACGCAAGCCAACAGTACTCCCTGGAGGAAGCTTCTTCTATTGTAAAAGAAATTTCTTTTACAAAGTTTGATTCTTCCGTGGATCTCGATGTCCGTTTAGGTGTTGATCCAAGGAAAGCAGATCAAATGGTCAGAGGTGTTGTAGCCTTACCGCATGGTACAGGTAAAGATGTCAGAGTTTTAGTACTCTGTACACCCGACAAAGAAGAGGAAGCAAAAGAGGCAGGTGCAGACTATGTTGGACTGGATGACTATATAGCTAAAATCGAAGGTGGATGGACTGATGTCGATGTGATTATCACCATGCCTAACGTAATGGCGAAAGTAGGTAGATTAGGGCGGGTTCTGGGACCAAGAGGCTTAATGCCCAACCCAAAATCCGGTACAGTAACTTTAGATGTTGGAAAAGCAGTAAAGGAAGTAAAAGCAGGTAAAATCGATTTTAAAGTAGACAAGTTTGGCATTATCCACGCGAGTGTAGGTAAGGTATCTTTTACTCCTGAAAAAATTCAGGAAAACGTGAAAGAACTCATTCAGACTATTTCAAGATTGAAACCCGCTTCTTCTAAAGGAACCTATTTCAGAAGTATACATTTGTCTAGCACAATGTCTCCTGGAATTGTAGTGGATAAAGGAAGTATTCAAGGAATTTAATCATGACTAGAGACGAAAAACTAGAAATAATAGAAAGTCTTACTGAGAAATTCAAGGAAACGCCGTATTTCTACATCACAAATGCATCAGGTTTTTCTGTTGCTAAGGTAAATGCTTTTAGAAGGGCTTGCTTTGATAAAGGTGTGGAATACAAGGTTTACAAAAATACGCTTATCAAAAAAGCATTGGAAAACCTTGATTCGGATTACTCTGAATTCTCAGAAAAAACTTTAAAGGGCTTTTCAGGAATTATGTTTTCCAAAGAAGTTGGAAACCTTCCTGCCAAAGTGCTTTTGGATTTCAGAAAAAAACAGGGAAAAAAAGAAACGAGACCTCTCTTCAAGGGTGCTTATATAGACTCAGATGTTTTCATCGGGGAGGATCAACTAGAAATGTTGTCTAACCTTAAGTCTAAGCCAGAACTTATCGGGGATGTTATCGGGTTACTCCAATCTCCGGCCAAGAATCTTATATCTGCTCTTCAGAGTGGACAGAATACATTGGCAGGGCTTGTGAAAACACTTTCTGGAAGAGAATAGAATATTAATAACAAATCAATTAGTTAAACAACAACAATTTAAATATTTATACAATGGCAGATCTTAAACAACTTGCTGATCAGTTAGTGAACTTAACTGTAAAAGAAGTAAAAGAATTGGCTGATATACTTAAGGACGAATACGGTATCGAACCTGCTGCTGCGGCTGCTACAGTTGTAGCCGGTGGTGGAGCTGGGGAAGCTGTTGCTGAAGAAGAAAAAACTTCCTTTGATGTTATCTTGAAAGCCGCTGGTGGTGCAAAACTTGCAGTTGTTAAACTTGTAAAAGAATTGACTGGCCTCGGCTTGAAAGAAGCTAAAGAATTGGTTGATTCGGCTCCTAAGGCGGTCAAAGAAGGTGTCGCTAAAGACGAAGCTGAAGCTTTGAAAAAGTCTCTTGAAGAGGCGGGTGCTGAAGTAGAGGTTAAATAATTTGAGGAACCTTACCTTAAAGGTAATGGTTATCAGAATCGACCTGACTTTCTAGTCAGGTCTTTTCCTGTTTATGCACAGGCAATAATTTGCATTATTCCAAGCGAAAATATAATAAAATCGCTATTTATCATCACTATAAACTCATACTGACTTGACTATCCAGAATAAAACCGTAAGGAAAAATTTCTCATCTATTAAGGTAGTTAAAGATTATCCAGATTTCTTAGATATCCAACTGCGATCTTTTAAAGATTTTTTCCAGTTGGATACTCCTGCAGAAAGAAGAAGACAAGATGGTCTTTTCAAGGTGTTTTCCGAAAATTTCCCCATAAGTGATTCCAGAGAAAACTTTACCCTTGAATTTATTGATTACACTGTAGATCCTCCCAAATATAATGTTGGAGAATGTATTGACAGAGGGTTAACCTATTCGGTTCCCCTTAAAGCCAAACTTAGACTTCTCTGCTCAGACGAGGACAATGAGGATTTTGAGACCATAGAACAAGAAGTGTTTCTGGGGAATCTTCCTTACATGACCGAGAAAGGCTCGTTCGTCATCAATGGTGCAGAAAGAGTTATTGTATCCCAACTACATAGATCGCCCGGTGTTTTCTTTGCTCAAAGTAAGCATACTAACGGAACAAAATTATACTCTGCGAGAATTATTCCCTTTAAAGGAAGTTGGATAGAGTTTGCTACAGATATCAACAATGTGATGTATTCATACATTGACAGGAAGAAGAAATTTCCTGTAACGACATTGTTAAGAGCCATTGGTTATGGATCCGATAAGGAGATTCTTGATCTGTTCGGGCTTTCCGAAGAGATTTCTGCAACAAAATCCAATCTCAAAAAGGTGATCAACAGAAAATTGGCTGCCCGGGTTTTGAGAACATGGGTAGAGGATTTTGTTGATGAAGATACAGGAGAAGTTGTCTCTATAGATAGAAATGAAGTCCTTTTGGAAAGAGATTCTATTTTAACAGATGAAGATATTGACCTTATCCTGGAGTCAGGTGCCAAATCCATCATACTTCATAGAGAGGATGTGAATGTGGCTGATTACTCTATTATATATAACACATTACAAAAAGATAACTCAAATTCAGAGAAGGAAGCGGTTGAAGTTATTTATCGTCAGCTCAGGAATACTGAGGCTCCTGACGAAGCTACAGCTCGTGAAGTGATTCATGGTCTTTTCTTTTCAGATAAGAGATATGATCTTGGAGAAGTGGGTAGATATAGGATCAACAAAAAACTCGGTTTGAATATAGCCGCAGAAAAAATTGTTCTTACCACTGAAGATATCATCAGCATCGTTAAATATCTGATAGGTCTGATCAACTCTAAAGCAGTTGTTGATGATATTGATCATTTAAGTAATAGAAGAGTTAGGACTGTTGGAGAGCAATTGTATAGCCAATTCGGTGTTGGTCTTGCCCGCATGGCCAGAACAATTAGAGAAAGGATGAATGTAAGGGACAATGAGGACTTCAAGCCTGTTGACCTTATCAATGCAAGAACCCTATCTTCTGTTATAAATTCCTTCTTCGGAACCAACCAGCTTTCACAATTTATGGATCAAACCAATCCGCTTGCGGAGTTGACCCATAAAAGAAGATTGTCTGCATTAGGTCCAGGCGGACTTTCAAGGGAAAGAGCGGGATTTGAGGTTCGAGATGTGCATTATACTCATTATGGTCGTCTTTGTACCATCGAAACTCCGGAAGGCCCGAATATTGGGTTGATATCATCACTTTGCGTTCACGCTAAAGTGAATTCCATGGGATTCCTTGAAACTCCTTACAGAAAAGTGAAGGAAGGAAAGGTGAGTATGGATATCAATGATATTGTATTTCTCACAGCAGAGGAAGAAGATGATAATAACATTGCTCAGGCAAACGCACCTTTGGATGATAAAGGAATCTTTATCAATGAAAGGGTAAAAGCCAGATTTGAAGGCGATTTCCCTGTCCTTGAGCCAAAGGAAATCAGCTTTATGGATGTAGCACCAAATCAGATTGTTTCTGTAGCGGCATCTTTGATTCCTTTCTTGGAGCATGATGATGCAAACAGAGCCTTGATGGGGTCCAATATGCAACGTCAGGCAGTTCCATTGCTCAAAGCCGAAGCACCTATTGTGGGAACAGGCTTGGAAGCAAGAGCTGCCATTGATTCCAGATCATTGATTATTGCAGAAACAAACGGTGTTGTAGAATATGTCGATGCCAAGAAAATTATCATCAAATACAACCTTACCGAAGATGACTTACTGGTCAATTTCAGTGATGAATATAAAACTTACGATCTGATCAAGTTCAGAAGAACCAATCAGGATACCACTATAAACCTAACGCCACTTGTTTTAAAAGGAGATAAAGTCTCTAAAGGCCAGGTCTTGGTAGAAGGCTATTCAACCAATAACGGAGAACTTGCTCTTGGTAAAAATCTCAGAGTGGCATATATGCCATGGCAGGGTTACAACTTTGAGGATGCCATCGTTATTTCTGAGAGAGTGGTTAGAGAAGATGTTTTTACATCAATCCATATTGAGGAATTCCAACTGGAAGTAAGGGATACCAAAAGGGGTGAAGAAGAATTGACTTCTGAAATTCCAAATGTATCCGAAGAAGCTGTTAAGCATCTTGATGAAAACGGTATAATCAGAATAGGTGCCGAACTTAAAGAGGGTGACATTATTATCGGTAAAATCACTCCAAAAGGAGAAACCGATCCGACTCCTGAAGAAAAACTTCTGAGAGCCATCTTCGGTGATAAGGCAGGTGATGTTAAAGATGCATCATTAAAAGCCTCACCCTCCTTGAATGGAGTCGTCATAGAAACCAAACTGTTTTCAAGACCTAAGAAAGACAAGGATTTGAGGCAGAAGTCAAAAGGAGAGGTTGAGAAATTGAAATCTCAATATGCTAAGGATCTTTTGGGAGTAAGAGCCAGAATGATCAATAAGTTGGTCAAAATACTGGACGGGAAAACTTCTCAAGGTGTAAGGCATAAATTCGGAGACGAAATCATCAGCAAGGGGGTAAAGTTCAATGCCAAAAACATCGAACAGAATTTGTTTCCTTCAAAAAATCCTTATCGTGATGAATCCAACTATAATGTTCAGGAAGAGGCTAATCTAATTTCTGATATTATTTTGGATGATTGGACCGAAGATGCACGCATCAACGGTTTGATCCAGAAATTGGTAAAAAATTATACCAATACCAGAAACGAAATCGCAGGATACTTCAAAAGAGATAAATTCACGCTTGAAGTTGGTGATGAATTGCCTGCCGGTATAGTTCAGTTGGCAAAGGTATATGTAGCCAAAAAGCGTAAGCTTAAAGTCGGTGATAAAATGGCCGGTCGTCACGGTAACAAGGGTATCGTTGCCAGAATTGTAAGAGAAGAGGATATGCCATTCTTAGAAGACGGAACCCCAATGGATATTGTTTTGAATCCCCTAGGTGTACCTTCAAGGATGAACATAGGTCAAATCTTTGAGACCGTTTTAGCATGGGCCGGACATAAATTGGGCAAGAAATATTCAACCCCGATTTTTGACGGAGCGACAATGGAAGAGGTGGCAGCTGAGCTGGAATTGGCGGAACTGCCTCCTTATGGAAGGACTTATCTTTATGATGGACTTTCAGGAAAGAGGTTTGATCAGCCGGTAACTGTAGGTATTTCCTACATCCTTAAACTTGGTCACCTTGTAGATGACAAGATGCACGCGAGATCTATCGGGCCATATTCCCTGATCACTCAGCAACCACTCGGTGGAAAAGCACAATTCGGTGGACAGAGATTTGGAGAAATGGAAGTGTGGGCTTTGGAAGCATTTGGTGCTTCTCATGTCCTTCAAGAAATCCTTACTGTAAAATCTGATGATGTCGTAGGTAGAGCCAAAGCATATGAGGCAATTGTTAAAGGTGAAAACCTTCCGAAACCGAATATTCCGGAATCCTTTAATGTGTTGGTTCATGAACTAAGAGGCCTTGCTCTCGAAATCACCTTAGATTAATTCAAAATTCATGGGTCGCAAGGCCCTTTACATACTCATCAAAAATTATGGCGTTCAGAAAAAACAAAAAACTAAACAACGACTTTTCCAGAGTCACTATTAGTTTGGCCTCTCCAGAATCAATTTTGGATAGCTCTCATGGTGAAGTAACGCAGCCGGAAACTATCAATTACAGAACATATAAGCCCGAGATGGGTGGTTTGTTTTGTGAGCGTATTTTCGGGCCCGTCAAAGACTGGGAATGCCATTGTGGAAAATATAAGCGCATAAGGTATAAAGGTATCATCTGTGACAGATGCGGTGTTGAAGTTACAGAAAAGAAAGTACGGAGAGAACGTATGGGCCACATCGAATTGGTGGTTCCAGTGGCTCATATCTGGTACTTTAAATCCTTGCCGAACAAAATCGGATATTTGTTGGGATTGCCTACCAAAAAACTGGATCAAATTGTTTATTACGAAAGATATGCGGTTGTCAACGCAGGTTTGAAAGCTGAAGATGGCATTCAATATCTTGATTTTTTGACTGAAGACGAGTATTTGGATATCATGGACAAGCTTCCAAAAGATAACCAAACGCTGGATGACGATGATCCCAATAAATTCATTGCCAAAATGGGTGCTGAAGCTATCGAGATGTTATTGGCGAGACTTGATCTTGATGATCTTTCTTATAGCTTAAGACATCAGGCGGCTACAGATACTTCCCAACAAAGAAAAGCCGAAGCCCTAAAAAGGCTGAAGGTAGTAGAAGCATTCAGAGATGCTAGAACCAGAATTGAAAACCGACCCGAGTGGATGGTGGTTAGAATGGTTCCTGTCATTCCACCTGAATTGCGACCTTTGGTACCTTTGGATGGTGGTAGATTCGCCACTTCTGATTTGAATGACCTTTATAGAAGGGTTATTATCAGAAACAACCGGTTGAAAAGGCTGATTGACATTAAGGCTCCCGAAGTGATATTGAGAAACGAGAAAAGAATGCTTCAGGAAGCTGTGGATTCTCTTTTCGATAACTCAAGGAAAGTCAATGCAGTGAGATCGGACGGTAATCGCGCCTTGAAATCCCTTTCTGATATGTTGAAAGGTAAGCAAGGTCGGTTCCGTCAAAACCTTTTGGGTAAAAGAGTTGATTATTCAGGTCGTTCGGTAATCGTCGTAGGTCCAGAGTTGAAGCTTCACGAATGTGGTTTGCCTAAAAATATGGCTGCTGAGCTTTTCAAACCTTTTATCATCAGAAAACTGATTGAAAGAGGTATTGTAAAAACGGTTAAATCTGCAAAGAAAATAGTTGACAGAAAGGATCCTGTGGTATGGGATATCCTGGAAAATGTATTGAAAGGACATCCTGTATTGTTAAACAGAGCTCCAACATTACACAGATTAGGTATTCAAGCTTTCCAACCTAAACTGATTGAAGGTAAAGCGATTCAACTTCATCCACTTGTCTGTACTGCATTCAATGCGGATTTTGACGGTGACCAAATGGCTGTCCATGTACCTTTGGGTCATGAAGCCATATTGGAAGCCTCTACATTGATGCTTTCTTCCCATAATATTCTTAACCCGGCAAACGGTGCTCCCATTACTGTTCCTTCACAGGATATGGTGTTAGGCTTGTACTACGTGACAAAGGGCAAAAGATCCACTCCGGAGGAACCTGTAATCGGTGAAGGAATGACTTTTTATGGAAAAGAAGAGGTTATTATTTCCCTGAACGAAGGAAAACTTTCCCTGCATGCTTTTATCAAATGTAAGGTGAGTATCAGAGAAGAAAACGGAGACTTGGTTGAGAAAATCATAGAAACAGTCGCCGGAAGGTTGATTTTCAACCAATTTGTTCCCGAACAGGTAGGCTTTGTCAATGAATTGTTGACCAAAAAGAAATTGCAGCAGATTATTGCCGAAGTGGTGAAAATCTGCGGAATTGCTAAAACCGCCCATTTCCTGGATGACATCAAACATCTTGGTTTTCAAGCCGCGTATGAAGGCGGGCTTTCTATGGGATTAAATGACGTGATTATTCCTTTGGAAAAAGATCCGTTGATCGATAAAGCCAAAGGTGATGTGGATCAGGTTTGGAACAACTACCTGATGGGTCTGATTACGGACAATGAAAGGTATAACCAGGTGATTGATATCTGGACCAGAACCAATTCTAATCTGACAAACATTCTGATGAAGCAGATGGAGGAAGATAAGCAGGGATTCAATGCCATCTATATGATGATGCACTCAGGAGCCAGAGGTTCTAGAGAGCAGATCCGTCAGTTGGGTGGAATGAGAGGATTGATGGCCAAACCGCAGAAAAACCTTCAAGGCTCTGTTGGTGAGATCATTGAAAACCCGATTCTATCTAACTTTAAGGAAGGATTGGATGTATTGGAATACTTTATCTCAACTCATGGTGCACGTAAGGGTCTTGCAGATACAGCATTGAAAACTGCTGATGCGGGATACCTGACAAGAAGACTTGTTGACGTTGCCCAGGACATGATTATTAGTGAAGAGGATTGTGGAACCCTAAGGGGCCTTATTGTACAGCCGCTAAAGGATAATGAGGAAATCGTTGAACCACTTTCTGAAAGAATATTAGGAAGAGTGTCTGTTCACGATGTATATGACCCGATTTCTGAAAAACTGATTGTACCTGCTGGAATTGAAATATCGGATGAAATAGCCAAAAATGTTGATGAATCAGCAATTGATGAAGTTGAAATCAGATCAGTATTGACCTGTGAAACCAGAAGAGGGGTTTGTTCAAAATGCTACGGCCGTAATCTTGCCACTGGCAGAATGGTACAAAACGGAGAATCTGTCGGTGTAATTGCCGCCCAGTCAATTGGAGAACCCGGTACTCAGCTTACATTGAGAACTTTCCACGTGGGTGGTACGGCTTCCAATATCTCGGTAGAGGCCAGTATCAATGCCAAATTTGATGGTATTGTCGAATTTGATGAGGAATTGAGATTGATCGAAACCACAAACAAAGACGGGGAAGCAGTCACGATGGTGATGGGTAGGTCCGGAGAAATCAAAATCAACGATGTCAAAACAGGCAAGACTTTGGTTTCTAATCACGTTCCTTACGGCGCAACCCTTAATGTAAAAGACGGACAAAAAATTTCCAAAGGTAATTCTTTGTGTACTTGGGATCCGTATAATGCTGTAATACTTTCCGAATTTGATGGCGAAATCGAATTTGATTCCATTATCGAAGGAATTACTTTTAAAGAAGTTGCCGATGATCAGACAGGATATAGAGAAAAGGTAATTATAGATACAAAAGATAAGACCAAAAACCCTGCGGTTGTAGTTAACTATGGCGAGGAAAGCAAAGCATATAACATCCCGGTTGGTGCCCACCTTGCTGTGGAATCCGGAGAGAAAGTGAAAGCGGGTCAGATTCTGGTTAAAATTCCACGTTCTGTAGGAAAAACAAGAGATATCACAGGTGGTCTTCCACGGGTTACCGAATTATTCGAAGCAAGAAATCCATCCAATCCGGCTGTAGTCTCTGAAATCGACGGTGTAGTAACTTACGGGGGTATCAAAAGAGGTAACAGAGAAATTTTTATTGAATCCAGGGACGGAGTCAAGAAGAGGTACATGGTATCACTTTCAAAGCATATCCTGGTTCAGGAAAATGACTTTATCCGAGCAGGCGAACCCCTATCTGATGGCGCCATTACTCCAAATGACATTCTTTCTATCAAAGGACCTACTGCTGTGCAGGAATATCTGGTCAATGAGATCCAGGAAGTGTACCGTCTCCAAGGTGTAAAAATCAATGATAAACACATTGAAGTAATCGTAAGTCAGATGATGCAAAAAGTAGAAATACTGGATGCAGGTGATACAGGATTTCTTCAGAATCAAATCGTTGACAAGTGGGCTTTTAGAGAGGAAAACGATAATATCCTTGATAAAAAGGTAGTTATGGAACCAGGAGATTCATCTACTTTAAAGGCAGGGATGATCATCTCAGCAAGAAGATTGCGGGATGAAAATTCAAGTCTGAAAAGAAAGGATCTGAAACTGGTTCAGGTTAGAGATGCCGAAACGGCAGTATCAAAACCAACCCTTCAAGGTATTACTGCGGCTTCTCTTGGAACAGAAAGCTTTATCTCAGCAGCTTCCTTCCAGGAAACTACCAAAGTTTTGAGTGAAGCTGCTATCAGAGGAAAGCGGGATGAGTTGTTGGGACTGAAGGAAAATGTGATTGTAGGTCATCTTATTCCGGCAGGTACCGGACAAAGAAGGCTGAAAAATATGATAGTCGGTTCTTTGGACGAGTACGAAAGACTTTCCGGCGAAAAGGAGAGATCAATCAAGAAATCCAAAGAGGTTGTAAAATAATCTTGATTTAATTTAATCATTAAAGGCCTGTAGGGATACAGGCCTTTTTTAATCTATCAAAAATGGAAGACGGAAAAGCACCAAACAAAGATCAGCAGATCAACATAGAGTTATCCGAAGAAACTGCCGAGGGAATATATTCCAACCTGGCTATGATTGCACATTCCAATTCGGAATTTGTTATTGATTTTATCAGGCTGATGCCGGGAGTGCCCAAGGCAAAAGTGAAATCGAGGATTATTATGACTCCGGATCATGCCAAAAGATTGCTGGCAGCACTTAAAGATAATATCAGCAAATATGAAGATGCATTCGGAAAAATTCAGGGTGGTTCTGATGGACCCGCATTCCCAATGAATTTCGGCGGGACATTTGGGGAGGCTTAAATTTCTCGGATTTTAAAAGAAAGATTTTTTTAAAATTCTGAAAGGGTTTGTATCGAATAAATATAACATCTTAATTTTGTTTGTTTTATCGATTTGTTTACCTTTGCAGTCCAAAATTCACAAGTTTAAAGAAGGAAAATAAATTTTATCAGTTAATGCCTACTATACAACAGCTAGTAAGAAAAGGTAGAACCACCCTTGTGACGAAGTCAAAGTCCAGAGCTTTGGATGCTTGTCCTCAGCGTAGGGGTGTGTGTACAAGGGTATACACTACCACACCAAAAAAGCCTAACTCTGCGATGAGGAAAGTGGCTAGGGTAAGATTGACAAACGGAAAAGAGGTTAACGCCTATATACCCGGAGAAGGTCATAATTTACAGGAACACTCTATCGTATTGATCAGAGGAGGCCGTGTGAAAGATCTTCCGGGTGTACGCTACCACATCATCCGAGGTGCACTGGATACCGCAGGAGTAAAAGACCGTAAACAAGGTCGTTCCAAATATGGAGCAAAAAGACCGAAAGCTGGAAAGGGTGCCCCTGCAGCTCCGGCAAAGAAAAAATAATCAATAACATTCAGAAAAAATGAGAAAAGCGAAACCAAAAAAGAGATATATTCTTCCTGATCCGAAGTTCAACGATACCTTGGTAACCAAGTTTGTGAACTGTCTGATGGTGGATGGTAAGAAGAGTATTGCTTACAGGATTTTCTACGACGCTGTCGGAAAAGTAGAAACCAAAGTAGGTGAGAATGGTCTTGAGATTTGGAAGAAAGCGCTTAACAATATAACTCCGGCCGTAGAGGTGAAGAGTCGTAGAGTTGGTGGTGCTACTTTCCAGGTGCCATTGGAAGTAAGACCTGAGAGAAAAGTATCATTGGGTATCAAGTGGATGATCACTTATGCCCGAAGAAGAGGTGAGAAAACAATGATGGACAGACTTGCAGGAGAGATCATCTCAGCTTCCAAAGGTGAAGGAGCCGCCGTAAAGAAGAAAGACGATACGCACCGTATGGCTGAAGCCAACAAAGCATTCTCACATTTTAGATTTTAATTTATAATGGCAAAGAAAGATTTAAAATATTTAAGAAATATTGGTATCATGGCCCACATTGATGCCGGTAAAACTACTACATCCGAGCGAATTCTTTACTATACAGGTATTTCCCATAAAATCGGAGAGGTCCATGATGGTGCTGCCACTATGGATTGGATGGAGCAGGAGCAGGAAAGAGGAATCACAATAACCTCTGCTGCCACAACTACCAAATGGAAATATCCTACCATTCAGGGGCAATCTACCCCTGAAACCAAAGAATATCAGATCAATCTTATCGATACTCCCGGACACGTTGACTTTACTGTTGAAGTAGAACGTTCCCTGAGAGTACTAGATGGGGCAGTTGCACTTTTTTGCGCAGTGTCAGGTGTAGAACCTCAATCTGAAACTGTTTGGAGACAAGCTGATAAATACCATGTGCCGCGTATCTGTTTTGTCAACAAAATGGATAGAGCCGGTGCCGATTTTTTTAATGCAATAACTGAAATAAAAGAAAAATTGGGTGCAAACCCTGTTCCACTTCAAATTCCAATCGGAGCTGAAGATACCTTCAAAGGTGTGGTTGACCTAATAACCAATCAAGCAATTGTTTGGAACGAGGATGATCAAGGAATGACTTATAAAGTAATTGATATCCCTGAGGATTTACTTGAAACTGTAGCTGAATACAGACAAAAATTGGTTGAACAGGTTGCGGGGTATGATGATGCTTTGATGGAGAAATTCTTTGAAGATGAAAATTCCATTACCAAAGAAGAAATGATGAGCGCTATCCGTAAGGCAGTGATCAATATGGATTTCTCTCCCGTACTTTGTGGATCGGCCTTTAAGAACAAAGGGGTTCAAGCATTGTTGGATGCGGTAATGGCTTATTTGCCTTCACCTTATGATTTACCACCAATAAAAGGCACAAATCCTGATACTGAGGAACCTTCAACAAGAAATCCGGATTCTGACGAGCCTTTTGCCGCACTGGCTTTCAAAATTGCTACTGATCCATTCGTGGGAAGATTGGCATTCATGAGAGTTTATTCCGGAAAACTGGAATCAGGTTCTTATGTATTCAATACAAGAACAGGTAAAAAAGAAAGAATATCTCGTTTGATGCAAATGCATTCAAACAAGCAAAACCCGATAGATAGGGTTGAAGCCGGAGATATTTGTGCTGGAGTTGGATTTAAAGATATTAAAACCGGAGATACACTTTGTGATGAAAAAAACAAGATTGTATTAGAAGAAATGACTTTCCCGGAACCGGTAATCGGTTACGCCATTGAGCCAAAAACACAGGCCGATGTCGATAAGCTGGGAATGGCAATCGCTAAACTTGTCGAAGAAGATCCTACGCTTCATGTGAATACGGATCTGGAAACCGGTCAGGTAATCCTAAGAGGAATGGGTGAACTTCATTTAGAAATCATCATTGACCGTCTGAGAAGAGAATTCAAGGTTGAAATTAACCAAGGTGCTCCTCAGGTGGCTTATAAAGAAGCCTTGTTTTCGAAAGTTGAGCACAAAGAAGTGTACAAAAAGCAGACAGGTGGTAAGGGTAAGTTTGCGGACATCTCATTTGAACTTGGACCTAAAGATCCGGATCCGGAGACAGGAGAGATCAAACAAGGATTAGACTTCGTAAACGCGATTGTTGGTGGTATTATTCCAAAGGAATTTATACCGGCCATTCAAAAAGGTTTTACTGAATCCATGAAAAACGGGCCACTCGCAGGTTATCCTATCGAGTCAATGAAAGTGAAGTTATTCCACGGGTCTTTCCATGATGTCGATTCAGATGCTCTTTCTTTTGAGCTTGCTGCAAGAATAGGGTTCAAAGAAGCTGCTAGAAAAGCGAGGCCACAGTTGCTCGAACCGATTATGGCTGTAGAAGTGGTTACACCGGATGAATTTACAGGTCCTGTTACAGGTGATTTGAACAGAAGAAGAGGATTGATGAAGGGAATGGATACCAAAGGCAATGCTACAGTAGTAAAAGCCGCAGTACCCCTTTCTGAGTTATTCGGATATGTTACCGATTTGAGAACAATCACTTCAGGTAGATCAGCCGCTTCCTTGACATTCTCTCATTATGAGCCTGTTCCAAATAATATTGCTGAAAATGTTATTGCTAAGGTTAAAGGAGAAAAATCCTAAATTAAACCAAGATGAATCAGAAAATAAGAATAAAACTTAAATCTTACGATCACAGCTTGGTGGACAAGTCATCTGAGAAGATCGTAAAAGCTGTAAAAACAACAGGTGCAATCGTAGTAGGTCCAATTCCACTTCCCACAAAGAAGGAAAAGTTCACTGTTTTGAGTTCTCCTCACGTCAACAAAAAAGCCAGGGATCAGTATCAGCTGTGTACGTATAAAAGACTGGTCGATATTTATTCCAATAGTTCCAAGACTGTGGATGCTTTGATGAAAATCGAGCTTCCCAGTGGAGTGGATGTTGAGATAAAAGTCTGACCTAACCTGAATGAATTATTGAGAAACCTACATCTTCTGGGTGTGGGTTTTTCTTTTGCAAATTTGGAAAATATAAATTGTTTGGGCGACGCCTGATTCAATGAGTAAAAAGCCAAATAATTTTGTGATTAATCGAAAATATTAAAGTTGGGATTTGTTAGGTAGATTTAAATTCCTAACTTTGCAGTCCTTAAAAAGGGCCGCTGGGATTTAAACCCTTGAATTTAATTGTATTATATATCAGAAAATGTCTGGAATAATAGGTAGAAAAGTAGGAATGACTAGCATTTTTAGTGCCGATGGACTGAATGTCGCATGCACGCTAATAGAAGCTGGTCCTTGTGTAGTTACACAAGTAAAAAATGTAGGATCAGACGGGTACAACGCAATTCAGTTGGCTTATGGTGAACGCAAAGAAAAAAACACACCTAAACCATTGATCGGCCACTTTAAAAAGGCAGGTACGACTCCAAAGAAGAAAGTTGTTGAATTCAGAGACTTTAGGATCGAATTCGAAGGTCAAGTTGATCTTGGGAAGACGGTAAATGCCGGAGAGGTATTCATCGAAGGAGACTTTGTGGATGCTATTGGGACATCTAAAGGTAAAGGTTTCCAAGGTGTTGTAAAACGCCATGGATTTGCCGGAGTAGGTGGTGCAACTCACGGTCAGCACAACAGACAGAGACACCCCGGTTCCATTGGTGCATGTTCATGGCCATCCAGAGTATTCAAAGGAATGCGCATGGCAGGCAGAACAGGTGGAGACAGAGTAAAAGTGATCAACTTAAGGGTTTTGAAAATTTATTCTGACAAGAATCTACTATTGGTAAGCGGTTCTGTACCTGGTCCAAAAAATTCTTTCGTTATTCTAGAGAAGTAAGAAAATGGAATTAGCAGTATTTAAACATAACGGTGAAGACACAGGCAGAAAGATCAATCTTTCTGATGATATTTTTGCGATTGAAACTAACGATCACGCCATCTACCTTGACGTAAAGCAATATTTGGCAAACCAACGTCAAGGAACGCACAAATCAAAAGAGCGTAGTGAGATCGCCGGATCAACCAAAAAGATCAAAAAGCAAAAAGGTACCGGAGGAGCAAGAGCAGGCTCCATTAAGTCTCCAATATTCAGAGGCGGAGGAAGAGTATTCGGTCCCAGACCAAGAGATTATTCTTTTAAGCTCAATAAAAAGCTGAAGCAATTGGCAAGAAAATCTGCCCTTACTTATAAAGCAATAGACAGCTGTGTTTTGGTTTTGGAGAATATTAATTTCGACGAACCACGGACTAAAGATTATAAAGCTATGTTAAGTGGACTTTCCTTGACAGATCAAAAAACGTTGTTGGTTCTAGCTGAGCCAAACAAAAATGTTTATTTGTCAAGCAAGAATCTTCAAAAAGCCAAAGTTGTCACTGTGAACGATTTGAATACATATCAATTGTTGCATGCGGACAAACTTATTTTAAGTGAAGATTCAGTAAGTATTTTGGAAACCCTTTTATTGAAGTAAGAAGATGGATATACTTAAAAAGCCTTTGATTACGGAAAAGATTTCTGCAATGAATGAAAAAGGTGTTTATGGTTTTATTGTTGAGAAAACAGCAAAGAAGCCGGAAATCAAGAAAGCCGTAGAAAAAATGTTTGGAGTGAAAGTAGTGGCAGTAAGAACCATGAGATACGCAGCCAAACATAAAACAAGATACACCAAAGCGAAAGTTGTTTCCGGATATACGAATGCTTTCAAAAAAGCAATAGTACAGGTAGCAGAAGGTGAAGTAATTGATTTTTATGGAGAAATTTAATTGAATCATAATCATGGCAGTTAGAAAATTAAAACCTGTAACCCCAGGGACCAGATTTAGAGTAGCTCCGGCATTTGATGAGATTACCTCTTCAAAGCCAGAAAAATCTCTTTTGGCTCCACTGAAAAAATCAGGTGGTAGAAATAACTCAGGAAAAATGACCGTCCGCTATATGGGTGGTGGTCATAAGCAAAGACTTAGAGTCGTTGATTTTAAGAGGAACAAGTTTGGAGTACCCGCAGTGGTAAAATCGGTTGAATATGATCCCAACCGGACAGCACGATTAGCTTTGCTGTACTATGTTGACGGAGCTAAGGCATATATCATCGCTCCTGAAGGAATACAGGTCGGACAAACAATTGTGTCAGGAGAATCTGTAGCACCGGAAGTTGGAAATGCAATGCATTTAGTCAATATACCTTTGGGTACCATAGTTCATAACATTGAGTTGAAGCCTGGTAAGGGTGGTGCAATGGCCAGAAGTGCTGGAGGTTACGGACAGATTGTAGCGAGAGAAGGAAAATATGTGACTATCAAATTGCCTTCAGGCGAAATGAGATTGGTTTTGGGTGCATGCATGGCAACGGTTGGTACAGTTTCCAATGGAGATCACATGAACGTCAGATTAGGTAAAGCGGGTAGAAAGCGCTGGATGGGAAGAAGACCTAGAACAAGAGGTGTAGCCATGAATCCTGTAGATCATCCGATGGGTGGTGGTGAAGGTAAGGCTTCGGGTGGACAACCTAGATCAAGAACAGGTCTGCTTTCTAAAGGAAAGAAAACAAGATCTACCAAGAAGTATTCAAATAAATTCATTATTAGCAAAAGATCTAAATAATTATGGCACGTTCATTAAAAAAAGGTCCTTATATAGAACATCACTTGTTAAAGAAAGTAGATGTAATGAACGAGTCCGGAAAAAAATCAGTCATCAAGACTTGGTCAAGAAGATCAATGATTTCCCCGGATTTTGTAGGCCATACCTTTGCTGTGCATAATGGCAATAAATTTATCCCTGTTTTTGTAACAGATAATATGGTAGGTCATAAACTTGGTGAATTTGCCCCCACTAGAAATTTTAGAGGTCACATTGCCAAAAAAGATAAAGGAAAGAGATAGTCATGGAAGCGATAGCAAGGTTAAAAAATGTTCCTACATCTCCCCGCAAAATGCGGTTGGTAGCTGACCTGATAAGAGGACAAAGAGTAGGATATGCTCTCAGTATATTGAAATTTACACCCAATCATGCTGCTTTGAAATTGGATAAACTTCTTCTTTCTGCTGTAGCCAATTGGCAGGCAAAAAATCCTGATGAGAAACTTGAAGATGCGGATTTGTATATCAAGACGATTATGGTAGATGGAGGTCGGATGCTGAAAAGACTTAGACCTGCTCCTCAGGGAAGAGCTCACAGAATTCGTAAAAGATCAAATCATGTAACGTTGATAGTTGATTCAATCAATGTTCAGGTTACCGCTGATGAAGTAGAAACAAAAGAAAATTCTTAAGATTAGACTATGGGACAAAAAGTAAACCCTATTGGTTTCAGACTTGGTATAGTTAAAGGTTGGGATTCTAACTGGTATGGCGGGAAAGATTTTGCAGAGAAACTTATAGAGGATCAGCAAATCCGGAAGTATGTTATGGCCAGAATTCCAAAAGGAGGCATTTCAAAAATCATTATTGAGAGAACACTCAAGAGAATCACATTGACCATTCACACGGCCCGTCCGGGAGTTGTGATCGGTAAAGGTGGCGCAGAGGTTGACAAACTTAAAGAGGAACTCAAGAAGCTTACCAGTAAAGATGTTCAAATCAACATTTTTGAAATCAAACGTCCTGAAATGGATGCTAAATTGGTAGGTGAATCTATTGCTCAACAGCTTCAGGCTCGTATTTCTTTCCGAAGAGCGATGAAACAATCTATCGCTGCAACAATGAGAGTTGGTGCAGAAGGGATTAAAGTCAAACTTTCAGGCCGATTAGGTGGAGCAGAAATGGCAAGATCCGAGATGTATAAAGAGGGAAGAATTCCTCTGCATACTTTGAGAGCTGACATTGATTACGCAATCTCCGAAGCCAATACCATATATGGTATTATTGGAATCAAGGTTTGGATATTCAAAGGAGAAGTATACGGTAAAAGAGATCTTTCTCCTAATATCGGTGCTGCCAATGATCCGAAAGCTGCCAATGCCAGAGGTGGCGCCAACAAGCGCAGGGAAGGCGGCCCAAAAAGAAGAAAGAGAAATAGCTAATTTTCACCTTAAGTGAGAAATCATGTTACAGCCAAAAAGAACTAAATATAGAAAAATGCACAAGGGTCGAGTCAAAGGCGTGGCGCAAAGAGGGCATACGCTCGCTTTCGGCAACTTTGGCATAAAATCCCTTGAACCTGGATGGATCACATCCCGCCAGATAGAGGCCGCTCGTATCGCAATGACGAGGGCAATGAAGAGAGACGGTCAGGTGTGGATCAGGATTTTTCCTGACAAGCCAATCACCAAAAAACCTGCAGAGGTCCGTATGGGTAAAGGTAAAGGTGCTCCTGAATACTGGGTTGCCGTTATCAAACCGGGAACAATCCTTTTCGAAGCAACCGGCGTTAGTTTAGAAACTGCCCAGGAAGCTTTAAGGTTAGCCCAACAAAAACTTCCAGTGAGTACAAAATTTGTGGTGCGTAGAGATTACGCTGAATTATAATACTATGAAAAACTCGGAAATAAGATCACTTTCAGAAAGTGAAATCCAAGAGCGTATTGTAGCTGAGCAGGAAAATATGACAAGATTACGCTTTGCTCATGCTATTTCTCCTATAGAGAACCCTAATAAAATCAGAGAGACAAAGCGTTTTATCGCAAGATTGAAAACTGCTTTGAATGCGAAACAACTTGCTAAACAAGAATAAAATGGCTACTACTGAGAGGAATCTACGTAAAGAAAGAATTGGAAAAGTAGTTAGCAACAAAATGGAGAAATCCGCTACCGTTGCCGTAGAAAGAAAGGTGAAGCACCCGATTTACGGTAAATTTGTTGCCAAGACTACAAAATTTATGGTTCATGACGAGAACAACGAGTGTAATCCAGGTGACCTCGTGAAGATAAGTGAGACTCGTCCGCTGAGTAAAAACAAGCGTTGGAGAATAGTAGAAATTTTAGAAAAGGCTAAGTAATGATACAACAAGAATCCAGACTGAGTGTAGCGGATAATTCAGGTGCCAAAGTGGTTCTTGTTATTCGTGTATTGGGAGGAACCAAAAAAAGGTATGCCTCTATTGGTGATAAAGTTGTAGTAACTGTAAAATCAGCCCTTTCCTCCAGTAGCATGAAAAAAGGTACCGTTTCCAAAGCGGTGATTGTGAGAACGAGGAAAGAAATCAGAAGAAAAGACGGCTCATATATTCGATTTGAAGATAATGCTGCGGTTCTTCTGAACAACAATGATGAGCCAAGGGGTACACGTATTTTTGGTCCAGTTGCTAGGGAATTGAGAGAAAAGCAGTTTATGAAAATTGTATCCTTGGCCCCAGAAGTATTATAATTATGGAAAGAAAATTTAATAAGCAAGCAAAATTGCACGTCAAAACCGGTGATACTGTAAAAGTGATCTCAGGCGATGAAAAAGGCAAGACAGGCAAAATTCTTTCGGTAAACCGTGAGAAAAGAAAAGCTATTGTGGAAGGTCTTAACATGGTAACAAAACATGTTAAACCTACTGCGACAAGCCCTCAGGGAGGCATCGAAAAGAAAGAAGCTTTACTTCATATAAGTAACCTGATGTTGGTGGATCCAAAAACAGGAGAAGCTACCAAAACAGGTCGTAAACTTAATGAAAACAATAAATTAGTGAGGTATTCTAAGAAAACCGGGGAGGTAATCAATGGCTAATCCTAGAGCGAAAGAAAAATATTTGTCCGAAATTTCCCCTTCTTTGAAGGAGAAATTTCAGTATAAATCGGTGATGCAAGTGCCTAAGCTTACGAAGATAGTTCTTAATAAGGGTATCGGAGCAGCAGTTGCAGATAAGAAGTTGGTTGATCAGGGAGTGGAAGAGCTTTCATTGATCACCGGTCAAAGAGCTGTAGCAACAAAGGCAAAAAATTCTATCTCAAATTTTAAATTAAGGGAGGATATGCCAATCGGAGCTAAAGTTACTTTAAGAGGCAATAGAATGTATGAGTTTCTTGATAGATTGACATCTGTGGCCCTTCCTAGGGTAAGAGATTTCAAAGGAATCAGCGATAAAGGGTTTGACGGAAGGGGTAATTATACTTTAGGTGTAACAGAACAGATCATTTTTCCGGAAATCAGTATAGAAAAGGTCAATAGAATCTCTGGTATGGACATCACATTTGTGACTACAGCTAATACCGATGAGGAGAGCTATGCATTATTGAAAGCTTTCGGTATGCCTTTCGTAAACAAAAATAATCCAGAATAATATGGCAAGAGAGTCATTAAAAGCTCGAGATAGAAAAAGAGAACGTCTTGTGGCCAAGTACGCAAAAAAGCGAGCAGAATTGAAAGCTGCTGGTGATTTTTTAGGTTTGGATAAACTTCCTAAAAATTCATCACCTGTAAGGTTGCATAGCAGATGTAAGCTTACCGGTCGTCCGAGAGGTTACATGAGAAAATTCGGTATCAACAGGGTTACTTTTAGGGAAATGGCCTCATCAGGCAAAATCCCAGGCGTGACAAAATCGAGCTGGTAATAATCAGATTAAAGTTTTTATTCTAAAAATCAATGTGTAACTTTGCACGCCCGTTACGGGTGCGCAGTTAGACTTATATAAATATGACTGATCCAATAGCCGATTATCTAACCCGATTGAGAAATGCCATTAAGGCTACTCATCGAATTGTAGAGATACCAGCCTCAAATATCAAGAAGGAAATGACAAAAGTGCTTCATGATAAAGGATATATTCAAAACTATAAATTTGAAGATAATGGTCCCCAGGGATCTATCAAAATAGCTTTGAAATACAATCCATCAACAAAGCAAAATGCTATTGTCAATCTGACTAGAATTAGTAAGCCAGGTCTTAGAAAATATGTAAAACATGACAATTTGCCAAGAGTAATCAACGGACTCGGAGTTGCCATTGTTTCCACCTCTAAAGGTGTCATGACCGATAAAGAAGCCCGTACTCAGGGTATCGGTGGTGAAGTACTTTGTTACGTATATTAATTAACCGTTATGTCTAGAATAGGTAAAAAACCAATAAATCTACCGGCGGGTGTTACCGTAGACGTGTCAGCACATAATACTGTCACTGTTAAAGGTCCCAAGGGTACGCTCACTCAGGATGTGAATCCCGATATCACCGTTGAGCTTGAAGACAGCAAAGTTGTTTTGAACAGGCCCACGGATTCAAAAAGACATAAATCCCTTCATGGTCTATATAGATCATTGATCAACAATATGATCATTGGAGTATCCGAGGGATATAAAAAGAATCTTGAATTGGTAGGTGTGGGCTACAAAGCCACAAATCAAGGACAAGTATTAGAACTTGCTTTAGGTTATTCCCACAACATATATTTTGCATTGCCTGAATCCATTTCTTTAAAGACTGAAACTCCGAAAGGTAAAAACCCTTTGGTAAGTTTAGAAGGGATAGATAAAGAATTAATAGGACAGGTAGCTGCCAAGATTAAATCCCTACGTAAAGTAGAACCTTACAAAGGTAAAGGTATACGCTGCGTCGGCGAGGTTGTAAGACGTAAGGCTGGTAAAACCGCAAGTAAAAAATAATTAAGATGGCTTTTAATAAGAATTTTAGAAGACTCAGAATCAAAAAAAGTATCCGTAGAAAAATTTCGGGAACTGATTCTAGACCGCGTTTGTCAGTATTTAAAAGCAATACTGGTATTTACGCCCAATTGGTTGATGACCTTAAAGGTCATACTCTGGCACATGCATCTTCCAAAGAACTTGGAGCAAAAGCAAATACTGTTATTTCCGTTTCAAATGAAGTTGGTAAGAAATTGGCTGAAAGAGCTGTTGCAAATGGAGTTACTGAAGTTGTTTTTGACAGAAGTGGCTACTTATATCATGGTAATGTTAAAGCTCTCGCCGATGGTGCAAGAGAAGGTGGCCTTAAATTTTAATTGATATTATGTCTCAAATAAGAAAAAAACCCATCAGGGCGACAGATACCGAGCTTAAAGAAAAAGTTGTTGCGATCAATCGTGTTGCAAAGGTGGTTAAAGGTGGTAGAAGGTTTTCCTTTTCCGCAATTGTAGTCGTAGGCGATGGTAACGGTGTCGTGGGTTATGGATTAGGTAAGGCCAATGAGGTAACTGATGCCATCACCAAAGGAATCGAAGACGCTAAAAAGAATTTGGTTAAAGTTCCAATTTTAAGAGGAACAATACCCCATCACCAAATTGGAAAATTCGGAGGTGGATTCGTTTTGATCAAGCCGGGAGCTCCCGGTACCGGTGTTATTGCCGGTGGTGCAATGCGTGCTGTACTGGAAAGTGCAGGAGTCACTGATGTCTTGGCAAAATCAAAAGGCTCATCAAATCCTCATAATGTGGTAAAAGCTACTATAGATGCATTGATGCAATTAAGAGATGCTATAACCGTTTCTCAACAACGAGGTGTGAAAATGTCTAAAGTTTTTAACGGATAAGAAGATGGCCAAAATAAAAGTAACTCAGGTAAAAAGTACTATCAAGCGGCCCAAAGATCAAAAAGCTACTATTATCGCTTTAGGTCTTGGTAAGATAAATAGATCTGTAGAAATAGAAAATACCCCACAGATTGCCGGAATGGTAAAAAAAGTTAATCACCTAGTAAAAGTGGAGGAAGTTTAATCATGAAATTACATACATTGAAGCCCGCTGAAGGATCTGTCAAATCCAGAAAAAGAATCGGACGAGGACAAGGATCAGGCAGGGGTGGCACCTCTACAAGAGGTCACAAAGGTGCAAAATCTAGATCAGGATATAAATCCAAGTTGGGTTTTGAAGGTGGACAGATGCCTTTGCAGAGAAGAATTCCTAAGTTTGGTTTTAAAAGTCTAAATAGGATCGAAAACCAGCCTATTAATTTGAACAGACTTCAGGAATTGGCGGAAAAGTTAAATGTTGATACCATTACATTTGAAGTGATGGTGGAAAATGGACTTGTTTCCAAAAAAGAAGTTGTAAAAGTGCTTGGTAGAGGCGAACTTACCGCTAAATTGAACGTAAGTGCTCACTATTTCTCTGCTTCCGCAGCTGAAGCCATAGAGAAAGTTGGCGGAACAGTTAATAAGATTTAAGTAAATGAAAAAGTTTATCTCAACAGTTAAGAATATCTTCTCTATTGAAGACTTGAGAATCCGGATATTTAATACAATCGGCTTTTTGATTGTATTTAGATTGGGTTCTTTTGTCGTATTGCCAGGGGTGGATCCTTCTAAGTTAGGAGACGCCCCGGAAGGTATATTTGGCTTGATTGATACATTCCTTGGAGGAGCATTCAGTAATGCCTCCATTTTTGGATTGGGTATCATGCCTTACATTTCTGCATCAATTGTGTTGCAGCTTTTGACGGTTGGGGTTCCTTATTTTCAGAAACTTCAAAAAGAAGGTGAATCCGGTAGGAAACGAATAAATCAGATCACCCGTATATTGACAATTCTTATCACTGTTGCGCAAGGAGTAGGGTACATCACCGCTACAATTCTTCCTACAGGAGCTGTTATGGTAAGTACTTCCTTATTTATGTTCAGCTCATTGGTACTGCTTTCGGCAGGAACCATGTTCTGTATGTGGTTAGGTGAAAAAATAACCGAAAAGGGCATCGGAAACGGTATTTCAATGTTGATCATGATTGGTATCATTTCCCGTTTTCCAGGGGCTATCATTGCAGAAGGATTGTCTAAAGGAACCTCAGGTTTGCTTTTATTGATCATTGAAGCAGCTGTATTGTTCTTTGTTGTATTGGGAGTCGTCGCCCTGACAGAAGCTGTAAGAAGGATTCCGGTTCAATATGCCAAGCAGGTTGTGGGTGGTAAAGTTTATGGTGGTCAGAGGCAGTATATTCCTATCAAGGTAAATGCTTCAGGAGTTATGCCCATTATATTTGCCCAATCACTTATGTTTCTCCCTGCACTTATAGCACAGATTTGGGCAGCTGAAAGTGATATTGCCAATTATATTGGAAGTACATTCAGTGATTTTACTTCATGGCAGTACAACCTTGTTTTTGCCCTGATGATTATTCTCTTTACGTTTTTCTACACAGCTATAACGGTTAATCCCGAGCAGATTTCTGAGGATTTAAAACGTAATGGTGGATTTGTTCCGGGAATAAAACCCGGAGCTCCTACCTCTGAATTTATTGATAATATTATATCCAAAATAACCCTTCCGGGATCTATACTACTGGCAATTGTTGCGATTCTTCCCGCCTTTGCAATTATTGCAGGAGTCGGTAGTGAATTCGCCCAGTTCTACGGAGGAACATCCCTTTTGATTATGGTGGGTGTAATTATGGATACATTGAGACAGATTGAAAGTTATTTGTTGATGAGACATTATGAAGGTATGATGAAGAGTGGGAATATGAAAAATAATCCGACTAATTTCGCAGTAGCTTGATATGATTCATTATAAGACTTTTGAGGAAGTCCAATTAATAAAAGAAAGTGCCCAGATTTTAGGCAAAGCTCATGGAGAAATTGCCAAAAATGTTAAAGAAGGGGTAAAGACCTCTTATTTGGACAAGATTGCAGAAGAATACATCCGGGATCATAAGGGTGTACCTTCTTTTAAAGGATATAACGGGTTCCCATCTTCCCTTTGCATTTCAGTTAATGAAGTGGTGGTTCATGGATTTCCGGGAGAATATGTTTTGAAAGATGGCGATATAATCTCAATAGATTGTGGAGTCTTTCACCAAGGTTTTCATAGCGATTGCGCTTATACTTACCCTGTCGGTGAAGTTTCTCCCCAAGTATTGGCATTATTAAAAGCCACAAAAGAATCTTTATTTCTAGGTATTGAAAAAGCCTTGAAAGGCAACAGAGTTGGGGATATAGGTTATGCCATCCAAAAATTCATTGAATCAAAAGGTTACACTGTTGTCAGAGAACTGGTAGGGCATGGTTTGGGAAAAAGCTTGCACGAAGCACCCGAAGTACCTAATTATGGAAAAAGAGGGAGTGGGCCTCTCCTCAATGATGGGATGGTCATTGCCATCGAACCGATGATCAATTTGGGTACTCGCAATATTGTACAGGAAAGAGATGGTTGGACAATACGCACGGCAGACAGGAAACCATCTGCACATTATGAACATACGGTGGCGATATTTCAAGATAGAACAGAAATATTGACCACTCACAAGTATATAGAAGAGAATTATAATTTCTAAATATGGCTAAACAGACATCTATTGAACAGGATGGAACAATAATAGAAGCATTGTCAAATGCTATGTTTAAAGTAGAACTGGAAAATGGACATCAGTTAATTGCCCATATATCCGGAAAAATGAGAATGAATTACATTAAGATTCTTCCAGGTGATAAAGTAAAATTGGAACTGTCACCCTACGATCTTTCTAAAGGTAGAATTGTTTATAGATACAAATAAATTGTCATGAAAGTTAAGACATCGATAAAAAAAAGAAGTGTTGACTGTAAAATCATCCGGAGAAAAGGAAAACTTTACGTGATCAACAAGAAAAATCCTAAGTACAAACAAAGACAAGGTTAATTATGGCAAGAATTGCAGGTGTTGACATACCAGACAACAAACGCGGCGAAATTGGTTTGACCTATATCTTCGGAATCGGAAGAAGTGCCGCCAAAAAAATCCTTGCGAAAGCAGGAATTTCTTTAGACAAGAAAGCAGGGGAGTGGGATGATGATGAATCTACCGCTATCAGAAACATTATAGCTGAAGAATTCAGAACTGAAGGTGTACTGAAATCCGAGATTCAGTTGAACATCAAAAGGTTGATGGATATAGGTTGTTACAGAGGTTTGCGACACCGTAAGGGTCTTCCTGTAAGGGGTCAAGGAACCAAGAACAATGCTAGAACAAGAAAAGGTAAGAGAAAAACCGTTGCCAACAAGAAAAAAGCAACTAAATAAATCTTGATTTAGATTATGGCTCAGAAAAGAAACGATAAAGCTAAAGGTAAAAAGAGAGTAGTTAAAGTAGAGGCGGTAGGTCAAGCACATATCAAAGCATCCTTTAATAACATAATCATCTCTATTACCAACAATTCAGGTCAGGTGATATCCTGGGCTTCTGCCGGTAAAATGGGTTTCAGAGGTTCAAAAAAGAATACTCCCTATGCCGCTCAAATGGCAGCCCAGAACTGCGGTCAGGTAGCATATGACTTAGGATTAAGAAAAGTTGAAGTATTTGTTAAAGGTCCCGGATCTGGTAGAGAATCTGCCATCAGAACCTTACAAAATGTAGGTTTAGATGTAACTACGATTGTAGATGTGACCCCACTTCCGCATAATGGTTGTCGTCCTCCAAAACGTAGAAGAGTTTAATTTATTAAATGTAGATAAAACATGGCTAGATATAGAGGTCCAAAGGCAAAGATTGCCAGAAAATTCGGTGAGCCAATTGAAGGGCATAGCAAGGTTCTTCAAAAGAAAAACTATCCTCCGGGAATGCACGGTAGGGGTAGAAGAAAAAAACAGTCTGAATATGCGATTCAGCTGGCCGAAAAGCAAAAAGCAAAATATATATATGGAGTCCTGGAAAGACAATTTGCCAAGATGTTCGGCATAGCATCCAGAAAGCAAGGAATTACAGGTGAAAACCTACTTCAATTGCTGGAAGCTCGTTTAGACAACACCGTTTATAGATTAGGTATAGCGCCTACAAGAAGGGGTGCCCGACAACTGGTTTCTCACAAGCATATTCTTGTAAACGGAGAAGTGGTGAATATCCCTTCTTATACCTTAAAACCCGGTGATGTTGTAGCTGTAAGAGAGCGATCCAAATCTCTTGAGGCAATAACCACAAGCCTGGCAGGTAGGAATATCAACCGTTATCCTTGGTTAGAGTGGGATAACACTGCTTTGGCAGGTAAATTTGTAAGTATTCCGACCCGAGATGATATTCCTGAAAATATAAAGGAACAATTGATTGTCGAACTTTACTCTAAGTAATAATAAACTTTCTGACTTTAAAGAACTAATATATGTCCATACTAGCATTTCAAATGCCCGAAAAAGTGGTGATGGAAAAAGCGGACGATTTTCATGGTCTGTTTACTTTCAAACCACTAGAAAAGGGTTATGGGGTCACCATTGGTAATGCCTTGAGGAGAATTTTGCTGTCTTCATTGGAAGGTTATGCCATTACATCCGTAAAACTTCCGGGTGTGGTCCATGAATTTTCCGCCATTGAAGGGGTTGTGGAGGATGTTACTGATATTATCCTTAATCTAAAGCAAGTAAGATTCAAAAAGGTACATGATGCCATTGATAGCAAAATTACAGTTGAGGTTAAAAACCAAACTGTCGTGACTGCCGGTGATATCGCCAATTTTACCACCTCCTTTGAAGTACTGAATCCCGAATTGGTTATTTGCCATCTTGATAATTCAAAAAGTCTGGAGATTGAACTTACAGTTGAAAAAGGAAGAGGATATCTCCCTGCTGAGGAATCCAAACCAAAGGAACAGGTATTTGGGGTTATCCCCATTGATGCCATCTTCACACCGATCAAAAATGTAAAATACAGTGTTGAAAACACCCGTGTTGAACAAAAAACGGACTTTGAAAAATTAATATTAGAAGTGAATACTGACGGCTCAATCCATCCGGAAAAAGCCTTGCAGGAATCTGCTAAAATATTGATCCAACATTTTATGTTGTTTTCTGATCAAACTATGGTATTGGATTCAACAGGCGTTGCAGAACCTGAACCAATCGATGAAGAGTTTCTTCATATGAGAAAACTTTTGAAAACCTCTCTTGGTGATCTGGATCTTTCAGTTCGCGCATTTAACTGTCTTAAGGCAGCAGATGTGAAGAGCCTCGGAGATCTTGCCAGGTTGGAGATTTCGGATATGATGAAATTCAGAAACTTCGGAAAAAAGTCCTTGGCGGAATTAGAGCAATTGATTCAGGAAAAAGGATTAACCTTTGGGATGGATTTATCTAAGTATAAACTTGATGAAGATTAAATTAACATGAGACACGGTAAGAAATTTAACCACCTTGGTAGGACAGCTAGCCATAGAAGAGCGATGCTTTCCAATATGGCCACTTCCCTTATTCTTCACAAGCGTATTTCTACAACGCTTGCAAAGGCAAAGGAATTAAGAAAATATATAGAGCCTCTAATTACAAGGGCTAAAGAAGATACAACCCACAACAGAAGAATTGCCTTCTCTTATCTGCAAAGTAAGGAGGCAATAAAAGCTCTTTTTGGTGAGGTTATTGAGAAAATCGGAACCAGACCGGGAGGTTACGCCCGAATTATCAAAACTGACTTCAGATTGGGTGATAATGCTGAGATGTGCATTATTGAGCTGGTGGATTTTAATGAGTTGATGCTGAATGAAGCTAAACCTGCTAAAAAGACCACAAGAAGAAGTAGAAGAGGTTCTGGAAGTGCAGCTGCTGAATCTGCTCCAAAATCGGAAACTACTTCTTCTAAATCTGAGGCTTCAACCCAAGAGGCCCAAGCCAAAGAGCCGAAAGCCGAAGAGCCTAAAGAGGAAGATAAAAAAGATCAAAACGATGAAGCGTAAGCTAGACTCATTAGTGATTTTAAAAGGGGATTGGACTTTGGTTCAGTCCCCTTTTTTTGTTTCGGTGGAGATATATTAAGGCTTCTTCTGATAAAATTCTTAAATTTGAAAACTTAAAACTTAACATGAAAAAACAAAAAGCGACACTTCTCTTAGCAGACGGAACTGTTTTTCAGGGAAGTTTAATTGGAAAACCGGGCACCAACGGTGGGGAAATCTGCTTCAACACCGGGATGACCGGATATCAGGAAATATATACTGACCCATCCTATACAGGTCAAATCATTGTGACGACCACATCCCACATTGGAAATTACGGGGTAATAAATGATGAGGAGGAATCGGACCGTCCATTGATTGCGGGAATTGTGGTTAATAATTTTTCAGAAATACACAGTAGAGTGGATGCCATTGGAACCTTACAGGATTACCTGGTAACAAACGGTATCAGCGGAATTGCGGATATTGATACTCGTAAACTGGTTAAACATATTCGTTCCCAAGGTGCTATGAATGCAATTATAAGCTCTGAATATGAAGACAATCCTGAAGGGTTAAAAGCAGAACTGGACAAGGTCCCGGATATGGTGGGACTTGAACTTTCCTCCCAGGTGAGTACAAAGGAATCCTATTATATGGGAGAAGAATCAGCTCCAATTAAAATAGCCTGTTTGGATTTTGGGATCAAAAAAAATATCCTAAAAAGTCTAGCTAGCAGGGGGGTATATTGTAAAGTTTTCCCTGCAAAAACTAAATTGGAAGAAATGGAAAGCTGGAAACCGGATGGTTATTTTCTTTCAAACGGACCGGGTGACCCTGCAGTTATGGATTATGCGGTGGATACTACAAAAGATATTCTGCAAACAGGAAAGCCACTTTTTGGTATCTGCCTGGGACATCAGCTTTTGGCAGAAGCCTGTGGAATTTCAACCTATAAAATGCATCATGGACATAGAGGATTGAATCATCCCATAAAGAATCTTCTCACCGGTAAAAGCGAAATTACCTCTCAAAATCATGGGTTTTCCGTCACCAGAGAGGATGTGGAGAAAAGTGATAATGTTCAAATCACTCATGTACACCTAAATGACAATACTGTCGCAGGCATACGGATAAAGGATAAACCCGCATTTTCTGTCCAATATCATCCTGAATCATCACCCGGACCTCATGACTCGAGGTATTTATTTGATGACTTTCTTTCTTCAATCAAAAAAAATTAAAACCTAATAAACTTTTAAAATTATGACATTGATTCAATCTATTCATGCAAGACAAATTTTAGATTCCAGAGGAAATCCCACTGTGGAAGTGGATGTGTTTACCGAAAACGGAGCTTTTGGCAGAGCAGCTGTACCTAGTGGAGCTTCAACAGGTGTCAATGAGGCAGTTGAACTCCGTGATGGAGACAAAACTAAATATCTAGGAAAAGGCGTGTTAAAAGCTGTTTCCAATGTGAATGATATTATTGCTCCTGAGTTGGTGGGTATGGATGTTTTTGAGCAAAATCTGATCGACAAAATTATGATAGGTCTTGATGGAACTCCCAACAAAAGTAAATTAGGTGCAAATGCTATTTTAGGTGTTTCATTGGCAGTAGCCAAAGCTGCTGCGATGGAATCAGGTCAGCCACTTTATAGATATATCGGCGGTGTAAATGCAAATACCCTTCCTGTTCCTATGATGAATATCATCAATGGTGGCTCTCACTCAGATGCCCCTATAGCTTTTCAGGAGTTTATGGTCCGACCGGTTGGTGCTCCGAGCTTTTCTGAAGCAATCAGAATGGGCGCTGAAATATTCCATCACCTGAAAAAAATACTTCATGATAAAAGCCTTAGCACATCGGTAGGTGATGAAGGTGGCTTTGCTCCAAATTTCTCCGGTGGTACTGAAGAGGCATTGGGTTGTATTCTTGATGCCATTAAAAATGCCGGATATAAAGCCGGGGATGATGTTACCATTGCATTGGATTGTGCTGCTTCGGAATTCTATAAGGATGGAAAATATGACTACAAAAAGTTTGAGGGCGATACCGGTAAAATCAGAAGTAGGGAAGAGCAGGTGGAATATCTAACTGAACTCTCCGAAAAATATCCGATAGATTCTATTGAAGATGGTTTTGCAGAGGAAGACTGGGAAGGTTGGGCAATGCTTACCGCTAAAATCGGTGACAAAATTCAGTTGGTAGGTGATGATCTTTTTGTCACCAATGTAAAATTCCTTCAAAGAGGTATAGAGGAAAAATCGGCTAATTCTATATTGATCAAAGTAAATCAAATAGGTACCCTGACTGAGACCTTAGATGCAATTGCACTTGCTCACAAAGCCGGCTTTACAACTGTGATGTCCCATAGGTCCGGTGAAACAGAGGATTCAACCATTGCTGATTTGGCTGTTGCTGCAAACTGTGGTCAGATCAAAACGGGTTCTGCTTCCAGATCTGATAGAATGGCAAAATATAACCAATTGTTGCGGATTGAAGAGCAGTTGGGTGAATCTGCTTATTTTCCGGGGAAGTAGGCTTTATAGAGTAATAAAACAACAGAAAACAAAAAGGCAGCTGATCAGCTGCCTTTTTGTTGTTTTCATATGGACAATTTTTACCCTTCCAATCTTTAGTTTTCTGCGTTTGATTCCACCTGAATAGGTTTAGGTTTTATCATTGACTAGACTATCCCATCAGGTTTCCTTCGCTATCCCATTGTGCTAGTTGCCCACGTTTCTCAGGATTTAAATAAACAGGTATATACTTTTCATCATATTTGAAACCGTGTTTTTGCATAACATCTTCAGGAACACCATCCCAAACATTGGGTTGATTGCCCATGTAACCTAAATATTTTATCCCGGTTTCCGAGGTGAAGTATCCTGTTGAAGTTAGGTTTCTGAGCATGTTGAAAAACATAACTCCTCCTTCCATTTCAGGTTGTGCTTTTTCCGGCCATGCTATTTGATCAATAATTGCCAGTCGTTCTGATCCTGAAAGATCCAAAAAAAGCTTTCCATAAAGATCTTCGCTATAATGATCCAGCCACATTAGTCCGCCTCTCATCGGAGTTTGATAGCCTGGACTGTCTTTCATCATAAACTCAATAAAATCCGGTACACCCGCTTCGGTTGCACTGCCGGAGTCATCTCCTTTTGGCATAATGATATCAACCAGCACATCTATTTTTTTTCTTTCATCATCAGTAAAAAATTTTCCGGAAAGTAAACGCTGATCCCTTTCAATTTCTTCTTCTATCCTTCCACCGATCTTACCACCGATTTGTGGAGAGTATTCCAGTTGCTTTTCTTCTGGACTACAGGAGGTCAATAAAAATCCGGAAGCCAATGTTCCTGTGAAAAGGAGCTTGAGGTTTTCTCTTCTGTTCATATTTCCGCTTTTAGATATTTTTCTTGTTCATTTCACTCACAATAAAATCCGAAGTTCTCCAGGATAAAGCCAATATGGTCCAAGTTGGATTTTTATCCGCCTGAGACACAAATGGGCCTGCATCTACTACAAACAGATTTTTACAATCATGAGCCTGGCAGTTGCTGTTTAGCACTGATGTTGATGGATCTTTGCCCATTCTTGTCGTACCCACTTCATGAATGATTCTTCCCGGTGCAGCTAATCCATATTGATTTTCAGGACCCGGTTTGGTACCCATCAAAATGGCTCCCGCATTGCTTAGAATTTCTTCAAATGTGTCGTGCATATGTTTAGCCTGTTTTATTTCGTGGTCTGTCCATTGATAATGAAATCTCAAAACAGGAATTCCGAACTTATCGACAACATTTGGATCTATTTCACAATAGTTGGAATGCTGAGGAATACTTTCGCCCCGTCCGGACATTCCTAAGGTGGAACCGTAAAATCTGCTAATGTCCTTTTTGAGCCCTTCGCCATAGCCACCGTTAGGGCTTGGATTACCGAATTCGTCTTTGACATATTTGCGCATTGTGTCCATGGCAAATCCGAAACCATAAGAAGGCATTCCCATTCCTCCCCAATATTCGATATGATAGCCTCGGGCAAAATCAAGTTTTTTATTGTCAAGCCACCAAGGAGTATACACATGCATGCCACCCACCCCATCTTCATTGTATCTTTTGCGATCAATCATGTCAGGCATTAAGCCCATTCTGTCAGCTCCTGTAGAATCGTGTAGATATCTTCCCACCGTTCCGCTGCTGTTGCCAACACCATTTGGATGTGTTTTGGATTTGGAGTTCAGCATAATCCGGGCAGATTCACAGGCTGATGCACCTAACACAACCGCTCTTCCCTTTAGCTTATATTCCTTCATGTCTTCCTTACTCACATAAGAAATCCCTGTAGCATTTCCTGAATCATCTGTGGTTACTTTGCGAACCATGGCATGGGTGTAAAGATCCACTTTGCCTTTTTGCATGGCGGGTTTTACCAGACAGGTGCCTGCGGAAAAGTCGGCATATACCTGACAACCCCGATTACACTGTTTACAAAAAAAACAAACACCCCTTTCATTATTGATAGGTCTTGTCAATATAGAAAGCCTGGAAGGTAGCACAGGTACATTGGCGCTCTTTGCCCCCTTCATCATATACAGTTCATGCAGACGGGGTTTTGGTGGGGGAAGAAAAAATCCATCGGGTTCATTCCGCATTCCTTCTTTAGAACCGAATACTCCGATCAATTGATCTACTTTATCATAATAGGGTTTGACATCATCATAACCTATCGGCCAATTGTCTCCAAGACCATCAATATCTTTTCTTTTAAAATCATCCGGGCCAAACCGGAGGGAAATCCTTCCCCAATGATTGGTTCTTCCACCAAGCATTCGGGATCGAAACCAATCAAACGTCGTTCCTTCTCCACGGGTATAAGGCTCACCTTCTATATCCCAACCGCCTATAGCAGCATCAAAATCCCCAAATGGCCGGATCTGGGTACCTGCACCGCGTCTCGGTGATTCCCATGGGTATTGTAGTTGAGTCCTGTCTTCCTCCTTGGCCGGATCCCAATCCCCTCCTGCTTCCAAAACCGCAACTGACAATCCTGCTTCGGAAAGAATTTTCGAGGCCATCCCACCACCCGCTCCGGAGCCGACTATAATAACATCATAGGCTTCCCCGGTAGATTTGATCTGTAAACTCATGTTTGTTAAATTTTTTATTGTTGTGTGCCAAGTTAAATTAAAAAATTTAGAAAATTAAAAAGTTAACCGATTTTGATACTTTATATACTGCCAAAAAAATCATCAAAAGCTTATAATTTCGGTTCAAGATATTCCCATACATTCCGGAAAACAATCTTATGACCTTCTTCAGTGGGATGAATACCATCCGGAAGGTTCAAATCAGGAATCCCCGCTACACCTTCAAGTAAAAAAGGAATTAAAGTTACATTTTCCTCTTCCGCAACTTCCGGGTACATTTGTCTGAATTGAGAAGTATATTCATTCCCCATATTTGGAGGAATCTGCATTCCCGCAAGAATAATCTCGGTATCAGAATATTTATCTTTAACTAATTGGATCATGGCTATCAGGTTTTTTTTGGTTTCGGAAATTTCAATGCCCCGAAGACCATCATTTCCCCCCAGCTCTAATATAAATATATCCGGTTCCTCTTCTAAAAACCAATCCAGCCTATTGAGACCGCTCGCAGTCGTTTCTCCACTTAACCCACCATTAATGACCCGGTAATCCAATCCCAGGCTATCCACTCGTTGGGCTACCAGCCCGGGAAATGCATCTTCCTGTTCAATTCCGTACCCTGCACTGAGACTGTTTCCAAAAAACAGAATCAACTTTCTATCCTGCTTAGGTTGGGTTTCTTCCTTTACATTTGAAGCGATTCTTTCCGTATTATTATCCGGTTCGCAGCCAAAAAAGATTATAGAAAGAATAATTAGAAATTGAATTCTGTACATCTGAAGATATTTTTTCATTTTTATTTTGAGATTGTTGCTGGTGATATTGCTACTTTCTGTTAACAATTTTAACTGTGCAAAAGAGCGAATTTTTTTGTTTATAATCAGTGGTAAACTAATTGGTAACTCTCCGGTAATGTATTTTAACAATGATATGAGTATAACGAAACTCAACACATTATCTTTATCCTTTACGGATTAAACCATTTTGGTGTTTAAGCGTGTTAAAGAGCAATAATAGACCATCCAACTTTTATGAACATATTGAGTGTAAAGCAGGTTTCAAAAACCTATCAGAGCGGTAACAGAAAACTCACCGTTTTGGATGAAGTAAATTTTGATATTGAATCCGGAGACAGTATTGCAATAGTAGGACCATCAGGAAGTGGAAAGACTACGCTATTGGGACTTTGTGCCGGGTTGGACTCGGCAAGTACCGGAAGTGTCAGCCTAAGTGGCCACAGAATGGAAAACCTCTCAGAAGATCAAAGGGCTGAAGTACGCAGTCAAAATGTAGGATTTATTTTTCAAAACTTCCAGCTTTTGCCCACTTTAACAGCCTTGGAAAATGTAATGGTTCCTTTGGAATTGAAGAAACGAAAAGATGCCAAAGGCAAAGCGATGCAATTATTGGAAAAGGTTGGCTTAGGCGATAGAGTCACACACTATCCCTCGCAGCTCTCAGGAGGTGAGCAGCAGCGGGTTTCCATTGCCAGGGCATTCGCAAACGAGCCAAAAATTTTATTTGCGGACGAGCCCACCGGTAATCTGGATACCGAAACGGGGGAAATGATCGAACAGCTTATTTTTGATTTGAATAAAGAACAGGGTACTACTTTGGTTTTGGTAACGCATGATCTGGAATTGGCACAAAGAACTTCCCGGATAATCCACATCAAAGGCGGCAAAATACAGGAGGATATCCATGTATAATTTCTTATGGATCTGGAAAATGGCGTTTCGTGATTTCCGGAAAAACATTGGCAAACTTATTCTTTTTGTATCCTCCATTGTCATCGGCATTGCCGCTTTAGTAGGCATCAGTTCCTTCGGCGACAACCTCAGCCAGGATATTGACAATCAAGCCAGGGAGCTATTAGGTGCCGACATGGAGTTGGAAAACAATCAACCTTTAGGTGAACAGCCTACTGATTCCATTGCCTCCCGATTAGCCGAGGAAATCAATTTTGCCAGCATGGTTGTCTTTCCCGCATCAGATGCCAGCCGATTGACACAGGTAAGAGCATTGGAGGGTGAATATCCCTTTTATGGAAAACTGGAAACCATTCCTGAAAGCGCCGAGTCTTCATTCCGATCAGGAGGTCGGAAAGCCTTGGTGGAAAAACTGCTTTTAGCCCAGTTCAATGCCCAGGTCGGAGACAGTATCAAAATCGGAGAGGTTACTTTTTTAATTGAAGGCGAACTCCAAAAAGCTCCTGGACAGACAGGAATAACTGCTTCTGTAGCACCGGCAGTTTATATTCCAATGGAGTATTTGGAATCAACTGGCTTAGTTCAATATGGAAGTAGGGTGAATTATGTCCGCTATTATGAATTTGCGTCAGATCAAGATCCGGAGGAAATAAAAGAAAGGTATAATGAAAGCTGGGAGGAAGACAGAATTGATGCAGATACTGTAGCCGATCGGAAAAGGTCTACAGGCCGGTCATTCGAGAATTTGTCCAATTTCCTGAGCTTGGTAGCATTTATTGCGCTGCTTTTGGGTTGCGTTGGAGTAGCCAGTGCGGTCAATGTTTTTGTAAAAGAAAAGCTTTCCTCTGTTGCCGTGCTGCGTTGTCTGGGTGTGTCTTCCTTGAATGCGATGATGATTTACCTCGTGCAGATTCTCATGATGGGTTTTCTGGGATCTGTATTGGGTGCGTTTCTAGGGACTTTGTTACAATATATTCTGCCGGTAGTATTCAGGGATTTTTTACCTGTTGAAGTTTCTGTTCAGGTTTCTTGGTCCAGTGTCATATTCGGTGTTCTGACGGGATTGTTTATTGCGATTTTATTTGCCTTGCTACCCCTTTTGAAAATCAGAAAAGTTTCGCCGATGGCAACCCTAAGACCGGAAGCAGGAGAAACCAAAATAAGTAGGGATCCACTTCGGTGGGCAGTAATAGGGGCCATTTTGATCTTTATTTTCGGATTCAGTTTTTTCCTTTTGGATGACTGGAAAATCGCCTTGGGATTCACGGGTTTTGTAGTTTTTGCCTTTGCTGTGCTCTGGGCTGTGGCATTGGGTATCATGTGGATGATCAAAAGATTTCTTCCGATTTCACTACAGTATCCGATCAGACAATCATTGGCCAATTTATACAGGCCAAATAATCAGACGATTTCTCTGATAGCCACGATAGGATTGGGCACAGCCATGATCAGCACACTGTTTTTTGTTCAGAATCAACTTTTGGATGAAGCCAAGTTTGCGGACAAGGAAGATCAGCCAAATATGCTCCTTTTTGATATTCAAACACATCAGATTGATTCTGTTGTCAATAAAATTTCCGGCAGAGGATTGCCTATTCTGCAACAGGTACCCATCGTGACTATGGCGCTTGAATCCATCAATGGTTTGACCAAAAAGCAGAACGAGGAACTGCCTGAGGAAGAAAGGAGATCAAGAGGTTTGTATAACCGGGAATTCAGGGTAACCTATCGTGATACTTTGATCGCTTCTGAAAGAATGGTACAGGGAGAGCTACGGGAAGTGAAAAATGAAGGTGACAGTATATTCGTTTCCTATGATCAGGGGTATGCCGAAAGGACAGGAATAAATATTGGAGACGAAGTTGTTTTTAATGTTCAAGGCCGTCCTATTACAACTTATGTCGGCAGTCTTCGAGATATAAAATTCAATCAGGTTTCAACCAATTTCCTGGTGTTGTTTCCCGAGAATGTATTAGGTAACGCACCGAAGTTTCATGTAATAATCACTAAAACGGCAACTGACAGGCAGGCTGCGGATATTCAGTCGGAAATCGTACGCCAGTTTCCGAATATTTCGGTAATCAATTTGGGGACCATTGTGGAAACGTTAGAGGACATCTTAAATAAAATCAGCTTTGTCATCCAATTTATGGCATTTTTCAGTATTGCTACAGGCATATTGGTCTTGATCAGCTCTTTGATCATCAGCAAATATCAAAGAATGAAAGAAAGTATTCTGTTACGGACCTTAGGTGCCAGCAGCAGCATAGTGAGTAAAATCAATACACTGGAATATTTCTTTTTAGGAAGTTTAGCTTCTCTAAGTGGGATTTTGCTTTCATTCCTGGCTACAGGGCTTCTGAGTAGATTCGTCTTTGAGTTGCCTTTTCGTGCAGCTTTCAAGGAGGCTATTCTTGTTTATTTGGCTATCACATTCCTGACAATTTTGCTTGGCTGGTTGAATGGAAGAAAAATTGTCAATCAGGCACCCATGGATATTTTAAGAGGGTAATTACTTATGGTTTGAAAAACTTCCTAGATTAAAGAGTCGATTCCTATGTTTTGGTTTCATCCTTCTCAAAAACCGGAATTCCCACACGATCTATATGAGATCTCAATTCCGGATTCTGAATCTTATGGTAATTGCACAAATCAAAGGTATATAACATCCCAAGGTCCTCCATTGTAGCCGAGATGTCCAACATGTCCTCTAAATTTAACTCATCGCCAATTACGGCAAGATCTATATCGGAACCTTCCCGAAATGTTCCCAAGGAACGTGAACCATAAAGAATAACTTTTCGGATTTTTGGGAATTGTCCAAATGCTTCTTTTAATTCTTTCCAAACCGGTTCAGATAATCCCGTTTTCATACAAATAAATTGCCTGTCGATCCGCTTCTTTCTTCCTCTAATTTTTTTTGTAAAAATTTAAATAGGTCAAAATATTCAACCTTTATGGCTTTGTTAATTTCTTTGGCAGTATCGCTGTCATAGGTATGGGAGGTAAGTTCTCTGCTTCTTTTCAACCTTCTCCATGCTTCTGCATTTTTTATTAAACCCAGTTTATATGCCTGAAGTAGAACAGCCCCTGGACCATTAATTCCTTCAAAACCCTTATATGCAATAAGGTCCTGTAGCGTTTTCCATGCCAATTCGTAAGTATATTCAAAACGCTGGATAACCCCCTCAGTTTCAAGTTCCGAAAGTTCTTTCTCTAAAGTTACTGCCTCTTCCAATTTATTTAAAGCTTTATTGAAATTGGAAAACCTCTGTTCCCATCGAATATCTTTATCCATGATTTAATTTTTATAAAGATAGCAAATGTTATAATTCATCATTTTGGAAAATCCTGAAAAATTCGTTCTGAAGTTTTTGAATAAGTCAGAACACATCTATAGGATCGTTTAGCGTTTTAATTTTTCTCTAAATGTTTAAAAAATATTTAAACTACCTTTATAAAAATAATAAAAGTAAAATTTATCAAATAATGAAAAAAACTATACTAGTCCTTATGTTAACGGTGGTCTTTTTTAACTTATCTGATGCCCAGGTGCATGTTGGAATTTATCATGGGGGTGTACTGTCCCAAATTGGCGTAGGAACAGATACCGAAAAAAAGGTTTTTGGTGAGGTCCGGTTTTTGGCCGGAGATGTAGTCAATTATGTTTTAGGCGTGGAAGCTTTGGGTCATTTCAATGTCAGAAGATCAGAATGGTACAATCTTCATTTAGGACTGATGGTGGGATATTCGGATACTGATGAGGGTCGAATTGGTATACCATTGGGAATGAGTTTTAAACCTATTTCCAGTCACAGACAATTTTCAATCCTTATGGAAGGAACGCCATTGGTTGCCTATTCAGAGTTAACAATCCGTGCCAATATAGGCCTCCGATATACCTTCAGCAAGGAATGATTCGAAACAGTATGAAGTTTATCACCGATTATTTTTTTCTTTAGGATAATCGGTTTTTTTATTGGCGGGATTTGGGGTATTTTGATCTGCCAAATCATTGATGCTTATGAAAAAATCCCTACTTCTGATATTTTTGATATCATTTTTAACTCCCCATATCCTGTTTTCCCAAGTCATGCCCTCTCCCGACCGAAAGGAAGGTGATGGTCCTTATTCAAGATTGATCATCAGAGGGGTCACATTGGTGGATGGTACCGGATCTCCTCCCATTGGGCCTGTTGATATAGTAGTGGAGGAAAGCCGGATTACTGAAATCAAAGTTGTGGGATATCCCGGCCTGCCAATCAAAGAAGACAGTAGGCCATCAGCGGGTCCTGATGACAAAGTTATGGATTTGGAAGGCCATTTTTTGTTGCCGGGACTTATCGATATGCACGGACATATTGGAGGTTCAGGCCAGGGAACTCCTGCTGAATATGTATTCAAACTCTGGATGGCGCACGGAATTACTACGGTAAAAGACCCGTCCGCTGGAAACGGCCTTGACTGGGTTTTGGAACACAAGAAAAAATCAGCTGCCAATACCATTACAGCTCCCAGACTTTTGGCCTACACATCATTTGGGCAGGGAAGTACCAAATCTATAACCAACGCAGCAGAAGCAAAGGACTGGGTAAATGAAAATGCAAAAAAAGGAGCTGATGGAATCAAGTTTTTTGGTGCCAAACCTGAGGTAATGCAGGCGGCCTTGGAAGAAAATAAACGGATCGGATTAAGATCTTCCATGCATCACGCTCAAATGGATGTGGCAAGATGGAATGTGCTGCACTCGGCAAGAGCAGGTCTAACCACCATGGAGCATTGGTATGGATTGCCTGAGGCCCTGTTCGAAAAACAGTCGATTCAGGATTATAGATTGGATTATAATTATCAGAATGAGCAGCACCGCTTTTCGGAGGCAGGTAAACTTTGGAAACAGGCCGCAGAACCCTATTCCCCGCATTGGGATAAAGTGATGCAGGAATTGCTGGACCTGGATTTCACTCTGGATCCAACGTTTAACATTTATGAAGCCAACAGAGACCTCATGCGGGCAAGACGAGCCGAGTGGCATGAGGAATATACACTACCCTCACTATGGAGATTTTATAAGCCTTCCAGAGAATCCCATGGATCGTATTGGTTTGACTGGACTACTCAAGAGGAAATCCAATGGAAAGAGAATTATAGATTGTGGATGACTTTTGTAAATGAATATAAAAACAGGGGTGGTAGAGTCACCGCAGGTTCTGATTCAGGTTTTATCTATCAGCTTTACGGGTTTGCCTTTATCCGTGAACTTGAACTTTTGCAGGAAGCAGGATTCCATCCATTGGAAGTGATCAGATCAGCCACTTTGCATGCAGCTGAAGCATTGGGAATGGAAAAAGAGTTAGGTTCGGTAGAAGTAGGAAAGCTAGCTGACTTTGTGATTTTAGAGGAAAACCCGCTTCAGAATCTCAAAGTCTTATATGGAACAGGAGCGATTCGAATAGGGGATGATAATGAACCTACGCGTGTAGGAGGTGTGAAATACACGATCAAGGACGGAATCGTGTATGACGCCAAACAACTTTTAGAAGATGTTCGTAAGATAGTACAAGCACATAAGGCCCGTGAAAATTACAGAATTACACAACCCGGACTGGAATGGTGAAACAGATGGGATTTGAGATCGAACTCAGGAGACTTTTTTTAAAAGGAAATTGGCCTGAAAAAAATAAAATAGCCGATGATATCATCTTTTCCCACTTAAGTCCTTTTTCAAGCCATAAATCTTTATCTTAATAAAATGGCAGAAATTCAGCTTAGCGGCACAAAACTTTTTTACATCAAAGAAGGAAAGGGAGAGGAAACTATTCTCTTTTCCCATGGATTGCTTTGGAGTCATAAAATGTTTAAGGCTCAAATTGATTTTCTGAAAATGAATTATACTGTTATTGCCTATGATCACAGGGGCCAAGGTCAAAGCGAAGTTTCTCCGGGTGAATACGATATTGATTTGCTCACAGAAGATGCATTGGAATTCATTGAGAAAGTAGCCATGAAACCTGTTCATTTTTTGGGGCTGTCAATGGGTGGATTCGTGGGTATGAGACTGGCAGCCCGATATCCGGAAACAATAAAAAGTCTGATTCTACTGGAAACCTCCGCAAACCCCGAACCTGTAGAAAACCTGCCGAAATATAAGTTTCTAAATGCAATTGTGAAATGGCTTGGAGTGATCCCTACAGTTGGGAAGAAGGTGATGAAAATAATGTTTGCAGAAAGTTGGTTGAAAAAGGCAGAGAATCAGGAAGCTTATAAGTATTGGCTGAAAGAGCTGCGATCAAACAAAAAATCGGTTTGTAAGTCCGTTGATGCTGTGATCTATAGAAAAGGCGTGGAAGAAGAAATCCGCAATATCAAATGCCCAACAATGGTGATAGTGGGCGATGAAGATGTTGCTACCAAGCCTGAGAAGGCAAAATTCATTCAGATGTCAATTCCCAATGCCGAGCTTCATATTTTACCTGGGGCGGGCCATAGCAGCAGTATTGAAAAACCCGATGAAATTAACAGACTTTTAAAAGATTGGTTAGATCAGTTTAATTGAAGGTTTTTCCAAAATAAAAAAAACAATGAAAAATATGTGAATTTCTGAAACCTTTTCCTAAGTTTATATGTATATACATTAAATACAAAAACATTATATACTTATGAGATTAGAAGATGCCATACAGCAAAAAAACTTTACAGATCCATTTAATAAAGCTGTGGTGAATCTGCTATATACACAAAGTTATATCGTGTCCAAACAAAGCTGTTTATTCCGGCCCTTTGGTCTTTCACCTGAGCAGTATAACGTATTAAGAATCTTGAAAGGCCAATCTGGCAAACCTATTACAGTTTCTTCCATTCAGGACCGAATGTTAAACAAAATGTCCAATGCCTCCAGACTTGTAGAGAAGTTAAAACAAAAAGGATTGGTCGTGAGAGAAGAGTGCCCCACAGACAGAAGGCAGGTGGATATCCTGATTACCGACAAAGGACTGGAAGTGCTAAAAGAACTTGATTCATCGGTTGACTCAAACAACAAGAAATTAATCAATTTGTCTGAACAAGAAGTGGATCAGCTCAATATGTTGCTTGATAAACTGAGGGGGTAAAAAAATTTAATTAATTGAATGTATATACATTAAAAGTTAAAACATATATCATCATTTAAACAAACAAATAAAATTATGAACACAGCAGCAGTAACAAACACAACTAAATGGGCAATTGATCCTACTCACTCCGAAGTATCTTTTAAAGTAAAGCATTTGGTTATCTCAACAGTAACCGGATATTTTCAGAATTTTGAGGGTTCGTTAACATCCGATTCAGAAGATTTTGAGGGAGCTTCAATCGGGTTTACGGCAGAAATCGCAAGTATCAGTACTAATCAACCGGATAGGGATGCACATTTGAAATCCGCAGATTTTTTTGATGCTGAAAAATTCCCGAAATTAATATTTTCAAACGGTGTGTTGGAAAATGATGGAGGGGAATACAGTTTGAAGGGTGATCTGACCATTAAAGACATTTCCAAGCCAATCGAGTTAGCAGTTGACTTTGGTGGTGTAGCCGGAGATCCTTATGGAAACACAAAAGCGGGATTTGAATTGGAAGGTAAGATCAGCAGAAAGGAATTTGGATTAACATGGAGCGCTGTTACTGAGGCAGGAAGTGTGGTCGTTGGTGATCAGGTTAAACTTTTAGCCAATATCCAAGTAGTAAAACAATAATTATTCCAAGCAAAAATGATCGGGCAGTGAGCATTATCAAACTCACTGCCCTCATTTGCTTTTTGTTCAACAAAATAAAAGCACATCATGAAACCTCTTATTACCGGAATCCACCACATCACCGCCATCGCAGGAAATCCTCAACGGAACATTGATTTCTATACCGGTATTCTTGGGTTGAGATTGGTCAAGAAAACAATCAACTTTGATGCTCCCGACGTTTACCACCTATATTTTGGTGATAAGCAGGGTACACCTGGAACAGTTTTTACAACCTTCCCTTTTGATGGTGCAAAAAAAGGTACAAAAGGTACCGGTGAACTGACATATACTGCGTTTTCTGTTCCGCTGGATTCTTTGCCTTTTTGGCAGGAAAGACTTTCAAAATACAGCATTCCTGTATCCACTCCGTTGAAAAGATTTGGAGAAACCTATCTGAGGTTTGAAGATCATGATGGTATGGGGATAGAATTAGTTGCCACGGATCAGGATGAACGCAAAGGTTGGACCTACGGGACCATTCCCGGGCAATATACAATCAAAGGTTTTTATGGTGCTACTTTAAACCTGAAGTCCAAAGATCTGACTGCTAAATTGCTGACAGAATTCATGGATTATAAATTTATTGGAGAAGAAGAAAATACTTTTCGCTATGTAACCTTAGGAAAACCCGGTGACATCATTGACATTGTCGTAGATGTAAATGGTCGGCAGGGAATTCAAAGTGCCGGGACAATTCATCACATCGCATTCAGAACTGAAAATGAATCATCACAGCTTGAGGTCCAGAAACTGCTGATGGAAAATGATTATCAGGTCACTGAGGTGAAAGACAGAAACTATTTCAAATCCATTTATTTCAGGGAGCCAGGGGGTGTATTGTTTGAAGTAGCTACTGATGAACCCGGATTTGCGATTGATGAAGATGTGGATAAACTTGGTGAATTGATCAAGTTGCCGGAATGGGCAGAACCCAATAGAGATCAAATTGAAGCCAGGTTGGCTAAAGTAAAATTAAACATAGAGAAATATGGCTGATATGATCAGAGCAGGGAAAAGTCTTGAAGAAGCAAGTAAAGTCGCCATTATGATTCATGGAAGGGGAGCGAGTGCGGAGAATATTCTTAGCTTAGGGAATCAACTTTCCTTGGACAACTTTGCCTTGATAGCTCCGCAGGCGCCGGGAGGCACATGGTATCCATACAGTTTCATGGCTCCCGATACAAGTAATGAGCCTGCATTCTCCAATGCAATTCAGAAAATCGATAAGTTAGTTAAATCGTTATTTGAAGAAGGTTTTTATCCGGAACAGATCTATCTGATCGGGTTTTCACAAGGAGCTTGTCTTTCTCTGGAATACGCTGCCCAAAATCCCATGAAATTCGGAGGTGTGATAGCCTTTACCGGTGGGCTTATAGGTGAACAAATAAATCCAGAAAAATATCACGGAGAATTTAAGGGAGCTTCGATTTTTATAGGGGCCAGTAAACAGGACATGCATGTTCCTCTAAGCAGGATAAAGGAATCTGCTCAACAGCTTGAAAAAATGGGAGCTGAGGTAAATACCTTGATTTTCAACGACACCCAACATACCATCCGCCAAGAGGAAGTGGATTGGGTGAACGAACATATATTGAAATAAAAAAGGATGTTTCAATCATTAAAGTAGCCTGACAGGATAATGTCGGGCTTTTTTTATGAAAAAAATCCAATATAACTTCTCATTCAAAAATAAATACATCAAAATTTTAAATTTACTCAATACATTGAGTAAATTTACTTAGTATTTTGAGTAAAATGCTATGAGTTATCAAAGATCAGAAAAATCTTTCCTGCAAAAGAGGTTGAAAGATGAACCCAGAAGGTTTATTCAGGTACTTTATGGCCCTAGGCAAATAGGGAAAACTACGCTTATCAGACAGATAATGGAAGAGGTAAATTTTCCGCATCAGCTGATTGCTGCAGATGCTGTCCCCGCAGGTGACCGGATATGGATAGCTCAGCAGTGGGAACTTGCACGACTTCGGCAGCAACAATCCGGTAATAAACCATATCTTTTGGTCATTGATGAAATTCAAAAAATCGATAATTGGAGTGAGCAGGTCAAGGCGGAATGGGATAAGGACACTGCAGAAAACAGGGACATACGTGTTGTACTTTTAGGCTCATCCAGACTGATGTTACAGCAGGGATTGACCGAATCTTTGGCGGGAAGATTTGAGGCCACTTATCTGGGACATTGGTCTTATAAAGAGATGAAAGATGCTTTTGGTTTGACTGCTGAAGAATTCATTTGGTTTGGGGGATACCCCGGAGCGATTTCTTTGCGGGAGGACGAGGACCGGTGGAAAAACTATATCCGGGATTCCCTGTTGGAAACCAGTATTTCCAAAGATATTCTGATGCTTACCCGAGTGGATAAGCCTGCTTTGATGAAAAGGCTTTTTGAATTGGGATCGGTTTATTCCGGACAGATCCTAAGTTTCACCAAAATCATGGGTCAGTTGGCAGATGCCGGAAATACCACCACATTGGCCAATTACCTGGAATTGGTCAACCATGCTGGACTTTTGGGTGGTTTGGAAAAATATAGCCCCAATATGGTCAGAAAGCGATCTTCCAGTCCAAAATTCTTGGTTCACAATACAGCCATCATGTCGGGGATTTCCAATGAAAGCGCAGACACCTTAAAATCCGATCCAAAAGCATGGGGGAGATGGGTGGAATCGGCCGTGGGAGCACATCTTATCAATCAGTCCTTCAAAGAAAAGAAGCTTTCGATCTATTATTGGAGAGAAAGCAATGATGAAGTTGATTATGTGATCGAATACAAAAAGCGGGTTATTGCACTGGAAGTCAAAACTGCCAAGACTGGAGGTTTATCCGGTATGAATGTATTCACTAAAAAATTCAATCCTGAAAAATCCGTTTTGATTGGAATTGATGGCATCCCATGGCAAGACTTTCTCCAAATGGACATTCTTGAGTTATATGCTTAAAAGGCAGCTGGTTGGCTGTCTTTTTATGGATTTTTGCTCAAAAATGTTTATGTAAAATACTGACAATCAATATTTAAAGACACTTTTTAATAAATTACTCAACGTACTGAGTAATTTTACTCAACGTGGTACGTAATTTTCAATTTTTCTTTAAGACCTCGAATTTTACTTTGCCAAAATGAGTATTTTATTAAATTATTCCGCTTAAAAAGAATACCCCACCTGACTGCCTTTTTCCGAATCCAGCTGCACTTTTGCATATACTTCGATTTCCTGTTGCAGCTCTTCCACATGGCTGATTATGCCAACAATCCGGTTTTCGTGCCGCAAGGCCTTCAGCGTTTCAAAAACTACCCTAAGGGAATTCCTATCCAAAGCACCAAAACCTTCATCCAGGAAAAAGAAGCTTTGATCTGCTTGGTTCAGTGATTTTACTTTTTCTGCAAGGGCCAGTGCAAGACAAAGAGATGCTTGAAAAGTCTGACCTCCCGAGAGCGTTTTGAGCAATCGCTTTTTTCCACCATTGAGATAATCCACCACCCAAAAAGTGTTGTTTTCATCGATTTCCAGACTAAGACTGTTCTTGGTAAGTTTCATATACCTGAGATTGGCGGTATTGCAAAGTTCTTTGAGGTAGATTGTGCTGACATATTTTACAAAGCCGCTTCCTTTAAAAATTTTTTCCAGCTCTTTTAAATTCGATTCCCTGTTTTCGAGAATGTCGAACTCCTTACCCAGCTTGATTTTTACCTCCAGCCGGATTCTGCTTTCTTTGATTTCCCTGTCCAGTAAAGTGAATTCTTTTTTGATACTCTCCAGGGCTGCTTTCTTTTCATGCAGTTCCACTTGCAGTTTTTCAAACATTTCCAGCTTAAATTCGGCTACACCCACCTCATTCTGCAGTTCCTCAACCCGTGACCGGACAATGGAACGGCGGCTTTCGAATTGACGGATTTCAGCATCTACCTTATCCGCATCCAGAGAATGATTGAACAAATCTATCACGGATTTTCTGTCAGAGAATCCGTGGATTTCCATCAGTTGGATAAATTCCAGTTCCAGATCTGCAAGCCTACTTCCGGTTTTGGATACCATTTCTGTATAATGCTTCAGGTTTGCCAGATTAGTGGCTTGTTTTGCACGACTTTCCTGAAGAACCTTTTGTTTGCCATTCAACAAATCAGCAGTCTGTTCTATGTCTTTCTGTACATTTTGGATATTTTGACCAATTGTTGCGGTGTCTCTGTCGAAAAATGGTCTGCAAAAATTCCAATCCTGTATCTCTTCTCTTTTTGAAGCAATGGTGGAATTTTGGGACAGGATATTTTGCTCTACGGCCTGCAATTCCTTCTGATCTTTTTCCAAGCTGATTTTATCAGCTTCCAAATTTTTCCTCAGTTTTTTGATTTCGTGAAGCAGTTTGTCTTTCCTTCCGATTTCATTTTCGGTTTGCTCAATATAATTTATAAGAGCTTCTCCGGATAAGATATTTCTGTTTTCAAGTGCATGAACCAGTCGTTCCAATTTTTCCTGTACAATGGCGGCTTCTGAAGTTATATTTTGATGGATTGAAAGTTGGTTTTCCTGGCGGATTCTTTGTTCCGAAAGTTTTTGAACAATTGACTGGATCTTGTCCAAAGTCTTTTTAGCCTGTTCTATTGCCAGGTTTTGCTGCTTTAATTCCTGCTCGTCCGACTCTTTTTCCAGTGGATCGGGATGCTCCAACGCACCGCAAAGCGGGCATGGTTCTCCATCATGAAGCAGGTGGACATGCTGCGCCAAGCCTCTTTTTCGAAGCAGCTTTTCCTTTGCATTTTCCAGGTTTTTGAGAGTATGCTTCTGACTTTCAATCCAGCTCTCAAAAGAGGTTTCCTCTTTAGGCAGCTGTTGTAGTTGATCTGTGATATCTTTTTGGATTGCTTTTCCGGACTGTTCGGAGAGAAGCAGTTCTGATTTCCCTTTTGTCAGCTGATCTTGCAGACTTATCCAGTCTTTGGCAGCACTTTTCAGCTCTGCAAGTTGGCTGCTGTCGGGTACAACTGTTTTTTCAGTTTCCTCCTCTAGGGTCCTTATTTTTTCTTCAATTTCTTTTTGTTCAGCTATTCCTGAGGATACATTCGGTATGAGCTGCTCAAGTTGGAGCTCAGCGGCTTTAAGTGCTTCCTTCAGGTTTTGCAAAACGAGGACTTTTTTCAAATCCCTGATCTTGGCTTCCCGCTCCGACTTTTTATTGGCTTTGTTTTTCAGATCCTGTTCCTCAGCTTCAAGTTTTTCAATTTCATGAATATAGTTTTCTTTAAATCTGGTACAATCCACTACGCTTACCTTATATTTTTCAAGTTCTTTTTGAAGATCCAATGTTTGGTTCCAAACCGGTTTAAGGTGGGTTTTCGCTTTCAGAAAATCTTTCCACAGACTCTTCTTCCCCTCTATTTCGGGGAGCCTTTCCTGAAGCTCTTGCCATTCCTTGAGAAATCCCGTTAGTTTTTGATTTTGAATTTTAAGAATTTCCTGCTTTTGAAAATCCGCTTCGGCCAGTATACATGTTTTTTCCTCTCTTTCAGTCTGAAAGGCAATTTCTTTAATTTGGATTTCTTTTTGCGAAAGTGCTTCTGATGAATAAATTTCCAAAGCCTGCAACTGGGTTTCGAGGCGGATTTTGTTTTCCCTCAAAGACTTCATCAGCGAACCGGTTTTACCCGAAAGATCAAATCGTTCCAATCCAAAAAGCTCCTTCATCATTTCTGCCCGTGGACCCGGTGTGAGGTCGATGAATTCCCTGAATTTGCCCTGAGGAATGATTACCGTCTGCTTGAAGTGCTCCTTTTTCATGCCCACTAATTCTTCTCCCCTCAAACTTAACGGCTCAATCAGCCCTTCCTTTTTCTCATAAAAAGTATGTTCGGCAGGTCTGACCTCATCAAAATTTTTGGAATTTCGTTTTGCCGAATAACGGGCCAGATAAGTTCTGGAGTTGTTTCTTCCAGCCTTGAATTCAAAATTGATCAACACCTGCTCACTCTGTAGATTGACCATACTGCTTTTTTCCCCTTTGTCCGAAAGCCGCTCTGTACTTCCATACAAAGCCAGTAAAATGGCTTCAAGGATAGATGATTTTCCACTGCCTACATCTCCGAATATCCCGAATAAACCTGCGGCAGTAAGCTGTTCAAAATCTATTACCTGTTTTTCTTTATAGGAATAAATTCCCTGTAGTTCCAGTTTTACCGGTATCATGCTTATTCGTTTTGACTGATGACTTCTTTAAAAATATCGATCAGATCAGAATTGGGTTCCTGACCTTTCTCACTTTGGTAATACATTTTAAAAAGCGTAACCATGTCCTTGCCCAGATCCTGGACCTGCAGTCCCTGACTTTCTTCCCCAAATCGACCTTTGATTTTGGGTATCAGATTGACAATGCCGTCATGTGCTTTCATGATGGCTTTTCGGGTGGCTGCATCGATGGAATGTTCGGTTTCAAAGGTAATTTCCACAAAGCAATAGGGATTCTTCTCCAACCAATCCAATGCCTCGCTCAGGTCACTGAATGTATTCCGGCACAATGGTCTTCCCGATTTCAAACCTATGGGTCTGTACTGAACAGGTTTTCCCGGCTCGGCTTCCAAGATGACCACCTGTTTTTGTTGGTCCGCTTCGCTGAAAGAATACGCCAAAGGTGAACTGCTATACACCACCGGGAAGGGATTATTGCTTACCGCGTGGTAACGGTGTAAATGGCCCAAAGCTGCATACTGGATTTGGGGAGGAAGATCGTTGGTGAATATCGCCTGAGTGCCCCCAACATGAAGAATCGGCCTTTCGCTTTCAGGTTCGGGTTCAGGTTTCTCCCCTTCTTTGATAAAGAAATAATGACCCATAAAAATATTGATTCCCTCCGTATCACAATATTGATCTGCTAAAATCTGCCATTTCCTGCCGAGTAATTTCCTGAATTCAGTTTCCCTGTCATTTTCACCCAGATATGTTTTGAGCAAAACCTCATTGGCATAGGGTGCCATTATGATTCTGATGGGTGTAGGATTGTCCGGAAGTTTTAATTCTACAAAACCCATGGCCGAATCAGTGATTTTTAGTCCGGAATCCAGCTTTCCTACCGGCACTACCGTATCATATTTTCCATAGAATATAATCCCCATTTCTCTGGCCAAAGGATCAGGGGCTTCCACAAATTGGGTGCTGTCATGATTGCCGGAAATGGCTACAATTGCCCTTTTCCCGTTCCGGGAGAGTCTTTTTAGGGTTCTATAGAAAAGCTCAACAGCCTCATGGCTGGGGTTGAAAGTATCAAAAATATCCCCGGCCAACAGCACAAGGTCAACTTGCTGTTCATCGGCAATTGTGATGATTTCCTCAAGGACAAGTTTTTGTTCTTCCAGTCTGGAAAACTCCTGCAATCGCTTGCCAAGATGCCAGTCTGCAGTGTGAAGAATTCTAATCATTTAGGTAAAGGTTATGATTTATATAATAAATTCAATTAACTTGAAATCTAATTAAAATTCAAGTTAGAGGCTTCAACCCTTCATTCCAAATGTAAATGTTGTGGTTGACCGGATTTGGCACATTTTTTGAAAAAAAGCGAAAATGAAATTGTCCCTAATTATTTTTGTTATCCTGCTCAATCTCAGCTTGCTAATGGTGTCGGCTAAAGAGGTAGGCACAAATACCAAAACTGAGCTTAAAATACAGGAAGGAATAGCCAGTTACTATGGCCGTAGGTTTCACATGAGAAAAACCGCCAACGGTGAGATTTTCAATATGAATGAAATGACTGCAGCCCATAAAAACTTGCCCTTTGGCACAAAACTCAAAGTGACCAACACCAGAACAGGCAAGGAAGTATGGGTTCGCATCAATGACCGGCTGCCGCAAAACTCCAAAAGAATCATAGATCTTTCCAGAGGTGCAGCCAAAAAATTGGATATGATCCAGGACGGAATTGTCCCTGTAACCCTAGAAGCAACTGATGATGAAACCATTTTTTCCCTTATTGATCATTATCTGGAAGATGTGCCGGAAGATATCCGGTTGAGGGTTTATGCTGATCCCATTGATTATGTCAAACCTGACTTTTGCCCGGCGGAGATTGTGCTGGAGCCTCAGGGAGGGGTTATGGCAAGTATTTAGTGTTTTGCACTTTTCTTGTTGAAGGCTTTCTGAAGTATCCTTTCCTCTTTATCTGAACCATTTGTCAAATTTCCTTATCCAGGTCTTCCTCTGAGACTAAATTGTTATTTTCTGAATCTTTCAGTAACTTGATTACCCAAAAATTTTATAAATATCCATTATGAAAAGAATGTTTGGAATTATCCTTACACCAGATTGGACGGCGGCTTTATGGTTTCAGTTCCGTCACTTCCCGGCTGCGTTATTTGGGGCGAAACCATTGAAGAAGCCAAGAAAATACATTCCTTGATTTGACAACTCATTTTTTGAAAATGGAATAAAATAGAAATATGCTCTTTACCAATACCTTCAAAAATCGTATTTCACCAATAACAAAACCGGATTCGAGTCGGGGTCCAGGTTTTTTGCCAGTTCCCTGACTTTGGGATGGCCCAGAGTTGGGTCAGCGGAGGCGTCCGCTATCCCTTTTATGATATTCCGGGGCTCTACCAAAAAGATCATATGATCCTGAAACACCCCGACGGGATAAGAATTATTTTCCAAAGTCACATCATTCCATAAAGAGGTGCGTTTGAAAAGCTTCACTTCTCCGGTATTTTTGGAATGTAATCCAGTCCAAAATTCCTCATTTAAAGCAAAGGCCAAATATCCATGAGAGGCGGTTTCAAAATAATACCAGATTTGGGCAAAAGCATTCATTTGATTGTTCCAGAATGGATCGTCCTCCTCTTTGGGCAGGAGATCTTGCCTGATGGATTTATTCCCAAAATCAAACATCCTATAGGGGATCAATTCCCCTCCTGAATTGATGCTATAGAGGGTGTCATTCATATTTCTTCTGTAAATCAGCGTCCCATCGGCTTCATTTCTAAAGAGGGGATTGATGATGCCGGCATCAATCCTTCTGTTTTGATAAGGAAAATAGGAATGGATAACCTTAAAATCATGATCCGTTATATCGAGGTTAAAGTCAGCATTGCCGGTGATAAAGGCGAATACCCCTGAACCGTTTAATTTACTGAATCCAATGCCCCCTCTGGGATTCACTTCTCTGCTTTCAATAAAATTCCCCTCAAAATCAAAGGTCTTGATATGGGTCTCCATGTCAAGAACAAAAATCTCTTGGTTTTCGATAAAAAAATCAATCGGGCGACCTATTTCTTTGGGCCCCGGACCTGATTCCCCAATTTTTCGGATAAACTTTCCGTCCTTTGAAAACATAAAAATGGATTGGGCCATAAGCATATCCAAAATAAAAATGTAATCAGCCGTAGCAAGAACTTTGCTGACTTTTCCGATCAGGGAACGGTCAGTGGTCTCTAACGGTATAATCCGGATATCCTCGGCGATCAAATCAGAAAGGTTCAACTTATCCAATTCCTGAGAAAGATCGATTGTTACAGTTTCCACTTCCTGCTTTTCTGAACCCGATTTTGTTGTACATGCAAAAAGAATAAATACTAATACAATTAGGGATATTGCTTTCATATATTTTGAAATACGAAGAAGTTTAAATCATTTTAAATAACTATGATAAAAAGCAATAATATAATACATTTTGAGGTCGTTTCACAAATTAAGTATAGAGGCTTTTGCTATATATAATTAAAAGATAAAAAATCACTAAAAGCTTACCCGTAAAACATAAATTTTTTGAAACGACCCCAGATAATTCCTTTAACAATCTCTAGTAACCTCTCCCCAAGTAGAGCAAGAGTTGCCATCTCCAGTATAGAAGCAAATTTCATACACACCAGGTCCATTAGTACAGTACATTTGTTTCCACCTTAAAGTAGATTCACTCCCCGCCACCGCATTCTCCAACGCCATTTCCACTTCATTAAACTCAGCCTCAGGCTGCGTACCGTAATCAATACCTGCGAAAAGCAGGAATACCAAAACCGCAAAGGAAGCCATCTATCCTCTTCTTTGTAGGGATAATTTTTTCCATGATCATTGTTGTTGGATTAAAGTTTATAAAAATAAAGGTAACTACTCAGCTTACTTTATGCCGAACCTAACCTCGATTTCCACTATCTTCAGATAGTGGGTAGTGGGGTCATTACCCTGAAATAAGCCCTATATACTTGACATATTTCGACTAAAGTCGAGCAGGGTGGTGAAATCCAACCATTTCTTCCATCTTAGATGGAGGAAATTAAGTACCTGAGTAGTGACAAAAAAAGAAAATTAAATATAAAATAATTATTTTAAATCAAACTAGTAGTTTAAAATTAAACGCTTATTTTAATTTATTTATATCCCACTTCCATTTCTTTGAAATTCTCCCTTGGAAAATATTTGGACCGACTTTATTGGCTGACAGAAGGAAATTTGTAAATATTTCATTTTCGTTGTTTGAAGAGGGTTTAATCTTGAGATCCAAAAGGAATTTTTGTATAAATTCACATTTATTCCCCTCCTGTTGATAAAGGTCCCACCAAAAAGCGCTCCATAGGTTGGGACCATTGAACAAATCACTGCTTATCCCCAAAGGGGCTATTAGAAGAGTATTGGATAGGGTAGGTGCTGTCATTAAGATACTTCTCCCACATTTCCCGGTTGTTTTCCTGATATTTTTGGTAGGGCACACCATTAATGTTCCCTACCGGAATCTCCAGCTCATGGATGGCGAGGTTCCGCATAAATACCGCAAAACCCGTTCGAATATCATCTTTGAGAATCTTGAATTAGTCATTTAACCAATATCTCAATCTATGTCTATCAGCCATTAAATAAATTATAGATCGGAATAAACCTTTATAATTCCAAATTGCTTAGTAATTTGAAATAATAAAAATATATAACTACATGGCGTACAGCAAATTTGGCTTTATTTTTCAGATGCCTAATAAATTATGGATTTGGAATATAATTTTCAAGGAATTTAGGATCTTTAATTGAATCACCTTCAACAAGAATTGCAAAATTTTGATCCAGAAGAAATACTCTATCAGTTTCATTATTGAAATTTGCAGGATTTAATGCCTCAAATTCTTTATGAATATCAAAAAATAATTTAGCTTCGGGTAAAGTATTGCCTTCAGCTTCAAAAAGAAAAGTGAAGAGATTAAAATTATCATAGGAATGAAAAATAAAATAAACAGGAACATTTTTTGAGTGAAATGCTACCACCCTTTTTTGCCATAACTCAAGTTCTCTCAAACAAGTCACACATGAAACACTCAAGTAAACTAAGACATAAAGGTTTTTCTCCAAAAAGAGATCATTTGAGTTTACCTTAGATGTACCTAACTTTGGTGTAAATTCATATAAAATCTCTGGCAATCTGAGGAGCTTTTGATTTCTAATTTCTACTTCTTTTATCCCCTCTTTTTTATTTCTATTAGCATTCTGGACATCACAAGAGGAAAAGGTAAGCAATTGAATGATCAAGAAAAATTGAAAGATTCTGTTCATGCCCTGCATCACATATTTTTGGCTAGATCCAAGGTAATATATAATATCTCGCCGGTGTCTACATCGTATGAATAGAGTGTTTTATTATCAGGGGACACATTAAAACTCATTATTTTTCTATCCAAATTCATCGTCATAACCGGGGTTCCGTCCCAATTATAGATATTAACGGTATCGGAAAAATCAGAGTCTATAGTATTATCATAGTTGCCGGAAAAAAGCACAAAAATATAATCGTCTGTAGCGGCTACTCCAGAACTGCACTTTTGAATTTCGCCTCCTCTTTCCAAACTCATTTTACCGAGCTCATCTTTTTTTAAAGCAAATTCATTATTGATATTCTCAGGTCCCCAAATCAATATGCTTTGCAATGTTTCCAAATCAAAAATTTCTATGGCCTCATTCCATCGGTAAGCTGAGACTAATTGCTTCCCGTCAGGTTTTACGGCATATAAAGCCTGAAAGTAATCCTGTAGGGTTTCACTCGAAATGTTTTCGGGAAACTTTTCAAAAACACCAAATTCATTCATTATCTCACCGGTATGTCTATCCACTTTTTGAAATTTAAATCGGGAACTGGATAGTCCATTTCCCAGAATTTCATTTTCGTTTAGAATTTCGATCCATCTAAAATATTCTGCTAGCTTCAGTTCCTTTTTCCTGTTTTCTTCATTCAAATTCAGCAAATCAAATTCTATAACTTTATGCATCGAAAAATCCAATACCCATAACACCCCGTTTTTTATTCCGGAAGACAATGGGGAAAACGTTTCGTATGGGCCGTTTCCTTTACCAATATAACTTGCATTAAAATCCTTTGAATAGAAAGAATAAAAATGAAACACCCTTTCCTCTCTGCTTTCTATATCAAAAATAAATAACCCTGAGTCTGCTTCATAAATTTTATAGGGAGTTCCCCCATTATAGTCAATGAGCTTAGTAAAGTTGAATTCTTTGGTTTCGGGGAAAGATTCAATCCGAGTGGAATTTTTATTAATTACTATTTCCATGTTCTTTTCAGTGTTACAACCGGTCAACATGAAGGTTATTGTTATTATAAAATAAAATATCTTCATTTTTAAATTGGTACTAAGCAGTTTTAAAATTTTCCTGAATTCTATTTAAATGTCAATATGAAGGTTCAATTTCGATATTTCTAGATCTAATTTAATTCAATCCTTATCGAATTATAAGTGGCAATAAAATACCTTATTGCCACTTATTTTTAAGATTAAGGATTAGGATTATATCCGCAACTAGATTCTTCCATTACGGATTTTGAACGACACTTGTATATTTGATAATCTTTATAAAAACATGAATCCAACATTGAACCAGTGTATTTACAACCAGTTGCTGTTTCACTCCCCGCAATGGCATTCTCCAACGCCATTTCTACTTCATTAAACTCAGCCCCACGCTGCGTACCGTAATCCATACCTGCGAAAAGCAGGAATATCAAAACCGCAAAGGATGCCATCCACCCTTTTCTTTTTAAAGATCATCAACCTACTTGATCTAAATTTAGCCTTTATTTTAATTAATTTACATTCCGTTACGAATAAAAATCAATTATCCATTTTGTTTTAAAATTTTCAAGAGATGGTTGGCAGCCTTGGGGCAACAGCGTTTTTGATGGTGTCAGCGGAAACGAAGAGGTGTTTTTGGATAAGGAGGTTGCTTTGGAGAAGGCTTTTGTTGGGAGTGGGGGTGAAGGCTGTTATCAACGGATGGTAATTGTAATGGGCATTCACAGTTTATCATTGGGACGGCAAATTTACTAGCGAAACGTGCCGCACATTTGAATATGGTTGTAAGTATTGTTAATGTTATAGACAAAAAATTTGATGACTGTTCTTCTTAAAATAGTTGCCCAAAAGTGCTTTATTAAATGTTTGGCCTGGACGATTTTGCTTGTTTGGTCCACGGGGTTTCTAGCTGCCTGTTCCAGACCGGCAGAGCAAGGAGTGCAGTCGAAAAAGCAGGTGGTATTAGATGATTTTAAATCCATCCGAAGCAATTCTTTATCCATTGAAGACTGGGTTTCCTTGGAAACGTTAAATGAAAATTTGATGGGAATGGATCTTCGGGTCAAATATGCAGACAGTCTGATTTTGGTCATGGACGAATCCACCAAAGACCGGATTCATATATTTGGAACCTCAGGTGCCTATTTTACATCCATTGCCCCTGTGGGCGAGGGTCCCGGTACCCTTCCTTCTTTGGAGGACTTTGAGATCGGAAGAGGAAATGAGATTTATGTGCTCTCTACCGTGGGGGATAAAGCAACCGTCTACACGGCTTCACTGGACGGAGACCTTTCCAAACGATTTGAACTGCATTATATCGCAACGTCTTTCGCACATCTGGATGACGGAGGATTTTTGTTTTACGGAGGCTTCAACTTACCCTTCGTTACCCATCGCATCGTACAAACCGATTCCGAGGGAAAAATCCTTCGCCGGTACTTGGAAAATGATTACGAAAACACTATGCTACCCATGATTGAGCGGAATTTTTACCCTGCCGATTCGGGAGTTTTTGTGCTGGAAACCTTCAATCCACAAATCTATCTATTTAGAGGAGACAGTTTATCACCTGTATTAAGGGCAGATTTTGAGGCCTATTCATTACCCGCAGCATTTTGGGAAATGGATATCATGGAAGGTTTTGGAATGATCAACGAAAAAGGCTTTGCCAATTTCCGTTCCTTTTTCCGGAAAGACTCGCTGATTGTCTCCGATGTGATGATCCAAAAAGAAGCTGAGGTGTTTAAATATATCCTGATTCAGCAAGGTGAAAACAGACATAAACTAAGGGCGGATCGGGATGAAGAGTTGCTCTATTATTTCCCAATCAGCATTGACAAGGAAGAACGGGTGCTATTCCTTACTTACCGTTCTATTTTGGAAAAGCATGCCCAACAATCTCCTGCGGAATTTCCCCTGGAACGTCTGCCTCAGGAAGAATACGACTATCCGGTGATCATTCATGCCAAAATAAAAGATAACCTATGAAAGGAATATTAGCCATTTGTTGGTTTATAGCCCTCTGGCTGGGAACGGCCTGCAGTTCGGGCACAGAAAAAATGATACTTCCTGATGACTTGGAACTGGTGAACCAAAGCTCTGAAAAGGACAGTGTATGCTTTTCCTGTCACCATCAGGTAGTGGTGTACCTTAATTTTGACAAATCTTCTTTTTTTGGATTTTCCAAAGATTTTCTCTGGCCGGAATTCCGGGAGCGTTTTCCCGAAGTGAGCTTTGTGTTTTACTTTTCCGGGCAGGACCGGGAGAAACTGGTCCGTGAGCTGAAGGATTTGGAGTTTCCTTATCCCGGATTTCACGATCCGGATTTTCGCTTTTATCATGCTAATCGATTAGATACTGTAAATAGCACGTATGATGTGCAGCATTCTTTCCACCTACAAGACGGATTTTTCATAAAATGGGCTCAAATCGGAATGGGTAATCGGTTTATTGAGGAGCTGGAAGAAAGAATTAAAAGTGAATAAGCGTTTTTCCAGTTCCTCCCCAAGATGCTGTGCCCAATTTGGTAAAATTTGGACTATGAGCCTAAACTGAGCGTGCACCTATCCACCGCATAGTAATAAAAAGATTATTTTAAATTTTTAAAGTTAAATTCCAACTAAACAGTTTGAAGTGTCGATTTTTTTTATTCAATTTAAAATGCCATCAAATCCTTAAATAGTCTAAACCCTATAAATAGTGGTAACATTGTTTAAAAATTTCAAAATTGGAATGGTTGCCTTTGGGGCAATGGCATTCATGATGGTTGCAGGATGGCAGTTTAACATTAGCGGAACGGAAGAAGTGTATTCAGACAAGGAAGTAGCTTTAGAAAATGCTTATGCTGGATCCGGTTGCTATAAAGTTACTTGGGCAAGTTGCCCGGGTTCATTTCAGCAAGTGATAAGATGTAGAACGGATGGTAGCGGATGCTGTAGTTCTTCATGGCAAGATCACTGTGGATAATTCTATTTGTAAGGCAGTAGTTATTACTAACTACTGCCATTTTTTATTTTTAAAAAAAATCTTTTATGAAGAAGTTAAGCTTTCTGCTTTGTTTGATAATAATTATCCATTTTATCTATTGTACTCCAAAAACTGAAACGCAACAATTTCAATCCGGTCCGCTCATAGTGATAGATGATATCAGTAAAAGGAAAGAAATGCTGTTTTCAGAAATAGGAGTAAATATTCAAATCATTCAGCTTGACAATGAATGTTTGATGGGGCAAATCAACAAATTGATTTATTCAGATAATAAATTCTTTGCTTTAGATATAGACCAATGTTCTTGCTTGTGCTCATTTGACGCAACAGGAAAGTTAATCAAAAAGCTGGATTTGAAAGTCGAAACCAAATTTCAATTTGACGGCATTACCGAAATGTTCATAGTCGAGGGGAACTTGGTTGTTCATGACGTATCCCGAAAAACAAATTTCCATTTAAATGAAAATTTGGAAGTGTTAAAAACTGAGAAATTACCTTTTCAAGCAAATGCCATTTTTCCATTTAACAGCATTTGGTTGGTGTTTTTGAATTATATACAGCCGGAATACAATCATGATGTGCTGGTATATAGCCCGGACAAAGAGGAAATAACAAAAAATTTTCTTCCCATTCGGCAAGATGAATATGTGTATATCTATGAAGATCGCTCTACCTTTAGTTTAAATAAAGATGGGAAAGTCTATTTCTCGAGAGCATTTAACGATACGATTTATTCGATTGATCAGGATTTCAATTTTTCGCCAGTTTACTATTTGGATTTTGGCAGTTCAAAAACCCCTCCCAATTATCTTTCTAAAATTGAAGATGCCCTGGATTTGATGCGGGATTTTAGGGAAGAAAAGTATGATTTTCTTTTCGGAAACCTACATTTTACAATACAAGGTGATATTCTAGCCCAAGTCCAAAAAGGGATTATGGGGCATAACATTTTGATAGACACAAGAAAAAATGAAGCTTTTCTGTTTGATAATTTCAAAGACGATTATATCACCGGATTGCCATTTCATTCTCCTATTTTTTCAAATGAAAAACATTTCATTTTTGAGGTTTCATCTGAAATCTTGTCTAATTCGGGGAGTTTGAGTGAAGATATCATTATGAGGTTTAATCCTTCACCTGAAAATAATTTTCTGCTTTTTTTGATTGAAAAATAAACTCTTTAGAATATCAATGAAAGCATGATATAATGGTAAAAGTGATTTTTAATTTAAATTAATATGATTATCCGCTACTTTGCCAGTAGGGTGAACTGATGCAATAACTAGTCTCTCAAAAAGCTTTTCACCAAAGTATCTTCTGTTGAGCTTGAAGCAAAACTCATCGAGATAGTTCTTAAGATTCCTTTCAGATACCATTCGGTATTTTGACAAATCCCTTTTGAGGTTACTGATTGCCTTGTGTGCCCATTTTAGATTGAATTTCCCTTCTTTAGAATTTGAAATCTCTTTTACATGTACATCAATAAAATCTTCAAATTTTGAATAGGTTGTGCTATCGTCAGTCTGTAAGACAGAATTTTTATCAATGAAGTCCTTGATGAGTTTCTCAGCAGCTTTAGCTTTCAGGCTATCTATCTTTTTCATTTTAAAGTATTTATAACTTTTGGTTAGTTCTCCGGTTTCAAAATCTCTATTACAGTTAAGTCGGTCATGGTGACAACCTTTGCTTTCTGCCGGGTTCCTCTTCCCCTTTTGAGATTCTTCTTTTGTTTTTCCTTTTTATCCCATTTTTAAATTTCCCATGGAAATTTTTTAAATCCGGCTAAATCCCGATAATCCTGATATTCCCTTGTCTACGTGTTTCTTATTGAATAAAAAGAATTTCCGGCAGTTTTTTCAATTTTTTTAACTCTTATCCTTTTGACTTTATTTAAATATTTAGTTAATTGGTTTCGTTTAAGGCTAATAATATTCTTATGGACGATTTTAGATTATTTTTTATAGCTGCATTATTTTTGGCTTCTGTGTTTTCCTGCACGGAAGAGAAACAAGAAAGCCAGGAAATCCCCTCGGAATCTTTCAGGGGCGAAGTGGCCGCCACGCCCGTGAATGTGGCCACCGCCGAGCAAAAATCCTTTGATTACCTGATCAATGCTTCAGGTAAGCTGGAAGCGGTCAATCAGGTGAAAATCGTTTTGGAACGGCAGGGGATTCTGGAGGAGCTTTATGTAAAGGAAGGGGATTATGTGGAAAAGGGAAAGGTAATCGCCAAACTGGATGACACGGAAATACAGTTCCAGCTTGAAAAAGCCAGGATCCAGAAGAAGAACGCGGAAGCCAGCTATCAATCCGAAATCCTGAGTTTCCAGACCATCATGGAATCGGGGGACACGGTGCAGATCGGGCGGATCACCGATCAGCTAAAAGCCAAAAGCGGATTTTTTACCGCCGAGGTTGATATGAAGGAGGCGGAAATGAATCTTAGAAAAGGTACACTTCTGGCACCCCTATCGGGAAAAGTAGCAGATCTGAAGATTAAGAGAGGCAGTTATGTTTCCAACGGGGATGATCTGATGGAAATAGTGGATGTCAACAGGCTGATCCTGAAAGTAAATGTTTTGGAATCGGATATCAGCCAAATCAAACCCGGGCAAAAAGCCGAGATATTTCCGGTCAGCGGGGTTATGGGGGAGATCGTCGGTACCGTGATCAGCCTCAATCCCAAGGTGGACGAAAACGGCTTGGTCCAGGTCAATATCCAGGTCAGCGGCAATACCGGACTCCTGCCCGGAATGAATGCCCGTGCGGTCATCCGCGCGCCTCAAAACAACACCATAGTCGTTCCCAAGCAGGCATTGGTGTATAGATCGGGGAGACCTGTGGTGTTCACCATCGAAAACAACGAATCCAAATGGAATTATGTAGAGGTGGGCAAAGACAACGGAAAAGAAGTGGAGATTCTCAGCGGCATCGTTCCCAATGATACCGTGATCACGTCAAACAACCTACAGCTTGGCCATCAGGCCCTCATCCAAATCGCAAAAGACTAAAGGCCATGGTTAGATTTTTATTGGCGAGGCCCATTGCAGTACTGATGACGTTTATGGCCCTGATCGTCTTCAGCTTTATCGTCTTTCGCTCCCTGCCCATTTCCCTGCTGCCCCCGATCGATGTCCCGCAGATCGTGGTCAAGGTGAATTATCCCAATGCCTCTCCCGAAGCCATCGAACAAAACGTGCTCGCTCCCATCCGGGAAGGCCTGATGACACTCAACGGTTTGAAGGATATGGACAGCAAGGCGGGCAGCGAAACAGGCACCATCCGGCTCAGTTTTGACTACGGCACCAAAATGGAGCTGGCCTATATTGACGTCAACGAAAAAATAGACCGTCTCACCGGCAGCCTTCCCTCGGGTTTGGCAAGGCCGCAGGTCATCCGGATAAACACCAATGACATTCCGGTGGTCCGCGTTCAGGTGGTTCCCAAAGCCGGAATCGACTACAGCGAGGTCAGCCTGCTTGCCGAAAATGTCCTGAAAAAGCGTTTGGAGCAGCTGGAGGGAGTTTCCCTGGTGGATATCAACGGGACAAAAGACCGGATCATCACCATCAGCCCCAACCTCCCTACCTTGCGGGGATTGGGCATGTCCACCGACAATGTCATCAGTGCGATCCGTTTTGGGAACGAGGAGCTTCCCGGCATCAGTGTGGAAGATGGTCAGTTCCGGTATTATCTCCGTTTGGCCACCCGCGTGGATACACCCGAGGACATCATGCGGCTTCCCGTGACCTCCAAGGAAGGCGTGGTGGTGGATCTTGCCCGTGTGGCAGATGTCCGTTTTGAAAACAACGAACCTTTGGGATTCCATCTTTTTGGTAGCAGGGAAGGGATGGTCATTACGGTGCACAAACAGGCTTCCGCCAAAATGAATGCCCTGATTCCGTTGATCTATGAGTCCCTGGAAGTGTTCAGACAGGATTATCCCCAAGTGGAATTCGAATTGACCCAGGACCAATCCCGGCTGCTTAATGCCGGCATCAGTAACCTGCAGACCAGCTTACTTTTCGGGGGCCTATTCGCCTTTGGCGTACTGTTTATCTTTATCGGCAATTACAGGACGCCTGTGATTATCGGCATCAGTCTTCCCACCTCCCTGATCATCAGTTTTCTGGTGTTTTATTTTTTTGACATTTCCATCAATGTGATTTCTTTGAGTGGATTGGCTTTGGGATTGGGGATGTTGATCGACAATGCGATCATCGTGCTGGATAACATCACCCGGAAAAGAGCAGAAGGGCTTGAGCTGTTCGATGCCTGTGTTGAAGGGGTGAACGAAGTGATGTCGGCACTGATCAGCTCGGTGCTCACGACTCTTGCCGTATTTATTCCACTGGTTTTTTTGAGCGGGATTTCGGGGGCCTTGTTTTTTGATCAGGCGGTTTCGGTGGCGGCGATCCTTTTTGTCTCCCTGATGGTTGCCTTTATTTTTCTGCCGATGCTGTATTACTTTTTCTTCAGAAAAAAAGGAACCCAGATGCCGGATACAGAACACAGCCGGTTTTTTGGTGCCGTATTAAAAGGATATAAAAACCTGTATGGAAGAATATTCAGAAGACGCAAGTTGAGTTTTGCTGTTTTCCTATTGATGATTCCGCTGGGATTGTCCATCAGTCTTTTGCTGGACACCGAAGGGCTTCCTCCCATTGAGAAATTTGATGCCTTGGTGCAGATAGATTGGAACGAACCCATTGGGGCGGAACAAAACAAGGATCGGGTAACCGGTTTGATGGAATCCCTGAACGGGAATTACCTTCAGGCGGAAAGTGATATCGGGGTCCGACAGTTTTTGTTGTTTGATGGGGAAAGCTCCATTCAGCAGGCAAGTCTTTATTTTCTGTTTGACAATCAGGAGGAAAAGGAAATGCAGATGAAAGTGCTGGATGGGTTATTGGCACAGAATTTTCCCCAGGCAGTGGTAGAAATCATGGATGCGCCCAATGCCTTTGACCAGCTTTTCAGCTCCAACATGCCGTATTATGAAATACGCTGGAAGGATCTTTCCACCAAAAAACCGGTGGAGGAAGCGAAGATGGATCAGTGGCTGGCGGAATTCCCTGTTTCCACCTGGCAGCGGGGTCCTGCCTTACAGAAAGAGGCTTCTGTGGTTTTTAATCTGGATGCCGCTAAGATGGCCCTTTACGGAATCGAAATTTCTTCCCTACAGGATCAGATCCAACAGCTTTTTGGCAGCTTCTCCATTACGGAAATCAAGCGTTTTGGCGAAATCACCCCCATCCGGCTAAAGTCTGAAAACGTGGATTTCGAACAGTTGCTGCGGACGAATTATCTACCGGGAAAAGACGGAAGCGAATATGCGCTCTATAATTTTATCCGGTTCGATTATACCAACCATTATAAATATGTAACTGCGGATAAAGGTGGAATCTACCAGTCCGTTCATCTTGAAGTAGAGAATCCCTCCGAATTTAACGGTGAGATTGCGCAGTGGGGAGCGGAAAGAAATCTGGGGGTGACTTTTTTTGGCCAATATTTTAAGGATCGGGAAAATATCCGGCAGCTGATCGGAATTCTGATGATATCGGTTTTGCTGCTGTATTTTATCCTTTCCGCCCAGTTTGAAAGTTTTGTGCAGCCGATGATCGTGATCTTCACGCTGCCCTTGGGAGTTGCCGGGGCGTTCTTCGTACTGCTGATCACCGGCACCTCCCTCAATGTAATGTCCGCGATCGGCTTGGTGGTGATGCTGGGGATCATGGTCAATGATGCCATTCTGAAAATCGATACGATCAACAGACTGAGAATCAAATACGGCTCAGAACCGGCAATGACAAAGGGTGAGGTTTTGGAGCGGGCACTCTTCGAGGCCGGGGAGATCCGGTTGAAACCAATCCTGATGACCTCGATCACGACCATTTTGGCCTTGCTACCTGTTGTTTTCAGCTCAGGCCTTGGAGCGGATCTGCAGCGGCCGCTGGTATTCTCGGTGATCGGCGGTCTGACCATCGGGACCTTTACAGCACTGTATTTTGTGCCTTTGGCGTATTCGTTTCTGGTTTTAAATCATGAGAGAGACATAAGACATAAGATACAAGACATAAGACAAGAGAGGGTAGAATTGAAACAAGAGATTTAAGACTTAAGTCATAAGACATAAGATTTAAGACAGGAGATGTGAGATGGGACATGAGGCACAATTTCTCAAGTCACAATATTTGATTCTCGGCTCTTGGCTCTCGGCTCTCAAATCTTGATACCAGATACTAAATACTTGATACTAAATACTAAAAATTGACACCTTTCCGCATCGTCATATCGTTCATCGTCCTGTCCATCATCGGCATTGCCCTGGTGCCCAGACTCTCAGTGGATCTGAATCCAAGGGAGCGGGAACCGGTGTTGTCGATCAGCTATGGGGTGCCCGGCTCCTCTCCTGAGCTGGTGGAAAAACTGGCCACTTCACCCTTGGAGGGTGCCATGTCGCAGTTGGCGGAGCTCAAAAAAATCACGAGCGTTTCCAATTATGACCATGGATCGATCACCCTACGTTTTGACAAGAAGTCGGATATGGAGTACAAAAAATTCGAAGTGGCCTCTATTATCCGGCAGGTATATCCTTCCCTGGACCAAAAAGTGGGTTATCCCTTGGTCACCCAATCCGCCGAAAGAAGGACCGATCTCAAGACACCCATTCTGACCTACAGTGTCAACGGCCCGTTTGCCTCCTTTGAAATCAAAAAAATGGCCGAGGACGTACTTAAATCCTCCCTCAACCGATTTGAGGAAATTGAAGAGGTGACTATCAGGGGAGCCAACGACCTGCAGCTTTTCATCACCTACGACATCCAGAAACTACAATCCCTTTCCCTTTCCAAAAGCATGCTTTCCCAGTCCGTTTCCACTGCCTTTGGCCGATCCTATCCCGGGGCAGTGGTCAACAACCGGGAAGAAACGCTTTTCATACAGGTGGACCGGTCCCTGAAAGAAATCAGCCAATTGGAAAACCTCCTGGTGACGATCCGGGAGGGAAAGGAAATCTACCTCAGGGATGTGGCCCTGTTGACTCTGGAAGAAGCCGAGCCCAACACCTATTACCGGATCAACGGCAACAATTCCGTCACGCTTTCCATCATCAATAGGGATGGGGTGAACAAGGTGATCCTGGCCAAAAACATCAAAGCCGCCATCGCCGATTCCCAAAGCCTGCTCCCGCCCGGGTTTGAGGTGAGGCTGGAAAACGACGATACCGAATTCCTGGAGAAGGAACTCAACAAGATCTACAAACGCTCAGGGCTTTCCATTTTGATTCTGATTGTCTTTATCTTTTTGATCAACAGAAACCTCAAGTACCTCAGTATCCTGTTTCTGGGGATTTTGGTCAACCTCAGTATTACCGGTATTATTCTTTATCTGCTCAAGGTGGATATCCATCTTTATTCCCTAGCGGGGCTCACCATTTCCTTCGGCCTGATCGTAGACAACGCCATTATCATGATCGACCATTTGCATAAGCACAAAAACCGAAAGGTGTTTTTGGCATTGTTGGCGGCTTCCCTGACGACCATTGCCGCATTGATGATCGTGTTTTTTCTGCCCGAGGAAGACCGAAAAAACCTCACCGAATTTTCGGTAGTAGTATCCGTCATGCTTGCGGTTTCACTGTTTGTAGCCTTGTTGTTTACCCCGGCCTTGTACGACATGTTCTTTGGCTCCAAAGAAAAAAAAGGCAGGATGCTCACCATTGCGCAACTGAGAAAAAGGGTAAAGGCCTTCAGACTTTTCAGCACCGGAATATCCTTCACCGCCCGATACAGAAAAGTATTTGTTACGCTTCTGATCTTATTATTTGGATTGCCCATCTTTTTCCTTCCGGCCAAATGGGAGGGGCAGGAATGGTACAACAAGACGGTGGGTTCCACCGGCTATCAGGAGGATATCCGGCCGCATGTGGATAAATTCCTGGGCGGTTCACTGCGGATGTTTGTCAGGGGCGTATTCGAGAAATCCTCCTATCGGGAAGCGGAAAAAACCCGATTATACGTGACAGCTAGATTACCCTTTGGCAATACATTGGATCAGATGGATTTCATTATGAAGGAATTTGAAGGGTTTCTGAAAGGTGTGGAGGGAATCGATCAGTTTGTCACCTATGTCCAATCCGGCCAATATGCCCAGATCGTGATCACCTTCAAGGAAGCCTACGAAAAATCCGCCTTGCCCTATCAGCTGAAGGGAAGGCTTTCCGTAAAGTCCACCGATTGGTCAGGTGCAAGGTGGTCCATCCATGGAGTGGGGCAAGGCTTTTTTACCGGGGCAGGTGGGGAGGGAATTCCTTCTTTCCGGGTGGAAATGAAGGGATATAATTACAATGAACTGGAAAAACAGGCGGATTTGTTGGCGGAGAAACTGCTCCGTCACAAAAGAATCCAGGAAGTCAATACCAATGAACGGTTGAGCTACAATGAGCAGAAAACCGAGGAATACGTCCTCAGGCTGGATCAGGGGAAACTCGCTTTGGGGCAGACTAACCAATTTGAGGTGATCAATGCCCTGAATGATGTGTCCAAACCGCCCGGTCCCGCTACCTATCTGACCTTGGATGACAAAAATTATGGAGTGGTCATCCGTGAAAAAAACGCGCAAAATTATTCGAAATTCGATCTGGAAGAAAACAGTCTGATCGGTGGGGAGGACAGGATGTTCAAGGTCAGTAATTTTGGTGTGCTGACCAAGGAGACCACGACCAATGCCCTGCACAAGGAAGACCGGCAGTATATCCGGCTGGTGGGCTTTGAGTATATGGGCTCCGCCAAGTTCGGCAATGAATACCTGGAAGAGGTGTTGGAAGAATTGAAGGTTTCGATGCCCATCGGCTACAGTGCCCAAAAGCAATCCTGGACTTGGGATTTTGACAAGACCAAGAGGCAGTATGGGTTGATCCTGATTTTGGTGGTGGGCATATTCTTTATCTGCTCGGTGCTCTTCGAAAATCTCCGACAGCCTTTCTATATCATCGCCATTATTCCACTTTCCTTTATCGGCCTGTTTTTGATCTTTTCACTTTTCGATTTTTACTTTGATCAGGGTGGTTATGCGGCATTTGTGATGCTGGGGGGATTGGCGGTCAATGCAGCCATCTTTATCGTCAATGACCTGAACAACCGGAGCACCGGCCCCTATAACCGGAACGTGCTGAAAGCCGTTGCCGGAAAGGCCATACCGATTATGCTGACCATCCTGTCCACCTGTTTCGGTTTGATTCCCTTTATCATGGAGGGCCAAAATGAGATTTTTTGGTTTTCGCTTGCCATCGGCACCATCGGCGGATTGATTTTCAGTATTGTGGGGGTGTTTTTGGCTTTGCCGGTGTTTTTATGGAGGAGGGGGTGAGGGTGTTGTCCTAAGGCTATGCCTTAGGAATTCCTAAATTGAGGCTGTGCCTCAAATTATTTATTAATGTGAGGCACAGCCTCACCTTTTGTCGTTCCAAGGCACAGCCTTGGCACAACCTAGATGCGACTTTTAAACTATATATATGAATAAGCCCTATGCCATTTTTGATCAAAATGCTGTTTATTTCATTACGATGACAGTAGTGGATTGGATAGATGTCTTCACCCGCAGGGAATATAAATATGAAGTAGTAGATGGACTGAATTATTGTATAGCCAATAAAGGTCTGGAATTATATGCTTGGTGTTTGATGACTAATCATTTACATCTGCTGGCTATAGTAAAGGAACCTTTGCGGATGAGTGATTTTGTCAGGGATTTTAAAAGGCATGTATCCAATAAAATCATTATGTCATTGGAGGAGGAATATGTTGAATCACGGAGAAAATGGATATTAGACAGAATGAGATTTAGAGGTTCACAGATTGGCTCAGACAGGACTTACAGGTTTTGGGAAAGTGGAAACCATGCCATCGAAATCCATACCCCAAAATTCTTCGAGCAGAAGTTTCATTACATCCATCAAAATCCGGTAGAGGCCATGATTGTTGAAGAAGAGGAGCAATATCTGTTCAGCTCTGCTAGGGATTATGCGGGTATTAAGGGGTTGGTGAAGGTTAGTTTGTATTAATTGTCCTAAGGCTTTGCCTTTGGACTTCTAAAAATGAGGCTGTGCCTCAAATTAATTATTAAGGCGAGGCACAGCCTCACCTTTAGTTGTGCACAAGGCACAGCCTTGTGCACAATGGGCTTATTCTGTAACTTTGTAGTCCTAATTTAAAGTATTTTACCGCCATTGCCACCAAACGCCTAAAAGAGCCATTGAACAATGCAATGGTCATAGCCAATTAAAAAAGATTTGTAAAATGAAAGTAATAGTTGAAATCCCTGACAATGAAGCGGCCTTCGGGTTGAAAGTCTTAAATAGCCTTGTCTTTATAAAAAAAGCAAAACCTATGTCGGTTGCCGGTGCCGAACTTTGGGACGAGCTCAAAAAAGCTGCCGATCAAATACGCCTGCACAAACAGGGGAAACTTAAATTAAAAACCGCCCAAGAGCTTTTGGATGAGTTATAACATTATCCCCACCCATCGTTTTGAGAAAGAGCTAAAGCGCCTGGTCAAAAAATTCCCTTCCCTTAAAAGTGAATTTACCAGGCTTATTGCGGATATTTCCGAAAAGCCCGAAACGGGTACTTTTATCGGAAACATTTGTTTTAAAATCCGTCTGGCAATTGTGTCCAAGAGTAAAGGCAAAAGAGGTGGGGCAAGGTGGTTACCCACCTTGTCCGAAAGGGTCTATCTGCTCACCGTTTACGACAAGGGAGAAAAGGCTGATCTAAAATCCAATGAACTCAAAGAGATGGTTGAAAGCCTCGAACTGGGGTGCAAGAGAAAAACCCCGACCAACCGGGCTTTAAGCAGGTTACTGACTTCTCTTCAAAACGAATTAATCAAAAAGTATAATCCTCCCAGAAAGGATCTGCACAAAGAAGACCTGCAATACATCGGGTTGGTGGGCTTTGAATACTTGGGTTCGGCCAAATTCGGCAATAATAATTTCAGTATCCTGAATAATTATAGAGTAAATCAAATAATTCAACAATTCCGCAAACAATTCATTGGAACTATATTTTGTCCGCCTGCGAACAATTTTGTTCGTTGGCATAGCTGATATTTTATTGAATCGTGTATCTGGTCAATGGAGGACATGTTTTTATTTGGTACATTACTGGTAAGCTTAGGTGTGACGCAACTTTCTAGATTATGTGGAAAAACTATTTTAAAATCGCCTGGAGAAATCTTTCTAAAAACAAAGGCTTCACTTTTATCAATATCATCGGACTATCAGTGGGAATGGCGGGGTCCATATTGATTTTACTCTGGGTTCATCACCAATTCAGCTTTGATAGGTTTCACAGCAAGTCAGATAATCTATATCAGGTCTGGAATCAGACAGATTTTAATGGTGAACTGCAAAGCTGGAATTACACCCCCAAGCCCATGGCATTTGCCCTCAAGGATAATTATGCAGAAATCGCAGGTGTCACCCGGTTCAATTTCCCCAATCCCATTTTGATGGAAGCGGAAGAAATCGCTATTAGTCAAAAAGCGACACAAGTTGATCCTGATTTTTTCAATATGTTTGATTTGCCGCTTATCTCAGGGGATCCGGATCAAGTGTTTGCTGATCCGCATTCAGTTGTATTGACAGAAAATGCGGCCTTTAAGCAATTTGGAAGACTTGACGTGGTTGGAGAAACCATATTGCTGGATAAACAAGTCGAAGTAGTGGTCACAGGTATTCTGGAAGACCTTCCGTCCAACACCGAATTTCAATTTGATGCCTTGGTACCATGGGAACTTTGGAAAAAATTAGGAATGGAGGATGAGTATTGGGGCAATAACTCGGTGAAGACGTATGTAGAACTTCAAAGTGGCGCATCCTTAGCTCATACAAACAATCTTATAAAAGATATAACACGGGAAAATTCTACTGAGGACAATGATGTTTTTCTCTATCCCCTAAGTAATGTGCATCTATATAGCGAATTTAAAAACGGTGTGGTCGTAGGAGGAAGGATACAGGTGGTGAAACAATTCACGGTCCTGGCAATTTTCATTCTCGTCATTGCCTGTATCAATTTCATGAACCTGAGCACTGCCAGAAGTGAGAAACGTGCGAAAGAAGTAGGCGTGCGGAAACTCTCAGGGGCGGATAGAGGAATGCTTATCGGTCAATTTTTGAGCGAGTCTGTTTTACTGACCTTATTTTCTGCTGTTGTTGCCTTTTTCATTTTCGTTCTGGTATTGCCGGTGTTCAATCAGGTAATGGATACGCAGTTAGAAGTCCCTTATGGTTATTTACCTTTTTGGATTCTATTTGTTGTTTTTGCGCTGCTGACGGGGTTACTTTCAGGGAGCTACCCCGCATTTTTTCTTTCTTCGTTTGTTCCTGCCAAGGTTTTGAAGGGATACATCAATTCACCCAAAAGCTCATTTACATTACGTAAAGGTTTGGTTGTTTTTCAATTTACCATTTCGGTGATTCTTGTGGCTGCCACATTGATCGTAAAAAGCCAGCTGGACTATGGCCTGCAGCGTGACTCAGGATACAACCGTGACCAATTGGTTTTTCATGAACTGACTGAAACTTTAGGAAAATCCTATGATTCCTTCCGCAATACTATGATGGAATCTGGGGCTATCACGAGTATATCACGTACGATGTCGCCGTTGAGTGAAGGCTGGTCCAATACATGGGCTGTTAACTGGGATGGCAAAGATCCAGATGTGGTGCATACATTTGACCGTTTCAGTACGGATTCAGATTTGGTTACAACAGCAGGGCTTAAACTAATTAAAGGCCGTGACATTGATATTTATACCTATCCGTCGGATTCGTCCGCATTGCTTATCAACCAAACTATGGCAGACCTGGTTGGTATGGATGATATCATCGGTCAACTATTAGAGGACAATGGCCATCAATGGCATGTGGTGGGCGTGGTAGAAGACTTTATCATAGGCTCACCCTACGGCAAGGTCAATCCGATGATAATTGCAGGACCTAAAGCTTGGTTTGGTATGCTACATTTCCGCCTGAATGCTGAGCGGTCTGTCCGGGATAATTTAGCCCGGATAAAGGAAGTTTTCGGACAATACAATACTGATTATCCTTTTGATTACCGGTTTGTAGACCAGGCCTATGCTGCCAAATTTGAAAACCAGCAGCGCATAGCCAGACTTACGATGATGTTCAGTGCCCTGGCGATTCTGATTTCCTGCCTGGGTCTACTGGGGCTGGCGGCATTTATGGCTGAGCAGCGAATCAAGGAAGTGGGTGTACGCAGGGTATTGGGCGCATCTGTCCAAACCATTATACTGCTGCTCACAAGGGATTTTGTCAAACTCGTATTTGTTTCCATCCTGCTTGCTGTGCCAATAACTTGGTATGTCATGGAAAAGTGGCTGATGGATTTTACCTATAGAATTGAAATTGATTGGAAGGTTTTTATGATTACCGCATTGGTGACTATACTCATAGCCATACTTACTGTAAGTTCTCAGGCTATCAAAGCTGCTCTTTCCAATCCCGTCAATTCTTTAAAAAATGAGTAAGGGCATTTAGCTGATTCTAAATGTTTCGTTAATATCGTACCTAGTAATTTAAATATAAGAGTAATCCAGAACCGAAAAGACCATTGTGATATGTTTTTCGGATTATATATTTATCAACAATGGAAGTAGAAAACAAAACGCCAAAGCCCAAGCAAACCAAATCGAAATTCTGGAAAGACAGCAACACGCTCTTAACTTTCTCTGCCATTTTTATCAGTGCGGTGACGTTATTTATCCTCATCTATCAGACCAGTTTGGCCAGTAAGCAATTTGACCTGGAACAAAAGCAGCAGCTTGCTTCGGTAATGCCATATGTTCAGGTTTTGATTGGAAATGCTAATAGTAATGAGTTTATAATTATGATTGAGAATTTTGGCATAGGCCCAGCTTCTATTAAAAAAATCAACATGCATTACAAAGGGGAAGTTTATGAAGATGTGGATTACCCTACAATGTATGAGATTCTGACGAGTGATGAAAGTTATGATGGCTTTCGGGATGTTTATTCAAATATATTGGCAGGTTCACTGTTACCAGCAAATAGAAGAATCGAACATATGAAAATTGTCAAGGGGGATAGAGACAATGTTTGGGATGATATTTTTCAGTCGGATGAAATGGAAATAGAAATATAATATGCTTCTATATATGATGAGCGATGGGTTGTCAGAGGGTTAAATAATGAGCCTGTTAAAACGAAAGGGATTACGGATTGAAATAGGAATAAATTACACCTAACGCAGGAGTTTAGCAGTATTACTCAATCCAAATCCTTGAAAACATATTCAAGATCCAGACTGAATCCTTCTATATATTTGGAACTGACCACCTCCCCAATTGTAAAAAGTTTGGAAGGAATATATTTTCTTTCTTCCAAAGTATAAATCAGCAAAGTCTGTTCGGAAGGATGGATGATCCAGTATTCCTTCACTCCACTTTCTTCATAGACTTCATATTTGTTTTGGAGTTCTTTCCTGTTGTTACCTGGAGACAGTATTTCCACAATCAGATCCGGTGCCCCGATGCACCCCGCATCATCCAATTTGGAAGGGTCGCAGACCACACAGATATCCGGCTGTACCACAGTGAAAACATCCTCGTTCTTTTTGGAATGGACCGGCAGGCGTACGTCAAAGGGGGCAGGATAAACTTTACAAGGCTTGCCTTCCAAAAAGTTAAAGATTTTGTTAAACACTTTTCCAGATACCTCCTGATGCCTCCTTCTCGGGGCAGCGGCCATCTTAAATACTTTTCCTTTGATCAATTCCACCATCCCGTCGATCTCCCAAGTGAGGTAATCTGCATAGGAATACCGCCCATATTCAGTAAAAGGCTCTTCCAGTTGATTTCGATTGCTATCGGGATTGGCTCGGTCCGCTTCCATACTTCTAATTTAACGATAAATCGCCTAGGATAATAGTAAGTTGGATCACAGCTTTTAAAAAGAAAAACCGACAGTTTCCTGCAGGCTTTTATGTGAATATATTATTAGTCCACTATTTTTTTTTCTGGACAAGCTATTCCTTTGACCTAACTTCATTTCATTTTAATGTGTTTTTAGCCAAACCAACAGATATTGTTTTGATTGTCCTTTGCCCCGAACGAAATATTTTGATCATTCCATCGAGTAGTGCATGAAAAATCATAATATGTCAATAAAAGTCAGTCACATCTATTTGATTTATCATATTTAATTTTTAAAATTTAGAAGACAAGCTTATTAATTTATTGAATTATGAAAAGAATAGCCCTATTCATTTTTGTTTTAATTACTTCCTGTAATGGAGGAAATGAAACCAAATTAAATAATAATCCCAAGGTAGTCGAGTTGGTCCCTGTTCAAATTATTACACAGTTAGATTCACTTTTTTTTACAAGGGTGAATTTTTTTTCTGATGATGAAAAGAACTATGTGTTGAGCCAGAATCCTCCTTATTTAGCTGTTACGGACAAGAGTTTCAACTTAATAAAAGTAGTTTCGGGAAAGAATGCTGGGCCTGAAGGATTTAGTATGCCAGTGCAAGGCGCTTCTACACAAGGTTTGGTTCATATTGTTGATTTGGGAATCATGAGTTTGAAGAAGTTTGATGCAAATTCCGGTGATTTTATTTCATCGGTAAAAATTCCTGAAATCCCGATTGAAAAGAGATTCGAAATTGACGAGGAGGGCAATGTATTATATCCTGTCTTTTCCCCTATTAATGAAGATGTAATTATAAAGGTCAGCCCAGATGGGAATATTATTGAAAGGTTCGAATCAACTTTTCCAAATGAATCACAAGCAAAGGAAAACAGACAAATGAAATATTTTCAACAGGATGAGAATGGAAATTTTCTTCTCATTGGCGCAAGTTTACCTTACATTGACTATTTGGACTCAGAGGGTAATACCATCAATCGATTTGATTTAAGGGAGGTGGAACCTGTAAAGCGAGCATTGGATTCGCTGGAATATGGATTAGTGAAAGACCCGTTCCCAAATAATTCCATTCCTGTAATGATCTTGGATGCCCAATACAGTTCCGGAAAACTATATGTTAGTTTTACTGATCGTATCGGGTATGATCGATCGAAAGCAAGAAATTTGATGGTTTTTAAAATCGATGAAAATATATGTGAATTGGAAAAGCTCATTTAGTTTAAAACCGGTACGGAGGATGATGGATTCCAGCCTTCTAGTTTCCATGTGGACTCTGAAGAAGACAAGTTATATGTACAAGGCCTGGGGACCTACCATATTTATGTTTTTGATCTAAAGGATTGATTTTTTAATCGATTTCCAATGCCACTGCACCCTATAGAAAATATATTGAACCTTCTTTATATCGGAAGGGAGAAAAATTTCAGTAAATAACTGACATCAGCTATTCCATAATTCTAATTATGATTTTTTTAAACCCCAACTTTTAAAAAGAAAAACCGACAGTTTCCTGCCGGCTTTCTTTATGTGCAATAGTTGGTTTAGCTTTCAAAATTGTGTGTTCAATTTTCATGCCATGTGGTGCGCCCTAAGTGGGGAATAAAAAAACTGAGCCCGATGGAGGGTTGTATCATATTGAAAGTGGATCTTCTGGTTGAATAAATAAATTGCCCGTCACTTTCCCCGTCAGGATCGGGTTGAAACCTTGTGTCTTCTCTCGTAAGATAATCGGATCTTGAAGTGTTTTGGTACATCAATCGGATTTCGAGTTGACCGGTTTGGGGTTTTTTGAAGGGGATCATCAGCCCTGCACCCAATTGGGAAGCTCTTGCCCAATCGGAGATATCCCTTCCTGTTTCGATGGGTTCTTCAAAGGGATTTGTCCGGATCGAATAGCGGGTGAAGGAATAGAGGGCACCGGCCTGAGCTTCGATAAAGGGAAAAACCCTACCATAAACCTGAGGGAAAAATCGAAACACGCCCATGATAGCAAACAGGTTGTTGTTCCTTCTCAACCGGAGTTCATCGCTGAAGCCGACATATAGATCGTTTCTTTTTTCCAACTTGGTACCATAAAGACCATAGCCAAGGCTCAAACCGATCTCAATAGGAAGATTAGGCACTTGATAATTGGCGAAAGCAGCCATCTCGGGGACCCATATTTCCGGTGATCTTGTCTCAAAATCACCAATAGGAATTCCCGGTTTCAATTGAACTCCCCCAATGAATTCTTGGGCAAAGGAAAGGGCAAAAGAAGAAAGAAAAATAAAAAAGAAAAGAAGTTGCCGCATAAAAGACTTTTTCACACATACGGAGCCTTATCAGAATGGTTTAGTCCAAGTCCGAGAAAACATCATCCAAAACCAAGTTGAATCCTGGGATACATCGGGAACTGACGACATCCCCCCAGGTAAAGAGTCTGGATGGCAGGAATTTGCCTTCCTCTAAGGTATAGATCAAAAACGTCTGTTCTTCAGGATGGATTATCCAGTATTCCTTCACTCCGCTTTCTTCATACACTTCGTATTTATCCTGGAGCTCTTTTTTGTTGTTTCCCGGAGAGAGAATTTCTATAACCAAATCCGGTGCGCCTACACATCCGGCTTCATCCAGTTTGCTTCGGTCACAGATCACACAGATATCAGGCTGTACGACTGTAAAAATGTCTTCGTTTTTTTTGGAATTAACAGGCAAACGCACATCAAAAGGAGCTTCGTAAACTTTGCAGGGTTTGCCTTCCAGGAAATTGAATAATCTATTGGTAACCTTTACTGATATTTCCTGGTGTCTTCTTCCAGGAGCCGCTGCTGCGGATTTAAATACTTTACCTTTGATGAGTTCGACCGTTTCCTCTATTTTCCAGGTCAAATAATCGGCATAAGAATATCTTCCATATTCGGTGAAAGGCTCCTCCACTTTGCTCTGATCGGTTTCTTCCGTTTTCATCTAATCAATGTACAAAAAAACAGGAAAAATTTGAAACTTCTCCTATCAATACTTTTCCAACTTTTCCAACTTCTCCCTAAACCGATCCACTGGCAGGAAATTCATTTCCAAACTCGGGGCAAAGGGAACTGGAGTGTCCAGGCTTCCTTCCCTCATGACCGGTGCATCAAGATATTCAAAACAGTTTTCAGAAATCCAGGCTACGATTTCAGCGCCAATACCTCCTGTCAGACAATCTTCCTGCAGGAATATCACCTTCCCTGTTTTCTTCACCGTTTTTTCTACTGCCCCTTTATCCCAAGGCAATAATGTCCTCAAGTCCAAAATGTCAGCAGCTAATCCCATTTCTGCTGCCGCCGTTTTTGCCCAATGGACACCCATTCCGTAGGTAATGATGCTTACCGCTTCGCCTTCTGCCACAAGATTGGCTTTTCCGACTTCAATCGTATAATAATCTTCCGGAATGGCCTTTGAAAGAGACCTGTAAAGTGCCTTGTGCTCAAAATAAAGATAAGGATTGGGATCTTCAATGGCAGTATTCAGCAGTCCTTTGGCATCGTAAGGATTAGAAGGATAGACGATTTTCAAACCCGGGGTATGAAAAAACCAGGCTTCGTTGGATTGGGAATGAAAAGGTCCCGCCGCCACTCCGGCTCCCGTTGGCATGCGGATCACTACATCGGCATTTTGCCCCCAGCGGTAATGGATTTTGGCCAGGTTGTTTACGATCTGATTGAATCCTACCGATACAAAATCCGCAAACTGCATTTCCACCATCGCTTTAAACCCCTTGATGGACAGGCCCAGAGCGGCACCGATAATGGCACTTTCGCAAAGCGGTGTATTCCTTACCCTGTCGGCACCAAAAGTTTGCTTGAAACCCTCCGTAATTTTAAACACCCCACCGTAAGTTCCGATATCCTGGCCCATCAAAACCAGATTGGGATATTTTTCCATAGACTGTCTTAATCCATCCGAAATGGCATCCACAAATCTCTTTTCCGTTTTCTTCTCTGATGTGGGTAATATGACATTCTGATCAAACGGTTGATACAAATCCGCCAGTTCCTCGGCTGTATCGGCTTTTATGCTTTCCTCGGCAAAGGCGGTTTCCAAACCTTTGTTGATGGTAGCCTTGATTTTCTTGTTGATTTTTTCCTTCAGCTCCGGATCCAAAATTCCTGACTCCTCCAGAAAACGTTCGTAATTGATGACGGGATCTTTGAGAGACCAGGTTTCCATTAGGTCCTTGGGTACGTATTTGGTGCCAGAGGCTTCTTCATGTCCCCGCATCCGGAAGGTGAGTGCTTCCACCAAAACAGGTCTTGGATTTTCTCGGATGTTTTCTGCCAGAAGCTTAATGGTATCATAGACTTCCAGAACATTATTGCCGTCAATCCTGACGGTTTCCATGCCATAACCCGGACCTTTATCCGTAAAATATTGAAAAGCAAACTGTTCTTCACTGGGGGTGGACAATCCGTATCCGTTGTGCTCCACCACAAAAATCACCGGCAATTTCCAGACTGTGGCCACATTTAATCCTTCGTGGAAATCACCTTCGG
>JBGTDA010000242.1:0-2288 GCA_041748555.1 Rhodonellum sp.
AAATTGGAACGCCTCACTCCCGTTCGGATTTTTCCTTTGAGCACTGCAACCGGAGAAAATGAGGTAAGGAAAAAAGCCGGGTAGGAACCCGCCATTATGCCGATTAGGATCAAAAATCCTAGGAATCCAGGCAAAATAAAAGGATTTGCAAAAAGTTCAAGACCCAAATCTTTTCCCGAAAGTGAATTAAAAGGGCGAATCGCCAAGACAATAAAAACCAAAGCAATAACTCCGGAAATAAAGCTATAAACCATGGATTCTGACAAAAACTGACCGATCAATCTACCCTTTCCAGCACCTACTGATTTCCTAACTCCGACTTCTTTCGCGCGATTTGCCGAGCGTGCAGTGGAGAGGTTCATGAAATTGATGCATGCGATCAGGAGGATAAAAAGCGCGATTGCCAAATAGATGTAGACATACTCTATACTGCTGTTAGGTTCCATCTCAGAATCCAGGTTGGAATAAAGGTGAATATCCTTTACAGGCCAAAGTTTCAACTGGGTACCTCTGGAAGCGGGTATTCCTTCTCCATTGGGACTCATATGCCTGTCGATAAAGGCAGGAAGCTGGCTTTCCAGTTCTTTATGATCCTGACCTACTGCAAGCAGAAGATATGTCGAGAAGCTGTTGCTTCCGAAATTCTGCATCATCTGATCCAAACCTCCATAAAATTCCTCCACGGGTTTCATGTTGGCCAGCATGTCGAATTTGAAGTGGGAATTATCAGGGACATCTTCGACCACTCCCCGAACCTGCAGCTGTATTTTTTGGTCGCCTAGAATAACCTCCAATGATTTTCCCAAAGGATCGGAATTTCCAAAATATCGGGTTGCCGTGGATTGGGTGATTACCAATCCATCCGGAAAGGTCAAAGCTTTGTCCAAATCCCCGTCTATTTTTTCCCAAGAAAAAACCCGGAAGACCTCCGGATCAGCAAAAAAGAATCGCTCCTCCGTAAAGGTGTTGCCTTCTGATTTTACGGTAGGATTAAAATCCAATAGCCGCACAGCTTCCTGAATCTTATCTCCAAAATCCGATTTCAGCAACGGGGCAAAGGGAGGTGCCGCATGGCCAAGGTTGAGACTTATTTCTCCGTTTTGATCCGTCCAGGAGCGGGAAACCCGGTAGATGTTGTCTGCATTTGCGTGGTATTTATCATAACTGAGTTCATGCTGAACAAACAAAAAAATCAAGATGCTGACCGCCATTCCCAAAGCCAAGCCAAGGATGTTGATCAGAACATAACCCGGGCTTTTTTTGAAATTCCTTAGAAAAATGCTGAAGTAGTTTTTTAGCATGGCTTTATCCATATCGATGATGGGAGATAAAACATCCATTTTTATACCATAATAAAAAGTCTGCACTGCGGCACCCACATCCAGTTTTTAAAAATAGAGGCACCCAATTTTCGAACACTTTCGTTCGCTCTCGGACGAATGAATTTAGGAATAAATGTCGTAGTAAAACTTGTGTTATTCATACGCATAGATTAATTTTATACGTATAATCCTGTAATGAAAAAACGACTAAACATAACGGTGAATGAAAAGCTGATCGAAAGGATGAAGCACTATGCAGAACAGCATGATACCAGTATATCCCATCTTGTCGAGGATTATTTTGAAAGCCTTGTCAAACCGAAATTGAAGAAGGATATATCATTGGTGGATTTTGTGGAAAGTTTGCCTAAAGTTGACCTTCCGGAAGATTGGGATTGGAAAGAGGAATATTATAAAGCAAAAGCAAAAAAATATGGCTGGTAAGGTATTTTTTGACGCCAATGTTATTTTGGATTTTTCAGTACGGAACAACAACAATCCCAAAGCATTTAAAAAGCTGTTCAGTTTGATTGAAAACGAATCGATAAAAGGAATAGCGATTATTTCCATAATCCAAACATGCACCTATTATATGCTGCAATATGTTGGATTTGAGCGCACAAAGAAGCTGTTATATTTATTGGTACCCCAATTTAATATCATAGAAGGTCAAAAAAATCATATAATAGAAGCCCTTAATTCTAATCAAAAAACATTGATGACGCAATTCATTACTACATTGCCTTGGAACATGGCTTGGATGCTATAGTCACTTCGGATAAGGATTTCATCAAACTTTCCACGCCCTCATTACCCATTTTCAGTCCCGAAGGCCATATGTTTGCAAAAGTAATAGCATAAGTTTCAGAAAATCATTAGTTTAAGTTTTCTACAACAAAGCTATAACCTCCAAAACTTATGCAAACACAAGTTAACAAAAACGATTTTTCCGGCCAAAACATTTAT
>JBGTDA010000243.1:0-4306 GCA_041748555.1 Rhodonellum sp.
AAAATTGGATGAGTTGGGTTGCGTGGGAGCTCCTGATCTGATTGTGGAAATCCTTTCCCCCGGCAACAATAAAAAAGAACTTCAAAACAAATATGAAGTTTATGAGGAATCAGGCGTGACAGAATACTGGGTCATCCACCCCAATGAATGTACCTTGATCATTTACACGCTGATCGATGGAAAATATCACACCTCCAAAATCTTCACCCATGGTGACAGGGTGGCATCACAGGCGATAGCCGGTTTTGTTTTGGATCTTGGGGAAGTTTTTGAAGGAATGATGTAAATTATGATTATCGGCAATGATGCCAGTTACCTTATATCCTTTGCTTTTCGGGACGGAAGACGGATGACCGATGTCCGATGTCCGATGTTAAGCTGAATCAACGCTTAACTATCATTTATTTCAATTATTTGCATGACTGGCAAGAAAGCGGATATACAAAATGTAAATAATACTGCAATGTAAAAGGAAGAAATGAATAACAAAATTGAAGAACCATCAGCAGCATATGGCCGCTACACTTATGCTGACTATCTGACCTGGCAGATGGATGAGATGGTAGAACTGATCAAGGGCAAAATCTTCAAACAAGCTGCTGCTCCGGGAAGAATTCATTCCGAGGCCACCAGCAATTAGCCCCCACTTCTGACACAATATTGTCATTTATTTGAAATTGAAAATGCCCTTGAACATTTCAGGTCAAATCCTTGATATTTTCAGCACATTGTTTATAAATATCATTGACCTGATCCATATTTTTCCTTAGGTAATCCTGTGCTTTGGGAAGGTCAGTCCAGATTCCCCGAAGCCTATCGGTAATCTGACTACCCTCGGTTTCTTCGATTTCAAATATCCAATCATCGAATCCAAGATCATAATACATATGCCCTTTGATCGTGTCTTCCGGTTGTCGAAGATAAAAAAACGGGGTTTCATTAACTGCCGCAATGATGGGGGAATGACATTCAAAACTCAAAACAGCAAGGGCTTTTCTGTAAACAGAAGCCGCTTCATCAGGAAACCAATAGCCACGTTTGATTACATTTGATTTGATTTCTTCGGGCAAAGGATCAATCAGCAGTTCATCCATGATATCCACCTGATAGGTCATTTCGGGGCACACCAAAATTTTGTTTCCGGTTTCTTTGACATAAGCTACCATTGCTTCACGCAATTTGGCATGATCCTCCTCTTTCTTTGCTGTATTGACTGTTTCTACTTCTTTGATTTTGGAATCAGACCAACCGTTGTTGTTGGGATTGAATTGGTGGTAAGGCGTATAGCGCAATCTTGGGATCACACAAATGAATTTCTTCTCTTCCAACCCTGCATCTTTTAAGAATTCATCGGCCTTCCGGTCATTTCTGATATCCATAAAAAAGGTCGCATCAGGGGCAAACTTGATATGGTCACCTTCAATCCCTGCTTTTTTCAGATGGTGAATGGAAAGTGTTTCCCTTGTGTAGATAAAGCTTGCTTTTTTGAGAATACTCCGGTGATATTCGCTTGGACTCTGTAGTGTTGTGCCAAAAACCCCAAAAGGTTTGTCCGTGTTCTTCATCCAGAATGCCAAGTTATCTGCCGCGACCAAAAGCGGTCCGGAACCGTGAACCATCACATCAGCCTTTTTTAAAGCCTCCATGACTTCAGGACTATCCACGTTTTTATCCTTGTCCACATTTCCGTAAATAAGGTCCACATTCGGGAAATTCTTTTTGAGGAGTTTTCCTACTTCTTGCCCTTTGCTTCTTTTCCAGAGGATGATTTTGGTCTCAGGCATAAAGGTTTGAAAAACATTCAGCAAACCCGGAGTATGGGCGATATCTCCAATATTCACATCCTGCCAGCCTGACACCAGCAGGATGGTTTTAAGTGATTTAAATGGCTTAGAAAATCCCGGGAAGGGTTCAAATAAACCCGCAAATAAAAGCAACCCGGCATTTTTAATCAATTTCCTTCTAGTCAGTTTTTCCATATTATCAAAGCTAAGAAAATCGGGCAGGCCAATTTTGGCATGCCCTAATAGCAAACATTAAATCAAGATCCTGGATATCCGGGATTTTGGGGAATCGGTACCTGATTGTTGGCATCAATAAACGCTTGGGGTATTGGCCAAAGTTCATTGAATGGCTGAATCGTGTTTTGGGACCTGAAGTTATACTTTTTGGTTTTTTCGTAGAGTTGGTTTAACCTAACTAAGGTCCTTCTTCTTGGTTCTTCAATAACCAGTTCTCTTGCTCTTTCATCCAAAATAAAATCAAGAGTGACATCATCAGGACCGATTTGATATGCATTTACTCTTTGCCGGACGGTGTTGAGATCCGATGCAGCATTTGCCAAATCACCTTTATGGAAATAAGCTTCTGCCCGCAGCAAATAGGTCTCAGCCAAACGCATTCTGATTTTGTCGTTAGTAGTTCTTCCGGAGTTGGCTCCGGCCGGATATTCTCCTTCTACTTTTCTTATCATAGGATAAAACACCCTCAATGTATCGATGGCTATAGAACTTGGAGTACCGCTTGGATTTGCTGCAAATAGCCTTCCATCTGATCAATAAATCCGTGAATGATTCTCCCTGCATATCCTCAGGCACCTGCACCTTGGCATAATCCAATAGGGTGGGAGCAAAATCAAGATTCTAAACCAGTTTGTCCACGGTGATGCCGGCTTTGATTTCTTTGGGATACCTGATCAACAAGGGGGTCCTGAAGGATTGCTCATACATAAACCGTTTGTCAAACCAGCTATGTTCGCCCAGATTAAATCCCTGATCGGAGGTATAGATCACAATGATATTGTCTGCCAGTCCAATTGCCTTCTGATAAGCCGATACCGCCAATAACAAAACAAAAGTCAAGCTTGGATAAAGGTTTTTTTAGTTCTTTTTTCCTGGTTTTATGGTCAACATATTTACCTATTTGATTCTGCAGTCATCTTTGATTCAGCTTACTAAAATATCCCGGATTTCGAGAATATTAAAATTTAATTTGAGATAAGTGTTTGTTCGCGGGAGAAAATGGGTTGGTTGAGATTGAGTATTAAATCCGAAAGAAGATGATAAAAAAAGCCGAAAAGTTCGGAGATTTTTATATATCATTTTTTCAATCCATTCAGATCCGATTTCACAGTGATTTTACCTCTTCCAGGAATGACTTTGGCTGAAAAATTTTGATTGAGTTCAATACTGGAGGAGGTGTGTACAAAAATCTGTTTTCCCACTACATTATTCGTTACCAAATCCAAAGGTCCCTGTCCGCTAAAAACACAACCAATGAGGTTAATTCTGGTTGGCAGGTAGTCGGTCATGGCTTTATTGCCGTGGAAACTGATCCTGTTGTTTCTGAACACGGAGCCGGTAATGGTGACCACATCCATCGGCGTGTTGATAGACAAAAAATCCTTTTGCTGCCCATGCTTCACCCGGATATTATCAAAGGTCAGCTGCTCCTGAACCGGCACTGGCGCCCCGGGGTAGTAGGACCTGCTATATTTGTCATTATCAAAATGGATGGAAAATGCGGTTCTAGGCTTATCCAGAAAGATATCCCGAAACACCACATTCCGGACCCCGGCCGTATAGGTCACTTCATCTTGAACCACCCCCCACTGGATGCCGTCCAATTCCTTAACTCCCGACTTGTGCGTAGGCTGCGTGGTGGAGGTATAAAGGGTGCCATCTGGCTTGGCCTGCACTCGGTATATCCTTCCCTTAGACACCACAGCATCCGATTGCTGCACCTCCATGCCCGGTTTCCAATCTATCCAGGCACCGGCCAGGATCCGGCAGAAATAGCCCGTGGTATTTTCCGCGTCCAAGTCATGGCATTTTTCCACCAAGCCATCTTCAATCCATCCCAGTTCCGGGTTGGAGGTGGCATAATCGTGCGCATTAAGGGCGATCGCGTCATCAAAAGTCTGGAACACTCCGTTGCTTATTCGGAACCTTTTGCCCCTGCCCAGATGAATCCCGTCTTTCTCCCCTTTGATGATAACATCATCAATGATCAGATCCTCGAAGGTGCAAACATGGATGCCAAATTGCATTTTGGTCAGGTCCATACAACGGAAGCGTTCAATCTTCAAATCTTTCACATAAAAAAAGGCGATCTGTCCCCGCAGGCCGTACACTTCGGAAAATGTTTTGTCGACCCCGTTGACCATGATCTGCAAGCCCTGAATACTGATGTGCTCATCGTAGGTTTTCGTCAGGGCCCCCTTGTTTAACAACACGTGGGTGAAAGGACCCTGCTCGTTCACCTTTTGGAGAAACACCCCGTTGCCAAAGACGATGGAGGTGTTGCT
>JBGTDA010000244.1:0-15308 GCA_041748555.1 Rhodonellum sp.
GATTTTACTGTAAACGAAATACATGATGCTTATAAAAACATATCAAGGATTAAAGGTTTTGATATAAATAAAGAGGATCGAGATGAAATTAGTAAATTCATGGAAACAATCAGAGGAACATCTATACCTCTAAATAGAGAAGCTTTTTTGAGCGACCCAACAGTTCATTTTGTTGATTTTGATAAAACATTAGGAAAATATATAAAAAATAACTACTACGCACATTTTATTGACAAAATGGAGCTATTAGTTAATAAAAATTATAATGTTGAATTTAAAGAAATTTTTAAAGCAATTGATTCATTAAATTTAAGTGATCACATTATAATTTCTGCAAACTTAAACCTAGATTTTTTAAATAATTCTTTAAATTTAGGATTAAAAAAATCCAATAGAGATAGTGAAGATTATTTTTATAATAAAATACCAATATATTCCTATGATGGTGGAAGTCACAGAAAAGGTAAACTATATATATTAAGAAATATAGATAAACCAATGGTCAAACATAAGGATTGGAAGCATATTGAAAATGTAACTCCCGAATTTATTTCAAGATGGAAGAAAATGGATGAAATATCAGAAGAGTTGCACATATATTTTGAAAAATCTGAATTAAATGATCGTCCCGATTTAATAGAAAAATATAAGCAATTTTCTGATTACAGTGATGATGAGTTGAGTAAGATGATACAATTTGATGTAGATTTTTTAGGATATTGTTGGTTTCCAAAATCTATAAAAATTGTGAGTATTAGTCAAGGGGATTTTTTCCAACAAGGTGGTAATCTTGATGATTTAAATGAAATATCTCCCTTTTAAAAATAATTTTATTTAAATGAAAGCCACCGAACTCCAAATAATCAACTTTCTTCAAGCTCCCAAAGTACAGTTTGTAATCCCGATTTATCAGAGGAATACGATTGGAGCATCCCGCTTTCCGAAGATGACTGAATTAAATCTGAAAACAAAGGTCGATGGACTACTTATCATTTAAATCATCAATTTCTCAGTGATAATGAGTCATCAGAGATTAAGGTTGCCAATTCAAAGGTTGATAGCTCAAAGGTTGACAGCTCAAAGGTTGATAGTCATCCAAAAAGGCTCTCAAAAAAAGATTTATTCGAAAGGATCTGCTCTATATGTAAGGACGATTTTAAATCTATAGATGAAATAGCAAAAGAAATAAATCGGAAGACCGACTATTTGAAAAACAAGTTGTTTCCAGAAATGATTGAGGGAGGATATATCGAAAGATTGCATCCAAATATCACTCACCCGCATCAAGCCTATAAAGCAAAAGAGAAATCATGAATTTGCTGAGACGGAAATAGCCCAAATCAGAAAAGACCTGGAAGAGTCCGAGGAGGAAAATGAAACGGCACTGATTGACCTCAACCAAAAAGCAGGCTTGGATTTTGAAAAGTTTGTAGTTTCGGAAGTTTGACAAGAAATACTTCAGAATCGAAATTGGGCGGGGGACAAATATGTTGACGGTCGCCATGCGGATACTGGGAAGTATAAAAAGAAAGTTGACACGGATTTCTTTTGTGACCAGGAATCCCGGGAATTGAGGTAACTAAATTCTATTTTTAAGTATTATGGAAAATCAAATCGAAATCTACCAAGGCAGTGATGGCCAGACCCAAATAGAGGTAAAGTTTGAGCAGGAAACTGTCTGGCTATCTCAAGAACAAATTGCAGAGCTGTTTGGAAAAGGAAGAAGTACGATTACTGAGCATATCGGAAATGTTTTTAAAGAGGGGGAATTAGAAGAAATAATGGTATGTCGGGAATTCCGACATACCATGCCTCATGGTGCAATTGCTGGTTAAACCCAAGAAAAGATAACAAAACATTATAATCTAGATGTCATCATATCAGTTGGCTATCGGGTCAAATCACAACAAGGTATTAAATTCCGTCAGTGGGCAACCCAACGTCTCAGAGACTTCCTAGTACATGGCTATGCCATCAATGAAAAAAGGCTGGTACAGAAGCAATAGGAAGTCCAAACACTCAGGGATGGTATAAGAATCCTAAGCCGAGCAATTGAACAAAAAGCAGAAGATCAAAACCTGGATTGGCTTAATCATTTTGCAAAAGGACTGGAATTGCTAGATGATTACGACCATGAAAATTTAGATAAAAAAGGCTTAAGTAAGAGACCGGCAAACTATCCTGAACTAGCTGATTACCAAAAGGTAATTTCAGCAATGAGGTCTGATTTTGAATCAGGTGTATTTGGTCGAGAAAAAGACGGAAGCTTTGAAAGCGCAGTTTCACAGATCAGCAAAGGCTTTGGTGAAGAGGACTTCTATGCTACTCTGGAATAAAAAGCCGCTACCCTCTTATACCTGATTGTAAAAAATCATGGTTTCGTAGACGGTAATAAAAGAATTGCAGCAGCCTGTTTTCTTCTCTTCTTGCAGGTTAATGATCTATTGTACAACCCCGATGGAATTTCTATCATTAGCAATGATGCATTAGCCAGCTTAACGCTCTTCATCGCCTCAAGCAAACCTGAAGAGATGGATACTGTGAAGAAATTGATGATCAGCGTGCTGAATAGGAACAGTTAATATTTAGCTGCCTAAAATCAAAAACCGTCAAGTCGAAGAATTAATTACGGTTAACTATTCGGAAATTACAAACAGTGCAAAGCGGAGGAAAAAGGATATTCAACACTTAAAAATTTTTCTGTGATTGAATGGCAGCAAATTTTATTTTTTGTAATTTTGTTCTAAATTCCAGAATAACCGAAAAGTATGCGAGTCGTAACTTTCAAACGAATCAAAGAATTTTCAGAAAAACATTCAGACGCAGAAATCCCGTTACGATTTTGGTATTCAGTAACAAGTAAAAAAGATTGGGGTTCCATAAATGATATCAGGAAGGATTTCAATTCGGTAGATTATGTGGGCAATAATCGCTTCATTTTCAATATTAAGGGAAATACATATCGTCTAATTGCCATCATTTCATTTGATGCCAATAAAGTATATATACGGTTTATTGGTACCCATTCAGAATATGACAAAATAAAGGACATTCAAAATAGCTGAGCCATGATTAAATCAGAAAAGGAATATACTGCCATTTTAAAAAGAATTGAGGAATTACTTTCTAATCCAGAAAATATAGAAAAGCCAGAAGCAAAAGGTTTTGTGGAATTGAATCTTCTCTCAGATTTGGTAGCAGACTTTGAAGAAAAGCATTATCAGATCCTTCCGCCTACTTTACCCGAAGCTATAAGACTTCGGATGCATGAACGTGGCTTAACACAGAAAGCACTTTCTGAATTTTTAGGAGTAAGTAGTTCGAGGATCAGCGAATATCTCAATGGAAAAAGCGAACCTACATTAAAAGTGGCTCGTGACATAAGTCGAAAACTGGATATTGAAGCCTCGATAGTTTTAGGCGTTTAGAACCATATGTTGAACTTTTCAATTTTATTTTGTGTATCTTTTTGTGTACACAAAAAGTTTATACTATGATTATTGTAAGCTCCCGGGAATTTCGCCAGAATCAGAAAAAATATCTTGATATGGTTGATAAAAACGAACGTGTCATAATCCAAAGAGGAAAGGATAAAGCCTATGAGCTTTCTAAGGAAATCAAAAATGACAGAATCTTTGATGATCCGGTAATTAAAGAACGGCTTGCAAAAAGTATCCAGTCTTACAAGGAAGGCAAAACCAATAAATTGACTGATGAGCAACTGAAGGAACTCTTAGATCTATGATATATGAGATTGTCTTCACTTCGGAGGCCTTAGAAGACATCGAAAAATTAAAGAAAACGGGTAATAAAGCACTTTTGAAAAAGTTGTATTCCCTTATTCAAGAGCTTAAACAGCATCCAGAGACAGGAACCGGTAAGCCTGAAAAGCTTAAACACTACCAGCAAAATATCTGGTCAAGGAGAATAGACAGAAAACATAGATTGGTTTATCTGATTGATGGGGGACAGATCGTGGTAACTGTACTTGGTGCCTATGGCCATTATGATGATTGATCAAAACTGCTTTAAGTTTTTTTCCTTTTTCAAAAATGAGCGCTAATAATAGATATCATTAGAAATACCAAAATCTAACGGATACAGCATTGACTCGAAAAGGGGTATTTGATGCTGCATCCCAGCAGGTTTCTATATCTTTGCGATTAAAATAAAACAAAATGGAAAAACCGAATTTCAATATAGAAGAAGTAAACAAAATTATCCGGGGACGCAGGTCCATGTTCATCGCCCAGTTCAAGGAAAACGACCCTGTCGATGATACTGTGATAGAAGAGCTTTTGGAAAATGCCAATTGGGCGCCAACACACAAACTGACCGAACCGTGGAGATTTGTGGTTTTTTCGGGAGAAGGCCTGAAAACTTTTGCGGATCTGCAATCGGCTCTTTATAAGCAACGGGCGGAAAAAAACGGAAATTTTATTGAAGCGACCTATCAAAAGTTCAAGGACAATCCCTTAAAGTGTTCACATATCATAGCCATCATCATGAAAAGGGACCTAAAAGCAGGTCTTCCGGTAATGGAAGAAATTGCGTCCGTGGCCATGGCTGTACAAAACATGTACCTGACCGCTGCTGCTCATGGGCTTGCTGCTTATTGGGGAACCGGCGGACCGACTTTTTGGCCGGAAGGCAGGGAATATTTTGATCTTGAGGAAGAAGATATATTAATGGGATTTTTTCACGTGGGCAAACCTGCAACTGACAATTGGCCAATTGGGAAAAGAAAACCTATAGAAGAAAAAGTAAAGTGGGTAAAGAATTGAATTCATCATTTAGGCTAACAAAAAAAGAGACCGGATTTTAGTCCGGTCTCTTTTTTTGTTTTAATGGGTTAATCAAAGTGCTCTGAATGCCGGAGGCTCTATCCCGTTTGCCCTGATATAGGAAATGGCTGCTCCACGATGGTGGGTGCAATGGTCATCGACCAGACCAATCATCTGCCTTCTGGTTATTTTTCCAGCAAAAGACTCGATTTGCTCTCCCAGTTCTTGTTCACTGAGGTTCGTGAAACTGGCCTTTCCATAATCGTAACAAGACGTTATATAGGATTTCAATTCCTCTTTTGTCTGAGGTTTAGCATCTGAGGCAAAGTCAGGCTCCTCTCCATTTAAAAACCCTTTGCTGATGCCAACAATGCTGGCCGCAATGTGGGTAACCTGCTCTTTGAAGCTCATTGCTTCAGGATCAGGTTTGTAATCGAACTTGTCGTCAGGCATCTTGTCGACGACTTCCAGTGTAAACTGTTTCCCGTTTTCCCATTTTGACAGAAATTCTTCCATTGTGGTCTGGCCAAAAGACTGATTTCCTGATATCAAAAGGGTTATCAGGGTAATTGCCGCTACAAAGAATTTAGATTTGTTTTCCATTATTTACAAAATTTTTAGATGTACCCTAAATATCGATTTTCCGTATCTCATTTCAAATCAATTTAATAACTTTGATCTGATGATAAGAAAAAATTTAATCTTGATGGGTGCTTTGCTGACATTGATGGCCTGTGAAAATGACTATCTGCCGAAACCCAAAGGTTACAATCGAATAGATCTTCCCGATCGTTCTTTTTCAGGATTGGAGGGAAATTATCCATATAATTTTGAAGTTTCCGATCACGCCACCGTGGAACCGGATTCTTTTAATATGGCTGAAAGAACCTGGATCAATCTCAATTATAATGACCTTGGTGCTAAAATCCACCTGACTTATCTGCCTTTAGGTTCAGAGTCAAAAGATTTAAAGATGGTATTGAACGATGCCATCAACCTGACAGCAAAGCATCAGATAAAAGCTTACGGGATTGAAGAATCCATTCTGCTTACTCCCGAAGGATATACAGGGGTGGTGGCGGAACTGAGTGGTGAGGTGCCTACACAATTTCAGTTTTTTGTCACCGATTCCACTGACAATTTTCTCAGAGGAGCACTTTATTTCAACACAGCTATGAAAAACGACTCCCTTGCTCCGGTTATTGAATATTTAAAAGTGGACATGGCTCATCTGATGAATACATTGGAATTTCAAAGGATGCTAGATAACCGATGACGGGTGACCGATGTTTGTTGGAAGTAGGAAGCCCGAGGTTGGAAGGGAAAAACGTAGGGATTCGTCATTGGTAGGAGCCCTTGTAGAAGATGTTTTATTTAACATGGAATCCTCTGGACGACGTTACAATCTCTTGGTGGAAAAAATGTTGAATGACTGATGATGGCTGAGACTGACTTTCCACTTCCTACATCGTCATCTTCCCACCTTCTACTTTTTACATCCGTCATCGGTCATCCGATTTCCAACATCTCCTTACCTCATTTTTTTCCAGCTTGTGAAAATAAATATTCCTCCCGCAATTGAAATAACTGTAGCAAGAATCGCATAAGGTGTGTTATCATAAATCCAGTAGCCTACCGCAAACAATGCTGAATAGATCATAATTGACCCGACTACCATCAATCCTATTTCCATTGGCAGCTGACCCTGCTCCTGTCTTTCCTCAGGATATTTATCCAAAAATGTTTTCCATCCATATGCCGCAGGGCGTATTTTTCGGTAAAAGGAAAGTAAAATATGATCCTTTTCCGGCTTGGTAAGGAAAGTCACCACAAGCCAACCGACTGTGGTTATTCCCACTCCAAACAGTAATTTCAAATAAGCCTGATCCGCAGGTATTTCAATCCAGTTTACCCTCGGATTGATCACCTCAAAGAAAATGGCTACAATAAACGAAATGATCATTGCAGAAATTTCGGTATACGCATTGATCCTCCACCAAAACCAGCGCAGAATAAAAATCAAACCCGTTCCTGCCCCGATTTGCAAAAGGATATTGAAAGCTTCCAACGCATTGGACAGGGCAAGAGCAAGCAAAGCGGCAAGAGCCATCAACACTACGGTAGAAATCCTCCCAACATTTACCAGTTCTTTATCGGTCGCATCCGGTCTTAAAAACCTCATGTAGAAATCGTTTACCACATAAGAAGAGCCCCAGTTGAGGTGAGTCGAAAGTGTAGACATCACTGCGGCAATCAATGATGCCAGAACCAATCCAATCAAACCGGCAGGAAGAAAAGTCAGCATGGCCGAGTATGCCAGATCATCTCCCAGTTTATCCACAGGAATATGCGGAAATGCCTCTTGCATGTCACTGATTTGGGGAAAAATGATCAAGGATGACAACGCAATAATGATCCATGGCCAAGGACGTAAGGCATAATGGGCAATATTAAAAAACAAGGTTGCTCCGATGGCATTTTTCTCATCTTTGGCTGAGAGCATTCTTTGGGCAATATAGCCACCGCCTCCAGGCTCAGCACCGGGATACCAAGTCGCCCACCACTGTATCGCCAAAGGCATAATCAATAAAGGAATGACAACATTCCAATCATTAAAATCAGGAAGAATGGATAATTTGTCAGCGACATTCGGATGGGTTAACAAATTATTCAAAGATCCGATTTCAGGCATGTCCAGGATATAAATGGCAGCTCCAATAGCTCCGGCCATTGCAATGAAAAACTGGAAAAAATCTGTCAGCAATACACCTTTCAGACCTCCCAAAGAACTGTATATCACCGTGACAATTGAGGCAATCAGCAAAGTTTCAATGGGACTTAAACCCAACATGACGCCGCCGATTTTAATTGCTGCCAGAGAAACAGTCGCCATGATCACTAAATTGAAAAAAACGCCTAGGTATAACGCCCTGAATGCCCTAAGAAAGGCTGCAGGTTTTCCACTGTAACGCATTTCGTAGAACTCCAAATCCGTGGTCGCTTCTGACCTTCTCCATAATTTTGCATATACAAAAACTGTCAGCATCCCGGTAAGCAAAAATGCCCACCATACCCAGTTGCCGGAAACCCCCTGTTTTCTGACTATGTCGGTAACCAGGTTGGGAGTATCAGCGGAAAATGTGGTCGCCACCATCGATACACCCAATAGCCACCAAGGCATGTTCCTTCCGGAGAGAAAAAATTCCTTTGCGGATGATCCGGCTTTTTTTGAGGCAAAGACACCTATCAGCATCGAAATCACAAAAAAAACGGCAATTATGCCCCAATCGAGGTAGGAAATATTCATAGATTTTTGGATTAAAAGAAATCAGGTAACGGGTCAGTTTCTAAAAATTTTTGTTTTTTTAGCTTAAACTTCTTTAATAAATTTCACTAATGTAAATAATTCTTAGTGAATTCCAAAAAAGGTGATTTCTTGACAGAAATAAAATTACTTTATCAAATTTTATCGTTCTTGATTCGCCTAAAGCTATCATTTCTTTATTTTTGACAAAATGATTACACTTTATGATTTCAAATTATCCTTGGCTAAAGAAGGTATTACAGGCCTATAATCTGGACGAAGCTTCCATTAAATCTTTTGGAGCAGGCCATATTCACGAAACATTTATAATTGAGCAACTCGGAGAAAGGTGCATCTTACAGCGCTTCAATAACCGTGTTTTTCAGATTCCGGAAAGAATCTCGCATAACCACGCCATTGTCATGGTTCAAATGGATCATGAAAAACTGCCTTTTACCTTGCCTTTGCCCCTGCCTAACGTGGAAGGTGAATTATTTACAGTAATTGATACTGCATTTTTTAGATTATCTCCATTTGTTTCAGGAAGCTGTATAAATCAAGTCCGGAATCCTCATCAGGCATATTTGGCCGCAAAAGCTTTTGCCCGATTCATCAGAGCAGGGATCCATATTGCTCCGGATCAGTTTCAGGAAGTGATTCCGGGTTTCAATGATCTCGAATTGCGGTACAATCAGCTTTTGGATTCAATTCAAAAAACCCAAAAGCACATTGATGGAGAATTGAAACAATTGATTGATTTCTATCTGGACCAAAAGCTTTTGGTCAATGAGTACCTTAATTGGAAAAAAATGCTCCCTTTGCGACTCACCCACAATGACACCAAAATCAACAACCTGATTTTTGCGGATGATTTAACGAAGGTAAATGCGGTAATTGACCTGGACACCTTAATGGCGGGATATGTCTATTATGATTTCGGTGATCTGGTACGGACTGTAGCTTGTACCGAGGAAGAATCCTCCACCGCCTGGGATCGGATTGATATCGACGAAACCAAATATGAAGCGCTTTTAAAAGGATTTAAAGAAACAGGGGAAGATATTTTTACCAAAGATGAACTGGATTCGCTTCCTTTTGGCGGACCGATGATGACCTGCATCATGGGTTTGCGTTTTCTGACTGATTATCTTCTGGGAAATATCTACTATACCGTCCACTATTCCGAACAGAATTTTAATCGGGCTAAAAACCAAATGTATTTGTTGAAGGCCTTAAAAAAGAAAATAAGATAATTATTCTTATGTTATTCAAAATTTTAGGTTTATCTTATTCTGTATCCGATATATATCGCAATTTTTTTAACAGCAAAATAATTAGGGTTTAGCTGTTCAGTCCGCATTACGCTTATACAATGTAGTGGGTAGAATTTCATGTGGGTCAACTGCTACAATCTTTCCGTTCCTAACTACAATCATTGGGCTTTTTTTTTGTTTTTTGTACTCGACAAGCCTTCTATAGGTCTCTTCAAGTCCTTTGACTATTTTGTCCCGTTCTTCTTTTAATTGCTCCTTAGTATCCATTATATTTTTTCTTTAATTCTTCCCATTGTTCAACATTACTAATAGTTTTTTCATTCAAAGCCCCTTCTGCTATAATTTCGTAATCATCTCCTGAATTATTTACAAATAGCCAGTTATCAACTTTGCCAAGAAATAGATTGAAAAAGTTCTTTAAACCACTTTTATACCTCCTCTTGATAACTTCTTCCGGAATATGGTGACCGCCTTCCTTAACTTGTTTTCTACTCTTGAAATAGCCAATTCTTCCGAATCAAGCCAGAAAAATAAGCAAGTCACTTGGTAATCCAATTGCTTTGCTCTATTAATAAAATGGACATAGCTTCTTGTTGAAAGCGTAGTTTCAAAAGCAAAGCTTTCTCCTGACTCTAATAGTTTTTTTATCCTATTCAGCATGTGACCTGCCTGCTTCAATTCCTGCTTTCTCCGGCTGAAAAGGCGAGATGCCTTTGGCAATTTCATCCGCATTGACAAATTCTTTACAGTCAAGAATATCCGGCAAAATAGTATATGAAGCAGTCGTTTTCCCGGCTCCATTACAACCTGCTATTATGTATAGTTTTTTCATTTCATTAAATATACGAATTACTATCACTGATGGCAGTTTCTGGATATTACCCACAATGAAAAAGTATTGCCGATGGTGGGGGAATTGAAAAACCTCCAACCCGGACAACCGAAGCCAAACTGAAAATCTTTTGATGAAGATAATAACTAAGAGCCAAATAGTTAACGTCCCGCCAGAACCAAAGCCAAATAGCGAACTGCTGCCGATTGCTCCAACGTCCAGCCCCACTATTGGCAATACTCTTGTTGGCTGCCGTGTTCAATTTATTATAAACGGTACTAAAGTTAATTCGAATCATAGCGATTCTAATAATTTATAATAAAAATAAACACAGTGTTTTCCTTCGCAAATCATTCTATTGAAATATTTGTTGCTTGTCTGGCAAAAAGTGTCCAGGTATTACCCTTTTTCCTCCAGATATTTGTATAACGTCTTTTGACCGTTTTGCCAGCATTAGGAGACTTTCCAACAGGTAAAACGGTTTCCTGCCCCATTACAATAGCTATGTCTTCGTAAAACATAATCTTTTCGATTTCATTTTGAAGAGAAGAGTAATGAATAAACCCATTTTTAAAAGCAAACATTCCCCCTGCCTTGTCAACAATGTTATTTGTCGGCGAGTTTACTGCTAAATCTTTGTCCCAAATTTTGTCTATTGCCGCCGAATCAAGGTTAAGTATTGCTTCTGTTTGAGTTTGTTCCATTTTCCTAATTTCTACTTCTTTTAAGGATTGAGCGGCTAATCCAAAATAAGAGCTGATAAAGATGCTTGTAATAATTAAGCGTTTAAAAATTTTCATGACTATTTTTTTAATGATGATAGTGAATGATTATAATGTCAAATTTTGGCAGATTTTTCTACATGGCTGCTAACTTTTATGTTTATGACGGCTTGGGTTTTCGAAGCGTGTCACCTTCCCATGTTGATGAGTAAAATTAAGAAAACAAAACTTGATGGCAACACTGGACCCCAAGCTGGCATAAACATTTTGTGTGTGCCTTGAATGGTGAATATAGTTCATTTAAATGAGCGTTCCAACGGGTGAAAGTCCCTTAAGCGCGGGGGTAACGTCCCGAAGCCAAGCAAGTGGCAAGGTGGCTAGGGGTGACCCTTACACTGAAGTAAGCCAGACTGCGGTGTCTGTACTGAAGAACATGAACCACATACTGAGGCTATGAGGTCGGATGAGGTAACACATGCTGCCGAAGTCCAAACTTTCCGAAAGGCAGGAAGCACCAAAACAGTAGATGTGGCAGCGATAGACACAAGGATATTCACCTTACCGAGGGAGATCTTGGAATAGATTGGGTTTCTATGAGCCAAGAAGTCAGCCGAGGTCATAGTAGCCGGGGAAACGAGCAGGGACTGCTGAAACCATATCCCTGACGGTCTCACAAACCGGTGAAGGACTGAACGCCGGATTACGTCCAAATTCGACGGGAAGTACCGTATCGGTGCAGCCTCATCTTAAGCAGGACCGAGCGTTAAGAAAATGTCCCTTAGGACATTTTTAGTGAGGTGCCGGGATGCAGGGTAGGGTTAACAAAATATTATGATAGAAAAAGTACTCAACCGTAAGAACCTTTACAAAGCCTACCGACAGGTGGTGCGGAATAAAGGATCGGCTGGGGTGGACGGCATGAAAGTCACCGAACTGCTTTCTTACCTGGAAAGCAACAGGGACAGTATTGTCACCTCCATCCTCAACCATACGTATGTGCCCAAACCTATCAAAGGGGTTGAAATACCCAAGAATAACGGAAAGACCAGATTACCGGGGGTTCCCACAGTGGTGGACAGATGGCTCCAACAGGCCGCAAGCCAGGTGCTGATGACCAAATACGAACTCACGTTCGAGGAATACAGCTATGGCTTCCGACCACAGAAGAACATCCATAAGGCAGTAACACGAGCCCTGAAACACATCAATGATGGTTATCAGGACATAGTGGACATTGACCTCAAAGGGTTCTTTGATGAGGTAGACCATTCCATTCTCCTGCAATTCATCTATCAGCGGGTAAAATGCCCGACAACCCTACGGCTTATCCGAAAATGGCTTCGTGCACCCATCCGGATTGACGGAAAACTGCACAGGCGTAGAAAAGGCATTCCACAGGGCTCCCCGATCAGCCCCTTACTGAGCAATATCCTACTGGATGTTCTGGATAAGGAACTTGACAGGAGAAACCTGAGATACGTTCGATATGCTGATGATTTCAGCATTTATACCAAGTCAAAGAAGGAAGCCGCAAAGACAGGCAACGAAGTGTATCTCTTTCTTAGGGACAAACTCAGATTGCCCATCAACAGGGAGAAAAGCGGCGTCCGAAGACCTTCCAATTTTGAGCTGTTGGGACATGCATTTGTGCCGACCTATCAGAAAGGAGTCAAGGGAAAATACCAACCGGTGGTGAAACAGAACAGCTGGGAATCACTCAAACGAAAGCTCAAGCATATTTCCAAGAAAACCGGACCATACAGTTTTGAGGAAAGGTTGGAAAAGCTGGCCGAGGTCTGGCGGGGATGGGTAAACAATTACCGCCTTGCCAGTATCACCGCAAAGCTGAAATCACTCGATGAGTAGTTGAGAAACCGACTTCGGTACTGTATATGGTCCCGAGGCCCCGGGAGAAAAAGCCAGAGCGGAAACGTAAAAACCTGATCAGATTAGGAGTGGACCAAGACCATGCTTACGCATGGAGCAGGACCAGAAAAGGAGGATGGGCAGTAGCCCAGAGCCCGATTTTGATAACCACAATTACTTTGTCACGACTGAGAAGAAAAGGGTATGAGTCGATGCTTTCCTATTATCTAAAAACGCAACCTACAATCCGGTGAACCGCCGTATACGAGACCCGTACGTACGGTGGTGTGAGAGGCGCACCGTGAGCTAATGGCTCACGGCCGTCTACTCGATTGTGCCTCGTTTTTATTAGATATATGGTGCTATTTCTTCTGAGCCTCCAATTCTCCGCTCGTTAATTACCTCACTTGATAACTTTATTGTTTTGAATTCCTCGGCTCCAATTATTCTCAGAAGACTATTCAGTATGGAAAGTAAATCATTTCTCAATTGATCAATTTTATCCATATATCCAATCATCTTTTTAATGTCAACTTTTTCTGGATTTTTCCAAAAAGACATTACCATAGCATAAAAATTTTGGTGATGAGAATAATTTGGATTAACTGATATGAAGTATGATTCAAATTCTATTACATTTCTTTTTATGTTATCAATTATATCTCCAATCTGCTCAAACTTAGATTTAAATTACTCAGTTCTGTATGCCTTTCTATTTTCAAATTGACTAAGCAAATGACCTCTTCTTGAATAAAGACTTCCCGTATTTAATGCAGCACTAGTATCATCAAGTGCATCAATTACCTCTCTTAAAAAAAGCTCCTCAATACAGGGTACTCTAAAAACTCTTCTTTCGAAAATTTGTCGATGTTGATTAACGAGATTTGCATCCTCTCTTAACTTATATTTATCTTCGTCAAAGTTTCCACCTCTTTCAGAAGGTCTCCCTCTCAAAAAATTAATTAGGATTTTTAGGTGGTTTTCAAAATCATAGTCATTCCTAAAATCTATATAATTTAATCTAGCTAACATGTCAGGAATGTCACAATCTTTTCTTAAAATTGGTATTAGATGTTGCTTTCTAGCTCTTGGATCCTTATAAATAGCAGTTGATCTTTCTAATGCAACCCAATCTGAATTTAGTGAGTTTGGAGAAAGCACTAATCCTACATATTTACTGTTTTGTAAACCTTCTTCCAATTCAAGAGTAATATCGCTACCTAGAGAAATGTCCCATTTGTCAAAGAACACATTTAGTTGTGGTCCCGAAGGATCAGCTTCTATAGCTGTTGCAAGCTTCTCAGTCCATGGCTTATCAACGCTATTGTGGCTCAAGAAAATGTCATGTTTGTAATTCATAGCTATTTAATTTATAGATTATACTTGGAATTAAATGAGGCACAACGGTTCTGGCTAAGAAACGTGCGGGTTTTGGAAAACGTATCTGTCTGCTGTAACTGAAAATATAGTATGTACTAGAATGTTCATTTTTCACCTTCCACCCGTATGTTTTCTTAGCTTTTGTTGGGCATAGTTTTTAATTAGATTCTATAACAATTGTCTTAGATAATCTATCCCATGCTTCCATATTTAGTTTATTGCCAATATGCCATAAGAAGCCGAAAACTAAAAAACTTGGCCATCTCACTAACTCTCTAATCATGAGATTAAATATACTTGCTTTTTCCCCATTAATACTTATGACTTTTAAATTCATCGCTAATTTCCCTATGCTTCTACCAGACAAACTCGAAAATAGTACAAAATATATAAATGATAAAACCCCAAAATTTAAGATAAATAATAGGTCGTAGCTTTCAGGATATAAATTCACATACAGTATGAATATTAAGGTAAATAGTATTACTAGTAAGTTTACATCTATTATAAATGCTAAGAATCTTTTCCAAATACTCGCTATAATGACATCATCACCAAATGGCGTTTTTGCTTTAATCTTGGATTCATCTAAAGGATTATTCCGTTGAATGAAGTGTTATAAAAATAAATTAATAGAGGTATAAGTAAAGTAGATATGACCCATTGCCAATTTGATTTTACAAATTTACTTATTGAGTAAGGTAAGTTTGCCTTTGTTGTAATTTCGAATGATTTACCAGGTACAAATTGTGGAAGTGATGGGTCTATTCTATCAATGTTTGCTAAACCAATTTTTATTCTAATATTCTTTATTCCTGAGCTTTGAGCCACCACTTTCCATGTCCAAATTGTAAAAGATTCATTATCTAATGCTTGCTCTTCTGGTTCAATAGGTTCAATTATTACATCATCGTTACTGACTAATTTAACTCTAACCCTATTAGTAAGTTCTAAAGTATCAACTTTAATGTGCCCTTTTCCTTCAAAGTCTTTTTCTATATTAACCCCTAACTTGTATTTTTTACGTATTATACTATTGAGATCCCCATTTTCTCCATAAATTTTTGGGTTTGGCCTGTGAACTCATTGAGGTACCATTGGTCGTTGATCCTTATTTTTTTAACGCCCCTCAACAGTTTCACGTAA
>JBGTDA010000245.1:0-3535 GCA_041748555.1 Rhodonellum sp.
GGGGGGTAATATACTCATCACCTTTTTTCATTTTCCTAATGTAAGAAATTAATCGAATTGATGGAAATGTTAACGGAATGTGTTGGTATAAGAAATACCTATGCCCAACCCGCAAAAAAACCTTTCAAAACAGATCCGGAAGGGTTTGAAATCAGCTGGAATTCTGATTTTTTTAAAAATTGCTTGAGGTTCACTCCTTGATTTTTGCTACCAAAGCACCTGTGTCCAACTCTAAAAAGCAGATTCAATCCCAATAGGTGCCTCACCGGTTTTCCGCTACGGCGGACATGGCATTTTTGTTTCTCTATCCCGAGGCTGACATTTTTATTTTCATACACTGAATTCCGGTTCAGGATTCTCATTGAAGATCAGGTTGGATTTTGTTCCTGATTTTTTAAACAATGAAATAAAAAAGGGCAAAAGCCCCTTTTATTTTATTGATAAATTCAATATCTCAACTACTACTCCATTCCACTTTCGTATCCTTCCAGCTTTTCGAACTTGCGGAATCCAGCACTGCCTGGCAGACTTTTTGGGTTTCATAGGCATCTTTGAAGGTCGGTGCACAGGGTTCTCCGGTGTCCAGACTTTTAAAGAAATCCGCTACCTGATGGATGAAGGAATGCTCATAACCGATACTTGTTCCGGGAATCCACCACCTGTCCATATAAGGCTGATCGCCCTCGGTCACGTGGATGGACCGCCATCCCCTTACAATGGATTCATCACTGTGATCAAAATATTCCAACCTGTTCAGATCATGCAGATCCCAACGGATGGAAGCATGCTCACCATTGATTTCAAAGGTATACAAAGCTTTATGGCCCCTTGCGTATCGGGTAGCTTCAAACAATCCCAATGATCCGTTATCAAAATGGCAATGGAAAAGGCAGGCGTCATCTATCCCTACTTTTTGAACTTTGCCGCTGCTCTGATGAATTCTTTCTTTGATAAATGTCTCTGTCATTGCGGAGACATCTTTGATCCCGCCATTGAGCCACATGGCCGTATCGATGCAATGTGCCAGTAAATCTCCCGTAACTCCGGAACCGGCAGCATCGGCATCGAGTCTCCAAAGCGCATCCCCTCCCTGTGGAAGATCGGGATTGATAGTCCAATCCTGTAGAAAATTGGCTCTGTAGTGGAAGATTTTACCCAATTTTCCGGAATCCACTAGTTGTTTGGCAAGTGTAACCGCAGGCACTCTTCTGTAATTGTACCAAACCGTATTTTTGACTCCGGCTTTTTCAATGGCTTTTACCATCTCTTCTCCTTCCTTCAGCGTTTTGGAGAGGGGCTTTTCACATAGGATCATTTTCCCTGCTTCAGCTGCCGCAATGGCGATTTCTGCATGTGTATCATTCGGAGTGCAGATGTCTATGGCATCAATATCATCTCTTGCAATCATTTTCTTCCAATCCGTTTCTACAGATTGATAGCCCCATTGTTCCGCAAAGGCATTGATCTTATCTTCTCTTCTGGAGCAGGCCGCCTGGAGAACAGGCCTGTGCCCCAGCTCAGGGAAAAAATCTCCCAACCGCTTATAGCCGTTGGTATGGATTCTGCCCATTAAACCTGTGCCTATTAATCCTATTCTTATTTTTTTGGTTTCTTTCATGGTCAGGATTTTTTTTATTCAGCTTCGTACCAGCCGTGGTTATCACGAACTTGGATCATTACAGATAGAATGTCATTCCAGGTTTGCCCTTTTCCCATCACTTCATTGGGAAACATACAGCCATCCCAGCAAATGTGCTTGAAAGCTTTGGTCAGATCCCCGCTTTCATCCCTCAGCCAGTGTCCCGCATCCGCAACAATATCCAGCTTTCCATTCGGGTCAAAAGCAAGACAATGCCTCCCTGTTTTGTCATGCGAACCCGATCCAAAAACAGTTCCGTCATTTTGGGCTACATGAAAATCTATCGTCCATGGCCTTAGCTTTTCAGTGAGAGTTTTCAGCGCATCTTTTATAATATTCCTGTCTTTCGAGTCAAAATCCTGGGGCACGAGCCGGTGCTCAGGGCTATTGTATCCCAACAGATACAAATAAGTGTGGGCCATATCTGCCTGAAATCCGATATTAGGCCTGTCGACCTGCTCAAGGGTTTCAATCATGGTTTTCCAGCTGTGCATGCCACCCCAGCAGATTTCTCCTTCCGCTGCCAGTTTTTCGCCATGATCAGCAGCCACATCGCAGGCTTCCCTAAATGTTTGGGCAATCAATTTGGTGTTGTTTTCAGGATCTTTCGCCCAGTTTTCCACACTGCTGGCGGAGTCAATCCGGACGATACCATATGGTCTAATACCGAGATCGCGAAGCTTTTGTCCGAAGGTGCAGGATTTTTTCACCATATCCACAAAAACCGCACGTTCTTCTTTGCTGCCCATGGCGGGTCCGCCCCATATAGGCGCAACCAAACTGCCTACCTGAAGGTTAAGACCTGAAAGTTTATCGGCAAGCTTTTTTATGCCATCATCGGACATGTCAAGGTCAATGTGGGGATCAAAAAGGCCTAGATCCACACCATCGAATTTTACACCGTTGACTTCAGCAGCGGCTGTATGCTGCAACATCTCATCAATAGTAATCACGGGCTCTGAGTCGGGCCCCTTGCCCACAATACCCGGCCAGGTGGAATTGTGGAGTTTTGGAAAATTATTTTGAGTCATGATTAATAGAATTTTTGGATTTAAAATTAGTCTGCTCTCAGCGAGCATCGGGATATTCCCATCATTACTATCTGGATATTAAAATATTTTCTCCAAAGAGGAAAAAATCGTATTACTGTAATTTAATTGTTTTTCGGCAAAGCCAAAACCTCCGGGCTATAAGTCAGGATTGCCCGGTCCGAAATGCTTCAGCATCACAATTGGATCGGTTGTGGAATGGTTGGTGACCTTCACGCCTGATTTTGCAGCTTTCTCGGACACGAAAAATTCATCGTTTGTCAGCTGACCATATCGGATCAAGGAAGGGGTTTCGATATCCCAAACACCCATTTTACCACGCCCTTGCATCATGATCAATCCGTAAGCGGCATGGTCGGTAATGGTCACACTTTGTCCCGGGAAAACGGTAAGTTCCTTGGCGCTAAAAGCATCTGAAAGGTAACAAACCCAATTTTCAATATATCCGGCTGCTTCCATCTCATCTCTGCTTCTCACAGGTTTTGGATTCATAAACCGGGTTTCCAGTATATTCGGATTAACATTCAGCTCCCAGTCGATGACTTCCATCAGCTGGTCAAAATCTCCTATCCGGTCCTTTGGCGTACCGTTCCACAGGAGTTCGTCGGGAATAATAGCCTCATTTACCAATGATTGATACATGGCAAAAACATCCGAGGCTTTTTGTGGCTCATAAGTACACATGCTGCCGGGAGCGTGTAGCATTCCGGGAGGAACATCCCAACCGGTTCCCGGCTCCAGCTTAAAGGCTTGGGAATAATTGGTGATCTTATTGTCTCCTTTTGTGAAATTGACCAAACATTCCTTGATCTGTTCTTTGGTTGTTCCAGGGGCTATTCCGAAGAAG
>JBGTDA010000246.1:0-46066 GCA_041748555.1 Rhodonellum sp.
CAAATTTCTCTACGATTTCTTTTTCCAAATTCGTCATATTACACCTAGATTCGCCTCAATGAGTGGTAAAGATAATCAAGACCCAATAAAGCCATCTTTTCTGATCAAAAGAAATTTTCCCCACCTCCCAACAAAAGGACAGGAAATCTTTTTTCAGAAGATGGATGATTTTTTGGCTTTCAAAGCGGAAGGATCCGAAACCTTTGTTTTAAAAGGTTATGCAGGGACGGGTAAGACATCAGTCATTTCTGCCCTGGTCAGATCACTTCCTTCATTGAATTTGAGGCCAGTTCTTTTGGCACCCACCGGAAGGGCTGCCAAAGTGATGAGCAATTACAGCGGTAAAGCGGGCTTCACCATCCATAAAATCATCTATCGGCCCAAAGGAAGTGTAGGAGATATGGGCATTGGTTTTGACCTTCAAAAAAACTATTTCAAAAATACGGTTTTTATAGTGGATGAATCCTCCATGTTAAACGATGATGGCGGAATGTCCGGAAATCTTCTAAGGGACCTAATCAAATACGTTTTTCAGGAATCCAGTAACAGGCTGCTTTTGGTGGGGGATACAGCCCAATTGCCACCGGTGGGCAGTACAGCTAGTCCCGGACTGGATAAAAACTACCTGATTCGGAACTTCAGATTAAAGGTGCAGGATACCGAATTGACGGAAGTGATGCGGCAGCAGCTCAGTTCAGGTATTCTTTTTAACGCAACCTACCTAAGAGGTGAGATCAATAAAGAAACGCCTGAAATAGCCTTTGTGACTTCAGGGTTCAAGGATTTTTTCAAGATGACAGGAGAACGATTGGAAGATGGCTTGCGTTATGCCTACGGAAAATTCGGGGTAGAAAATACCATCATCATTACCAGATCCAATAAGACAGCTGTTCAATACAATCAATACATCAGACAGGTTATTCATTTTTATGAAGAAGAAATCAATGCAGGTGATATGCTGATGATTGTGAAAAACAATTATACCTATATGGCCGATTCAGAAAAAGTCAATTTTCTGGCTAATGGTGATTTCGCAGAAGTGGTGAAGATACGGTCTTTTGAAGAAATGTATGGCCTTAGATTTGCTACTCTGGAATTGAGGCTGATCGATTATCCCGATGAGCCTTTCTTCGAGGCGAAAGTGATCCTCGATGCATTATACAGTACAACTCCTGCTTTATCCCCCGAACAATATAAGGAGCTGTACCGTCAGATTTCTGAAGATTATGCAGACGTGGCAAGCAAATCGGAAAGATTGGAATTGATTAAAAAAGATCCTTATCTTTCAGCGCTTCAGGTTAAATTTGCGTATGCATTGACCTGTCACAAGGCCCAAGGTGGACAGTGGAGTGGAGTTTTCGTTGATCAGGGGTATCTGAAGGAAGAACAGATTGACAAAGAATATCTCAGGTGGCTCTACACAGCTGTCACCCGGGCAACTCAGGAAATTTATATGGTGAACTTTCATCCAAGATTTTATAAAAAAGAAGTAAAAACAGAATAATTTTAAAACCGAATATTATGAAAAAGTTAGCTTTAATGATGGTGATGTTTTTAGTAGTGTTTGCTGCTAAGGCCCAAGAACAATCCAATGGACCTGTCATCGCTTTTGAAGAAACCTCCATTGATTTTGGAGATATCACCCAGGGTGAAAAAGTAGCCCATACCTTCAAATTCACAAACACAGGTTCTTCTCCGTTGATTATCTCGAATGTAGCCGTGACCTGCGGATGTACCGCAACAAACTGGCCTAAAGAACCAATCGCACCGGGACAGTCTTCTGAGCTCAAGATCAGCTTCAATTCTACCGGTAAAATGGGAAAACAAAATTCAGTTGTGAGGGTTTACTCCAATGCCTCAGAACCTATTGAAAAAGTTTCTTTGATTTCCAATGTTCTGCCAAAAGGCGGTCAATAAACAAGAGGTTTTACAAAATCAAATCCTCAAATGACTGTTTTTTAAATAGCCTTTTGAGGATTTTTTAATGCTAGGAAAATTCAATTCGGGAATCTTAAACTCACTAATCGATGTGGATCTGATTTTTTACATCCATCAATTCAGGGATTATTGAAATTCCATGCTTTCCACCACCACTCCGTGAATCTTCTTGGCCCATTTTTGATAGACCATGCCACTGGGATGCAGTTTATCCGCAACCAACATTTCCGGCAAGGAACCGGTTGCCCGGTATTCTTCCGTTATGTCTATATAATGGACTTCCTTCTCTCCCGTAATCTGTTTTTTTGCAGCGTTGTATTGATCAATTTCTCCTGCGACTTTCTCTTTATCAACTTCTTTTGCTGATGCAAATGGTGTCATTCCCCAATCCGGAATGGAGAGCACTACTACATGACGGGGATTTCCGTCTGCAAAAGCGATGGCCTTTTCCAATAGGTCAGCAAATTCAGCTTTAAAATTTTCTACAGGCCTGCCCCTGTACTGATTGTTGACTCCTATAAGCAAGGTTACCAAATCATAGGTTTTTCCCCCGATTTTTGCATCCGCTATGGCTTTTACAAGTTCATCTGTAGTCCATCCTGTTTTGGCAATAATCAGGGGTTCAGAAAAAGTCATACCCGAGGATTTCAACATTTCTACAGTCTGATTCGGATACCTGTCTTTTTCCTCAACACCCTCTCCGATAGTATAAGAATCGCCGAGTGCCAGATAGGTTTTAGATGTGTCATTTTGATTTTGGGATGGGGTGGATTTCATGGTGATGCAACTGTAACCGGCAAAAAGGACAATACTTAAGAATATTTTAATGATGATTTTCATATGATGAAATTAAAGCTGGAATACTGGTTGGGTAAGCTTGAAAGTTCCCGTATTGGCGTTCATTTCTACAATCGAGCCTACTGGAATGATAAATTGTTTAGGGATATGTCCGATCATCGCGCCGTTGTAGGCGGGAATGCCCAGCGGAAGAATGTAATCATCCAGGATATCGTCCAAGGTAAGGGAGCCATAACCTCCGGAAGGAGTGCAATCACTGCATTGGCCAAAGATAAATCCTTTGATCAGGCTGAGTGTACCGTTTAGCTTCAAAGTACTGAACATCCTGTCTATTTTGTAGGGATCCTCATTGATATCTTCCACAAAGAGAATTGCATCCGTAAAGTCCGGCAGATAGGGAGTTCCTGATAGCGCAGTCAACACAGTAAGGTTTCCACCCAATATTTTCCCCCGTGCTATTCCGGGAAAGATGGTCTGGATACGGTTTTGTTTAACCACCAAATCATCGTTTTGCACTTGCTCATTTTCATACTCCACGAGCATTCGCTCAAAAAACACTTTTTCAAACTGATTTACATTGAAACTGTTCCAGCTGCCGGTACCGTTGGGACCATGAAAACTGATTAGCCCTGTTTTGGCATGAATGGCATTGTGAAGCGCCGTAATATCAGAATAGCCTAACAGAGGCTTGGGATTTTTCCTAATCAGATCATAGTCAATCAAGGGGAGAATTCTGGCCGCTCCCGATCCTCCCCGAATACAGATGATGGCTTTTATCTTTGGATTTGCAAACATGCCGTTCAGGTCGGCTGCCCTTTCCTCGTCAGTGCCTGCAAGATGACCTCTTCTGTTTTGAAGATTTATTCCCTGAATAACCTGAAAACCCAGGGCCTCCAATGCTTCAACGGCAAACTGGAACTGGATTCTTTCCGCAGTAGCCGCTGAAGGACTGATCAGACCTACAGTATCTCCCTTGCTGACAGGCTTTGGCAACAGTATGTCCGGGAGATATTGATGTTGTTTATCTTTCATCGATATCAATGGCAGAGACCCGAGAGTTAACCCGACCGTTTTAAGAAAATTTCTTTTGTTCATAAATACTGATATTGTTACCTGACAAAAGGTTTAGGGGAAATGAGGTATGACTTCCAGATAAAGTTCATTCACAAAAGATAATCTTTTTAGATAAAAGATTGTTCGGGTCTAATAATTCTCTTTAACATAAAGCAAAACTTTTTCCATCTCCTTTCGAATCTCACTTGCCTTGTTCAAATAGTTGTTGTTCATAAATGCAAAAGCCATGTACCTGTTTTGATTGGTTTTTATTATTCCCACCAAACTATTGTTATTGCTGATGGTACCTGTTTTGGCAAATATATAGGGCTTTGGTGATTTGAAATTATTCTTTAGCGTCCCGCTGACACCCCCTTGAGGCAATAAATTCATAAATTTGCTTCTGGGGATAAGGTCATCTATTTTTGAAAGCAATTCAACCATACTTCTGGGTGTCATCAGGTTATACCTCGAAAGTCCCGACCCATCCACCCACTGAGGTTTGTCAGGAAGATCTGAAAGGTGGTTTTTCAGAATGTAGTCAATTGCTCTTTCTGCATTCATTTCCCCAAACAATTCATCTGAGATCATCAACAGCATTTGCTCTGCAACGAAATTGTCGCTTTCCTGAAGCATTTCAATCCACAACGGCTCCATCCTTCCTCCCTTAAACACCTTGTGATCGGAAGGTAATTGGGTATCAACCAGCTGCACAGGGTTGTTTAGGATTTCACTTGCCAAAGTGACAAACAATTCAGGTGAGGTGATAATGGGAACCTGTGTTTTTATGATGTTAAAGGTCCTCGGATTATGAAAAAAAACATTGGAATGCTGGTCCCTTCGTATTCCCTTTATATCCTTATCCGTGCTTTTGAGTTTATTTTTAAAATATGCAGGAGAAATAAAAGGCTGCCGGTTCTGACTGCTGATAGAGACTAAATTTCCGTAAATGGGAAAGGGTGATCGTTCGGCAGAATAGGAATGGTAATAATCATCCCATTGCCAACCGATACCGAAGGCTTCGTCTTTCCAGTTCTGAATCGAAAAATTGATTTTTTTATAGGGAGTTAAAAATCCCTTGATCCTAGGTTGGGGGAGGGATTCATATTTCCATGAAGGATCACCTGTTCCCCAAATCGTGATTTCGTTTCCCCGTGTCTGATACCGGAAGGTGTTCACACTGTCTTTTAAGGTGACCAAGGAGGCGTAGAAAGTCAGCAGTTTGGTAGTGGATGCGGGGATAAAATTCATATGACTGTTTTTTTCAAAAATCACCCATTGACTGTCCAAATCGAAAAGTAAGAATCCGGTCAGGTGATTTTCAAAAAAGGATCTTTCTCCTAAGAGGCGATCAAGCTCTGTATAATTCCTGACCACTGCTTCATTCTGGCCGAAGCTTATATGGGAAAATAAAAGAAGATATAGAAGGGTGAATAAATATTTTAATCGCATTTCCGGAATCAAGATTTAGAATTTCTGAAAGCCCAAAACAGGAGCAGCCAGCCCAATATAAAAGCTACACCCCCTAAAGGTGTGATAGCCCCAAGCCAGTTGATGCCTGTCAGGGCTAAGGTATATAAGGTCCCACAAAAGATCAAAATCCCCATAAAAAAAGACCAGATTGATCTTTTTAAAAGGGTTTTTTCCGGGTAAAGCTGAAACAAAACCGCTGCCAACAGAATTGCTAAGGAATGATAAAACTGGTATTTAACAGCAGTTTCAAAAGTTTCAGATCTTCCATATTTTTCCAAAACCGATTCCAACCCATGTGCACCGAATGCGCCAATGAACACAGCCAGAGCTCCTAAAAAGGCTGCTAGCTGAATATATTTGCCTGTTTGTATCTTATTCATAAGACCTTTCTCCAAAGATTGCACTTCCAATTCTCACCAGGGTACTTCCTTCCTCCTGAGCTATTTTATAATCCCCACTCATTCCCATGGACAATTCCCGCAGGTCAAAATTTGCGGGTAAAGCTTTTTGGTTTAATTCATCCATCATTTTTTTCAAACTTTTAAACTCTGATCGCACGATGTTTTCATCTTCGGTGTTCGTGGCCATACCCATCAGACCAATAATCTTCACGTTCTTTAGCTGGTGGATTTCATCGGCTGACAGCATTTCTGCCAGCTCTTTTTGATCAAATCCGAATTTACTTTCTTCTCTGGCAATGTGGATTTGGATTAAGCAGGATATTTCCCGCCCTACTTTCTTGGCTTGTTTGTTGATTTCTTTTAGAAGTTTAAAAGAATCCACTCCATGAATTAAATATATATAGGAAACAATATATTTGACCTTGTTTCGCTGAAGATGCCCGATCATGTGCCATCGGATATCCTTCGGAAGATTCGGCTGTTTATCAGTAAGTTCCTGAACTTTGTTTTCTCCAAAGTCCCTGATACCAACTTCATATGCTTCCAAGATGGCACTTTCAGGTTTTGTTTTACTTACAGCAACCAATAAGCAATTCGAACTTTTAAATGAATTTTTTAGCGCAGTTAGGTTTTCTTCAATGTTCATTCCTTTATTTTTGATCAGGTTTTGGGCAAAAAAGCAAAACAAAGATATGGCTATATTAAGGACATTACTAAAAAAGAGAGGTACGATTGAGGGATTCATTGGAACAGGAATACACTCCTTCATTGGATCTCCAAAAGTCGGAACTTAAAAAGCTGTTGATCAAGGCTGCCCAAAAGGAAGTCGGGAGAGAAATGGTTTCGATTGGATTTTAAAGATATTCAAGTGGGAACATGGTGATTTCTATGGCATTTTTTCAAAAGTGTTTCCGATTTATGATTTTGAAAACAGAATCGTTGGTGTCGTGTTGATTGTTTTTGGAAGCAGATTATTCAAATTTGCGTTGGGCAAGCATCTCTTATTGGATTGAAATATGAAAAATGAAAAGCCCTTTATTTCCTTTTGCATAATTCTTATTCTGTTGATTTTTGCCTTTGGAAATAATGTGATGGGGCAGGGGATTGACAACCTCGAACCATTTAATCAGACAAGAATTCAATACAACAAAAAAGGAATGCTGATACTGGGATCCTGGGCTTCAAGCAATATCGCCTTGGGTGAAATGATGGCTGGAAGAACTTCCGGTGAAACCAAGGCCTTTCATCAGATGAATCTATATTGGAATACAGTAAATCTGGCGATTGCAGGATTCGGCTACTACAGTGCGATGAATGAATTACCGGATAAAGATTTTTGGGAGACCCTTGGTGCACAACACAGTATTGAAAAGATTTTGTTGGTCAATGCTGCCTTGGATATTGCCTATGTTGCCGGTGGGCTTTATGTAGTGGAGCGGGAAAAGAGATTGGAAAAGGAGCACATTAAAGGTTTTGGCAAATCCGTGATGCTTCAGGGAGCATTTTTAATTAGCTTTGATGCCATCAAATACCTTTTTCACAACAACCATGGGAAAAAATTGCCTCAAATCATGGATCACATAGTTACTACCCCGGATGGAGTCGGATTGGTGATGGTGTTTTAGATTGAAAAGGATTATTAAAACCCCCCTCATCAAAACTGAAGGGGGGGTTATATATTTTTTGGATTTTCAGCAATAAAGCTTCAATCAATCGGCCAAATATTTCTCCACAGGAACAAAATCCATCCCGAAAGCATCAGCTACAGCTTTGTAGACGATATCACCGTTGATTATATTCAATCCAAGAGCAAGATCAGCATATTCTTGAGATGCCCTTTTCCAACCTTTATCTGCAAGCTGCATCGCATAGGGAAGTGTCGCATTGGTCAATGCAAGCGTGGAAGTATAAGGAACAGCTCCCGGCATATTGGCTACACAGTAATGAACAACATCATCGATGATATAGGTCGGATTTTCGTGTGTAGTGGGTTTACAGGTTTCGATACATCCGCCCTGATCTACCGCCACATCCACTAATACTACTCCGGGACGCATGGTCTTGAGCATGTCCCTGGTAATAAGGTGCGGGGCTTTTGCTCCCGGAATCAATACAGCACCGATAACAAGGTCAGTTGTTTTGATCAGTTCGCGGATATTGAATTCATTTGACATCATAGTTTTGACGTTGGCAGGCATGACATCCGCAAGATAACGCAATCGGGCAAGTGAAACATCCATTATAATTACGTCCGCACCCAATCCGGCAGCCATCCAGGCAGCTTGTGTACCGACGATTCCTCCGCCAAGAATCAATACTTTTGCCGGTAATACACCGGGGACACCACCAAGTAGAATTCCTCTTCCTTTCAAGGGTTTTTCAAGGTAATTGGCCCCTTTTTGGATCGCCATTCTACCGGCCACTTCTGACATAGGGACAAGCAAAGGAAGGCTTCTGTCTGATTTTTCAACAGTTTCGTAAGCCAGGCAAGTAGCCTTGCTTGCTACCATTGCCTTTGTCAAAGGCTCATAGGAGGCAAAGTGAAAATAGGTGAACAATAACAGACCTTCTTTGATCAGTTTGTATTCAGGTTCAATAGGTTCTTTTACCTTAATGATCATGTCCGCAATCGAATAAACATCCTCAATGGTAGGAAGAACGGCTGCTCCGGCGGCAGTATATAGATCATCGGTAAATCCGCTTCCTTCGCCTGCAGTATGCTGCACGTAGACGGTATGCCCTTTTTTTACAAGTTCTTTTGCGCCTGCAGGGGTTAAGGCTACCCTGTTTTCATTGTTTTTAATCTCCTTAGGAACACCTATAATCATGATGACGAAATTTGGGTTTTAAATTTGGCCCAAAGATAATAAGGATTAGGAGTTGGAGGCAAAATCATCACAGATATTTTGAATCGATTCTAAAAGCAGTGTATATTCGATATTAAATTTTGCGACAGAATAAAAATGTATATTTTATTTTAATAATTAGGTTAAAAAACTTTTTAATTTTGAGACTTTTTTCAAATTATTTATAGCTTTAATTTCCGTTGGCAATTTGAAATATTCATAGCTGTAAATTTAAGTTATTTGATTTTGTGTAAAATATTATTTTATGTAATCTGTTTTTATATATTTTAATTAAAATATTCTATTAAAAAAAATTATGTTTATTCTGAATTTAAGTTTGTAAAAATGACAAAATTATCTATTTTTGAAGTACTTGCAATTTGAACTGCAAAAGCCCAAAATAGCTTAAAGATTAAATAACCATGATAAATGTGTCCACATTTTCCAGAAACAAAAAGTCTAAATTTTTAGACAAAGAGCAACTTTTAAAAGATTACCGTTTAGTTCAGGAAAGCCGTCAAGCTTCTCTAATGGGAAGAAAAGAGGTTTTCATGGGAAAGGCTAAGTTCGGCATTTTTGGAGACGGGAAAGAACTGGCTCAGATAGCTATGGCAAAATATTTTGTTGACGGAGATATCAGGTCCGGCTATTATAGAGATCAAACATTTATGTTTGCAATAAATCAATTGACCCTCAAAGAATATTTTGCCCAATTATATGCACACACAGACGTGGAGGCTGATCCTGCTTCCGCCGGAAGGCTGATGAACGGTCATTTTGCCACCCGCTCTATAAATGATGACGGTTCGTGGAAGAACCTGGCAGCTATGAAAAATTCTTCTGCTGATATTTCGCCAACTGCAGCCCAGATGCCCAAATTGTTGGGATTGGCTTATGCGTCCAAATTGTATAAACAAAACGAGGCCCTTCATTCCTTGACCCAATTCAGTAATAAAGGAAATGAAGTGGCGTGGGGCACCATTGGTAACGCATCCACCTCTGAAGGAATGTTTTTTGAAACAATCAATGCAGCAGGAGTTTTGCAGGTACCGATGATCGTCTCGATTTGGGATGATGGCTATGGTATCTCTGTTCCAAATGAATACCATACCACAAAAGGAAATATTTCTGAAGTTTTACGAGGGTTTCAGAGAAATGATGACCAAAAAGGTTATGAAATTTTTGTGGTAAAAGGATGGGATTATGAGGCATTGATGCGGACGTATGAAAACGCCGCACGAATTGCACGGGAAGAACACGTTCCTGTAATGATTCATGTGATTGAATTGACCCAACCGCAGGGACATTCTACTTCCGGATCTCACGAAAGGTACAAATCCAAAGAAAGGTTGGCATGGGAAAAAGACTTTGATTGTATTCTGAAGTTCCGGGATTTTTTGGTCGACAAAAAAATAGCTTCCTATGAAGAGCTTGATCAGATTGATAAAGAAGCCAAAGTTCATGTCAAAGAGCAGAAAGAGGAGGCATGGAAAGCTTTTTCCAACCCGATAAAAAGAGAATTGCAGGAAGCAGTTTCTTTATTGAAAACCACAGCTCCACTTACAAAGGAGCAGGTAAGCATTGAGCAACTAGCCGATGAATTATACAAGACCTTGAATCCCATTCGAAAAGATGTGATCAGTACAGTTCGGAGAGCACTCTGGCTGATGCGTGCTGAACCTGAAAACATTAAAGCCGATCTTAAAAATTGGTACAACAATCAAAAAGAAATAAACGGGGACAGATACAACAGTCATTTATATAGTCAGTCGGAATTTAGCGTTGGCAATGTTTCCGAAGTGCCTGTTCAATATGGAGAAGAATCATCCTTGGTAGATGGTAGGGAAGTCTTACAGGCATACTTTGATCACCTTTTAGATTCCGAACCGAGGTTTTTTGCATTTGGTGAAGATGTTGGAAAAATCGGGGATGTCAACCAGGCCTTTGCAGGCTTGCAAGCCAAGTATGGTGAGCTAAGAGTTACGGATACGGGGATTCGTGAGTGTACTATTATTGGTCAGGGAATCGGAGCTGCCCTTCGGGGGTTAAGACCAATGGCCGAAATTCAATATCTGGATTACCTGCTTTATGCACTTCAGACATTGTCTGATGATTTGGCCTGTTTGACATACAGGACAAAAGGCGGGCAAAAAGCTCCATTGATTGTCAGAACACGTGGTCATCGATTGGAAGGAGTATGGCATTCAGGTTCACCTATTGGAATGATTCTGAACTCACTCAGAGGAATGGTTGTCTGTGTACCAAGAGATATGACCCAGGCTGTAGGAATGTACAATACTTTGATGAAGTCAGATGAACCTGCACTGGTGATTGAGTGTCTGAACGGATATAGGCTAAAAGAGAAGATGCCATCCAATATCGGTGAATATAATGTAGTTCCGGGCAAGCCGGAGATTCTGAAAAAAGGAAAAGATCTAACTGTTGTGACTTACGGTTCCATGTGCAGAATTGTAATGGAAGCCGCTGAAGAATTGATTCAGATGGAAATTGATATTGAGGTGATTGATGTGCAGACGTTGCTTCCGTTTGATACCGATGGAATGATCGCCGAATCTGTGAAAAAAACCAACAGGGTTCTATTTGCTGATGAAGATGTGCCTGGGGGAGCCTCCGCATATATGATGCAGCAGGTGATTGAGGATCAAAAGGCTTATTATGATTTGGATTCCGAGCCTGCTACCCTTGCTGCCAAGGCCCACAGACCTGCGTATTCTTCTGACGGGGATTACTTTTCCAAACCCTCAGTGGATGATGTGGTAGAAAAAGTTTATGGAATGATGAGCGAATCAAATCCTCAGAAATTTCCTAAAATCTAATATTTAATTTTATATTGTTACTGTGAAACTACAAGTATCCAAAGGGATAGGATAAAAAGATTCAATTGATTTTGAAGCTGGCCGGCAGCTTCCTACTATTTTGCAAAATGCAGAATTACCTTGATATAAGGGGACCTCATTATTAAATTCCAAAAATGATCAAATTAAAAAAGCCGATTTTTATAGGCTTTTTTAATTATAAGAATTATCTGAATCAGCGTCTGGTAATCTGAGAGAGCGTAACCTCCGGGCTGGATACAACATTGCTTTTGTTTAGTGCTCGGTCCTGAATCTGAACGTCAATTCTCAATGTATCATTACGGAATATAGATTGCCAACCAAATGATAGCATTCCATATTGAACAGTGCCTTCCACAGGCTGTGTAGTTTGGACATTGTTGAGTATCCTTGGAAAACGGCCATTGAAAGAAGTATAGAATGGCGGATCCTCCCATCTGAATTCAGTGAACTGACCGTTTCTCTTGACAAAAAAGTTTACAAAGATGTTTTTGTTGTTTGGATTCTGTTCAACCCAAATGGTGTCCCTTACCCTTTCATTATTTACAATTGGATTTATCACCCAGTCAATTGGATTAAATACCGGTGCTTGAGAAGGTCGGTTGCCATAAACAATCAGGTTTCCCACTGCATCCCGCTTGTATTCCAATTCGTTGTATGGCGGATCAATATCTGTTGCATTGAGTCCTAAATCACCTTCGGCATCTCGGAACGTCAACGAAAGAATCAGGGAATCCGAACCGGCTGTAGGAACGTACTCCAAATCTTTGAAAGATATTTCAGGTACTGAAGGAAAATTATCAGGAGGAGAAACACAAGCTCCAAGAAGTAACAAATACAATAAATTGTGGGTATAATTTTTTACACTCCTCATGCTCCTATAAATTTACAAGACTAAAGACAATTGTAAAGTTGTTTATTTTTGCCAAGACAAATTATAAAACGATGAAATATTTCAAAAGTTTTTCTGAGAAATTATTAAATCAGGAGGTACTAAATTTTGAAGAAATGGCTTTTGAGATGTTTAAATTTCAATCGGTCTCCAATCCTGTATATCACAATTATATAAAAGCCCGAAACATGGATCCCGAATCTGTTCGGTCTTTAGAAGAGATTCCTTTTCTCCCGATAAATTTTTTTAAAGATCATCAGGTCATATCCGGCAGTCCTGATCTTTTTCCCTTTTTTTATTCCAGCAGCGGCACCACAGGGGTCGTTACAAGCAAACATTTTATCTGGTCAGAAGAATTTTACCTGCAACATGCACTTCGGGTTTTTCAAATGCAATACGGGCCGATAGAGGATTTTCATGTTCTTGCCTTACTCCCTTCATACCTGGAAAGGAAGGGGAGTTCACTCGTAAGCATGGCAGCCTACTTTATTGAGCAATCGGGGTCAGTACATTCAGGGTTTTATTTATATAACCACCGGGATTTGGCTAATAAATTGCTTTTACTCCAAAATGGCAATCGGAAAGTGTTGCTTTTGGGAGTTACTTTTGCTTTACTGGATTTTGCAGAAATGCAATTTGATTTGCCACAAATGGATAACCTTATCCTGATGGAAACAGGTGGAATGAAAGGTAGAAGAAGAGAAATGGTCCGGGAAGAGGTCCATGAAATTTTGAAAAATGCTTTTGGAGTGCCTGATGTTCATTCGGAATATGGAATGACCGAATTGATGTCTCAAGCATATTCGAAAGGAGGTGGAAAATATACTATGCCTTCTACAATGCACGTTTTATTGAGGGATGTAAACGACCCATTTAATTATATCAAAGAAAAAACGCAAGGTGGAATCAATATAATTGACCTGGCCAATTTTCACTCCTGTGCATTTATTGAAACGCAGGATTTGGGAAGATATGCAGCTGACGGCAAACTGGAAGTTATGGGAAGATTTGACAACAGTGAAGTAAGGGGATGTAATCTAATGATAAATTAATTTTGTTATCCTTTAGAAAATAAACATATTTGGCTTCGAAATATAAAGATTATGAAAAGATTAGCAATTATAGTTATGGCAGCCGGCATTTTTGCATTGAGTTCTTGTGCTTCAAGCAGACCATGTCCTGCTTATTCCAATGCAAATGATGCCACTGAAATAAATGGATAGAAAATATGCTGACCATCAATAGTCAGCATATTTTTTAACATCTTCCAGGCTGATGGTTTTTTCACCTAGAATCACCAGTCTTTCCACTACGTTCCGGAGTTCCCGGATATTGCCCGTCCAGGGAAATTCCTGCAATTTTTCTATCGCTGCGTTATCAATTCCTTTTTTAGCGGTACCGTAATCTTTGGCAATATCATCCAAGAACTTGTGGACCAAAAGCGGAATATCTTCTTTTCTGTCCTTCAATGGAGGAACCTGGATCAGAATTACACTGAGTCTGTGGTAAAGGTCTTCCCTGAAATTACCCTCCTCAATTTCCTTTCTCAAATCCTTGTTGGTGGCTGCAAAAACCCGAACATCAACTTTAATATCCTTATCCCCGCCAACTCTGGAGATTTTATGCTCCTGTAATGCCCGGAGAACTTTTGATTGAGCAGAAAGGCTCATGTCTCCTATTTCATCCAGGAAAATCGTGCCGTTGTCCGCTTGTTCAAATTTTCCCTGTCTTTGCTTTACAGCGGAAGTAAAGGATCCTTTTTCATGGCCGAACAATTCACTTTCAATCAGTTCAGCAGGAATCGCAGCACAGTTGACAGCTATAAAGGGAGCGTCCGCTCTTTGGCTTTTTTTGTGTAGCCAATGGGCAACCAATTCTTTTCCGGTTCCATTGGGACCGGTTATCAAAACCCTGGCCTCAGTAGGAGCCACCTTTTCTATGGTTTCTTTTACTTGTTTGATGGCGGGTGATTCTCCCACCATATCAAGTTTGTGGGAAAGTTTTTTCTTGAGAACCTTGGTTTCTGAAACAAGATTTTTCTTGTCCAGCGCATTTCTGACAGTCAAAAGCAGCCTGTTCAGATCCGGAGGTTTAGGGATAAAATCAAAGGCTCCCTTTTTGGTGGCTTCTACGGCTGTTTCGATGGATCCATGTGCAGAAATCATGATAAACTGGGGCTGTTTGTCTAATAATGCCACCTGATCCAAAACGTCAATGCCATCCAACTTTGGCATTTTGATATCACAAAGCACAAGGTCAAAATCTTCTTCCTGAATCATTTTCAGGCCTTGTTCCCCATCCTGGGCTTCGTGTACCTCATATTTTTCGTATTCCAATATTTCTTTTAAAGTGGCCCGTATGACCTTCTCATCATCAATAATCAAAATTTTAGGCATATATAATTAATCTTGTTTTTATAAAAAATGCAAGCCGATAAGCCGGGTTCTGTCTTCTTTTCCTTTGACAGAAAGAATACCTGTCATTTATCTAGCCCCAACCTCACGGATGGGGTCAATCGATCTACCCACTCCGGTTTTCCTGTCCCGACCGCAATCAAAACAGGAATTGGACGAGCAGCCCTTGGACCGGAGCCTATTTGATCTTTCAACCCATAAGGTTTACCCTGCCTCCTCCATCACCGGAGGAGCGGTGGGCTCTTACCCCACCATTTCACCCTTACCCTTTATGCAATTGCTTACAAATCGGGCGGTTTGTTTTCTGTGGCACTTTCTGTAATCCTGTCGTCACCAACAGGACCCCTTCCTGTTAAGAAGTATGGCGCTCTGTGTTGCCCGGACTTTCCTCTTTTCCGCTCTAAAAGCAGAACAGCGACAGGTTGGCTTGCATCTTGCAAAATAAGACATTTTTTTATCCATTGTTAAACATCCGAGATTAAATGTACCATTGGTATTCAACCACTTTGCGTTTTTTGGTAATAGACATATCCTCATTATTGAAATACATATGATCAGAGTAAAATCCCATTCAAAAAAAGTAAAGTGAATAATTTTATTATTTGGATTAAATCTAAATAGAATATACCTTTGTAAGATTAATGATAATAATCTAATTACGAATAAAAGAAATTTTATGCAAAGCAAGTTTATGATATTTTCAACTGCAGTCTGCTTCTATTTATTTTCTGGAATTACACATGCCTCCCATTATTATTCTACAGAAAATAACGAAAAATCCGTAGTTATTTCAGGGAAAGTCAGATCTATAGATGGCGAAACCATTCCCTATGCCAATATCTCAGTAGTAGGTACGGTAAAAGGAACATATACTGATCCTGACGGATCTTTTCAGATTTATGATTTGCCTGATGGGCAGTATACCATCAAAATCTCTGCGGTAGGCTTCAAGACTTTTTCACAAGAAGTGGATGTGGTTGGCGGGCAAATTAACGAAGTAACCTTTGTGTTTAACGAAGAGGGTGTGGAAATGCCTCAAATTACAATTATTGCCTATAAGGACAGAGTATTTAGCAAAGTGCCAGGCTCTGTATCTTACATTGATAAAAAAGAAATCGAGATGTTGAATCCTATCAGCGGAAATGAAGTGCTGAGAAGGATACCGGGAGTACATGTGGTTGACGAGGAAGGGTTGGGGATGCGCGTAAATATAGGAATCCGTGGACTTGATCCTGACAGAAGCAGGTCAGTATTGGTAATGGAAGACGGTGTGCCGGTAGCCCTGGCTCCGTATGGAGAGCCTGAAATGTATTATTCTCCTGCAATAGACCGGATGGCAGGTGTGGAAATATTAAAGGGGTCCGGTCAAATCCTATATGGTCCTCAAACAATTGGTGGAGTTGTTAATTATATTACTCCCAATCCACCTCAGGAAGAAGAAGGATCTATAAGGATTCAAGGAGGTCAGGGTGGTTATTTTTCCGGGTTGATCAATTATGGTAATACTTTTGGCAATACGGGTGTTCAGGCAAATTTGTTAAGAAAACGTGCGGATAATGTTGGGCCTACTCAATTTGATATTACTGATTTTAATTCCAAATTCCTGTTTAATATCAATGAGAAATCCGAATTGGGTTTAAAACTGGGGATTTATAAGGAGGTTTCCAATTCTACCTATATAGGATTGAATCAGGTGATGTTCGATCGGGGCGGACAGGATTATATCAGGTTGGCTCCTGATGATCAGCTGGATGTAAACCGATATTCTTTAAGTTTCAATCATACCTATCGTTTTAGTAAAAACGTAAAATTAAAAACCATAGCATATGGATATACAACTACCAGAAACTGGAATAGACAGGATTTCACCATTAACAGTACCAATACCTCACCCTCCAACTGGACAGGTGTAGTTTGGGGCGATAGGGAAGTCCCCGGTGGCGCTATTTTTATGAGGAACGGTACCGGAAACAGAAACAGACAGTTTCAGGTGGGTGGTATTGAGCCAAGGCTTGAAATAAATCACCGGTTGTTCCAAAAAAACAACGAGCTGATTGTAGGTACGCGATTGCTTGTTGAAACAGCATTTGAGCAAAGAGTCAATGGAACAAAAGCAGAAGTAAAAAGTGGCAATTTGGTAGAGGATGAAGTAAGGACCGGCAATGCTTTGAGCGCTTATGTTCAGAACAAAATCAGCCTCACAGATAAATTTGATGTCAATGCAGGAATAAGACTTGAGAACTTCACTTATGAGCGCGATATAAGAAGAAGGAATTTTCCTGAAGTGGGAATCATAGATACTGTTTTGGTTTCGGAAAATGTGATCAACGAATTGATTCCAGGCATAGGTTTTAATTATAGGCCCATGCAGAAAATGAATTTTTATGGAGGATTGCACAAAGGGTACGCCCCACCCAGAACCAAAGATGCCATCACGTCATTGGGTCAAGTGCTTGACTTAGAAGCAGAAGAAAGCTGGAATTATGAGTTTGGAATTAGGACAGACCTATCCCGGTGGGCTTTTTTGGAAATGACGGGTTTTTTGATGGATTTCAGTAACCAGATTATTCCAGTAGCGGAATCTGCAGGTGGACTGGGCTTCGGAGTTGTAAATGCCGGAGCAACCAAACATCAGGGATTGGAAACTGCATTGATGTTGGATATCAGCAATTTGTTGGGATTAAGTCGTACCAAATTAACCTATGACATCAACACGACATATGTAAGGTCCACTTTCTCCGGAGACAGATTTATGGGTGATGTAAACATCAAAGGAAATAGAACCCCTTATGCTCCTGAATGGTTTGTTAATTCAGCCCTGACTCTAGAGACAAATGCCGGCTTTGGGGCACGTTTGACCCTCAATTATATTGGGACCCAGTTTACAGACGAATTAAATACTGTATCCCCCTCTACAGATGGAAGAACAGGACAAATAGGTGCATACACAGTTTTGGATGCTGTAATCAGTTACAATATACCGAAATTGCAATCCAGGTTCAACTTGAGTATCAAGAACCTAACCGATGAGCGTTATATCTCAACAAGAAGACCTCAGGGTATTCGGGTAGGGCTTCCCAGGTTCATCACTACTGGTTATGAATTTAATTTTTAAAAAAAACAAAATATTTCAAACAATATAAAAGCCAGTCGGTTTTAATTTGGAAAGCTTGAATGCTTTTCTTCATAGTGCTGGGTTGAGCCGTTCCGAGAAATCGGGACGGTTCTTTTTTAGGCTCTTATCAGTGATTTTCGTGCTTTTTTTGGCAAAACTTTATTAAAAACAACTATTGCATCTGTTGTATTTAGAACCGCTATATGTATAGCTTTGCGTTCTTTACGTTTTTTTATACTTTTTTTTTCTTTGCGTGCTTGCTTGAAACTTTTTCTTTTGGCTTGTTCAGGTTGGGTGTTTGTAGCCTTGGTATCCTCTAAAAAAGTCCGTTCATTTTTTCCTTAACAGCTTTATTTTATATTTTCATATGAAATAAAAGCAAATTTAATTAGGATTTAATTTTTTTGTTATTTATTGAAATTGTTTTAAATTACTGATGGTTAAGCTTTTCAATCATTTTTCAGTTTAATACTAGATCATGAAAAAAATACTTTTATTGATTTTTCTTATTTTGGTATCCTTTGAACTTCATGCAAAAAAGAAATATCTGGTAATTATGACCAGTGAATTTGCTGAGCCGGTAATTGTTCAAACTGCCCACAAGGAGTCGCCAATGCAGGAAGGTGATTCTCAAAATACAGCCCAAGTTTATAATAAAAAGCAACCTGCTATTCACATTCTTTTGATTCGAGAGACAATAGAGGAGAAACTTGAAATTTATTTGGATAGCATGGGGATAAGAAAATATAAAGCCAGGTTCGTAGATACCGGTGTAGGTTTTATCGCCAAACTTTCCCAAACTCAAGTGGAAAAATTGAGAAGTGACACCAAGAAGGTGGCGGGTGTTTTTGAGGATTTTAAAATTCAGATCGACGGAAGGCCGATACATCAGGGGAGACCGATCCATCAAAAAAAACCATACAACTTTGGTGAGGATATTACTTTAAATGACGTGTTTGATTGGGAAACAAAATCCAGCTGTTTAGTGAATTTTGTGGGAGGATCCACAGATGGAAGCTCAAAAAACAACAGGGTTTGGATCATTGATTCAGGTATTGATGAAAAACACAGGGATTTGAAAAACAATATAGATAAAGAATCAGGCTATAATTATCTCCATGGAAATAAAAACAAGCCAAAGGACAGTTCAGGCCATGGAACCCATTTAGCAGGAATAATATCAGGTTTGGTGGATAGAAAGGATTCACTCGTTGGGATAAACGGAATATCAAGTGGTGCCAAAATAGTGGCTTTAAAGGTTCTGAATAAAAAAGGAACAGGATCATGGTTCAATGTTATACTTGCCCTCGACCGCGTCGCTCAAAATGGTGATTCAGGTGATGTGATATTAATGAGTTTTGGTGATGGGGAAAAAACCAACTGTGCCACTGCCAACATAGCATTGACAGGGTCCATAACAAATCTTGCCAATAGCGGAATCTTTATAGTCATGTCTGCCGGAAACGGCGAACTGGATAAATTCGGAAATGTTGTTGGAGATCGTAATGCCCATGAAAATCTTCCCGGATGTATCCAAGGAGAAAACATTTTTACCGTAGCTGCTTTGGATTATAGCTGTCATAATGATGGAATAAACATTTCTGAATATTCTTTTATAGGTAATCCTGCGGATTATGCATTACCGGGTACAAGAATTTTTTCCACTTTCAAAAGGGGGAGGTATGTTACTTGGTCGGGAACATCGATGGCTGCGGCGGCCATGGCAGGATTGTTACACTCAGCGGGTAACTTGGCAAATCTGGATACAGTTAATCATCACACCTCAGGAGCATTTACCTATAAAATTCCCAAAAAAAGGAATAATTGAGCAATCGGATTATTCAGTTCGTTGCAAGTTCCTGGATTTCCATTTCTCGCATTTGGATAATATTGCTGTTAGTATTCTGTACAATCCCTTTGAATTCTTTATTATCCCAAAGATCTTTAAAAATGGGATTATGAGTAACCATGAAAGTATCGACCCATTTCAGGTCATGTGCTTTCCTAAGAAATTGGAGGCTTTTTTCATGATTGCCTAAAATGGCATAAATGGATGAAAGATTAAAAAACACCTCCGTATCCTGCGTATTTTTTTCTACTTCAACAAGATTGAGATGTAAAGCTCCGCTGAGTAAAACTTCTGCATCGATTGTATTGTTTTCTGATTTAATCAGATATCCCAAATATATAGGAGAATAAGCCCAGATTTCCGTACCGTGCGCAGGATTGAATTTCACTGATTTTTGAAAATAGGTTTTTGCATTTTCCAGGTCATTGCCAAAAAAGGAAATGATTCCTGCTGATTCATAGATTTTGGATATACGTTCATCCATTTGAATGCTACTTTTACCTCCAAGCTGATTTTTGGTTGTGTCGATAAGACTAAGCAGTTTGGGAATTTGATTCAGAGCTGAATCCGGTTTGTTTTGGGCAATATATGTAAGGCCTAATTGTTCATAAGTGTCTTTTTCCTTACTCAAATTCAGGGATTTTTTAAGCCATAGTACGGCATTTTCATAATCTCCCAATACTCTGTAGGTCCATCCTATTAGCTGAAAAGGAATGTAAAGCCTGGGATTTAGTCCGGCTGCCTTTTTTTGCCAAAACAAAGCTTTGTCGAGTTCACCGGAAGTGAGATAGACCGTCGCTAGATTTCCTATTGCCTGGGGATTGTTCGGGTTAATCAACAATGCCTTTTGCAGCAGTTCAAAACTTTTGGAATGATCACCTTTGTAGCTGTAAACAGTTGACAGGGATTTATATCCTTCAGAAAGATTGGAATCAATGGATATTGCCTGTTCACCCGCAGTAATAGCGGAATCAAACCAAAAATCTTCGGATTTAAACCTACGAAAATTTTGACTGAACGCATCACCAAGACCTGCCCAGGCCAAAGCATAATCAGGGTCAACCTCCAAAGCTTTCTTGAATTCCACAATTGCTTTCTGATTGTTTGATGGTTCATATTTGTAATAATATTCTCTTCCTTTTAAATAAAATTCATAAGCGCTGATACTTTCAGTTGGCTTTTTTTGAAGTTCCAATATTTCTTTTATGCTGAGTTGTGCACTCATGGATTCTGCGATATTTTTGGAAATATCACTTTGAAGTTTAAAAACATCATTCAGGTCAGCCTGATAAGTCTCAGCCCAGATTGCCTTACTCGCATTTACATCAATTACCTGAACCCATATTTTAATACGTTGATTTTGCCTTTGGACATTACCTTCCAGAAGGTACCTGACATCCAAACTCCTTGCTATTTCTTTAAAAGATTCTTTACTGTTGCGATAATAATCAGAACTTGATTTTGATATCACTTTTAAGGCTGAAATCTTTGAGAGCTGGATTATGATATCCTGTGTAAGTCCATCAATAAAAAAATCATCATCTTCAGTGTTGTTAATGTTTTGAAATGGAAGAACGGCAATGGATTTATCCATTTGAGTTGCTAGACTATTCACAAATGAATTATGATAAACCCATAAACCCACCAATAAAAACGACAAAAATACCAACCCTGCGATCATTCCCTTTTTCAGCCTACTTTCCAGTAGCTTTAACATTACACCTCGCTTGGGTATATCCAGACCGTAATTGGATAACGCAAATAATTCAACTTTTTCCTTTACGTTTTTTAGATTGAATTTTCCCAAAGGAACAGATTTAAGAACCTGGTTTTCGGCAATATCCTCACGGATTTTTCCGGAAAACAAAATGGATCCGGGCGTTCCCAATGTCTGCAGCCGGGAAGCTATATTGACCGCATCACCAAAGACATCATGACGGTCCATAATGATCTCTCCGAAATGAATTCCGATACGCAATCTTAAATCCTGACTGACAAAGTAATGCTTCTGAAGTTCATAGGCTGCAGTGACAGCGTCTGTGGCATTGGAAAAGGAACAAAGCACACCATCGCCTATCTCCTTTATCAATTTACCATTATGCTGCCTTAGGATGTCGTGGTGAATTTTGATGTTCTTTTTGACAATTCTGAAGGCGAGGTCTTCATCTTCTCCCATCATCGCAGTATATCCCACAATATCTGAGAACATAATTGCTGCGCAGGTCTTGACGGGCTCCTTTTTCATAAGACATCACTAAAAATTCCACATTAGAAACCGATAATTGAATATAAGCTTTCTTATACCAAGAGTTTCGGATTGCCATTTATTCCCGTGGCAGTTTGGTTTTTGTAAAGTAGTTCAAACGATTTCTTCCAATTACCTTCTTAATTTAATAAAAATTAAGCGATATATTTTTGGATTTTTTGGATAAAAACATCTCGGAAGATTTTGAATTTCAAGCTTTTGAAATGGGAAATCCTTCCTCATGAAAAATGGAACGATAATCAGCACTTATTCCTTACAAGACAATTACATTTGCAAATAAAGTAAAGGGGATGATACTTGTCGGAAATGCTGTAATCAGCGATGATATAAAAGAACAGTTTTTTGTTTGTGACCTTGAGAAATGCAAGGGAGCATGTTGTGTGGAAGGAGATGCAGGGGCTCCTTTGGAGGATGAAGAAACCCTTATTCTGGAAAAAATTTATCCTCAGATTAAAGATTACATCACTGAAGATGGCCGTAAGGCAATAGAAAATCAGGGAACCTGGGTATTTGATAAGGACGGTGACAAAGGAACTCCTACAATCGGAGACAACCGTGAATGTGCCTATGCGCTTTATGATGAAAAAGGAGTTCTAAAATGTGGTATCGAACAGGCATACCTGGATGGAAAAACGGATTTTAAAAAGCCGATCAGCTGTCACATGTATCCAATCAGGATTCAGAAATACGATGATTTTGAAGCATTGAATTACGACAGGTGGCATATCTGTAGCCCGGCCTGTATTTTGGGAAGAAAATTAGGCGTACCCATTTACAAATTTCTCAAAGATGCCCTGACCCGAAAATACGGTGAGGCATGGTATCAGGAACTGTTAAATGAAATTGAGAAACGATAAATCTTCTTTCCCCAATCTTTGGTACCCGATTTTTCTTTAGGTTATTAGCTAATCCTAAACTTTTATATAGATCCTTTTCTTATCCATCCAAAGCCCTATCAGCCAGATGATAAGGGTATAGGATAAAGCGAACAGGAGGGAGGCATTTTTTGGTGAAAGCCAGCTGACAAATCCGGCATCATAAATAACTGATTTTAAACTTTGATCTCCGATGCTGATAGAAAAGAGAATGGTGATCAAAACTCCGGAAAGAATATATAAAATCAATGGATTCCGCCCAAAAACCTCAAATGGATATGTCCAACTCCGCTGTTTCCCTAATTCGATGATCATCATCAAGAAGCCTATAAGGAAAAAACCAAGTCCGTTTGTCAATAACACGTATGAACTGGTCCATAATTTCTTGTTGATCGGGAAACCAAGATGCCAAATCAGACTTACCACTACCATTACCAATCCTGCCAAAAACAGGCCTTTGACAGTTTGCTGATTGTTACCCGTTTTCTGAATATATTTTCCTGCAAAATAACCTGCTATGACATTTACTACCGCAGGAAAAGTGCTCAGAATTCCTTCAGGTTCAAAAGGTATACCTTCGCCGCCATACATGTTTTTGGCACCGATCAACAACAGGTCCAATTTTAAAACAGCATTTCCTGTCAGAGAATATGGATCTTCAGAATCTCCAAATGCATAAAGAACTGCCCAATATCCCAACAGGGTCAGAATGCTGAAAATTATTGCACCTCTTTTTCCCCAGTAATAAAGGATAAGGGAACCCATGATATAACAAAGTGCAATTCTTTGCAAAACTCCCAAAAACCGAACCTCACCCCAATTGATCATTTCCATTTCCCCTGATTCAATAAAGTTGAAAAAAGGGAAAGCATTCAGAATCCAACCGATCAAAAATATAATGAATGTCCTTTTAAAGACTTTTTTTAGAAAAAAAGATTGACTGGCTTTTTCCAGCTTTTTCATACTGAAACTCATGGCATTTCCCACCACAAACAGGAACATAGGGAAAACCAAGTCGGTTATGGTAAATCCGTGCCAATCGGCATGAGCAAACGGAGGATACAAATGGCTCCAGCTTCCCGGAGTATTGACAACAACCATCAAGGCAATCGTCAAACCACGGAGGACATCGAGAGAAAGATAACGTTCATGAAAAGGTATACCTGGTGGCTGAAGCATATGATTTGATTATAATTTTCAAAACTTGTATCTACTTATTCTATTTTTTTAAAAAGATTGATTTAAAACTAATGAAAAATTAACCAAAACTTAAAATGGAAGAAGGATTAATATTGAAATAGTTTTAGCCTGTTGAACCTCATTTCTATTGTATCAATATTTTTCATGAAAAGAACCAACTCCGAGGACTTAAATTTACCGCTCCTTTCCACCTAAAAGATTTACCCACTAATCTGGATTTAAATGTTTCTGAAAAAAAGAAAATCAAGGAGATGGAAAGAGTTGGGGAACTTCTCAGCGAGGCTGGAAAAGAAGAAACATAACCGGAATTTTCTTCCGGTGATCTGGAGGAAAGAGACCTTTGGGATAATTATGTGCAGTATTATGAAGAAGCCATCAACAAGACTTCCAAACCATATGCACCATGGTATATCATTCCGGCGGATTCCAAAGAAACAGTTGGATACATAGTGGCAAAAAAAATTTATGATGAGGTAAGTAAATTTTCAGATATCAAAGAGCCGGAACTTGAAGAAAAAGTAAAAGCGAACATCGCCTTTTATCATGAACAATTACTGTCGGAGCAAAACAAATAAATCAGCTTTATCATGTCGGAAAAAAATCCGCTTTAGAAATCCGGCCTAAAAATTTTTGTTAAGCTTTGATTCAAAAACCTATTTGAAAAAGCAAAAAGAAAAATCTAGTAGGGATTTCTTCAGTGGAATAAAAGGAATAACAACTTTTTAATCATTTACTTTAAAGGATATTTTGGCATTGACACCATAAGAAGTGATCTCATTGTTTTCTACCTTGGCATGCATCTCTTTGATGTATATGGATTGAATGTTTTTAACACTTTTTGCCGCTTCTTTTAAGGCATTTCTTGCAGCATCATCAAAACTTTTATCGGATCCTGCTATTACTTCTATAATTTTTACTATGCTCATGATTAGTTAAGATTAAGTTTAAAATAATTTATCTAATTGAACTTTAATATAACGATTAATGATTCTAATTTCAAAAAATCGTGCTATTTTTCAGGAACTCAAATAAAGTACTTAAACTTCCAGGTATGGAAGCAATGGAATTTTTCCTTCCCACGTACCATAACTATCATATGGGATGAAGTTGGAAAACAATTCCTCACTGTACCAACCCAGTTCACGGGTTATTTTGATTACGTCAGTGTGAAGCTTACTGTTATAGGCATACTGTTTCATATAGGAATAGTCTTCCCAAATACTGAAAGTTGCTTGCATCAGCCACGGATACTCCCCAATTCCAATAGCGAAAATCAGCCCTTTCTGAGAATCAAGTTTGCCACTGACCGCAGGAACATAGCTCCAGAATTTCGGGAGATGCTTTAATTTTATGGTTGCTCTTGTGATCACAGCCACCAAACCGCCTGAATAGGGCTGGAAATCGGAAAACGGAGACTTGCCGGACCAAGAACCATGGGCTTTATGGTTCGTCATGAAAATTGTCCAAGCCTCAACGGAGTTTCTTTTGAAGGGGAGGTATTGATCTGATTTATTGAAAAAGTCTTTGGCGAATGATTCTGATTCCCAAACTCCTAAAAATGCATAGACATTTGGATTCAAGAGCTTTGAAAAACCGTTTTTTCCACCACTTCCCATCAATCTGAAAAATTCCAATCCTTTTACCTTTCTCAATCCTGAAAGTGCAAGACCCATTTGAGTGAACATCCACGCCGCCTTAACTCCTTCAAACCTAAATATGGTAATAGTGGTAATCTGTTTGTTTTCCATTCTAAATTCTTTTGACATCTTCCTAACAATTAAAAAGGAAGTTTAGCTTGGTTTGGGACCAAAAAACTGCAAATTCCTTAAGAATGTATGGTCGAAAAACATGCCTGAAGAGCCGGATTTTTAAATAACGCTTTAAATTTTATATAAATGGAGTGGTATCTTCAGTTGAGAGACTTAACTTTAATGCTGCGGAAAAACAAGATTGCCAAATAAAAGCCTAAAATTTAACCTGTATGAAAAAGTTGTTGCAGAATTGCTCCTTAGTGCTGTTAACTATGTCCATTTTCTTTTTTATGGGTTGTGAAACTAGGGACAAAAACATCAAATATGAGGAACTCACTGAAGAGGAAAAAAGACTACCTGAAAATGCCCTTGCGGGTACAAAAGTGGCGGAGGGATTGGAAGCCTGTTTGTTTGCTTCAGAACCTACCATCACCAATCCCACCAATATTGACATAGACCACAGAGGAAGAGTTTGGGTGTGTGAAGCCTTCAATTACCGTCCGGAGATTACAGGAAACGAAACCAAAGATGGAGGCGACAGGATAGTTATACTCGAAGATACCAATGGTGATGGGGTTCAAGATAAGCACACAGTTTTTTATCAAGGTCCTGAGCTGAATGCTCCTTTAGGTATTTGGGTTATGGGCAACAAAGCAATTGTTTCTCAAAGTCCGTATGTTTGGTTATTTACCGATACTGACGGTGATGACAAGGCTGATAGTAAAGAGATCATTTTTCAAGGCATTTCCGGGGAGCAACATGATCACGGAATGCACGCTTTTGTATTTGGACCTGACGGAAAATTCTATTTTAACTTCGGAAATGAAGGAGGTCAGCTGAAGAACGGACAGGGAGAAATTGTAAAGGATATTCACGGCAAGGAAATTTCTCCTGAAAATTACAAGCAGGGGCTCGTCTTTCGCAGTAACAGGAATTTTTCAGAGATAGAAGTTTTAGGCCAGAATTTCCGAAACAATTATGAAGTAGCAGTTGATTCCTATGGCACACTTTGGCAATCGGATAATGACGATGATGGCAATAAAGGAGTTCGGATCAATTACGTAATGGAATACGGCAATTATGGATACAGGGATGAAATGACCGATGCAGGCTGGAGGGCAAACAGAACCAATATGGAAACGGAAATTCCATTACAACATTGGCATCTCAATGATCCCGGTGTCGTACCCAATCTTTTGCAGACAGGGGCAGGTTCTCCGACGGGCATATTATTCTATGAAGGTGACTTGCTTCCGGAAGTTTTCAGGGATCAAATGATCCATACGGATGCGGGTCCCAATGTTGTCCGTGCATATCCTGTGACCAAAGACGGGGCAGGATACAAAGCGAAGATCGTGAATATAATGGAAGGCGACAAAGACCAGTGGTTCCGGCCATCTGATGTTTGTGTGGCACCTGATGGATCTATATTCGTGGCTGATTGGTATGATCCGGGAGTGGGAGGCCATCAGGCAGGAGACCTGAACAGAGGAAGAATTTTTAGGATAGCACCGGAAAATTCTTCTTATAGTGTCCCGGATTATGATTTGAAATCAGTGGAAGGAGCTTTGGAAGCACTTCAAAATCCTAACCTTTCTTGGCGTTATCAGGCGTGGGAAGCGCTTTATGAAATGGGCGCTTCAGCAGAAGAAGGATTAAATGATCTTTTTGTAAATGCTGAAAATCCAAGGATGCGTGCAAGAGCCTTTTGGGTGCTGGCTAATTTGGAGGGTAAAGGTGAGCAATATGTTGCCAAGGCCATTTCCGATACCAATCCGGATATTCAGATTACCGCATTGAGGGCTGCCAGACAATTGAAAATGGATTATATACCACATCTTAAAAAGCTGGTGGAGAGTAATGATCCGCAAGTTAGGAGAGAAAGCGCCCTTGCTTTGAGAAATCACCAATCACCTGAAGCTCCGGCGCTTTGGGCAAAACTAGCCTTACAACATGATGGGACTGATCGTTGGTATCTTGAGGCCCTGGGGATTGGGGCAGAAGGACAATGGGACAGTTTTTATACCGCCTGGCTGGATCTAAAGGAAGGGGATGATATGGATAAGGCAAGTAAAGATATAGTTTGGCGGGCAAGGACAGGAAAATCGGTTCCGGCGTTGGCGGCATTGGCTTCAGAAACCACCGATTCTCTACAAAACAGGTTGCGGTACTTCAGGGCTTTTGATTTCAATCCCGACACAGAGGCAAAATCCAGCGCATTGATCACTATGTTGGATAAAGAAGAAAAGGAACAAAAAGCCATCAATAAACTGGTCATTACACATCTTGACCCGAAATATGTACAACGTTCTTCTGTGGCGAATAAAGCTTTAGCAGAAGTTTTGGATGATGTGGAAGGAACTCAGGAATTTGTGGAGCTGGTCCAGAAATTTGAATTGAAAAAGGAAAATCCAAGATTACTACAGCTCGCTTTGGCTCAATATGATAATAATACCGGGAGAACAGCAGCAGGTACTCTCCTTAGGCAAGATGGGGGAGCAATGGTAAAGAATGTATTGGCAAGTAAGGATGAAAAGCAGGTATTTGATATGATAGCTGCCTTGAGGGGTATCGGTTCTAATGAGTCATTGGAAATTCTTGAGTCCATTGCTTTTGATCAGGCCAGAAGTATGAATGTCAGAAGAGAGGCAGCGAGTGCCATTGGCGGAAGTTATGCCGGAGAGGACCGGGTGTTAACTTTGTTGAAGGAGGAAAATTTTCCTGAAAACCTTAAAGCCTCTGCGGTAACAGGGGTAAGCAGGGCATGGAGGAAAACCGTCAGGGCAGAAGCTTCCAGCTATCTGGATAATGCAGGTGCGGATAATGATTTGCCACCAATAAATCAACTGATCGCAATGGAAGGATCTGTCGAAAACGGGATTACAGTTTTCAAAAACAATTGTGCAGTATGCCATCAAGCCGGCGATATGGGGATGGATTTTGGTCCCAATTTAACAGAAATCGGAAGTAAATTATCCAAGGAAGCGCAGTATATAGCCATTCTTCATCCCGATGCAGGCATAAGCTTTGGATTTGAAGGCCAGATTATAAAAACAAAAGACGGAAGTACTTATGGAGGAGTGATTTCAAGCAGAACAGAGACTGATGTGGAACTGAAGATGCCGGGAGGAAGTGTTACAAACTTAAAAACCAGCGATATTACTTCCATCGAGCCCATGGAAAATTCCATGATGCCTGCAGGATTGGAAAAAGCGATGAGTACTGAGGAGTTGACGGATTTGGTATCTTTCCTGATGAATCTAAAAAGAAAAGAGAATGCAATTTAATGCTCCGAAAAATGATGAGGATTTTACACTTGGAAATAAAGAAGTATTGGAAATAAAAAAACAACTGCAAAAGTTGGTCTTCATTTATCTTCTCCAATCGGGAGAGGTATCATGAGGGACAACTTTTGTAATTGTTTTAATTCTTGGAGCTTAAGCTAGCATATTACCTAAACATCTTTTGTTTAAAATAAATGAAGGTTAGTTAAGGCGAAGTTTTTAAAATCCTATGGCTGCTAAATGCTTCTTCCTTGGATAACCCTTAGAATGATTGCGATGACAGCTATAACAAGGAGAACGTGGATTATTCCCCCTGTTCCGTATCCAACGAACCCAATCAACCATAAGATGACTAAAACTACCGCTACTATATAAAGCAAATTTCCCATAATGTTTTTGGTTAAAAGTTTAAATTAAATTGATTTAGATTAAATTGATTTAGTAATAAATACATGTTTAAAGAAGTAGAATTAATAAAAGAATCAGAATAATAGCTCCAACGGAAATGTAAACCCCACCGCCTATAGCTCTCATTTCAGATTTGATAAAACGGACCTCCTTCTTTAATTCTTTTTTTTCTGTTGAATTTAAAGCCGATAAATCCGTTTCTTTTATTTCTTCCAGCCTGTTCATTAAAATTTTTACTTCCGCAGACATTGCCGGTTTTGAAGTCATAATATCAACATCTGTGCCGGCACTTAGCTGCATTGGAACAATTGACATTAAAAGAAACGAAGCATAAAGAATAATTTTTTTCATAGCGAAAAAGAGTTAATTAACAAAAATTAACAGATTATAAAAGTCCGTATAAGTGGGAATCTTTATTTTACATAATTGGAATTTTTAATTACATAATTCACAGATTACCAAACATTCTGAATTTTTTTTGGTTTTTGTAACCTAAAAAGTGGGATTAATAAAATTATACATGTGAAAAAAAGGGAATGGGGTCAAAAATAGGGACTGTACCATATTTTATCGATAAACCTTCTCAAATTTCCGTTTAAGTGGTGAATGAAATCAATTACTATATTTCGGTGAAGAATATTGTTCGGCAGATCTTTCTTTCTATCAGTTTACAGGAAAAGTAAATCCCTTACAAAAAGATAAAATGATTTCCAATTTCAACCTAAACATTTTTCACTTCTCCTACCAATTTCTGAATAGAATCCTTGGCATCTCCGAAAAGCATTCGGGTTTTTGAATAGAAAAACAATTCGTTTTCTATTCCGGCGTATCCTGCACTCATTCCTCTTTTTAAAATTATAACATTCTTGGCCTGATCCACCTCAAGGATGGGCATTCCAAAGATAGGAGAAGAGGGATCGTTTTTGGCGGCAGGGTTCACCACATCATTGGCACCGATTACGACCACTACATCAACTTGCGGTAATTTGGGATTGATTTCCTCCATCTCAAGAAGACGTTCGTAGGGAACATCAGCCTCCGCAAGAAGCACATTCATATGGCCTGGCATTCTTCCCGCTACAGGATGAATCGCATAGGTAACTTCCACTCCCTTTTCCTCCAACAGTTTTTCAAGCTCATGACAGGCATGTTGAGCCTGAGCAACAGCAAGTCCATATCCCGGCACTATTACCACTCTTTGGGAATAGGATAGCAGGACAGCAGTGTCATTGATGCTGATTTCACGAACGGTCTGATCGCCGCTTGCGCTTTTGGATGATCCTCCACCAGCTCCGCCAAAAGCGCCCAACAATACATTGGTTAGTGATCGATTCATGGCTTTGCACATCAAAATAGTAAGGATCGTACCTGCAGAGCCCACCAATATTCCACCCGTAAGCATTGCCTTGTTTCCATAAAGAAAACCTCCGAATGCGGCTGCCATTCCTGTAAATGAATTCAGAAGAGAAATCACCACCGGCATGTCTGCTCCTCCGATCGGCATGACAAACAGGATTCCATAGATCAAAGCAATCACCATCAAAACATAAAAAAAGGGAGAATTGGCTTCATGCGACGTCATAAGTATTACCACAAGTGATATGATACCAATCAACAAGGCAATGTTTATGGCCTGATTAAAAGGAAGGACATTATCTTTGATTTTACCCTCAAGCTTGCCGTAAGCAACCATAGATCCCGAAAAAGACACTCCCCCGATAACAAGCCCCAAAAGCATAACCAATAATTCGCCATCGAGAGCCGAATATAAGTTATTGGGATCATGCTGCTGAAATTCAATGATGGCTATCAATGCTGCACAGGCTCCACCCATTCCATTAAAGAATGAAACCATCTGCGGCATAGCAGTCATTTTTATTTTTTTGGCCATTATTGTCCCGATGACTGATCCTACGATCAGACCCAAAGCAATAAGGCCATAATTGATTAGCTTGGCAGGATCATGTGATTGATATAAACCCAAAGTGGAAAAAACCGCAATCAACATTCCCAAGGCAGCCAAAAGATTCCCTTTTCTAGCAGTTTCTGGATGACTGAGCATCTTCAGCCCAAGAATAAAAGTTAATGAAGCAATCAGATAGCTGATTTCCAATAGATTCAAACCAATCATGACTTCTTGGGTTTTTTCTTGAACATTTCCAGCATTCTATCAGTCACCACAAATCCCCCGACCACATTTAAAGTACCCATCACCACAGCCAAAAAACCGATGGAAAGTGATACATAATTATCAGGTGAGGCATGTAGCATTACAATGATTGCCCCTACCACTACCACTCCATGGATGGCATTTGCTCCTGACATCAATGGCGTATGAAGAACGGCAGGAACGTTAGAAATAACTTCTATTCCCAATAATATGGCTAAAATGAGGAAATATACCATTTCCATATTTTCACCTAAATAATTTAAAAGGGATTCCATAGTTAAGAATTTATCATTTGCGTGATTCGGGGATTAACAGCTTTTCCTTGATGGCAAACACAGGTTCCTGTAACTATATCATCCTCGAAGTTCAGGTTCAGCTGACCGTCTTTGATTATCAGTTTGAGAAAATTAAGGTAATTCTTTCCATACATCTTGCTTGCATCCTGGGGAAGCAAGGAGGCAAGATTGTCCACACCTACTATCCGTACTCCATTCACCTCAACGGTCTGATTCGGCTGGGTTAACGCACAGTTTCCGCCTGAAGAAGCAGCCAGATCGATGACCACTGCACCTGGTTTCATACCTCTTACAGTCTGCTCTTCCACCAACAGAGGCGCTTTCCTGCCAGGAATCTGTGCTGTGGTGATGATCACATCAGCTTTGACGGCCTGCTCGTGGATTGCTTCTTTTTGACGGTTGAGAAAATCCGCACTTTGCTCCACGGCATACCCACCTGCACTTTTGTCCTCCTGTGCCCCTTCAACTTCAACAAATTTAGCCCCTAAGGAAAGTACTTCCTCCTTTGCTGCCTGTCGCACATCAAATGCAAAAACCGAGGCTCCTAAACGTTTTGCGGTGGCAATTGCCTGCAATCCTGCCACACCCGCCCCCAAAATCAAAACTTTGGAGGGTGTGATACTTCCCGCGGCTGTCATAAACATCGGAAAAAATCTTGGTAGTAGGTTGGCTGCCATTAAAACGGCCTTGTAGCCCTGGGCTGTAGCCATTGAAGAAAGCACATCCATTGACTGGGCTCTGGTGGTTCTAGGGACGAGTTCCAGACTGAAGGCGGTTCTGTTGTTTTTGATAAGGTATTGGGTCAATTCCGGATTGTACAGGGCATTAAACTGACCCATAAGTACCGCATCTGCTTTCATTTTTTCAATTTCTGTAATTGGAACAGGCTTTATCCCACAGACAATGTCTGCCCGTTGCAAAAGATTGCTTCTTTCTACCGTCCCTGCGCCGGCAGCCTGATATAATTCATCTGAGGCATAGGCTTTCTCACCGGCACCGGTTTCAACAATCACCTCTACATTCCAACTGATTAATGTTTTTACAGTTTCAGGTAAAATCGCTACCCGGGATTCTTCCCGGGGTTCTTTTAAAATCCCTATAACCATTTTTTGGGTGTCATATAAATCAAAAATTGAATTAAACCTTTAAGCTATCAAAAAGATCGGAAAATAAAACCATTTACTGACAAAGGGTGAATTTTTGTTAGATACAACACGCATCCACATCAACTACAAAGCATAATTCTGAATATCGGTAATTCTAAATGATTTCTTACTTCTGAAACAAACCAATAGTGCCGCCTACCCAGTCCCTGTCTTTGTTGAATTTTACTCCGATCATTTCTCCCCGGCTTAATCGGACAAGGTTTGCCATAAATGTCGGTTTTTGATCCCGCTCGGGCCAAACTGCCAGCATTCTTACTTCGGCTTTGATTCGGCCTTCCGGTGCTTGAATCACGGGATGGTAATTCACCTTTTTTTGAAGAATATAAAGATCCTTCTGTTGCACTGCTTCCACATCAGATTTTTTTACATGGAATATAACGCCGGTGCCCGAAAAAGAAAAAAGTGGTTTGAGTACATAATTTCCCAAGTCTTCGGGAATATTCTCCAGTTCACTTAAAAGTATTGATTCTATAAAATATCTTCCTTTTAAATAGGGGAGTATGAATTTGCTGATTCTGAAAAACCAGTTAGGATGCCCGGCCCATTCTACTTCCAGTTTATCCGAGAAGCTGAAATTCAGGTTGAGATCCTTCCTTACTTCCAGCTCATCAAAAATAACCCGGTTGTAAATTCTTTTGATTTCAGTTTCTTTTCCTTCTGGATTAATATAATAAAGATGGTTTCCCTTTTTGATGACAGCTGTCACACAAAGTACGGAAATATTTAAATCTTGGCTGCAATAATTAAAATCGATTTTTGTGTTTTGCTTTTCAGGTTCTATTTCCAGCAAAACCACGTTTTCGGGTGGATGACCATTGAGTATAACTTCTTTCAGCTTGGCCAAATAACCGTTTCCATCCAGTCCATCCAAGAAAGGGCTGACGTCTTCAAGAAAAGGATAATGATTTTGCAGTTTGTTGAACAGGTGAAACTGGAAGTTGAAAATAGAAGGAAAACCTTGAACCTCAATCAATTTCGGGATTATGTTGCCGTCCTCCTCACAGATGCCAAAGTCAATGGCAAGAAATTGGGTATGGGCATCTTCTCCGGGAACGTTTGTGTTGATGGCCAAAGACTTTTCAGTAAGTGTTTTAAAATCAGGTTTGCTGATAAAATCAACGACCTGTTGGCTTCCTTCCAACAATTGTGCTTTGAGAAAATCAGGAATGAAAAATGGTGTCTCTGCAATTCGAAATGTTGGGAGATAATTAAAATCACTTTCCACATCAGTCAAAAATTCCTGATACTTTTCGGGGCTGAATGCCGCATTGAATTTTGACCGATAATGGGAAATCATAGCCTCAGAAATTTAAATAGCGAGTTCCGGCTGAAAATGTGACACTTTATCAATAGCGTTCCTGAGAAAATTGGGGATCAACGTCTCATTCGTTTTGTAGATTTTGTCTTCATCCATAAGATATTCCAACATCGTTCTATACCTGTTTTTTCCTTTTAATAAAATAATTTTTTCCCGGATTTCAGGTTTTTTAAGATGTACAATAAATCCTGCGGGATCGGCTTCGGGGTGAAATTGGGTTCCCACAAATTCATTTGAAAATCTGACAGCCATGATGGCTCGCTCGTATTCTATGTGATTCCGCACTTTTTCAAGTGCCAGAATAGCAGCACCCTTTTCTTTGAACACCTTTAATCTGGGTTGCACCACCTGATAATCTCTGGAATCAACCGCATAAAACGGGTTGTCCAAACCTTCAAATAGGGGATCATTGAAACCGTTCTGGGTCTTGTGAATGGTCATCACTCCAAAAGAAGTTGATTCTCTTTTTGTGATTTCTGCCAATCCAAAATGCTTACAGGCCATCTGAAAAGAATGACATATGAAAAGGACATGTTTTTTCCGGGTATTAATGAGATTCCAGTTCCAAAGAGAATCAATGAAGCTATAATATTCCTGATCCCACTTTCCATCACCTTCCAACGGATTTCCCGGTCCTCCTGAAGAAATATAAATGTCAAATGAGTGAATATTCGGGATTTCGGATTTCGCTCTTACGTCAAAAATCCGGTAATCTATTTCTTCACCAAACCGGCTGACAATGTCCAGGATACAACGCATACCCTGATTGGGTTCGTCATTATTCATGTCCAGTACGGCTAATTTTATTCTGTTTTTCTTCATTATATTCATGAAATGGACCTCAAAGATAATTTAAATCCCTTTAGTAAACTCACCGGTGACAAAATCCACCACTTTTTTCAGATCATTTGTTTCCTCAAATACCTTCAGCTGCTTGTCGGCACCTGTACCTTCTTTGAGAATGGTATGCACATAATTAATTTCTTCCCGGCTACCCAATTCATCCACCACATCATCTACAAAATCCAACAGTTCCAATACAAGTGATTTGAATTCCACTTCGATCCGCTGTCCGAAATCAATCATCAAACCGTCTATTCCATAACGTGCAGCCCTGAATTTGTTTTCCCTGATCAGGGCTATTCTGTATATGTTGAAACTTGTATTGCTGAGATGCATTCTGTAAAGTTTGGCAACAACAGCTTGGATCAAGGCCACTATACAGATTGTTTCGTCCACAGTAAGACACATATCGCAGATCCTGAATTCAATGGTGCTGAAAAAAGGGTGCATCCTAAGATCCCACCATATTTTTTTGGGATTGTCAATACAGTTGGTCTTAACGAGCGTTTCCAGAAAATTGTCATAAGACTGGACAGAATCAAAATATTCCGGTAGACCGGTTCTAGGAAATTTTGCAAATACCTTTGCTCTGAATGCTTTAAAACCTGTATTTCTCCCTTCCCAAAAAGGGGAATTAGTGGAAAGGGCATAAATATGGGGGAGAAAATAACAGGCCTGATTCATCAGCTGCAATGCTACATCCCTGTTTTCTATTCCTATATGGACGTGCATTCCGAAAATCAGATTGGACCTGGCCGTATCCTGCAGTTCGTTTACTATGTTGTGATAGCGGGGATCATCAGTGATCGCCTGTTCCTGCCATTTGGAAAATGGGTGCGTTCCGGAAGCGCCCACAATCAATCCCTGATCTGCCGCAAGGTCTACGATTTTTTTTCGCAAAAAAGAAACTTCCTTACGGGCATCTCCTACATTATAACAGATGTTGGTGCCAACCTCTACCACAGATTGATGCATCTCCGATTTCACCTGCTCTTTTAAGATTATTTTTGCCCCATCTACGATCTTTGACATATGGGAACGCAAATCCCGGGTTTCCGGATCAATGATCTGATATTCTTCCTCGACTCCGAGAGTAAAAACAGGTAATTTTTTCATATATCAAAATCGTTTAGCCGTTTTGGCGGCGTCTTTTATAAAAGTACCCCAAGAGAGGTTCATCTGTCCGGGCTTTTGGTTTTTGGCATATTCGATGGCCATCTTGGCGGATTCTTCTACCACCCAGTCAAAATTATCCTGGCCCACTGATTTGATATCTGCATCCGGTGCAGGATTGCCAAAATCAATGGCGTAAGGAATACCGTCTTTAACTGCAAATTCCACTGTATTGAAATCATATCCCAACCCCTGACATAGCGTGATGGTATAATCTTTAATTTTCGCCAGTAGCTTTTTATGTGACGGTGGCCCGTCGATTACGTAGCGAAGGTGGTGAGGATTTCGAGGCTCGTATTGCATTATCCGTACGGTTTTTCCCGCAAGACAATACACCCTGAAATATTCTTCAAAAACTATTTCCTCCTGCAACAACATGACCAGCTGACCTGTCTCTTTATGTTTCTGAAAGAATTCCTCTTTGTTCTCCAATCGATAGACATGTTTCCATCCGCCACCTGCATAAGGTTTCATATATGCAGGGAATTTGACATAGTCAAAAATGGACTGCCAGTCCAAAGGATAGCCCAGATTTCTGAAAGACTTTCCGGAGGTATCTGTGGGATGATCAGCTGAAGGTAAGATTACAGTATTGGGAAGCGGAACGCCCAGCTGATCTGCCAAGGCATTGTTGAAAAATTTATCATCCGCACTCCACCAAAATGGATTGTTAATGACCGCTGTTCCCGAAAGCGCTGCATTTTTGAGATAAGCGCGATAAAACGGAACATCCTGGGAAATCCTATCAATAATCACAGCGTAATCCGTGGGTCTGTTCTGAATGACTTTGTCTACCAAAACCGATTCGGCTGTAATCCCTTTTATTTTTTTTTCATTTACCCTATCAACAAACGCCTGCGGATAAGTGTCTTCCACACCATATAATATTCCTATTTTTTTCATAAGTCTGATTTAATTAATTGAATTTGATTCTTGATAAATAATGAGGAAACATTTCCTTCCATAGGGGCCAATCATGGTGTCTGTCCTTTCTTACATCCAGCCAATGCCTTATTCTTTTTGCTTCCAATGTGTCACTCAACTTGATGTTGGCGTCAAAACAGATGTCCCAGTTGGAGGAGCCTAAGACAATGTCCATTTTCCACAGTTCAGGATCGTGGAGGTCCTGTAAAAATTCCAGAGGTGAATTATAAAATATATCCTCATGCTGATAGCCATGCATAAAGCTCCTGATGTCGAAAGCCCCTGACAAGGAAAACATATGGCTGCAATATCCCGGGTGCCTAAAGGCGAAATTTGCAGCATGAAAGCCGCCGAAGCTGCACCCCGCAGTCACTACTTTTCCAACTTTTGTATTGAACCTGACCTTTTCGACAACCTCGTGACAGATCATTTTGTCATAAGCCACATGCTGTTCGATCTTTTGATGGGGATGAATGGCCTTATTGTAAAAGCTGTTTCTGTCGTTGCTTTCGGGGCAGAAAATCTGGACAAGTCCCTGATCCAGATACCATTTTGCGGATTCAATCAGTCCCATGTCCTTGTTTTCGTGAAAGGACCCCATTGACGTAGGGAAAAGTATAACAGGATACCCGGAATGGCCAAATACCAACATTTCTACATCCCTGTTCAAATATCCGGAATGCCATTTATAATATTCTTCTTTCATAAAGTTGAGTTGCTACTTTGACTAAAAATAAGAGGCTTTATGGGAATCACAAAAGAAATTATGGAGAAAGATTTGGGGTTGTGAAATAGTACCGTTAAAGGTTCATACAAATTTAAAATTTATTTATAAATATCGGTAAGGATACCTTTAAATGCCGAAACCAACAAATCCTTTGCTTGGCTTCAGATTGGAGGGTACATTCTTCGATAAGAATATCGAGATCGGTCAGCCTACCGTCATTTTTTTTCAGGAAAAGAAGACTAATGGCAGAAAAAGCGGATAAAAATCAAGAATGGAAAAAAAATAATATTTCCGGTTTTCGAATATTTGCTGATGAAATTTTTCAAGGGGTTATGGGGTGATAAAAAAGGGGATACCCGGATGAAAATCTAACTGAACTATTCTTCTTTGTACCATTCGGCGTACATGGGATAATTACAGGCAGTTCTGTCAATTATCGCAGCCATCTCCGGACCTGTAGCTTTTATTTTCTTTGCAGGCATACCTGCATAAATGCTGTCTGCTTCCACAACTGTTCCCGCCAGCACCACTGCTCCTGCGGCAATGACGGCACCTGAATTCACGATTGCTCCATCCATGATAACCGCACCCATTCCAACCAAAACCCGATCGTGAATGGTGCATCCATGTACAACAGCATTGTGGGCGATGGATACTTTATTTCCTATATAGGTTCCGGAAGTTTGATAGGTGCAGTGTATGACCGCTCCATCCTGGATATTTGTATCATCCCCGATTCTGATTTGGTGCACATCGCCCCGGACTACTGCATTAAACCAGACCGTACAGTTTTTGCCCATGACAACATCTCCTACCACAGTAGCATTGTCGGCCAGCCAGCAGTTTTCACCCATTTTTGGGCTGAGCCCGTTGACAGTTTTAATTAAAGCCATCTTTATCCTTTTATTTTTTGTATCCGCAGTGTATCTATAAATGTCAGAAAAAAAAAATCCTTCGTCTAACTATTGATGCCTGACTTCTTCGGTCTTCCAGACTTTCTCTTAGAACAGTTAAAACTTGCATGCATGGGTATTCACAAAATTTTTAACAATTTGCAAACAAATAACGGGCCTTCAAAAAATATTTTTTTACTTCTCATGAACTTTTCCAGCAGTAAATGGTTTTCGTGTATATACATACAATTTTAACTATTCAAAAATTTAATTATGAAACTATTACAGAATTCAGGATTATTCGTGGCCGCCCTTTTTATGGTTGCGGCATGCGGTAATCCAGGGGATACCGTTGAAACGACAGATGCGCAAGAGGTTGCATCAGTTGAAGGAAATTCGCTTTCTATAGACACAGCAGCGAGCAAGGTTAACTGGAAAGGTTATAAGCCTGCAGGAAGACATTATGGCCATATTCCAGTCACAGATGGAGAATTAGTCGTAAAAGGTGAAGAAGTCACAGGGGGCAAATTTGTTTTTGACATCACAAGCCTTAAAATCGAGGATATGGAAGAGTCCGAAGAGGATTACCAGAAGCTTTGGGGACACCTTCAGTCTGACGATTTTTTTGATGCACAAAACTATCCAGAAGCAGTTTTTGAAGTTACCAGGATTGAGCCTTATTCAACCGGAGACAATGTAGAAGACAAAGAAGAATTTGAATCGGAGTATACGCCCACGTCCGATAGCGAATTGACCCCGGAAAATCCTACACATTGGATTTCAGGGAATTTGACCATGAGAGGTACTACCAAAAATATTAAATTCCCTGCAGTTGTCTCTTTAAACAACAATGCTGTTTCCGCCAAAGCAGGATTCAACATTGACAGAACCGCATGGGGATTGGCTTACGGTGACGAAAGTACCGCTGTAGACAAAGCCAAAGACCAGTTTATTTATAATACTGTAAGTATTGAGTTTGATATTAAAGCAGACTGATTATAATAGCCATATAAACTTTGAAAGAGGAAATCGTTTCGGTTTCCTCTTTTTTTATGTACAAAGAAGTAATTTTATCCCATGCCAGACAAATGTACATTTCACATACCTCAGAATGAATTATGGATTCACAGAATGTTGAATTGGTCCAATGAAAAATTTCGGGTGTATGCTTACTTCCGGAACAATGATGTCATCTATCCCCATCAGGGATTTGAACACAGTTTTTTTGGTGGCAGAGCTGTTTTTTCGTTGGAAACAGCAAAATTACATTATGGAAAAAAGGCAATGGTGGGCATCATCGCCTATGATTATAAAAACAGTATCGAATTATTGGAAAGTAACAATTTGCAGATTCTCGAGCTTCCCGAAACACTTTTTTTCCAACCTGAGCTGGAAATCCGGATCGATAAAAAAGCAGTTACAATTTTACATAAAGATCCCGAGCAGATTTGGCAGGAAATTCTGGATTTCCCCGATTCGAATCCTGAAAACCCATCAGTAGCGATACAAGCTTTAACAGATCATCAGACTTACCTCGAAAATGTGAAATCCATACAGAATCACATTGAGGAAGGGGATATTTATGAGCTGAATTATTGTATGGGCTTCACATTTGAGAATCAAAATTGGAATCCGGTTACAGGATTTTGGGACCTGATGCAACACTCACCCATGCCTTTTTCTGCTTTCTTTCGAACCGAAAACCAATATCTCATTTGTGCTTCTCCGGAGAGATTTCTCAGGAAGGATGGAAACAAACTTTTTGCCCAGCCCATAAAAGGCACTTTAAAAAGAGGCAGGGATGCCGGAGAAGATTTGATTTTCAGGGATGTTCTTCAGAAAAGCGAAAAAGAGCGGGCAGAAAACCTGATGATTGTGGATTTGATGAGAAACGACCTCTCCAAAATTTCTGAAACAGGCTCGGTTACTGTTGAAGAGCTTTTTGGTGTTTATCCGTTTCCAAGGGTGTGGCAGATGATTTCCACTGTGAGCTCACTTGCCAAAGAAGATGTTTCCCTTGAGTCGTTGATCAATGCAACTTTTCCGATGGGAAGTATGACAGGGGCGCCCAAAATCAAATGTATGGAGCTTATCGAACAATACGAAAATTTTAAACGGGGATGGTTTTCCGGTACGGTGGGTTATATAGAAGCCAATGGAAATCTGGACTTTAATGTTATTATCAGAAGCATATTGTTTGACCGGGAAAACGGAAAAGGTTTTTTTGCCGTCGGAAGTGCAATTACCTATGATGGGGATGCAGAATATGAATATCAGGAATGCTTTCTCAAAGCGTCCGCAATCCTGAATGTATTAAAAAAAGAATATTGAAAGGTGGAATGGACACGGAAAATCATACACGTGGATATGGATGCATTTTATGCTTCCGTGGAGCAAATGGATAATCCTGCCCTTAGCGGAAAACCCCTGGCAGTAGGAGGAAACCAAGAAAGGGGAGTGGTGGCTGCTGCCAGCTATGAGGCACGCCGATATGGAGTTCGTTCGGCCATGTCAGGCAGAATGGCGGCATTGAAATGCCCACAGCTTATTTTTGTCAAGCCGCGGTTTGACCGGTATAAAGAGATTTCCCTTCAGATACGGGACATATTCTATGATTACACGGATTTGGTGGAACCCTTGTCTTTGGATGAAGCATTTCTGGATGTGACGGAAAATAAAAAGGGAAATCCATCCGCAACATTGATTGCCAAAGAAATCAGGGAAAGGATTAAGGCAGAGGTGGGTTTGAATGCATCTGCCGGAATTTCCTATAATAAATTTTTAGCCAAAATCGCTTCCGACATTAACAAACCCAACGGTCAGGCAGTGATATTGCCCAAGGATGCTGAAGCTTTTTTGGAGCGTCTTCCGATCGAAAAGTTTTTTGGAATCGGCAAAGTGACCGCTGATAAAATGAAGCAACTCGGGATCCACAACGGAAATGACCTCAAACAGTTTTCCTTTCAGTTTCTGACCAAAAAATTCGGAAAATCCGGCCTTCATTACTATAATATTGTTCGCGGTATTCACCTCAGCGAGGTTCAACCCAACCGGATCAGAAAATCCCTGAGTGCAGAAAACACCTTCGAAAAGGACCTTGCCAAACAGGAGGAATGGGAGCGGGAGCTTCTGAAGATTTTTGTGGAGTTAAAAAGAAGGGTAGATAAAACCGGAATAAAAGGCCGTACCATTACTTTGAAAATCAAATACAGTGATTTTTCTATCCAAACCCGCAGCAAAAGTTTTGAGCAATATCCGGAAATGGAAATGGTTTGGGAGACCGTGCTGGAACTGCTGAACCAGGAGGTTTTAAAAGGAGCGGTAAGGCTATTTGGGATTGGCCTTTCCAATCTAAATCTGACAGATGAAAAAATTCATTTTGGCAACCAGCTGTGGATAGATTTTAAGGTTGATTAATCAGTTCAGTTCTATTTATAGTAGAGGGTTCATCTTTATTTTTCTCTACCGGCATTTCCTACAACTTTAATAATCAGAATCGAAATGATAGCAATAACTATGATGTAAACAATGATATCCCTGACCTCCATATCCCTTACGCTTTACTTTTCAAACCCATAATCCCTTTCCACTTTGCAGATACGGGTTTTATAAGCGGAATACCATTTTTCCCTTCCAAGTGATTGAGCCAGTAAATGGTCTGTATTTAATTTCCAGTTGAGAATCGCTTCATGACTTTCCCAATAGCTGATGGTGATTCCCAAAACCTCCCTCACACTTTCATGCCCAAGATATCCGGGTTGCAGTTTGGCCAGCTCTTCCATTTTTGTTGCCATTTCGGAATACCCCTCCTCCAATTCCGTTCGGATATTCGTGAAAATCACTGCATAATATGGGATAGGAGGGGTTTGCGCGATTTGATATTCAATTTCAACCATGGGAATGTTTTTTTGACAACAGTTTAAATTCACTCTGTTTCTTCCTCCTCATTTTCAGGATGGGGAAGGTTGAGGTTATTATACACATTATTTAAAGATATTTCGTCTTCGGCAAGGACTAAAAGTTGGTCATCTTTTTGAATTTCCGTGGTTCCGTTTGGTGTAATAAATTGACCTTTTCTTTTGAGCATTGCAATGATGGCGGTTTTTGGGAAACCCAAATCCACGATTTTTAAACCAATAGCCTGATTATTTTCAGGAATGTTTATTTCCGCCATAGCGGTCTTTATGGAATCATTGATAATCCCGTCAATTTGGGATTTGGGTTTAAGTTTTTCAGGTAATGCCACATGCAGCCAATTTGCTACGAGAGATAGAGAAGTCCCTTGGATCAGGATCGAAGTAAGCGATATGAAAAATACGATATTGAAAATGATGGAAGCCTTATCAATGCCCGCGATTAAGGGATAGGTTGCGAATACAATAGGGACAGCTCCCCGCAGGCCTACCCAAGACACATACCATCTCCTTCTTATTTTCATTCTAAAAGGAAGTAGTGCCAATAAAACCCCTATAGGCCGGGATACAAAAATCAAAAACAGGGAAGCTGCCACACCCAATCCTATATACGGAATGATATCAGTCGGATTGACCAACAATCCCAAGGTCAGGAACAGGACGATTTGCATTAACCAGGCCAGACCATCATACATCCTGAGAATTGTTTTCTTATGTATCAAATCCTGATTTCCAAGATAAACAGCACAGAGATAGACAGCCAAAAAGCCGTTTCCCCCCACTAAATCAGTGAAGGAAAAGGTGATAAACATCAATGAGATAACCAACACGGGATAGAGACCTTCAAAACCCAAATTGATTTTGTTGATGGCAAATTTGCTTATCCAACCGAAACCCAATCCCAGCAAACATCCCAATATCATTTGCTGAAAAAAGAGTATTGCCAATGATAAAATGCCCATCTCAGGATTCATCACCAAACTCAAAAATGCAATAGTCAACACATAAGCCATGGGGTCGTTACTTCCACTTTCAAGTTCCAACGTTGACCTAAGCCTGTATTTGAGCGCAAGGCTTTTGGATCTCAATATGGAAAATACCGCTGCGGCATCTGTAGAGGATACAATTGCGCCTAGAAGAAGACCTTCGTAAATCGTGAAATCAGAGATAAAATAAATAAAAATGCCTAATGAAACGGCCGTAATAAATACTCCAAATGTGGAGAGCGCAATTCCCTGTCCCAAAACCGGTTTAATGGATTTCCAACTCGTATCAAGACCCCCTGAAAAAAGGATGAAATTCAAGGAAACGATTCCTATAAATTGGGCAGTTTCAGGATTATCAAATTGTATCCCGATTCCGTCAGAACCGGCACCCATTCCGATAAATAAGAACAATATAAGTGTCGGAACCCCAAATTTATAAGAGGTCTTTCCGGCTAGGATACTTAAGAAAAGCAAGAGGGAACCAATAAATAATACGTTTTCAGTGGTCAGATTCATCATTGAATATCATTTTATGATTTAAGGGTTATAATTGGATGAATTTCAAATCCGAGTTTGAAAAAACTACTGCTTTTTTAAGTATAAAGCAATGAGAGAATTTAAAAATAGTTAATTTTTTCTTTTTTTTTGACTTATATAGTGAAAGCTGCAGTAAGGCAGCAAAATAAACTTAAAACGTTGAAAATCCCGCATTTTTCAATGTTTAGAAATTGACATAGTTTTAAATATAGAAGGATTTATAATAGCCTGATTTAACCTGTTTTTATGATATTCCAAAGAAAAAATGTGCTTATCTTATTCTGTTTCATCATTTCATTCAGTTTATCAAAAGTCAGGATATTACAAATAATTCCTGTTATTTGTACTTTGGGTTTTTAAGCAGAAGGTTGAGTTAAAGGATCCGGCATTGTTATTTTATCATTGAGCACAGATGGAAGAAGAATATAAACCACAGGCCTTATTGGAAAATTATGATTGGTCATTTTTTGAGATGGAGCTGTATGACCAGAATGTTATTTATGTTGGGATCATCATTTTTGTGACAGGTCTTCTTCCCAGAGTAATTGAAAAGCGAATGATAACAGCTCCGATCATCTACTTTTTCATTGGGATATTGATTTTCCTGTTTCCTCTGGATTATACCTTAGGACATCTTGCAGATGATCCTTACTGGCCAAAAAGGCTGACTGAGCTTGGAGTAATTGTTTCGCTGACCGCTGTTGGGTTGAAACTGAATGACCCTTTTAAAGCGAGAAACTGGAGAATTTCCCGCTGGTTGTTGTTGATCACCATGCCGTTGACAATATTTATGTTGGCAGCAATGGGATATTGGTTTTTGGGATTTCTTCCGGCTACAGCGATGCTTTTCGGTGCAGTCATCGCACCGACTGATCCTGTTTTGGCTGCGGAAGTCCAGACCTCTTCACCTGATAAAAAAGATCATTCTCTGTCCAAACTTGCCCTTACAACAGAAGCCGGACTGAATGATGGATTGGCATTTCCATTTACCAATATGGCTATCGCCATGATGCTTGCGGGAGCCGCTCCGGCAAACTGGTTTCAGGGCTGGTTGCTGATTGATTTATTCTATAAAATAATCGTGGGTGTAGGAATTGGTGGAGCAGTAGGCTGGGGCATGGGTAAAATTCTGTTTTCATTTGATCCTATAAAAACAAAAATTCCACGGATATCTACAGGAATGCTGTCTCTGAGTCTTACTTTGATCCCTTATGGTTTGGCAGAAATCGCCCATAGTTATGGATTTTTGGCTGTTTTTGTTGCGGCCTGTGCTTTTAGATCAGTTGAAAAGACACATCATTATCTTGGCTTGTTACATGATTTTTCGGAAGAAATGGAAAGTTTGCTGGTTGCGGTACTTTTTGTTTTTCTGGGATATTATATGGTGAATTATTTTTGGGCTGATTTTCAATGGTACATGGTTCCTGCCGCTCTAGTTACCCTTTTTGTTGTCAGACCTCTTACGGGGATGATCGGTTTGATTAATACAGTTATACCCATGAAAAAAAAGTTGCTGATTTCGTTTTTCGGAATCAGGGGAATCGGTTCCTTGTACTATATCTTTTATGCCTTTGATGCCACGCATTTTCCGGAGGAAAAAGAACTTTTGGCCTTGGTTATTTTGATCATCATCATTTCGGTTTTTGTTCATGGTCTTCTGGCAAAACCTGCCGTTAAATGGGCCCTCCCAGCTGAAGAAAT